>NZ_RCWA01000022.1 GCF_018448905.1 Photorhabdus heterorhabditis | reverse complement strand
TATGCCTGGCGGCGATAGCGCGGTGGTCCCACCTGACCCCATGCCGAACTCAGCAGTGAAACGCCGTAGCGCCGATGGTAGTGTGGGGTCTCCCCATGCGAGAGTAGGACACTGCCAGGCTTTAAATTAAAGTTTTATGTTGTAGCGACATAGGACACAAGGAATTCGGTGGTGCGGTAGTTCAGTTGGTTAGAATACCGGCCTGTCACGCCGGGGGTCGCGGGTTCGAGCCCCGTCCGCACCGCCACCTAATTTCTAAAGGAAACCCTGAGAGAAATCTCAGGGTTTTTTTGCATATAAATATTAAAATAAATAATTATCTTATTATATTTGATAAAATCAGATAGTTTTAGTAGTTCCTTTCTGCATTGAAGGGGTTTTTCTCGTGGTAAAGAAAACCTATGCAATAAGATATGTCGCTGGACAACCTGTTGAACGTGTCTTTCCTATGTCAGCTCATCAGCTTGGGAAATTATTGCCTGTAGGAATACCCTTGATTACTGATACAAATGGACTTAGGGTTGTTGTCTGGAATATCTATAAACAGCAGCGCCCTTCATGGCGAAAAGTTTTGAAGGAACTTGCTAAAGAAAGCCAGTTAATTTTATTACAAGAAGCGCAAACAACTCCTGATTTAGTTGAGTTTGTTACTTCAAATTATCTGACGGCTGATCAAGTTCCTGCGTTTGTATTGCCACAACATCCCTCTGGTGTGATGACATTAGCAACTTCTCATCCCATTTATTGTTGTCCATTGAGAGAGAAAGAGCCTCTTTTGCGTTTATCTAAATCGGCTCTTATCACCGTTTATCCTTTACAGGATAATCGCCAGTTAATGGTTATCAATGTACATGCGATAAATTTTAGTTTTGGTGTAGATGTATATAGCCGTCAACTGAATAATATTGGTGCTCACGTTCGTTTACATCATGGCCCGGTAATTATGGCTGGTGACTTTAATGCATGGAGTAAGCAGAGATTAAATGCTTTGAGACGGTTTGCCCGATATTTGCATCTCAACGAAGTTTCTTTTATTGATGATTGTCGAACAATTGCGTTTGGAAGACCTTTGGATTTTATTTTTTACCGAGAGTTAAGTATAGCTAATGCTACTGTTATACCTACCGACGCTTCCGATCATAATCCTCTTATTGTAACTTTTTATTAATATTTTGAGAATATATTTTTATGAAATGGATTTTTATTTATAGTAAATTCTTGTTTGATTTAATATTTTGAAAAATAAGGATAATTTATTCTTTTGATAATGAAATAATGTCTCGTGAGATTAAATTAATTTCTTCATTATATCTACTATTATAATTCTGTATTTATATGTTGTTTAATATATTTTTTAAAATTAGATTCTCGATATTTTAATGTAATTTATAATTTTCATATTGTGAAAATAAATCAGACTTACTATTTAAATAATAATAATATAAACATTAAGGACGATAGGAATAAATGCCAGAATAATCTGGCATTTATTGGTATAAATTATTTATTTGGCTTAATGAGGTTTGGGATTATTTTTCTTTATACTCAAGAAATAGATGATTGATAATAAAGCTATCCATATAATTCCCACAATTAATGCAATACGGGTTTTCTCGAAATAGCCTAGCAATATAATGACAAATACCATAAAGATAATTGTTAACGCTGGGGCTATTGGCCACATAGGAATAGGGAATTTTAGCGTTTTAACTTCTTCCTTACTCATTTTTCGGCGCATAGCAACCTGAGAAAGTAGGATCATCAGCCATACCCACACAGTGGCAAATGTTGCGATAGAAGCAATGATAATGAAAATTTGTTCTGGGATTAGATAGTTGAGTATAACACCAACCAATAGGACAACTGACATGACTACAACTGTCATCCATGGTACACCATTACGGCTCAGTTTGGTGAATGATTTAGGTGCTTGTCCTTCTTGAGCCATACCATACATCATACGGCCAGCACCAAAAATATCGCTGTTAATCGCCGAAACTGCGGCAGTAATAACCACGATATTAAGAATATTCGCTGCGGAATTGATGCCCAGACTAGAAAAAATCTGTACGAATGGGCTACCTTCCTGACCTATCTGATTCCACGGATAAATACACATAAGAATAAACAGAGTTAATACGTAGAACAGCAGGATACGGAAAGGAACAGCGTTGATTGCTTTTGGAATAGTTTTTTCAGGATTTTTGGCTTCGCTAGCCGTAATACCAATGACTTCAATACCCCCAAAAGCAAACATTACAATGGCGAGAGAAGCTATCACACCACTAATACCATTAGGCATAAAACCGCCATATTCCCATAAGCTGGAAATGCCGGTTACGTGGTCTGTTTGTTGGCCGAACCCATATATCATAATGGTCATACCTCCAACAATCATGGCGATAATTGCAGTGACTTTTATAATAGAAAGCCAGAATTCCATTTCGCCAAAGATCTTCACATGGCAAAGATTAATTGCGCCAATAAAGCAGACAATACTCAATACCCAGATCCATTGTTCCACATGAGGGAACCAAAGCTTCATATAAAAGCCGAATGCAGTAACGTCAGCCAAGCAGACGATAAGCATTTCGAATATATAATTCCATCCGGTCAGAAATCCTGCCAAAGGACCGAGATAATGGCTGGCATAGTGTGAAAAAGAACCGGCTACTGGATGGTGAACAGCCATTTCACCTAATGCACGCATCACCATAAATACGGCAGCACCGCCGATTAAATAGGCGAGTAATACGGCTGGGCCAGCTTGCTGGATAGCAGCTGCGGAGCCATAGAACAGCCCAGTGCCTATTGCGGAACCTAATGCCATAAAGCGGATATGCCGCCCGGTTAGACCCCGTTTCAGCTGAGTTTCATTATTCTGCATTATTTATTCCTGTCACTTTCTCAGTGCTAGATATATTTTAAGCACACAATGCCCCGACGAGCTGTATGTTAGCCAAGTGAAGCAAACCGTGTACCTTACCATAAAGATTGATGTTCGCGGGATAGATATCTGCAATAATGCGCTCTTACCTAATGAAACCAGAGATTTTTATGTTTTACCCGATTAACGAAGTATTTCAGACATTGCAGGGAGAAGGTTTTTTCACGGGAGTCCCGGCAATTTTTATTCGTCTGCAAGGGTGTCCAGTCGGTTGTAGCTGGTGTGATACTAAACACACTTGGGAGAAAAAAGCTGAAAAACAGCGGATGTTGGAGACAGTCTTACTGAAGACGGGTGAAAGTGATGAATGGGGTGAAGCATCACCTAAGCAAATTGCAGCACTTTTTGTTCAACAGGGATATACCGCGCGCCATGTTGTGATTACTGGTGGTGAGCCTTGTATTTACGATCTTGTTCCTCTGACTGAAGAATTGGAAAACCTTGGCTATCAATGTCAGATAGAAACCAGTGGTACGTATCATGTTAAATGCTCTGCGGCTACTTGGGTGACTGTTTCACCAAAAGTTAAAATGCGTGGTGGTTATCAGGTATTGCAGCAGGCTTTGCAAAGAGCTAATGAAATAAAACACCCGGTTGCACGGGAAAGAGATATTGAAGCATTGGATGAGTTATTGGCGACATTAGATGACAACTCATCGCGTATTATTGCGTTGCAACCGATTAGCCAGAAAGAAGATGCCACTCGTTTATGTATTGAAACTTGTATTGCCCGCAATTGGCGGCTTTCTATGCAAACACATAAATATCTGAATATTGCCTGAGAAGAGATTACTGCACTAGAGATTTCCTGGTGCAGTAACTTATTTTATTTTCCGCGGAAAATGCAGCCTGCATTACAGGTTTCTTTCACCATAACGGCACTTAGTTGTGGAACTTTGGGTTTAACTTTAGCCCAAATCCAGGCTGCCAGTACTTCGCTGGTCGGGTTTTCTAGCCCAGGGATATCATTTAGGTAGTGGTGATCTAGCTGTTCCCAAACAGGTTTAAAAATAGTTTTTAGATCAGCAAAGTCCATAATCCAGCCACTATGAGGATCTACTTCCCCGGTAATTTCCAGCCGTACTATAAACGAATGCCCATGTAGACGCCCGCATTTATGGCCTTCTGGAACATGTGGCAGACGGTGGGCGGCTTCAAATTGAAAGTCTTTAAAAATCGTTGTGCTCATAGTGGTTCTCCCTGACTTCAAAAAACCCGTTATTCTACCCGATCTTCTGAATTAAACCCGGTTTTTTCCTTTTTTTGCAATTGTCCTTATTAACTGTTTTATAGGTATATTAAATCTGTAAATATGGTTAGGCGTTTTGGTTATTTGATATTGCGATAGTTTCTTTAAATAGTGACAAGTTGCTGAGATAACCTTACTAACTATCCCTATTTATTAAAAATAACGGACACTGGTAACCGTAAAGGGCAGCATAGGATAATGAGCATAAAACCACCTTCAATTTCACTTCTTCCGGTTTCGCCTGAACAACTAGCGCGTTTGCAATCGGCAATTGGGGATTTTTCTTCAAATCAATTAGCTTGGTTGTCTGGTTATTTTTGGGGAATGGTGAATCAACAGTCACAGTCTCAGGTTGTGGCTTCGGCGGCACCGGTACAAGAGACAATTACATTAATTTCAGCTTCACAAACAGGTAATGCTCGTCGTTTAGCTGAGCAACTGCGTGATACTTTGTTGGCAGAAAAGCTCAATGTTAATTTGGTCAATGCTGGTGATTATAAATTTAAGCAAATTGCTCAAGAGAAGATATTAATAATTATTGCTTCTACTCAAGGGGAAGGAGAACCTGCCGAAGAAGCGGTTGCACTATATAAATATCTTCATTCTAAAAAAGCACCAAAGCTGAGTGATACTGCATTTGCAGTTTTTAGTCTGGGTGATATTTCTTATGAGAAATTCTGTCAGGCAGGAAAAGATTTCGATAACCGTTTGAATGAACTCGGTGCTCAACGGCTGCTGGATCGTGTAGATGGTGATGTGGAATATCAAGAGGCCGCAGCCCAGTGGCGTAAGCAATTAACTGAAATCCTGAAACAGCGTATTCCTGCTCAGACAGAGACTGTAATTGTTTCTACACAGAGCAGCTCGGTAAATGAAGTTTTCTCAACGTCTTATACTAAACAAGCACCACTGACCGCTGCCTTATCAACCTGCCAGAAAATAACTGGCCGTGGTTCTGATAAAGATGTCCGCCATATTGAAATTGATCTGGGAGATTCAGGTCTGCGTTATCAGCCTGGTGACGCTTTGGGAGTTTGGTTTGAAAATGATCCAGATCTGGTGGATGAAGTTTTGAATCTGCTCTGGTTGAAAGGAACAGAACCTGTTGAGATTAATGGACAGAAATTATCATTAACAGAAGCGCTGATCAGCCATGTTGAACTCACTCAAAATACCAGTGTGATTGTAGAAAAATATGCTGTTCTGGCGAAAGATGAAAAGTTGCTTTCTCTGATTGCTGATAAACAGGCATTGCAGCAATACGCTCACAATAAACCTATCGCCGATATGATAAGAGAAGCGGCTTCTCAGCCCGAAGCACAGCAGTTTATTGATTTACTGCGACCGCTGACACCAAGGCTCTATTCAATTTCTTCCTCCCAGGCTGAAGTGGAAAATGAAGTTCATATTACAGTAGGTGTCGTTCGTTATGAAATTGATGGACGCGCTCGCACTGGCGGTGCGTCCGGCTACTTAGCGGATCGTTTGTCAGAAGAGAGTGACATTCGTATTTTTATTGAACATAACGACAATTTTCGTTTGCCGACTGATCCACAAACACCTGTCATTATGATTGGGCCGGGAACCGGGATTGCCCCATTCCGGGCATTTATGCAGCAAAGAGATGCAGATGGAGCAGAGGGGAAAAATTGGCTGTTCTTTGGTAATCCACATTTTACTGAAGATTTTCTCTATCAAGTGGAATGGCAGCGTTATGTGAAAGAGGGCCTGTTAACCCGCATTGATCTGGCATGGTCCCGCGATCAGCAGCATAAAATTTATGTACAAGACAAACTGTGTGAGCAGGGTGAAGAAGTATGGCGCTGGATAAAGGAAGGTGCACATCTGTATGTGTGCGGTGACGCAAACCGCATGGCGAAAGATGTAGAGCATACATTGCTAGATATTATTTCTAAGCATGGTGGCATGGATATCGAACAGGCAGATGAATTCTTAAGTGAACTGCGCCTTGAGCGCCGTTATCAGAGAGATGTGTACTAATGAGCGATAAACAACATGGTCCTTTGATTGTCGAAGGTAAGCTGGCTGACAGTGAGCGTATGAAGCGAGAGAGCAACTTCTTGCGAGGTACGATTAGCGAAGATTTAACTAATGGTTTGACAGGAGGTTTTGAAGGGGACAATTTCCTGTTGATTCGTTTTCATGGCATGTATCAGCAGGATGATCGTGATATCCGTGCCGAACGAGCAGAGCAAAAGCTGGAACCACGTCATGCAATGATGTTGCGCTGTCGTTTGCCGGGTGGCGTTATTACACCACAGCAATGGCTGGGGATTGATAAATTTGCAGAAGAGAACACGCTCTACGGTAGTATCCGGTTGACTAATCGCCAGACATTTCAATTTCATGGCATTTTGAAAGGAAATGTAAAACCGGTGCATCAGTTGCTGAATCAGGTCGGTTTGGATTCGCTTGCGACGGCGAATGATGTTAACCGAAATGTGCTTTGTACCTCAAACCCTATTCAATCAGAGCTGCATCAGCAAGCTTACGAATGGGCAAAGAAAATCTCAGAACACTTGCTGCCACGTACCCGTGCTTATGCTGAACTCTGGTTGGATAAAGAAAAAGTCGCGACGACCGATGAAGAGCCGATTCTGGGGCCTACTTATTTGCCGCGTAAATTTAAGACCACGGTAGTTATTCCTCCGCAGAATGATGTTGATCTACATGCCAACGATCTGAACTTCATTGCAATTTCAGCAGATGGCAGGTTGGTTGGTTTTAATGTGCTGGTGGGTGGTGGTTTAGCAATGACTCACGGCGATAAAAATACCTATCCGAGTTTGGCGAGTGAGTTTGGCTATATTCCGCTTGAGCATACACTGGCGATTGCTGAAGCTGTGGTGACAACTCAGCGTGATTGGGGTAACCGGACTGAGCGTAAAAATGCCAAAACCAAATATACGTTGGAGCGGGTTGGCGTTGACACTTTTAAAGAAGAAGTGGAGAAACGCTCAGGTGTGAAATTCGAAGCAATTCGGCCTTATGAATTTACTGGTCGTGGTGATCAAATTGGTTGGTTAAAAGGAATCGATGATAAATGGCATTTGACACTGTTTATTGAGAATGGTCGCCTCTTAGATTACCCTGGTAGACCGTTGAAAAGTGGCATTGCTGAAATTGCAAAAATTCACAAAGGGGATTTTCGTCTGACTGCCAATCAGAACTTAATCATCGCGGGAATTCCTGAAGGTGATAAACAACGAATTGAAACTATCGCCCGTGAACATGGGTTGATTAACGATAAAACCACTGTCCAGCGCGAAAATTCAATGGCTTGTGTCTCTTTCCCAACTTGTCCGTTGGCAATGGCTGAAGCAGAACGTTTCTTACCAGAATTTGTCACTTATGTTGAACAGCTGATGAGTAAACACGGTATTGGTGATGAACATATTGTTTTACGGGTGACAGGTTGTCCGAATGGTTGCGGGAGAGCTATGTTGGCGGAAGTGGGATTGGTGGGTAAAGCGCTTGATCGTTATAACCTCCATCTTGGTGGTAATCGGATCGGTACCCGTATTCCACGCATGTATAAAGAGAATATCAGTTCGGAAGAGATCTTATCCATCATGGATAAACTTATCGGACGCTGGGCTATAGGTCGGCAGCCAAATGAATGTTTTGGTGATTTCTTGATCCGCACAGATATTATTAAGCCAGTACTGGATTCGGCCCGTGATTTTTATGATTGGCAGGAGGTGGTATGAGCCAATTCAGTTTATCTCAATGTGTCAGTATGACCGCTGAACAGCAAGCGCAATCACTGGCGGAGATTAATCTTCGGCTTGAAATGATGGATGCTCACCAGCGGGTAAACTGGGCATTGGAAAATTTGCCAGGGGAATTTGTTCTTTCCTCCAGTTTTGGTATACAAGCGGCGGTATGTCTTCATTTAGTGACACAAGAATATCCTGATATTCCGGTCATTCTTACTGATACCGGTTATCTATTCCCTGAAACTTATCAATTCATAGATAAACTCACAACGCAGTTAAAACTGAATTTACAAGTATTTAGTGCTGAGCATTCTCCGGCCTGGCAGGAAGCGCGTTATGGGAAATTGTGGGAACAAGGCGTAGAGGGAATAGAACGTTACAATCAGATTAATAAAGTTGAACCAATGAATCGGGCTTTGAAAAATCTGAGAGCACAAAGTTGGTTTGCTGGTTTACGCCGTCAGCAATCTGAAAGTCGATCAAAATTACCGGTTTTGGCTGTACAGCGCGGAGTATTTAAGATTTTGCCGATTATCGACTGGGATAACCGGCGCGTGCACCAATATCTGACAAAGCATGACTTGGAATATCATCCATTATGGGAACAAGGTTATATTTCTGTTGGTGACATCCATACAACTCAAAAATGGGAACCGGGTATGAGTGAAGAACAAACCCGTTTTTTTGGCTTGAAGCGAGAATGTGGGTTACATGAGAATTAAAAACCCAGTATTTCCTGAGTGGGATTGATGATCAAGCCCTCGCTTTGTTTTAAGGCGAGGGTGATGATTAATATAAATAGTCTGAAAGACAATTTAGTCCTGATGTGTAATGGATTTTTACGCGTGTTTCATTCGTTCATTTAAAGTTTCAATGATGAACGCATTCACCGAAATCTGGTGCTCGGCTGCTGCACAATGCAATCGCTCTCCAAATGATTCGGGGTAGCGCAGAGTAAATGTTTTGATTTTTTCTTGCCTTGCATAAGGTTCAATACCTGATGCGCTACAATCTTCAATATATTCATGTAGAGATATTTTGCCCTCATCTTGCAATCCCTGAATACTATCAGAGACAAAATCACAATAACCAGACAGCCCTAAAAATTTACCCCTGAACATGCCAATTTCTGGCACGTAGCTAATAATAGCCTGCTGTCCGGCTATTACCATTGTATTTTGTACTGTCATCTTCATGGCTTAACTCCTATGCTTTCTAACCATTCTCGTAGGCTGACGACGGCTCCTTTGTCAGTATCTGGTGAGGGATGTGGACGGTGAAACCTGGAAATACTACCGCTTAGCAACAGCCTGCAACGTGAACCTTTCCCCTCTTTAACCTCACCTCCCAGAGCGATTATGAGTGATTCCACGTCAGACCACTTAATTCCCGCAGGAACAGGCATTTTAAATATCTGCTCCAACGTATTTTTTTGCCTCTTCCTGAGCATTGAAACCTATTCTTTCATTTCTCGTATTGCTTTCTGTGAAGTCAGATTATGAAGTTATATTGAACTCAATGATATATGAAGTCAAATTTTGAAGTCATTTATTTTTCCTGCCCTTAGCGATTTAGTGCAAAAAAACACACTAGCCCTGTTCTAGAGAGGTTGGCTATATTCCATTACAGAACTATTAATTCCTTTTTATCATTTTATAACTTGACCACCGACTCATATATTCATTCGAAACAGTTTCATTACTTATAAATATTTCACTGGATATCAAGGGCAATTGTGGATTACTTACCGATATTTGTTGAACTTAAAGGGCGGTTTATATTACTTATCGGTGGTGGAGAGGTGGCGGCACGTAAAGCAACCCTACTACTACGGGCAGGTGCATTATTACGGGTTGTAGCCCCTGAATTGTGCTCAGAATTACAACAGCGTTATCAAGTGGGGGAGGTGGAATGGGATCAGAGAGAATTCCAACCTGAATATCTTGATGGCATCTTTTTAGTGATTGCCGCGACTGATAACCATGCTCTTAATCATCGGGTCTTTGCCGAGGCTGATAAGCGCGGTATTTTGATCAATGTGGTTGATGATCAGTCTCATTGCTCATTTATTTTTCCATCAATAATTGACCGTTCGCCAGTTCTGGTGGCGATTTCATCAGCCGGAAAAGCGCCGGTATTAGCACGTTTAATCCGAGAAAAGCTGGAAGCGTTACTTCCTTTCAGTCTTGGTACGATGGCGAAAATTGCCGGCAATTGGCGTGAACGTGTGAAACAGCGATTAACTTCTATGCGCCAGCGCCGCTCTTTTTGGGAACACGCTTTCAATGGACGTTTTGCTATGCTGGTTGCAAACGGCCAGATCCAACAAGCGGAAAAGCAGCTTGAACAACAACTGGAACAGCCTGATTTACCGGGAGAACTGGCTTTGGTTGGGGCAGGTCCGGGTGATCCGGGATTGCTGACGTTAAAGGGATTACAGGTTATTCAGCAGGCTGATGTGGTACTTTATGATCATTTGGTCAGCAGAGATGTATTGGATCTGGTTCGCCGTGATGCAGATAAAATTTGCGTTGGTAAAAGAGCGGGCAATCACTCTGTTTCTCAGGCGGAAACTCATCGGTTAATAGTGAAATTTGCCAGACAAGGGAAAAAAGTAGTTCGTCTTAAAGGTGGTGATCCCTTTATTTTTGGTCGCGGGGGAGAAGAGTTACAAGTTGCAGCATCAGCAGGTATTCCTTTTCAGGTCGTACCGGGAATTACTGCCGCTATCGGAGCGACTGCGTATGCCGGAATTCCGCTAACTCACCGGGAATATTCGCAGAGTATCACTTTTATTACCGGTCATTGCCGAGAAAATGGTAATGAATTGGATTGGCAGGCTTTGGCCGGAGGTCATCAGACACTGGCGATTTATATGGGAACGGTAAAAGCCGCCTTGATAAGTCATCAACTTATTTTACATGGGCGAGCGGAAGATACACCCGTGGCCGTTATTGGTTGTGGTACTCGCCCAGAACAGCAAGTATTGACAGGCACTTTGCTCGAACTGGAACAGTTAGCACAGCAGGCACCGTCACCGGCCTTACTGGTAGTGGGTGAGGTTGCTCAACTCCACCATCAGATAGCTTGGTTCGGGCAACAACCTATTGCCACGGTAAGCCGTCCGGCAGTAGTCGATTTTGCATAAGGGAGTCGTAATGGACGAGAAAAGATTGACACACTTGCAGCAACTTGAAGCTGAAAGTATCCATATCATGCGGGAAGTGGCCGCAGAGTTTGAGAATCCGGTGATGCTTTACTCCATTGGTAAAGATTCTTCAGTCATGCTTCATCTTGCGCGTAAGGCGTTCTATCCGGGAACACTGCCATTTCCTTTATTGCATGTGGATACAGGCTGGAAATTCCGCGAGATGTACGAGTTCCGCGATCGTACCGCTAAGAATTATGGTTTTGAACTATTGGTGTATCGCAATCCGCAAGGGGAAACCATGGGAATAAACCCATTTATTCATGGTAGCGCTAAACATACTGACATCATGAAAACGGAAGGATTGAAACAGGCATTGGATCAATATGGTTTTGATGCAGCTTTTGGTGGCGCTCGTCGTGATGAAGAAAAATCGCGTGCCAAGGAGCGTATTTATTCATTCCGTGACCGTTCTCATCGCTGGGACCCTAAAAACCAGCGTCCTGAATTGTGGCGTAATTACAACGGCCAGATTAACAAAGGTGAAAGCATTCGAGTGTTCCCGCTGTCTAACTGGACTGAACTGGATGTTTGGCAATACATCTATCTGGAGCAAATTGATATCGTTCCTCTCTATTTTGCCAAACCACGCCCGATACTGGAGCGTGATGGCACACTGATTATGGTTGATGACGACCGGATCGATCTGAAACCTGGCGAAGTTATCAGTCAACGCAAAGTACGATTCCGTACTCTTGGTTGCTGGCCACTAACAGGAGCGGTGAAATCCGATGCTGAAACACTGCCAGAAATTATTGAAGAGATGCTGATATCTACGACAAGTGAGCGGCAAGGGCGGCTGATTGACAGTGATCAATCTGCTTCTATGGAACTGAAAAAACGTCAGGGTTATTTCTAAGGAGAACGACCATGTCAGCACTTGCACAAAATGAAGTTATTGCTCATCAAATTAAACAACAGGGTGGTGTGGAGGCTTATCTGCGTGCTCAACAGGATAAAGGATTACTGCGTTTCTTGACCTGTGGCAGCGTGGATGATGGTAAAAGTACGCTGATCGGACGTCTGTTACATGATACCTGTCAGATCTACGAAGATCAGCTTTCAACCTTGCAAAATGACAGCAAACGGATCGGTACCCAAGGTGAAAAATTGGATCTGGCTTTGCTGGTGGATGGTCTTGCCGCAGAGCGCGAACAGGGTATTACCATTGATGTGGCTTATCGCTATTTCTCAACAGAAAAACGCAAATTTATCATTGCTGATACACCGGGCCATGAGCAATACACCCGCAATATGGCAACTGGCGCATCGACTTGTGATCTCTCTATTCTGTTAATTGATGCCCGTAAAGGTGTTCAGGAGCAGACTCGTCGTCATAGTTTTATCAGTACATTGCTGGGAATTCGCCACTTGGTGGTTGCCGTGAATAAAATGGATCTGATGGAATACTGTCAGGAAGTTTTTGATCAGATCAAACAGGATTATATGAATTTCGCCGCTCAATTGCCGACAGATTTGGTAGTTTATTTTGTTCCGATCTCAGCACTGGATGGCGACAACATTGTCACCAGAAGTACCAATATGGCTTGGTATGAAGGGCCAACATTGTTGGATATTCTTGAAATCGCAGATGTGAAGAAAGAAGCATCGAAGCAGTTATTACGTTTCCCGGTACAATATGTCAGCCGGCCTGATCTCGATTTTCGTGGTTACAGTGGCACTCTCTCATCTGGGGTTTTGCGTAAGGGGCAGAAAATTAAAGTCATGCCGTCCGGTGTAATCTCTCAAGTGGCGCGGATCGTAACGTTTAATGGTGATTTGGATTTTGCTGTCCCTGGTGAAGCAATCACCGTGGTATTGAAAGATGAAGTCGATATCAGCCGGGGAGATCTCCTGATTTCTGCTGATGATGAAATGATTGTTACTCGGCATGCGTTGGTGGATGTGGTATGGATGTCTGAACAGCCTTTGGTGCAGGGACAGAATCTTGATATCAAAGTGGCGGGTAAAAAGAGTCGTGGAAAAGTTGAAAATATTCAGTATCAAGTGGATATCACTAGCCTGACACAACGGGTCACTGTTAATTTGCCCTTGAATGCAATCGGGTCGGTGGAATTTTCTTTTGAGGAACCATTAATGCTCGATAGCTATCAACAAAATAGTGATACTGGCGGCATTATTTTTGTTGATCGGCTGACTAATGTTACTGTTGGCGCGGGTTTGGTACGAGAAATTCAGACAGATGTTTATGAAGGACCAAAAGAATTTAGTGAATTTGAACTGGAATTGAACCGGTTAATTCGTCGCCATTTCCCGCACTGGGGGGCCAGAGATTTACTGGGAGGTAAATAAGTTGGCTGACATTGAAAATTTGGTGCCGAAAAATGTGGTCTGGCATGCACATCAACTGACCAGAGCGCAGCGAGAAGCTGAAAATGGACATCCTGCACTGGTTATTTGGTTCACAGGTTTATCAGGTTCTGGGAAATCCACTGTGGCCGGTGCTTTGGAACAGGCACTGTTTCAACGAGGAATAAAAACTTATCTACTTGATGGCGATAATCTGCGTCATGGCCTTTGCAGTGATTTGGGCTTTTCTGAACAGGACAGGCAGGAAAATATCCGCCGGGTGGGTGAAGTTGCCAATTTGATGGTAGATGCGGGTTTAGTCGTGCTGACTGCTTTTATTTCCCCTCATAAAGCAGAGAGGCAAAAGGTTCGTGAACTACTGGAGCCGGGGCAATTTATTGAAGTTTTTGTCGATACGCCGTTGGAAATCTGTGAATCCCGTGATCCTAAAGGATTATATAAAAAAGTTCGTGCGGGTGAAATTCGTCATTTTACGGGGATTGATTCAGTTTACGAGGTTCCTGAGCACCCGGAAATTTACCTTTCAGGCCAACAACCTGTTGAAGCATCGGTGGAACAGTTGCTGATGGAACTGGAAAAGCGTGGAATTATACGTTTAACAGTTAATAACGCATAACATTCATATATACCTAATAGATTTCAAGATGGATCGCGACGGCCAGGGAGCGAATCCCCGGGAGCATAGATAACTATGTCATAGAGAACTCTGTGACCGGGGTGAGTGAGTGCAGCCAACCAAGAGGCAACTTGAAAGATAACAGGTATAAAGCACATTATTAAACTTCTGTGATGTGCTTATGTAATAACTTCATTCAACTATTTTTTCCCCTATCATGTTTTGTGATAGTAGCGTCATTCTTTGAGTTATGGGATGATTGACAGATATTTCAGGGGGCGGAAATGGGTAAGCTAACGCTGCTATTACTGGTTTTACTCGGATGGTTACAGTATTCACTGTGGCTTGGCAAAAACGGTGTTCATGATTATGTGCAGATTAAGAATGATGTTGCTGCGCAAGAACGCAAGAACAGTAAACTTAAAGTGCGCAATGCTCAGCTATCGGCGGAAATTAATGATCTCAATGGTGGGCAGGAAGCTATTGAAGAACGAGCCCGTAGTGTACTGGGTATGGTAAAACCTGGTGAGACCTTCTATCGTTTAATCGCTGATAAATCTAAAGAAAACACTTCACTGCCCTCGACACCTAATAATACTCAATAATCAAAATGAACAATCTATTACTTCGTTCCTGTGCTGATATTATTGCTTTGATACCAGCTGCGGGTATTGGCAGCCGAATGAATTCGGATTGCCCAAAGCAGTATCTGTCTATTGCTGGAAAAACTGTTATTGAACATACCTTAGCTGCATTACTTGGTCATCCTCGTATTCAGCGCATTGTGGTTGTTTTAAATCCCGCTGACACTCAGTTTCAATTCCTTGACGTTGCTTCAGATCCACGCATTACTACGGTAACCGGTGGTGAACAGCGTGCAGATTCTGTATTAGCTGGTTTAAATTATTTGGCTCATTTGGCCGAAAATAATCATTGCTGGGTTTTGGTACATGATGCAGCTCGCCCCTGTTTACACCACGACGATCTTGAACGTTTGCTACAACTAACAGAAGCAGAGGTGCGGGGAAATATGGCATGTGGTGGTATTTTGGCATCTCCGGTCCGCGATACGATGAAACGTGGACGGGTTGATCAGGCGGTTATTGACCATACGGTAGAACGTCAAGATCTCTGGCATGCACTGACACCGCAGCTTTTTCCATTGATGTTACTGAGAGATTGCTTGTCAAAAGCACTTTCGCAACACGTCAACATCACTGATGAAGCTTCTGCATTGGAGTATTGTGGTTATCAACCAGTATTGGTTAACGGGCGTTCTGACAATATAAAAGTTACGCGCCCTGAGGATTTGGCATTGGCAGAATTTTATCTGTCCAGAAAATGTAAGGAGCAGGCATCATGAGAATCGGACATGGTTTCGATGTGCATAAATTTGGTGGTGAAGGGCCGATTATTATCGGTGGTGTCCGCATCCCTTATGAACAAGGACTACTGGCGCACTCTGATGGTGATGTTGCGCTACATGCAGCAACAGACGCCTTGTTAGGAGCTGCGGCATTGGGTGATATCGGTAAATTATTTCCTGATACTGATCCCGCATTTAAAGGGGTGGATAGCCGTAAGTTATTACGTGAAGCCTACCGTCGTATCAGAGAAAAGGGTTACCGGATTGGTAATCTGGATATCACGATTATTGCGCAAGCACCAAAAATGCTGCCGCATGTTCCGCAAATGAGAGTCAATTTGGCTGAAGATCTGCAATGCCACCTTGATGATATCAATGTAAAAGCCACAACCACCGAAAAATTGGGATTTGTTGGGCGTAAAGAAGGTATTGCTTGCGAAGCGGTTGCTTTGCTGGTTAAGGAATAATTGATGGTATTAGCTGAATTAAACTGGCTGTATGGACAACCGGAAGCAACTGGAATATTAAAAGCTTCGCCGGAAGATTTTATTGTCTGCGAAGATTTGGGGTTTTCTCCTGACGGAGAAGGAGAACACTTGATGGTACATATCCGTAAAACGGGTTGTAATACTCAATGTGTTGCAGATAATCTCGCCCGTTTTGCTGGAGTATCCTCTAAATCGGTTAGCTATGCGGGTTTAAAAGACCGTAATGCAGTGACAGAACAGTGGTTTTGCTTACACCTACCGGGTAAACAGAACCCTGATTTTGCATCGTTTCAGCTTGAAGGGTGTGAAATTCTGGCGACAGAACGTCAGAAACGTAAACTTCGTATCGGCGCATTGAAAGGAAATTCATTCACACTGATTTTACGCGAAATCAGTCATCACCAGTTTGTTGAAAACAGATTACAGCTGATTCAGCAAGGTGGAGTTCCTAATTATTTTGGTGAACAGCGTTTTGGGCATGATGGACAAAATCTGGTTCAGGCGCAGCGTTGGGCAAATAATGAGATTCGGGTAAGAGAGAGAAATAAACGCAGTTTTTACCTATCAGCCAGTCGCAGTGCTATGTTTAATACGGTGGTCAGTGCGCGGATTGCTCGGGATCAGCAGCGGCAAGTGATTAATGGTGATGCTTTACAATTGACAGGGCGTGGCAGTTGGTTTGTTGCTAATGAAGTTGAGTTGCCTGTATTGCAACAGCGGGTAATTGACAATGAACTACGGATAACGGCTCCTCTGCCTGGTCATGGTGAATTGGGAACATTGCATCAATCTGCGGATTTTGAGCGGCAATGTTTGCAGCCCTATGAATCGTTATGGGAGCTTATTAAGCGTGAAAGAGTGGATTGCTCCCGCAGAGCCATACTGGTGCAACCTCAGCACTTGAGCTGGGAATGGTTAGATAATGCCACTGTAAAAATCAGTTTCTGGTTGCCAGCTGGTAGTTTTGCTACCAGTGTGGTCAGGGAAATCATCAAGCAGGATCAAAATGATGTTACGAATATTACTGAGTAATGATGACGGTGTCACTGCACCAGGGATTCAGGTTTTAGCAGCAGCTTTACGGGAAAGTTATCATGTGCAGGTTATTGCGCCTGACCGTAACCGGAGTGGTGCATCAAATGCATTGACACTTGATCGTTCGTTAAGAATTAATACGCTGGAGAATGGCGATATATCGGTATTGGACGGTACACCGACAGATTGTGTCTATCTTGGCGTTAATCGCCTGGTTCTCCCTCGCCCGGAAATTGTTATTGCTGGTATTAATCGAGGTCCTAATCTTGGGGATGATGTGATTTATTCCGGTACAGTTGCTGCTGCAATGGAAGGCCGTCACTTGGGATTACCTGCTTTGGCTATTTCACTTGATGGCGAACGGCATTACGAAACAGCGGCAGAAATCACATGTCGTTTGCTGCAAATGTTACAAACAACGTCTTTGAGAGCGGGTAATATTCTGAATGTGAATGTTCCTGATCTGCCACTTGAGCAAATTAAAGGTTTTCGAGTTACACGTTGTGGTAGTCGTCATGCCGCGGAAGAAGTCTATTCCATGCAAGATCCAAAAGGGAATACACTTTACTGGTTGGGGCCGCCAGGAGATAAACGTGATGCCGGTCCTGAAACAGATTTTGCAGCTGTAGAGCAGGGGTATGTATCCATTACGCCATTGCAGGTAGATCTGACTGCGTATAAAGCGCAGGAATTAGTGAAAGATTGGTTAATTAAAGCTGAGGTTAATGGAGAATGCTGAGTAGTCGGGCAATGCAAAATTTGCTGACACAATTGCGCCAGCAGGGAGTAAACGATGAGTGTTTACTGGCAGCTATTTCAGCTGTGCCCAGAGAACGTTTTGTCGATGAAGCGCTGGCTCATAAAGCTTATGAAAACACCGCCTTACCTATAGGTTATGGGCAAACGATTTCTCAGCCTTATATTGTTGCTCGCATGACTGAACTGCTTCAATTAACACCGGATGCTAAGGTGCTGGAAATTGGTACCGGCTCCGGTTATCAGACGGCAATATTAGCTCGTTTGGTTAAACATGTTTTCTCGGTAGAGCGGATAAAAGGTTTACAATGGCAGGCTAAACGTAGGTTGAAACAGCTTGATTTACATAATGTTTCAACCCGTCATGGCGATGGTTGGCAAGGGTGGCCGTCGCGTGGGTTGTTTGATGCTATCATTGTGACCGCAGCGCCTCCGTATATCCCACAAGAACTTATGTCCCAGCTTTCTGATGGTGGTGTTATGGTTTTGCCCGTTGGTGAGCATACACAGCTTCTTAAGTCGGTGAAACGTCATGGCAATGGTTTTCATAGCGAAGTGATCGAAGCTGTACGTTTTGTCCCTCTTGTGCAAGGGGAATTAGCTTAATTTCTTAGCCTATTACAACTATTTTTCAATTAATGGTTATATCTGCTTTAATAAGCGAAATATTTTTGTTTTGAGATTTTTGTGGTTATGTATGATCTTTAAGAATTGTTGGTTTTTACGCTTATATTTGCCGTTATGGGGGAAGGAAGTATGAATTCAGGAAGCCCAATGAAAAAAATACAGCGGATTGTAACTTGTTCATTGATAGGAATCTGGTTAGTCGGCTGTGCAAATACACCGACTCGCCCTGCGCCTATCACCAGTGTCGATCAGGAACAAAATCGGAGTATCAGTCGTCCGGTAATATCTTCTGGCAGCTCTGCTATATCTACACCAATGGCATCTTCACCTTCATCAATTAGTGCTACTGGTGGAGATTCACAAGGGGGAATAGTTTATAACCGCAATTATGAAAATATTCCTAAAGGTAGCTATAACGGCAATACTTACACAGTAAGACATGGTGATACTCTGTTTTATATTGCATGGATTACTGGCAATGATTTTCGTGATCTTGCGAGCAAAAATAATATTTCAGAACCTTATAGTCTAACGGTGGGGCAGACTTTGAGGACGGGTAATAGTGGGATTTTAACCACTTATAACCATAATCAAATTCAAACAACCCTGGTTGATTCTCAATCAACTAATGCGTATCCTGCAAATTCTGGAAAACAAAAGAGTGTAAAAATGTTGCCACAGGCAACGACCTCAACAATAAACAATACGTATGTAAAGTCACCGACGACAACCGTAAGCAGTGTTGTTAGTCATTGGATGTGGCCTGCTGAAGGTAAAGTGATTGAGAATTTCTCTGATACCCAAGGGGGTAACAAAGGGATTGATATTGCAGGTAGTCGTGGTCAGTCAGTATTTGCGACATCAGGTGGTCGGGTGGTATACGCCGGAAATGCCTTACGTGGATATGGAAATCTGATAATTATAAAACATAACGATGACTACCTGAGTGCCTATGCTCATAACGATACAATGCTGGTTCGTGAGCAACAGGATATTAAAGCAGGGCAGAAAATTGCCACTATGGGTAGCACCGGTACTAGCTCTGTAAGATTACACTTTGAAATTCGTTACAAGGGAAAATCCGTAAACCCGCTGCGTTATCTTCCGCAGCGATAAACTGGGCAGAATGCTGAATTCTGCCTGCATTATCTCGGGTAGGGGCAGCTTATGAGCCAAAATACGCTGAAAGTTAGTGATTTGTATGATGATGCGGATTTAGATGAAAGCGGTATTGAAGCTGACGACTTCGATGAGAAATTATTGAAGAATGGTGAGGGTGACCTAACTGATCTTGAGAATGACTTAGATGTATTGCAGGGTATGAACCAGCGAGTTCTTGATGCAACACAGCTTTATCTCGGAGAGATTGGTTTTTCTCCTCTGTTGACGGCAGAAGAAGAGGTTTTTTTTGCAAGGCGGGCATTACGTGGTGATGTATTGGCCCGCCAGAGAATGATTGAAAGTAACTTGCGATTGGTTGTTAAAATCTCCCGCCGTTACAGCAACAGAGGCTTAGCCCTTCTTGATTTGATTGAAGAAGGTAATCTTGGTCTTATCCGTGCTGTTGAGAAATTTGACCCGGAACGTGGATTCAGGTTTTCTACCTATGCAACATGGTGGATTCGGCAGACTATTGAACGGGCTATTATGAATCAAACTCGTACTATCCGGTTGCCTATTCATATTGTTAAAGAACTTAACGTCTACTTGCGTACTGCAAGAGAACTTGCCCATAAATTAGATCATGAACCCAGTCCAGAAGAGATAGCAGAAAAACTGGATAAATCGGTTGATGACGTCAGTCGTATGTTGCGATTGAATGAACGTATTATTTCGGTTGATACACCAATTAGTAGCGATTCTGACAAAGCACTATTGGATGTTTTATCAGATGAGAATGAAACAGGGCCGGAGGGAACAACACAGGAAGATGATATGAAAAAGAGTATCGTCAAATGGTTGTTTGAATTAAATTCGAAGCAACGTGAAGTATTAGCGCGTCGTTTTGGTCTCTTGGGCTATGAAGCGGAAACTTTGGAAGATGTGGGCAAAGAGATCGGTTTGACAAGGGAAAGAGTGCGTCAGATCCAGGTCGAAGGCTTGCGACGTTTAAAAGATATTATGCAAACCCAAGGTTTGAATATTGAATCATTGTTCCGTACTTAATTGTTGAGTAGTTTAGCTACTTGGGTTCTGAAGAGCTGTTATCCCTGTTTTTGCATTGTTGATGCTTGGTATTATCAGGTTCTTCAGTACCCGGTGGTTAATTATCTCTAATCTAGAGCGGTCTACACGGGTTATAATTATAAGCGAGTTTCTTATCATTCTATTAGTAATCACCAAAGATTTTATCTGTACTTACAGAATCGATCGGCCTACCTACCCATATCGCAGCGTCTACAAAGCAATTTAAATGATATTAGTAACGAGTTTATGTAAGAGAATTGTGAGTTTATTGTCATAGATGTTGTGTTTTCTATTACCATGAAATCGGTTATCTTTCTGTTTCGGTCAATCGCTTATAGGCTATAGTGCATTTTCGTTGGCGAGAAAGATGCCTGCTATAGCAACTGACTATCCTTATGGGAAACTTTACTTATAATCGATTCTGTTATGCATTAATAAATTTAATGACAAATATATTTTTGCTGATAATATAGGGCCGGTTTTATGAGTGAAAGCAGAAATAAGCTATTGACTGATAGAATAGGAGTCAGATTCGCTGTGTAATATTGCTAATGGTGGAAAAAACAGAGCGATAACAATTATCCCTTAGTTTTGTGGGTAAATGAATATCAGCGAAATAAACAAAATCTATAGAGGATATTAGCACTGGAATGTGCGATACAGCCATTTTTCATAAGGTAGTGGGTTATTGAATAATCAAATACTCAGTTTTTTCAGCAGCTTATTATGCTATAAACCGTATTCTACGGATTTTTTCGATTTGGCTTTTATCGGAGAAGAGAGTATTGCTTAAGTATTATTCATATCTCTTCTATTGTGAAAGATATGAATTCTCTTCGCGAAAAAACAGCATCTAATACGGTATAGTTTTGAGCGTGCAAAAACCTATAATCTGACATTCCTTTATTGACTTGTGTTTATAAAGATAAGGTGCCAAGTGTATCTAGCAGTATTAATAAATAAGTAAATTAAGGAATGAAACGATTACATGTTGATGGTATTGGATTGGAGGTTTAGTGAGTAGCGAGAGTCTTTTTAAGAAATGTAAAGCCTGCGGAAAAGATGTTAGTAAAACAGCTAATTCTTGTCCAGGATGTGGTGTAAAGATAAAAAAAGCAAATTTTATTAAAATTTTTGTTTTATGCATTGCCATCTTGATATTGATTAAGATAATCGCGAGTTGGAGTGAGGATGATGGAAAGCTTCAATCAGATACTGCTTCTGATACTAAAACTGTGGTAAAAAAACATGAAGCCACTATACCATCCGATCAGGCTAAATTTGTCCAGATAGTATCATCTTTCGTGGATAAATATTCTAGTGCAAAAAACGAACTCCAAAAATCATCATTAAGGGAACAGCGGAGAGTTGCACTTGCTGATGCATTTACTCAAAATTCTATTAATTCTTGGATTGGTACAATAACTGAGTTGAAAACGAACAATGACGGGAAAGCTATTTTGTCGGTAAAAGTGTCGCCAAATATTGAGTTGGCAACATGGAATAATGAATTTTCTGATATTCGTTCGGATACGTTAATTGAAAAAGACTCTACTGTTTACGATGAACTCTTTTCTTTATCTGTTGGACAGAAAGTCGAATTTTCCGGGTATTTATTTTCGTCATCGATTGATTTTTTCGAAGAAAAGAGTCTGACTACTGATGGATCTATGAAGAATCCAGAATTTTTATTTAAATTTTTCTCGGTGAAAACTGTTAACTAAGGATAAAAAATGGCATTAATAAATTGCCCTGAATGTTCAAATAGTGTTAGTGACACTTCGATTAAATGCCCGACTTGTGGTGTTCAATTGAGAAAACCTAAACGGAGCTTTTTTGGCAAGATCATTAAATGGATATTTATCGCGTTTAATGTGCTGATGGCCTATTGGCTCATTGGTGGCATGAATGCAGCTACTGAAAATATGGATCAATTATCTAATGCGGAACAGATTGGCGCGGCTATCGGTACAGGACTAGGTGCTGCAATGATTATGGGGATTTGGCTTGTTGGCGATATTATTTTAGGGATATTTGTGCTCCTTACCCGTCCAAAAGCTTAATTTGGGTTTAACAACAGATTAAATTAAAAAAAGGTGAGTATTGGCTCACCTTTTTTAATCAATGTGACATTGCTATATTCAAACTACAGGAATGCCACTGTGAAATTTAAAATCGCTATCTGGATTTTGAATCAACTCAGCTTCAATACGGCCAAAATAGTTAACTCGTTCGGTAATATCTTCATTAGCGATAGATTGTGCCAGTGCAAGATAGTCCTGGTAATGGCGTGCTTCAGAGCGAAGTAGTGAGATATAAAATTTACTCAATTCTTCATCCAGATGTGGTGCTAGTTTAGCAAAGCGCTCACAGGAGCGTGCTTCAATATAAGCCCCGATAATCAGCTTATCTATCAGTGTATAAGGTTCGTGGTTGATGATGTGGCTGAGCATTCTTTTAGCATAACGGCTGGCGCTGATGCTTTCATAGCTGATATCGCGTGCATTCATGATTTCTAGCACCTGATAGAAGTGATGTAACTCTTCTTTAATCAGCAATACCATTTTATCAATCAGATCTTGACCATATGGGGAATTAGCTTTGGCGGTGATCTGTTTGGTCGCTTGGTTCTGACTTCTTAATGAATTGAGATCGCCAATCTTCTTATAGGCAAAATCTTCATAGGGTTTAAACCATGTTAGAAGTGTATCCGCACTTCGCTGATCTACTGCATACTTGCGGATCAAATACATTGCGCTCTGTGCTGCTTTTAGTTCGCATAACAGATGATCCCGTAGAAGCACCGGTAAATTTTCAGGCTGTTTTGCTTTATCTACCCATAAGTCTGGGGTTTCACACTGCAAAAAACGGTATATTGGTTGTAAGAGGCTTTTATTGAACACTTTTTACACCATATCTTTTAGCCGATAAATCCATTCCAAAGCTTGACGCGGAGTCAGTGAGTCTGGATTGAGATTTTCCAATGCTTCGACTGCCGGTGATATCTCTTCTGTTAATAACGCAAGTTGCGGTGTATCGACATGACTTGCGGTTGCATGGTTGGATAGCGATTCTAGTTCTTTAAGTTTCTGACGCGCCCGTTTGATAACTTCACGGGGAACCCCGGCGAGGGAAGCGACTGCCAGCCCATAACTCTTACTTGCCGCACCATCCTGTACACTGTGCATAAATGCAATAGTATCTCCATGCTCTACCGCATCCAGATGAATGTTGACCACACCTTCGAGTTTTTCCGGCAACGTAGTTAGTTCAAAATAGTGAGTGGCAAATAAGGTCATTGCTTTAATGCGGTTTGCCAGATTTTCTGCACATGCCCAGGCCAGAGAAAGACCGTCGTAGGTTGATGTGCCTCTGCCAATTTCATCCATCAAGACCAAGCTTTGTTCTGTTGCATTGTGCAGAATGTTAGCGGTTTCTGTCATTTCCACCATAAAGGTTGAACGGCCAGATGCTAGATCATCGGAAGCCCCCACACGGGTAAATATGCGATCAACCGGGCCGATGATGGCTTTTTCAGCAGGTACAAAGCTACCGATATAGGCCAGAAGTGTAATCAATGCTGCTTGACGCATATAAGTACTTTTACCACCCATATTTGGACCGGTAATAATCAACAGACGTCGTTGTGAGGATAAAGAAAGCGGGTTGGAGATAAAAGGTTCACTCAGAACTTGCTCAACAACGGGATGGCGGCCACCGGCAATTTGAATTCCCGGTTTATCACTCAATGTTGGGCAAACATAATTCAGGGTTTCAGCACGTTCTGCCAGATTTGCTAACACGTCAAGTTCAGCCAGTGCTTCGGCGCTGGCTTGTAATTCGGCCAAATGAGGCAGCAACAGATCAAATAATTCTTCGTAAAGCGCTTTCTCTATTGCCAGAGATTTCCCTTTAGAAGTCAGAACCTTATCTTCATATTCTTTTAGCTCGGGGATGATATAACGCTCAGCATTTTTCAGTGTCTGGCGGCGGACATAATGAATTGGCACCAGATGGCTTTGCCCTCGGCTAACTTGAATATAGTAACCATGAACACCGTTAAAGCCGACTTTTAGAGTATCGATACCCAGTTTTTCTCGTTCGCGGATTTCCAGTTGTTCCAGATAGTTACTGGCACCATCAGCCAGTGTGCGCCATTCATCCAGTTCGCTGTTATAACCCGGTGCGATTACACCACCGTCCCGAATCAATACCGGTGGTGTTTCTACAATCGCTTTTTCAAGCAATTCCTGTAATTCATCAAACCTGCCGATATTTTTCTGCAATTGCTTGATGTAGGGGGAATCTGAGGAGTCCATAATTTGATGGATATCCGGTAATTGCTGGAATGCATGGCGCATTTTTGCCAGATCCCGTGGTCGGGCTGAACGTAGAGCCAGGCGCGCCAATACACGTTCCAGATCACCTACTTGTAGCAAGAATGGCTGTAACTCCAACCCAATTTCCTGCAAGGTAGCAATAGCTTGTTGACGATTTTCTAATATTTGGCAGTCCCTGACAGGAGCATGCAACCAGCGTTTCAACATTCGGCTACCCATTGGGGTAACACACAGATCAAGAATGGAAGCAAGAGTATTATCTGTACCACCAGACAAGTTTTGTGTCAGTTCCAGATTACGACGGGTTGCCGCATCCATAATAACCGCATCTTGCTGGCGTTCGATGGTGATACCACGAATATGTGGTAGAGCTGTGCGCTGAGTATCTTTGACGTATTGCAATAAGCAGCCTGCGGCACGCAGAGCGAGTGCTGCTTTTTCCACACCAAAGCCAACCAGATCACGGGTACCAAATTGCAGATTCAGTTGCTGTTTTGCTGTATCCAGTTCGAATTCCCATAAAGGGCGACGGCGTAAGCCATGGCAATGTTCAATCAGAGCCATGTGTTCAAAGCTTTCAGGATAGAGTAATTCAACGGGACGGGTACGTTGCAATTCGGCGACCATCGTTTCCTGTTCTGCCATTTCAGATATTTGGAAGCGACCGGAGGTTACATCCAGCGTGGCGTAACCAAATCCTTGATTATCGTGCCAGATAGCGGCGAGCAGGTTATCTTGCCGTTCCTGCAATAACGCTTCATCTGTCACCGTTCCGGGGGTAACAATGCGAACGACTTTGCGTTCAACAGGGCCTTTGCTGGTGGCAGGATCACCAATTTGCTCACAGATAGCGACTGACTCACCCAATTGAACCAACTTAGCTAGGTAGTTTTCTACTGCATGATGTGGCACGCCTGCCATTGGAATCGGGTTACCGGCTGATTGCCCTCGTTTGGTCAGCGAGATATCCAGTAGTTTTGCGGCTTTTTTGGCATCGTCATAAAATAGCTCATAGAAATCTCCCATTCTGTAAAACAACAGGATATCAGGATGCTGTGCTTTAAGACGGAGATATTGCTGCATCATGGGCGTGTGGGTGTCGAAAGTTTCTGTATTAATCATGCAGTTGTCTTAGTTAAGTTTGTGAATCAATTCTTCCGTTATGGTATCGCACCAAGCTTTAAACTTACACAAGTAAAATCTGGAAGTAATTCGCAAATTTAGTTGGATTTTAGTCTTGTTAAATTGTAAGGATCTGAATAAATCGGAAATTAAGGACAGATATACTGCTACCGCGCGGTAAAATTGAAAGTAAAAAAATAACAGAGAATATGTCATCAAAATTAAACTGGTTAATTTAGCGAGGTTTACCAGTCTGGTATACCAAGACTGTTTTCATTATTTACAGTTAAAGTAGCAAAAGATCTGGTTCTATATGGAAGGTAAAGCGGCGTTGCCGAAATGGCTTAAAACATTTCCCAATGTTGACGGGTTTTTGCTTTCTAGCCCGAAGCTATCCCTGCCTTGATAAGAAATACCTGATAAATGTTGAAATTAAAGGAAACCAGCTAAAAGCCAGCATACTTGAATGGGGGATTTATGAAGTTTTAGATGTTATGCCCGTATCGTTTTCTTTTGAACATGCTGCGGGTTTAGTTAATCTTAAGCCACGCAAATAGGCATCATTGGCCTGATGCAGCACAATAAATGTTCTCTTTAGCGCATCAGGCCAGAAGGTTATGCTTTTCTTGTGCGAAGCTGTTTCTTGCCAGATTATTTGATCACTGAAGCATCGATCAAATAGCCACCTAGGGATGCCCAAGCGGACCACGATGATGTGGTTTGCCAGATATGCCAGAGTGCGTTATCACTGCCATGCGCAAAGACTTCAAGTTGGCCGTTGGCATTTTTCCCTACTACCGGGGCGCTGGTAATCCCGCCACCTAATGAGGACCAGTTAGACCACGGGCCGGCATGAGGTTTGGTCTGCCAGATGTGCCAGAGTGCGTTATCCCCGCCGCGTGCAAAGACTTCAAGCCGACCGTCGGCGTTGATATGTACCGCTGGATTGCTGGTAATTCCGCCACCCAATGAATCCCATTTAGACCATGGACCAGTATAGGGTTTGGTTTGCCAGATGTGCCAGAGCGCGTTATCCCCGCCGCGTGCAAAGACTTCAAGCCGACCATCGGAGTTGAGATATACCGCAGGGTCGCTGGTGATCCCGCCGCCTAATGATTCCCAGTTAGACCATGGACCGTTATGAGGTTTGGTTTGCCAGATGTGCCAGAGCGCGTTATCCCCGCCGCGTACAAAGACTTCAAGCCGACCGTCGGCGTTGATATGTACCGCTGGATTGCTGGTAATTCCGCCGCCTAATGATTCCCAGTTAGACCATGGACCGTTATGAGGTTTGGTTTGCCAGATGTGCCAGAGCGCGTTATCCCCGCCGAGTGCAAAGACTTCAAGCCGACCATCAGAGTTGACAAATACTGCTGGGTTACTCGTAATTGAGCCATTCAACGACTGCCAACCTGACCAACCGGAATTGGGGGCTGTCTGCCAGTTATGCCATAACGCATTATCTCCGCCACGTACAAACACTTCTAATCGACCGTCTGAATTGGTGTAAACAGCGGGCTTGCTGGTCACTCCTCCGCCAAGTGTGTTCCAGCCGGACCAGGAAGAATTTGCGTATGGTGCGGTTTGCCAATTGTGCCATACCGCATTATCGGTGCCCACACCGAAAACCTCGAGCCGATTATCAGAGTTGTTTGCCACCGAGACAATTGCGGACAATGCGATTGCAGCGTTCTCGATTTCTACCTCGTCTTTAACATATGACTCGGCATTATCTGGATTTGATGTTTTAATAGGTTCTTTTTGCATATATGTATCCTTTTTTAAAATAATTTTTTATATTCACTAAGCGGTAATTTAATAAGCAAAATATTTAATATTAATGTTTTTGTTCACATCCTTTTATTTGAAAAGTTAGTGGTTAATATTTTATTTGGAGTTCACTTTCGATTATTAAATTATCATAAAAATGTTGTCTTACATTATAACGTTATATGTGTTGGTATACCTTTTTAAATATAAGTACCAAAAAATTAATTATATAAACTGTTTTTTTATTTTAAAATTTATTTTGGTTTCTATTTTTTTTCATATTATTTTCGTGGTGATTTTGTTTTTATTAAAAATATCTAATAGTCCTTGTTAAAGAACACAATTCGTCATCTGGCTATTGGAGGGCATAGACCCTGATTTACTTATATTTCATAAGTTGAATACTGGGCTAATTCCAGAAAATTAGGTTATATCACTGGCCCGATATAGCGCAGTGAAGCATATTGGGCCAGAAGATGACGTTCGTGTTGGGTAAAACGGGTTCCTTCCAGATTATTTAATCGCGGAAGCGTCGATTAAAGAACCACCGAGGAATGCCCAGGTGGACCACGATAATGGGGCTTGCCTGATGTTCCAGAGCGCGTTATCGGAGCCACGCGCAAAGACTTCAAGCTTACCATCGGAATCTTCCACCGCCGTTGGTGCGCTGGTGATCACGCCATTCAACGAGGCCCAGTTAGACCATGGACCGTTATGGAAACCTGTTTGCCAGATGTGCCAAAGTGCGTTATCAGTACCGCGCGCAAAGACTTCAAGCCGGTTGTCGCAGTTTTTCACTACAGCAGGGGCGCTGGTAATTACGCCTTTTAAAGATTGCCAACCCGACCACGGACCGGAATGAGGAATGGTCTGCCAGGTGTGCCAGAGTGCGTTATCAGTGCCACGTGCAAAGACTTCAAGCCGACCATCAGCGGTACCAATGACCACAGGGTCACTAGTAATTACGCCATTGAGTGACTCCCAACTTGACCACAGGTTGGAATCAGGAGCGGTTTGCCAGATGTGCCAGAGTGCGTTATCGGTACCACGGGCAAAGACCTCAAGCCGACCGTCGGAGTTGATATGGACTGCTGGGTTGCTGGTGATCACGCCATTCAACGAGGTCCAGCTCGACCATGGACCGGCATGCGCGGTAGTTTGTGAGATGTGCCAGAGTGCGTTATCGGCGCCGCGTGCAAAAACTTCAAGGCGGCCATCCGTGTTGGCATATACCGCAGGGTTACTGGTAATCACTCCACCTAAAGATTGCCAGCCTGACCAACCGGCATTGGGAGTGAGCTGCCAGTTATGCCATAACGCATTGTCTGTGCCACGTACGAATACTTCCAATCGACCATCTGTATTGATGTAAACGACGGGTTTGCTGGTCACCTGTCCGTTAAGTGAACTCCAGCCGGACCAGGTAGAGCCTGTATGTGGTGCCATTTGCCTGTTGCGCCACACAGCATTGTCAGTACCTACACCGAAAACCTCAAGCCGACCGTCAGAGGTGTTTACCACTGAGACAATTTCAGACAACGCGATTGTAGAACTTGCGATTTCTACCTCGTCTTTAATATAGGACTCGGTATTATCTGGATTTGATGTATTAATGGGTTGCATATATATTCTCTTTAAAAATAATTTTGGGGGTTCACTAAATTATCATTTAATAAGCAAGATATTTAAGTCTTTGCATTAATATTCTATTTGATGTTCGTTTATGATCCGTAAAGGTGTCAGATGATCGTGATGCTACATTATAAAACCCCATATGTTTATATGTATTTTTACATGCGGTCATTTAAAAATAATAAATTATAAATGAATTATTTTCCTGTTTTAAAATTTCCTTCTACTTATATTTCGAAATGTATTCTTATCATGATTATTCTTTTTCAATGTGAACTAAGTGTTGTCAGGTACAGGAAGTGGTCAATGAAGATGAAAACTGTTAATGGAAAATATGAAGGTTGATAGAGGTCAGTATCAGACTTGTTATGTGCAAGTCTTAGGAATAATTATCACAGTTAACAACTATACCCTTCATCCTTCAAGTTGCCCCTCGGTTGGCTGCGTTCTCTTGCCGCCGCGATGCATCTTGAAATCCATAGGGTATATATCTAATAATTTGATATTATATCAGTGATATTTCCATGATTTTCTATTTTAATTTCACTTTTTCGGTTAATTTTGCTCTTATCAATTAATAAAATGGATTGTAATGCTCGTTTTATAAGAATCTCTTTGAATGTTGCGTTATCAATATTCGAATCCCATAAATCGCCATTTGCATCAATGCCATCACAGGAAAAAATAAAGAGATCGATATCTAAATTTTTTAATTGTACAATAAGTGATGAACTAATGTAACAAGCATATTTACGATGAAGAATTCCCCCTGAACTGATTAATTGAATGCTTTTTCTCTTTGATAATTCATGACAAATACGAATACTATTCGTAAAAACAGTGATATTAATATCAGGTAGTTGTTTGGCTAAATACCAACATGTTGAACTTGCATCAAGTGCAATGATCATTCCTTCGCTTATCCAGGTCACGGCTTGCTGAGCAATAAGAGATTTACTTGAAAAATGGCTTTTAACTCGAGTATTAAAGGGGTCTCCATTATCTTGTGTTTCTCTATTTAAGCTTTTTGCCCTTCCATGTAAAAGAAGGAGATTACCACGTTCCTGGAGAAATCGAAGATCTCGACGTATTGTTTCTCTACTGACTTGTAAAACTTCGGAAAGTTCAGTCGTTGTCAATGATTCATGTTGATGAAGAAGATCGATAATTTTTTGATGGCGCTCGTTTCTCATAGGGGAATCTCTTTTATACCCGTTATCTTTCAAGCTGCCTCTTGGTTGGCGGCACTCACTCACCCCGGTCACAGAGAGTTATCTATGTTCCCGGGGATTCGCTCCCTTGCCGTCGCGATCCATCCTTGAAATCCATAGGGTATATATCGTGACGGAATAGGATTTTTCCGTCCAATTAAGAAACCATGTCTTTTTAGCAATTCTTTCCATGATTAGCCGTTTTCCCTGTGACAATGATAGCAAAAAAGTGACCATTTCCCATTTCAGACACTATTTTTCCAAGAGACGGAGACGTTAAACAAATAGGGAGATTGTTTTTAACGTAGAATTATTTACTCGTGGATAAAATCTTGAGCTAATGAATTATAAGTTTTTTGGTGTTCACCGGGTGTATAAAGTTCATAGTGATAAGAAAACTGTTCACGGGCTTTTTCAGACGATTCATAGCAACCAGCACCAGACCAGGCAAAGAAAGAAGCGCCGAGTACAGTCGTTTCTGCTTCATTAAGTACTTTTATTGGCAGGTTTAGAATATCTGCTTTTATTTGATTCCAGAGATGATTGCGGCTGCCTCCACCTACTAGCACTAATTCTTTAGCATGAAACCCGCTTATTTTCTCTAAAATAGACAGGTTTTGTTTTAACTGATACCCCAAAGCTTCTAATGCAGCACGATAAAAATGACGGCGCTCAGTATTCAATGTTGTTCCATACCATCCCGCCCTGGTGGTTAATAAACGGCAATTCATTCTTAAGTTATTCGAACTAGGAGAAACAGATGAAGCTTCATGGATCATTTTGCGATAGGCTTCCGAAGGAGGAATGTCTTTCCAGAAAAGCCGTCTGATCCATTCAAGTACCCCGGAAGCTGGCCATTGCAATCCTGGGTTAAAAAGTCCTTTTCTCGCGTCCAATTCACAGGTAGAGCCAGCATAATAAGGTAAAATACCGGTGTTTACATAAGGGGTACGTACCATCAGATTTCCCAGGTACCCGAAGATAAGATAGGTTGATTTAAATCAGCGCCTGAACCGAATAAAGCAAATTGTGTATCATGTCCAGAGGAAATAACCGGAATTTCATCAATGGCATAACGTATAAGGTAACTCCAGTAAGCTGTTTGTGCCCCGACATAGCAAAATTGAGCTAATACCGCCCAGCGCCAGTGTTTGATTTTGATAATACGTCTCAAAGATTTAAAGAATGAGCTGTTATTGTCATGTGCGTCACTGTGTATTACTGGAAATTTGGTCAATAAAACTAAGCAGGTAATGATTAAAACGACGGCAACGATAATCATGTAAGGGGATTGTACCGCCAAAACGAGGCTATGGTTATAAGCATCAAGCTGTTTGACGGTCATTTTATCAAGTGTTTCTTGGGGTAAATGAGGAACGTTAGATAAAATTAAGCTTTGTCCAAAAACAACGGCGATAATTGCCCCAAATGAATTAAACGTTTGTGCCAGATTAATTCGAAAATGCCCGGTTTCTTCAGGTCCTAAGACGGTGACGAAAGGGTTAGCCGCTGTTTCTAAGCAGCCTAACCCAGCGGCGATAATAAAAAGCCCAAATAGGAATAGTGTATAATTCATCGCTTCTGCCGCAGGCCAAAAAAGAGCAGCACCCGCAATATAAAACAATAATCCAGTCATTATCCCCGCTTTATAACTTAACTTCTTCATTAATATGCCCGCAGGAACAGGAATAATAAAATAGCCAAAATAAAATGCTGATTGGATTAGCCCTGCCTGGAAATTTGTTAAGGTAAACGTTTTTTGAAACTGAGGTAGTAATATGTCATTTAAATTATTTGCCACCGCCCATAAAAAGAAGAGAGAACAAAAAATAGCAAAAGGAATTAAATAACCTCTGTTTTTTTTATTGTTTCGAGCTATATTTGATTGTATCGATATGTTACTCATAGCATCCTCTACATTACAGCTGATATTGTAAGCCCTTCCGCAGTAGTAGTATTTTTAGTCATCTATGAGATGATAAAGGGATCTAAATCACATTTATTTATTAATGCCGCTAAATTGTGAAGTTAATCACTGAAATAAACCTATTACATATGCTCGTTTATCTTTTCTTTTTATTTAATTTGGTCATGAAAATGACCGTATAATTTTTTTATAAAAAAACGGTCAATAAAGCCAATAAATGACTGTTTGAGTCAGAAATGAAAAATATGGAATAAAAAATAAATACAGATATTTTAAAAAATAAAGAAAGTGCTAAAAACATTTGAGCTTAATCACAAAAATTAAGCGAAACGTTTATTTAACAACAACAAAGTACTATACCCAATAGATTTCAAGCTGGATCGCGACGGCAAGGGAGCGAATCCCCGGGAGCATAGAGAACTCTGTGACCGGGGCAGGGCGGGATCTCACATTTTCTATATGGTTATTGTGGATAAAAACAACCCTCTACTAGCTCAATAAATGTTCATGCCAGATATCAAAACCTATCAATAAAATCGTATTGAATGTGAGAAATTATCAATATCTGCGAAATGTATAATTTTTACGCAAAGTAGAATCCCGCCCTGGTGACCGGGGTGAGAGAGTGCAGCCAACAAAGAGGCAACTTGAAAGATAACGGGTATACTAATTAATCGACTTAAAAATAAGTTGTAATACCCGCGCGGAATGTTCTTCCCGGTGACGGAATATAGCCCAGGCTGAGAGGTTGGATATAATATTTATCAAAGACGTTATCCACACCAAATTCAAATTCTACATGCTTATTCACACGGGCCGTCAGAGAAATATCAGCCACGGTGGCTGGTCGCCAAATAATAGGTGCCAGCAAGGTAGCAGAACCTCGGCCCGGTTTTCCGGCTGGCACCGATCTTTGACCATAATGGGAGACTCTTGCATTGAGAGAGATTTGGTCGTTTAAAAATCTTTGTGTCAGATCGAGTGATACGGCGTATTTAGGGGGAATATGGTTGGTGGCATAATCTGAAGGGAGGCTACGTGCAACACAACCTGCATTTTCTGTACAGAATCTGACTTTCGTGTAGTAATTCATGGATAAACGCGCGTCAAAGTGATCGCTGTGGTAAACACTTGCTAATTCTAATCCTGCAAATTTCGCTGCTTTGATATTACTGATGTACATACTCCAGTAATCATTCATCCATGACCGGTTGATATAGTCCTTCACCCGGTTATCAAAGTAGGACATTTTAATATCGAAACTGTCATTTTTAGCAATGACATTCGGGAAACGTGATGTCAGTCCGACTTCTATATTTTTTGAGATTTCAGGTTTTATACGATCATCAACATTCATCATGTAGCCACGAATACCTTCAACCATTGATGGAAAACGTGGTGCATAGGCATATTTGGCATGCAGTGCTGTTGCATGAGTAAGATCAAATTTAGCGCCGACCCAATAACCGTGGGCATGATCTCGCTTATTATTTACCTTACCTGAGGTGAGTTGCGGTAAAAAAGGGTTACCAGAATGAGCTGGGCTGTAATCTTCAACTCGATAGGACTTGTAATCCCATCCTCCCATTAAAGTTAATCGTGCAATAGGAGAATAATTTCCATTTAGGAAAAGATGGCTTTCCTTACGCTCTCCTTCACGGTTAACCGCGTATTTCCATTTTCCTTCGCTTGGGCCAGTACGTTCACGGATAAAACTGGCACCGTAGTTCAACTCAATATCTTGATTTGAAAGTTCAAATAATGAGGTGTTATTCAGATTCACTCCTACTGTACGCATGAATTTTTTATCACCGAGAGTATTATTTGAGGTTCGGGGACGGTCGTTAACCCGTGTTTGCCACACGCCTATATCCAAATTAATCCAGGGATTTGATGCCGGTTCCCATTTGTAATTGAGGTTGTGTCTGTTCATGTTGAGTCGTGTCAGTGGCCCCTGATCTAAAATCATGAAGGTTTGGCTTGGGCTTGCCATATCTGCAACATAAGATTCCCCATAAAGATTTTGGTAATGACTCACGATAGCGGAGATTTCATGACCATCACCAAAACGGATTTTTCCTTTACCCAATAGCGATTGGCTATCTTCAGAAGTATTAGGAACGGCATCTCCCATTGCATACAGTGAATAACCTGCCATCTGTTCACTGAATTGTGGAATACGGCAATCTTGTGGATCGCTTTCACACAGATAGCCTGGCATCCCATGTTCCTTGGCACCCGGTCCGTGTTTGCCAGAATGGTAATTACCACGTTTGCGCTGAGAGGCGCCAAATAGCAATTCATAAGACGGTTCGGCCACGGCGAAAACGATACTCCCAGTTCTATTCTTGGCATCAAAAAAAGAAGTTTTTGCTGGGGAGGGCCAGTCATTGCGTTGATAATCGTCAGGATTAGAATGGTTGCTCAACAGACTGCCTTTCAGACGAAGCCCGACTTTTTGTCCATCAAGCAGGATATCACTGGCTTCGATGGTTTTTATCTCCACGACCCCCCCAATAGCTCCCATACCGCCTTTTCCTGTCGGGCCTTTGCTGATATCTACCCGGCCAATGAAATCGGGATCAATAAAGGAACGGTTGGAGACACCTTGATAACCACGGTATAAGGCGGTCTGGTTAGATGCGCCATCAACGGTTGTCAAAACTCGCCCTTGTCCTTGCAGGCCCCGAATATTCACATCCAGGCTGCCTGAACTGCGTGCTTCGCCGGATAATACTCCAGGTGTTGTCTTAAAAATATCAACAGGATGGATCACACCAAATTTTTCGATATCTTTACCTTTGATAGTGGTACTGTCGAAACGCAATGGTTCATTTCCTGTGTACCCGCGATTGCCTGCTACTGTAAGAGGATTTAGTACTATGACACCATTGTTGGTCATATTTTCTGCCAGTTTTATCAGGGTGTAACTGCCATCGGCACGCTGGGACAGGCGTAGATGACAGCCTGTGAGCAGTTGTACTAAACCTTGATGAGCGGTAAAACTGCCGTTTAACGAAGGTGCGGTTAACCCGTTGGTTAAATTCGGATCGAAGGAGAGCGCTGTACCGGTTTGAGCAGCAAAATAAGATAAAGAATTGCCTAATGAACCCGCCGGAATGTTGACCGGATAAAGGGGAACTGTTGGTGTGGTTGCGTACAGGGGGGCTTCTGATAGTAGCATCAATGGAAACAACAAGAGGGCTAAAGACTTTTTCTGCCAACGTGGTTGTGAACCCGGACAGTTAACATGATATGGCATAGATAATTTCTCCACAGCTTTTTAAGCTTCTTTTATCTCTATGCCGTATGAGATTGAAAAAAGTGTCAGCAAAAATAATTATTTTTATCGATTGGCTGAAGAGAGGGTAACCCAATAGCGAGTCAGGCTGTGCATTGAGAGAGGATAAGTCTGTAAAAGCATCTGTATTGCCAAATCTGTATCCTGTATAGGAAAAGCACCTGAGACACGCAGATTAGCTACTGCATCATCACAGCGGATCACGCCGGAACGATAGCGATTCAATTCAGTAACCACTGCTGCCAACGGCAAGTTATCTGCCATTATCATGCCCTGTAACCAACTTAGAGATGTGGTTGAACGGGGATGTTGTGGGGCAACTGCAAATTGAGTGAAATGTGTTGCTTCTCCGGCATACAGTATTTGTGATGATCCATTATCTGGCATGATACGGACTGCCCCTTCCACGATTTCCACCTGAGTATGGGAGGCTTGTTGGCGGATGCTGAATTTCGTACCCAGTGCCACAATAGAACCTTGTTTAGTTTGTACTTTAAATGGGCGTGCTGGCTGGTGGCTATCCTGATGAGTTTCAATATAAATTTCTCCCAGCTTTAAACGAACAAACCGCTGAGTATTATCATAATCAACATCTGTTGCGCTTTGTGTATTTAACGTCAGTTGACCGCCATCGGGTAATGGCCAGTGCTGTATTTGTCCTGTCCTAGTGTGATAATCGCCAGTGAGGAGCTTAAATTGATCAGATTGCCAGAAGAGTGATACCCCAGCCGGTATTAACAACATCAGAGTAAGCTTGCTGATAGTTTCTCGGCGGGAAAGAGTTTGCTTACTGTTTAACAGCGGTGAGGCGATATGAGGTGGTAGATGCTGTAACCGGGTTAACAGACATTGTGCCCGCTCCCAAGCTTGAGCATGTTCTGGACTTTGTGCACACCAGGCAGCGCAAGCATTCCGGTCAGCTTCGCTGACATGACTATCATTTAGAATGGTCAACCATTCTGCGGCTTCTGCCAAAATTGTTTTAGAAGATGTGCTTGATGAATGAGATGTATCCGTGGAAGTCATATTAATCCCTTATGACATTGCTATCAGACACTGATAGAAACCTTGTTTCATATAGCGCTTTACCGTAGATAGCGAAATATTCATGTGATTTGCGATATCTTCATACTTCATTCCCTCTATCTGGGAAAGCAAAAAGACGGTCTGAACGGGTATGGCGAGCTGGCTAAGCATGATATCAATTTCTTGAAGAGTTTCGAGGATAATCAATTTTTGCTCTGGTGCAGGAATAAGTTGCTCAGGCAGGCTGACGAGTAAATCCAGATACGACTGTTCAAGTGAGCGGCGACGATACCAATTAATCATCAGCCCCTTAGCGATAGTGACGATATAGGCACGGGGTTCGTTCAGTTGCTGTGGTAAAGGCGAGCTAAGTAATTTAACAAAAGTATCTTGAGCCAGATCGGCAGCGGTTTCATCACAGTTAAGACGATGCTTAAGCCAGCGAAATAGCCAATCATGATTGTGGATGTACATCCACTGGATCTGTTGAGTGTCCAAAACATTAACGGTCATTTTTATGCCACTCCATCAATGTAAATGCAAATCATTATCATTTTTGTATGTTACAGGTAATTACTCTCCGTTACCAATAAATAATTTGCGGGGATACGTTGATTAGATTGGCTTTTTATTTATCATTAGCAGAGCTAAATTATACAAACTTTAAATAAGCAATCGAGAATTTAATATAGGTGGTTCTTTGTCGTGTGACAGAGTTAAATTCTTGGTTTATGAAAGCTTATAGTTTTTAAGAAATTATTCTATCGTTGACAAACTTGTAAATATCGTATTAATGTGTGGTTTAGTTATTATCAGCTTTTTCAATTTATGGGTTAGTTGATAAAATTAGCTCGTCTTCAAGAAGACTAGGAGGAAAATATCCTAAATTATATTATAAATTAAGAAAAGATAATTTAGATATGATGTATTATTTTATTGAACCATATTTAGGGAACTTAATTGAAATGTATTGCTCCGGTGATTTATCTACCGAAATGGACGAGAGGATAATTTATGAGCTAAACAAACAGATCAAATAATGATAAAAATTTTTTATTTCATTAAAAGTTTCTTTGTTTTTATTTACCGTGAGTTTAGGAGAATAATACATATAGGAATAACCTTATGTCTTTGTGTATTTTGGATTTGGTTATTCCCTTTTAAATCTATACCCAATAGATTTCAAGATGCATCGCGACGGCAAGGGAGCGAATCCCCGGGAGCATAGCTAACTATGTGACCGGGGTGAGAGAGTGCAGCCAACAAAGAAGCAACTTGAAAGATAACAGGTATATAGCAGCAATAGGATGTATTGTTATTATTATAGTAATGTTCATTCTAAGCATGTTCTTCCTACCATGATTTCTAATTGCACATGTAAATGTAATTGAATATTTACATGTGCTTTTTAAATATATTATATCCAAACTGGTAAAGTTGAAGTTAGGGGTAATTGTTGACTTTGAGTGTTAGGAATAATATTATAATTATTGTCATAAGAGGGGAGGTTAAGGATAAAAACTATCAATTTCACAATAAATTCCGTCTAAATTATCTCTACTTTAGAGCTGTGTGACAACTTTTATCGTAAAATATCTGATTGTTTTTCAGGTAATTAGTTCCTTTTTTATTTTAATTTTCCTTATGGAAAATTCAGGTTAACTAACTCTTGTTCATTAATATCTATGGAATCACTAGTGTAAAATCTGGAGATTTTTTTAATATTTATTAATAATTGCAGAATAATACTGTTGCTTCGTTTCTATAATATGGTTTGGTGTTCGTGTTGATTCTTAGATAAATATCCTTAAATATATTCAATAAGTATATACCCAATAGATTTCAAGATGGATCGCGACGGCAAGGGAGAGAATCCTCGGGAGCATAGATAACTATGTCATAGATAATTCTGTGACCGGGATGAGTGAGTGCAGCCACCAAAGAAGCAACTTGAAAGGTAATAGGTATAGATGAAGGACGTATCCGTCAGCATCAGGTTGAAATAGGAAAAAGTGTTTTCAGGCCGTTATCGGGAGAGGTCTATATTAGTGAGGTTTTAGCTTCGTTGCTTGCGAAAGCTCAAGTTATCTCAGATCTATTTGAACAATCATTTTTCATCATGGTCCACTTGCCGTATTTACAACCTTTTGCAGATATAAATAAACGAACTTCCCGCCTGGCGGCTAATTTGCCGTTGCTTCGTTCAAATCTATGTCCGTTGACTTTTCTAGATGTACCGGAAGAGGCATATAGCCGCGCAATGCTTGGTGTTTATGAAATGACCAAAGTTGAATGGTGACGAGATCTCTATTTATGGGCTTACGAACGTTCTACTCGAGAATATCTGGTTCTTAAGCAGGAAATTACTGAACCAGACCCGTTAAGGTTACAATATAGAAATACTATTAAGCAGGTTGTCTATCAGGTTGTTGTCACACCGGAAATGGATTCGATTGAGGTTATAGATAAATTGATTTCCAATGAATTAAGTCCATCTGAATGTGACACGTTAAAAGCATGGGTTATTGAGGAATTACGGCGATTGCATGAAGGTGTTTTGGCGAGGTATGGCCTTCGGCCTGCTCAATTTAAACAATGGAAGGGAATACACTGATAATCTTTGCATTCACTCGGTTAAATGGTCATGTGGTTGTTAAGCGTGTTGATGTTAATCATGCCGCTGATTCAGGTAAATTGATTAATTAACTCCTTCACTATGTTTTTGCCCCAGGATTTAAATTTATACGATCAATGACTGGAAATGTGATTCATAAATCTATTTGTATATTGACAGAGCTAAACACCCATCAGTACTTTCATCTCATATTGACCTGACATTTTATGGATAGGGTAATCAACCCAAGTGAATTCTTGATGAAATGGTACAGAACCTTCATAAGATTTTCTTTATTTATCAAATGTATAATTATGGAGGGGCCTGTCAAGTGGTTTCACTGCAATACGATGTCATTCTAATTCTGACTGATGCTTGAAGGAGTCAGTAGGAAATTTAATCTGTTTAGGTAAGGTGTTTTTATACAGAATTATCCTAAAAAAACAGAAAGTAGTATTTTTTTGATCTAAATTTTCGCATTATGTTCTAAAGGTATGCGGAAAAAGTGTTTAAGTGAAGGATTTTAGATGGAAATACCAATTTATTTTCAATACTGGGGTAAGTCGAAGAGTGAGCCAGAGGCTAATAATGCAGATTATCATCTACTTCCTTATCATTGTTTAGATGTGGCGGCTGTAGGAATACAGCTGCTTTCTTTGGAAAGATCGTTGACCAAAGATCTTGCTAATTTTTTGGCATTATCTACGAAGCAATTACAAAGCATCATCTCTTTTGTATTGGCTTTGCACGATATTGGTAAATTTGCGTCTGCTTTTCAAAGATTGTTTTCCCATCAAGCAGTAGGTCTGTTTCAACCTTATTGCTTGAAGAAATATAATGGTCGTTATTTTGGTCATGCTCGGCTGGGGTTGTATTTTTGGGAAAATATCAAAACGAAGTTACTTAAGAGACTGGTTAATATTGAAGGTATTGAGCAAGGAGAGCAGCAAGAAATGCTTGATACCTTAATGGTGTTCATGGATTGTGTATTAGGACATCATGGTCAGCCAATTGATAAAACAGACTATAAAGTGATTAAATGTTTTACTGAACCTCATAATTTTAATGCTGTCACACTTTTTGCCCACCATTTAATTGAATTATTACAACCTAAGTTTCCCATTGAAAAACTACGATCCAAAGAATGGCGGCGGCGATTAGAGCAAGTGAGTTGGCAGTTTGCCGGTATTACAGTATTGGCGGATTGGATTGGTTCTGATAATCACTATTTTAAATATCAATCTGAACCTATGTCATTAACGAATTACTGGCAATATGCCCAAACAGTGGCAGAAAAAGCTGTCATGGCGACAGAATTAGGTAAAGCGCCAATAGTAAAACCATTTATTTCCATTCAGGAATATTACGGATTTGCCGCCACGCCATTGCAACAATGGGCTGAATCAATACCAATAGATAATTCTCCTCAATTATTTATTTTGGAAGATGTATCTGGGGCAGGAAAGACAGAAGCGGCATTAGCGCTCACACATCGTTTGATGCAAGCAAAAGCCGCCGATGGTTTTTATTTCGGTCTGCCTAGTATGGCGACGTCCGATGCGATGTTTAGCCGGATGGCTGAACATTATCAACAAATGCTATCAACAGAAGATGGTAGCAAGCCAGATATTGTTTTAGCTCATGGTACATGGAAGATGAATGAGCAATTTTGTGCCGCTGCCTTGGTTTCAGGATATATAGATAGAAACGATGGTAAAACAGATATCACGGCTTCAGTGCTGTGCAGTCAATGGTTAGCCGATTCACGTAAAAAAGCATTGTTAGCGCCTGTTGGGATCGGGACCATTGATCAAGCGTTATTGGCTGTATTACCAAGGCGCCATCAATCATTAAGATTGTTTGGGCTTAATCACAAGGTATTAATCGTTGATGAGGTCCACGCAGCTGATGAATTTATGTTTAATTTACTGGAAAATTTATTAGCGTTGCATATTTATCAAGGTGGCTCGGCTATTTTATTAACAGCAACACTGACCCTTAAACAGCGTCAACGTTTAGCGGATATTTGGCTGAATGCCGGCGGACTGAATTCTCAATTACTGCAAAAAATTGATTTCCCGCTAGCAACAAAAATAGATTTAAACCCTGTATCACCCATTATTGAACAACCGTTATCGAGTCGAAAAGACGTTAATCGGGAAGTTAAGGTCGAATTCTTAAATAGCTTTGGAAGTTGTGTTGAAAAAGTATTGGCCGCCATTGTACAAGGGCAATGCGTAGTTTGGATTCGAAATACCGTAGACGATGCGATTGAAGCTTATCAGGTGTTGCGAAATTTGCTTACTGAACCTGAACGTTGCTTATTATTTCATAGCCGATTTGTACTGCAACATCGAAAAGAAATTGAAAGTCGTGTGATGACGATTTTTGGTAAAAATAGTTATGGTGAGATGCGCCGGGGTAAGGCGTTAATTGCTACGCGAGTATTTCAGGAAAGTTTAGATACCGATGCTGATGTCATGATTTCAGATATTTGTCCTATCGATGATCTGATTCAGCGAGCTGGACGTTTACATCGCCATACTCGTGATAGTGATGGTATTTATCAACATAGCATTAAAGACTCACGCCCTGCTCCAGTACTATTTGTCCATGCTCCTGACTGGAAGGAGAACCCTGAATCAGATTGGTTAAGCCATAATTTCCGTAACACACAATATGTTTATCGATCTCCTGCACGTCTGTGGTTAGGCATGCGAGTGTTGAGAAAATTAGGTGCAATACGTATGCCTATGGATGCTCGTCAATTAATTGAAGCAGTTTATGGTTATGATGATGAGCAAGTACCTGAAGCGTTAAGACATCGAGAAGATGTGTTAATTGGCGAAGAACGAAGTCAGGCAGCTAAAGCTAAATCTTATTGGTTGCAATGGCAGTTATATGGTTACTGTGATCGAAGTGCTGATAGTTGGTATGAAGATGATTCAGGTATTAATACGCGCTACTGTGATATTGAAACTGTTGAGGTGTTATTACTTAAACAGACTGATTCAGGACAACTCGTGCCATGGGTAAATTCTGCAGAGTTTTCAGTGCCATTAAGTACGGTTAAATTATCTAAAAATAAATATGCGGATAAATTAGCCCCAATTCCGACTAAATTAATTCCGGCTCTCAATAGATTGCAACAGCGGTACCATCAAATTAAATATTTGCAACCTTGGTTGCCAGAAAAAGATCCGAATTTTACTTATTCTTCAACAATAGGCTTTTGTGAAAAATAACAGCAGGAGGTGTTATGAACTTGGTTCAGGACCCGTGGTTGCCTTTCCGCTTACGTGATGGTAGTGAAAAAGTACTGCCCATGAATACGATATGTGATCATGATGTTGTGGACTTCGCTTTACCGCGAGCTGATTTTCAAGGAGCAGCTTACCAATTTGCTATTGGTTTATTGCAAACCGTTTTTGCGCCTGAAGATAAATATCAATGGTATGCCCTGTATGAAACATCACCAGATAAGAAAACATTACAACACGCTTTTAATAAAGTCGTACATGCTTTCAATATTACCGGTACAGGTCCTCTTTTTATGCAGGATTTTGATCCGCTGCAAAAAATAAAATTAACCACTGTTGCTGGGCTGTTAATTGAAGCGCCGGGAGCCAATGGATTAAAGCTTAATACTGATCATTTTGTTAAACGAGGCATCGGTGATGTTATGTCTCTTGAAATGGCCGCTTTAGCACTTTTTACCTTACAAATTAATGCGCCATCAGGTGGTGTGGGACATCGGGTCGGGCTACGGGGAGGAGGGCCATTAACCACGTTAGTATTACCACAACAAACTGATGCAACATTATGGCAAAAATTGTGGTTAAACGTCATTAATCGCAGCGCATGGCATTATTCAGAACCTGATTTAACCAGTGCACAGGTTTTTCCTTGGTTAGAACCAACAAAAGCGAGTGTTGAGCAAGGGACGGAAATTTATTCCGCTGATGTTCATCCTTTACATATGTATTGGGCGATGCCGAGGCGTATACGTCTTGTGGTGGAGAAAAATAAGCAGGTTTGTAAAATTTCAGGTAAGTGTTCTACATTCACTGTTTCTGAATATCGTACACAAAACTATGGTGGTAATTATTCCGGTAATTGGGAACATCCGTTAACGCCTTATAAATGGGACCCCAAAAAAACAGCAGAACATTTATCTATTAAAGGCCAGCCAGGAGGAGTGACATACAAAATCTGGGATGTTTTGGTTTTTAGTCATAGTGACAAAGGGCAACGTTGTGCGCTTGTAGTCAGTCATTTTTATGCTTTATGTCGTGATTTTGCTGAATTGCAAAATGTAATGCCTCGTTTGTGGGTATTTGGCTACGATATGGATAATATGAAAGCACGTTGTTGGTATTCTGTCACTATGCCATTGTTTTTTGTCTTGCCTGAACAACAAGAAAAGGTTCTGAATCAAGTCAAAGAACTACAAAAGCTGGCAACCAATGTGATTTGGCTATGCCGAAACCAAATAAAAGCGGCTTGGTTTGAAAAACCTGTTGATGTAAAAGGCGACATTTCTTTTATTGATCTTATTTTCTGGCAACGCAGTGAGTCTTTATTTTTTTCAGTTATTCATCAACTTATCGATAATACAAAACAGAATGAGCCTATTCTTACGCAGGAGCAAGCTAAACATTGGCTCAATACATTGCGCCATCTTTGTAGAGATTTATTTGATGAACATATTACATTATCTGGGCTTGGCAATGAGCGTTCAATGGCGAAACGCATCAAGGCACGTCAGCAGTTAATAATGGGGCTGTATGGGCAATATGCTTTAAAAGAGATCAAAATATTTATTTCCAATAACCATATTCAATCTGGTAAACAGGAAGTGTAATGGACAGTAAAATTGAAACCATATTATTGCGTTGGTGGCAAAGTATGTTTTTGTCGCCAGAACAATTAAAAGAGAAAGGTATTGCTCCAGCGCCTTCTACTTATAAAGCTCAACTAAAACGCTGTGAAAATATTGAAATGGCCATGTTAACCGAAAGTTTTCGGGATTTATGGCTCAGCTTACCTGATGAAATTAGCTTATCTAACAATCCGGTAAAAATAGAATATTGGGCAACGATAGCGGTGTCATTAGTTTATGTTAAAAGTAACAGTAACATTAAATTCGCCGTGGCAGCAGGTAGGAAAGGCGGTGGAAATAGATCGGTCGTCAGTGAATTGAGATTTTCACAGCTACAAAGTGCCAGAACACCGAACGAATTATTGCACCAATTACGTCGAATTTTACAACAAGTAAAGGGCAATATTTCGGTTCTGGCCCTAGCTCAGGATATTGAGGAATGGTTTGCTGAATATAGACAACTACCACCCTATGAGGCCAATAAGCGTATTAATGTGAAGTGGGTTGTGGATTATTACCGTGCTGCAAGTGGAAAATCGATTGATTTATCAGATCTTCATTAGTTAATTTTAGGATAATCATTATGAGTCAGTTTATTCAATTACACCTGTTAACTTCCTATGCGCCATCTAATCTTAACCGCGATGATTTAGGTCGTCCTAAGACAGCCAAAATGGGTGGTTTTGAACGTTTACGTGTAAGTTCTCAAAGTTTGAAACGCCATTGGCGTACTTCTGAATTATTTGAGCAGGCGTTATCAGAGAATATTGGCATTCGCACAAAGCGTTTTGGTATTAAGGTATTTGAAGCTTTGATCAGTGCTGGGGTGAAAGAAAAATCAGCTAAGGCATTGGCTTCAAGTATTGCTGGTGTTTTTGGAAAAACTAAAAAAGATGCTTTAGAAATTGAACAGTTGGCACATATCAGCCCGGCAGAGCAGCGGTCTGTTATGTCGCTGGTTGCAGTGCTGGCAGAAGAAGGCCGAGCGCCGACATCCGAAGAACTTAATTTGTTAAAAGCTGAGCAAACTGCTGTAGATATTGCTTTGTTTGGTCGAATGCTAGCTTCAAGTCCTGCATTTAACGTCGAAGCCGCTTGCCAAGTTGCTCATGCTATTAGTGTACATACTGTTGTCGTTGAAGATGACTATTTTACGGCGGTGGATGATTTAAATGATGGTAAGGTAGATACGGGTTCAGCCCATATTGGAGAGGCGGGTTTTGCGGCTGCGCTGTTTTACAGCTACATCTGTATTAATAAAACGCAATTGATAGAGAATTTGGGCGGTGATGAAGTGCTTGCTAATAAAGCGATTAAAGCATTGACAGAAGCCGCTGTAAAAATATCGCCAACGGGTAAACAAAATAGTTTCGCTTCTCGTGCTTATGCCAGTTTTGCTCTCGCTGAAAAAGGTGAACAACAACCTCGTTCTTTATCTGTCTCATTTTTAAAACCGATAAATGACAGTAACCAAGGCCTATCTGCAATTAATGCATTAGAAAAGCAAATGCAAAATATTGATAAGGTTTATGGTGATTGTGCTGATGAGCGATATACATTCAACACATTCACCGGAGAAGGGCGTTTGACTGAACTGCTTGAATTTGTGGCTCGGTAGTGGGAGGGCAGAATGAAAGCGTATTTAGTCTTTCGCTTATATGGTTCTATGGCAAGTTGGGGCCAGTCAGCGGTTGGGGGAGAAAGGCCAACGGGATTATATCCTGGTCGTTCTGCAATTTTGGGGTTATTGGGGGCAGCGTTAGGTATTCGACGAGATAATGAATCTGAGTTAGTAAAATTACAAAAAAGTGTATTGATAGCAATTAAGCAAACTATTCCTGGTTCTTTAATACGTGATTACCATACGACACAAGTCCCGACGCACGATAATAACGTCGTTCATCAGAGCCGTAAAAGTGAATTAAGTGCAGATAAACTTAATACCATATTATCGAATCGTGATTATCGTTGTGATGGTATTTGGATAGTCGCTATTGCATTAACTGGGCACGCTTCTTTTACGCTTGAACAACTGCGGGATGCTTTACTTAAACCTGTATTTGTTTTGCACCTTGGACGTAAATCTTGCCCGCCAGCTTTACCTCTTTGCCCTAAATTGATTGAATTATCGACATTAAAAGGTGCATTGGATACGCCTTTTCCATCGCTGACTCATTCTGATAAAGAAGATAAATCATGGTTAAGAGCAGATGGTTTTGTTACTTATTTTTGGGAAGGAAATAAAGATGAAATGATCTCTACAAATACCTTAATAAACTATCCTTGGGATGAGCCGATTAACCGAGGACGTTGGCAATTCAGGCAACGTATTATGTATCAATTTTCTGTTGAGGAGGGTGTTGATGTATCTATCTAAAATTATGCTCCGACAATCAAGCCAGACAGCAAATATATTGGAAAAACTTGGTGAAAATGGTGTTTATACTTCTCACCAATTGTTATGGAAATTATTTTCAGCAGACGAAAAACGTCATTTTTTATTTCGGCAAGAAATTGGAATGATAGGATTACCTGTGTTTTATGTTTTGTCTAAAACTTCACCGCAAACTGAATCACCATTATTCGATGTTCAAACGAAGGCATTTTATCCCCTCTTAAAAGAGGGACAACGTTTAGCTTTCAAATTACGTGTCAATCCGACAGTCTGTATTATCGATCCTTTTGGTAAACGCCGGCGTCATGACGTCTTGATGCATGCTAAGTTTCAGGCAAAACAGCGGGGGGAAACTGGACAGAAAAAAATAAAGGTTATGATGGAGGATGCTGCCCGTAATTGGCTCCTGAATAATCGTCGTATGCAGCAATGGGGTATCCAGTTTGATGATTTATTGGATATTGAAGGCTATACCCAGCATCGAAGCGTAAAAAAGAGAGGGCAGAAAATACAATTTTCTAGTGTCGATTTTCAAGGTCTTTTGACCATTACTAATAGTGATTTGTATTTGGCTCAGTACGCAAAAGGTTTTGGTCGGGCTAAGGCTATGGGATGCGGATTAATGTTAATCAGAGCTGTATGATGGCGTTTTTATTGAAAATCGTAATTCAATAATCTTGATTGGGATAAGCGTATTGATGTTAAAGTGTTTGTGTCCGTAAAACTTATTAGGTTGTAGCTTAACAAAGGGCACATTTATGATTCAAACGCGTGGTAAAAGCAATACTGTTAACTAATGCATTAATATTGCGATTTCCTTGATAGAATGGGAATTAGTCGCTATTCTAAAAAGTATATACCCAATAGATTTCAATTTGCAGCGCGGCGGCAAGAGAACGCATCCCCAGGAGCATAGATAACGATGTGACCGGGGTAAGTGAACGCAGCCAACAAAGCAGCAATTTGAAGGATGAAGGGTATGGGTAGAATGATTACCCTGTTCCTCACGCTTGTGGGGATGCACAGAAACCTCTGTGACGTTTGGACCAGAAAGAATATGTCCCCTTGCTCAATGGGATAAACCGTTATAATTAACGATGAGAGATAGCGCTAATGAGTGTTCCTTGTACCTACGGGGATAAACCAAACTCGATAAACCTCATCAATGAGAGAATTTGAGTGTTCCTTGTGTTTACGGGGATAAACCAGAGTATTTAAAATGGATAAATCATTTTTCTGAGATGTTCCTCGTCTTTACGGGGATAAACCGCGTCAAGAGTGATGCTTTGTTAAGCTCGCTCAATGTTCCCCGTCTCTACGGGGATGAACCCAGTAGTGCTCTAAGTAGCATCAAGCTAAGGAAATGTTCCCTGTAACTGTATACCTACGGGGATAAACCGTACGAAAATGACACTACTGATTTGTCTTCCTTACGTTCCCTGTCTCTATGGGATGAACCGGACAGTAACAGGGATGTAACTAGTAGCAATCTGTGTTCCTTGTTCCTACGAGGATAACTACTTTTGTGGATGTCAGGCTAAAGGTGACTCGTAAACGTTTCTTGTATGCGGGGATGAACCGAACTGATACTGATGTATTTTCGGTTTGGGAAAGAGTTCCCTTTGCTCACGGGGATAAACCGAACAGTTAGCGTTTAATTCAGCCGAGATATACCATGTTCCCCGTCCTTACGGGGATAAACCGCTAAAAACAGAGCTATTCCTGTCTACGGCAATGCGTTCCTTGTGGTCTACGAGGATCAACCTGATTCGGGTTTTATAGTGATGGTAGGGTAAAAGAGTTCCTCGTGTTTGCGGGGATAAACCGATAATAGAAAAGAGTTAAGTAATGAGAGTAAAGTGTTCCCTGTGCTGATGGGGATACGGTGGTTATGTGTTGTTTATTGAGCATCTGTGAGTAATTTGTACTGGTAAGGTTGCTAATGGCACCGCCATCTTGCCGATGCTCTTTTAGCCAATTGATGATTTTTTCTTGTAACTCTCCTTCTAGCTCATCCAGTTTCTCAGCAAGTTCACCGTGGTTTTCCTGTAAATCATTAGTGATAGTAAATGCCATCCCTTTTAGGGCGTAGTAGAACCACCGGTTGCTCCTGCAATATCACTTGCTGATATGAACGACGGTGATTAAGCTGTTGCGCCCATAAATCATGACTACGATAAGCCCAGTACCTGCTGTTATCACTGAGCAAAAACTGCCGTAAGCCCTCGATAGGGTGGGGGAAGCCACTTCAGTTCGAGTGAATTGTCACTGTGTAAAACAGTGACAATTCATTCATGCTGCATATGTGGCAATGATTGAGAACCGTTGGAAGATCGATGGGAACTGTATTCTCAATTTCCAGGAAATAAATGGAGATGGATCAACGTGGATCGATACTGGGCGCACTTATTTAAAATTCCACATTGTAGGCTTTCTCTAACTCCCAGAAACATTCTTTTGCTCTGTTTTTAGCTTCGTATTCTGTAACGGACTTTAAACTCTTGCTGACTTTATCGACGAATTCTATTTTATGCTCTTTGGTTTCAAGTTCTGGTGGGATGGTACAAATATCAGCTAATGATATATTTTTTTCTTTATCTGCGGCAGCAAGGACATCAACAGGATTATTGATTAATGCAATGGAGAGTGCATAGCGTATCTCTCTGGAAAAATCAAGATGCATACTTTGAGTTAATTTGAAGGCCAACTTTACCCAGTTACTATCACCAGTAGTAATTTTGTGAGTAATTTCTTGCCTGACGCCCATTTCTCCTAATTCTGCAACAACAGAGTTAATACCTCTGTTTGTAATCTCTCTGGCAATATCATTGGCTGTAAAGGTTGGTGATAAAGCAAGTGTCGGAAGACTGGTAAACAAAGTCGGGGACAATAATATGAGAGCTTTTATTAGTCGCATTAATATTTCCAGTATTTATAGTTGAGTAAGTATGGTGATATATGAATCAGTATTTGAAATATTTTATTTAAAATTCGTTATAATAAGAAGAAATATTTCCAGATAATTTAGTACGGCAGCAGTAAATGCGTAATGTTCATTAAGATACTTACTCTATATGTGAAGGGTAATTTAATTAATGTAATTTATTGAATTGATAATGGAAATAGGGAGCCGAAACGCTCCCTGTGTTGATTAAATATCGAGGTAGTCGAGAATACTTTGTGCTGCTTTACGCCCTTCGGCAATCGCTGTTACAACCAGATCAGAGCCACGGACGGCATCTCCGCCAGCAAATATCTGAGGATTACTGGTCTGGAAAGGAATATCAGAAAATTCTGGTGCGACGATACGTCCTTGTTTATCTAGTGTAACTTGATGGTCATTTAGCCAATTCATTGTATGTGCTCTAAAACCAAATGCCATAATCACCGCATCAGCTTCGAGTAGATGTTCTGAACCAGTGATAATTTCAGCTTGGCGGCGTCCATTCTCATCAGGTTTACCTAATTGAGTCTGTACCATTTTTATTCCACAAACTTGACCTGAACTGTTGATTTCAATGCTGATAGGTTGCAGGTTAAACAAAAATTCCACGCCTTCTTCTTTGGCATTTTTCACTTCGCGGCGGGAACCCGGCATGTTTATTTCGTCACGGCGATAAGCGCAGGTAACAGAAGCCGCTTTTTGGCGAATAGAAGTTCTGACGCAATCCATTGCAGTATCGCCACCACCGAGGACCACAACCCGTTTACCACGCATATCTATCAAAGGTTGTGATTGTAGAGCGGGATAGCCCATTAGATGCCGGGTATTAGCAATTAGGAATGGCAGTGCATCATAAACGCCATTAGCATCTTCGTTTGCCAGTTCCCCACGCACCGACTGATAAGTTCCTACACCAAGAAATACAGCATCAAACTGTTCAGTCAGTTCAGACAGGGCAAGATCTTTACCTATTTCGGTATTGAGCCGGAACTCAATTCCCATCTCAGAAAAAATTTTACGGCGTCGTAGCATCACCTCTTTTTCTAGTTTAAATGCAGGTATGCCAAAAGTGAGTAACCCGCCTATTTCTGGGTGACGATCAAAAACGACAGTTTGTACACCATTACGGGTCAATACATCAGCACAAGCCAGTCCGGCAGGGCCTGCGCCAATAATAGCGACTTGTTTGCCCGTTGGTTGAACTTGTGACATATCCGGCTTCCAGCCCATAGCAATCGCTTTATCATTGATATAGCGTTCAATATTACCGATAGTCACGGCACCAAACTCGTCATTCAAAGTACAGGCGCCTTCACAAAGGCGATCCTGTGGACAAACGCGGCCACAGACTTCCGGCAGGCTGTTTGTCTGATGGGACAAATCAGCCGCTTCCATGATACGCCCTTCATTGGCAAGTTTGAGCCAATTCGGAATATAGTTATGAACAGGGCATTTCCATTCGCAATAAGGGTTACCGCATGAAAGGCAGCGATCTGCCTGTGTTTGTGCCTGGACTTCTGAAAATGACTCATAGATTTCTACAAATTCTATTTTGCGGATCTTCAGCGGTTTTTTAGGCGGATCGACGCGCTGTAAGTCGATAAATTGATATACATTCTGACTCATCTTGACTCCTTACTGCGCCTGAATTCGCAATTCTGCGGAAGAACGACTGCGATGTCCCAGAAGGGCTTTTACATCACTGGATTTGGGTTTCACAAGTGCAAATTTACTCAGCCACTGTTGCCAGTTAGCAAGAATATCTTCACCACGTTGGGAACCGGTCAAAAGAACGTGTTCAGTGATAAGCCCTCTCAAATGTTCTTCGTGGATAGCCAAGGTATCTACTGCCAGTACTTCAACTAATTCTGGATTAACTCGTTTGCGAAAATCAGCATTTTCATCCAGAACATAAGCAAAGCCGCCGGTCATTCCTGCACCAAAGTTTATTCCAGTACGTCCGAGAATACAGACTATACCGCCTGTCATGTATTCGCAGCCATTATCTCCAATACCTTCTACAACGGTAATCGCACCTGAATTGCGAACGGCAAAGCGTTCTCCGGCACGCCCGGCAGCAAACAGCTTGCCTGCGGTTGCACCGTAGAGACATGTGTTACCAATAATGGTTGCTTGATGGCTTTTGAAGGCAGATCCCACGGGTGGGTGTATTACAATACAGCCACCCGCCATGCCTTTACCGACATAATCATTGGCATCACCGATAAGTGTGAGTTCCAGGCCGCCAGCATTCCAAACACCAAAACTTTGACCCGCAGTGCCATTAAAATGAATTTTTATTGGAGCCGCTGCGATCCCTTGATTACCATATCGCTCAGCAATAAAGCCAGAAAGAGAAGCTCCGACTGAGCGATCGGTATTACGGATATCAAAATAGAAAGTTTTACTTTTTTGATTTTCAATATAACTGACGGCTTGAGACAGTAAGTTTTGATTCAGGACTCCATCATCAAATGGTGGGTTGTTTTCAGTGCAATATAATGTCTTGCCCTGATGTGGTTCCGCTGTTGCCAATAGAGGTTCAAGATTTAATTTGCTTTGTTTTGCTGAGATGCCTTCCAATACTTCAAGTAGATCAGTTCTGCCTATCAGATCAGTCAGATTTCTGATACCTAATTCAGCCATGATCTCTCTGGTTTCACGGGCAATAAAACGGAAATAATTCATGACCCGTTCAGGTAATCCGTGGTAGTGGTCACGGCGTAATTTTTCATCCTGAGTTGCGACACCCGTTGCGCAGTTATTTAGATGGCAGATACGCAGATATTTGCATCCAAGGGCAACCATTGGCCCAGTGCCGAAACCGAAACTTTCAGCGCCAAGAATGGCTGCTTTGATGATGTCTACGCCTGTTTTCAGTCCGCCATCTACCTGTAAGCGGATCTTATGGCGTAATCCGTTGGCAACCAGAGCTTGTTGGGTTTCCACTAATCCTAATTCCCACGGGCATCCGGCATATTTCACAGATGACAATGGGCTAGCACCAGTACCGCCATCATAACCTGCGATAGTAATTAAATCGGCATAAGCTTTAGCAACACCGGTTGCAATTGTGCCAACTCCCGGTTCTGAAACCAGTTTTACTGAGATCAATGCCTTGGGGTTGATCTGTTTTAGATCGAAAATCAACTGAGCGAGATCTTCAATCGAGTAAATGTCGTGATGTGGTGGTGGAGAAATGAGTGTGATACCTGGTACGGAATAACGTAATTTTGCAATATAAGGTGTCACTTTATCACCTGGTAACTGCCCTCCTTCCCCAGGTTTAGCGCCTTGTGCTACTTTAATTTGAATCACATCAGCGTTGACCAGATAGGCGGGTGTCACGCCAAATCGACCGGAAGCAACTTGTTTGATACGGGAAACCTTTTTTGTACCGTAACGCGCGGGATCTTCTCCACCTTCACCAGAGTTGGAAAAGCCACCTAGTGTATTCATTGCTTCAGCCAGAGCTTCGTGTGCTTCAGGGCTTAATGCACCAATCGACATCGCGGCAGTATCAAAGCGTTTAAACAGCTCTTCGGCTGATTCCACTTCATCTATGGATATAGATTCATCTTTTGTTTTTATCGTCAGCAAATCACGGATTGTCGTAATGGGTCGCTGATTAACCAGACGAGCATATTTCAAGTAGTCGCTGTATTCACCGCTATGAACCGCAGATTGTAGAGCACTTACGACATCTGGGTTATAAGCATGATATTCGCCATTATGAACATATTTTAGCAATCCTCCCTGATCAACCGGCTGGCGGGCAAGCCATGCCCGTTTGGATAAATTTCTCAGATCTTGCTCAAAATCACTGAAGTTAGCCCCTCCAATCCGGCTGATGACACCGTTGAAGCAAAACTCAGTGAGTTCAGAATGTAAGCCAACGGCTTCAAACAATTTAGAACAACGATAGGAAGCAATCGTCGAGATACCCATTTTCGACATGATTTTATATAGCCCTTTATTGATGCCATTGCGGTAGTTGAGCATGACATCAGCATAAGGTTTGTTAATCGTGCCATTATCGACCATTTTTGCCAGTGATTCGTAAGCCAGATAGGGGTAGATAGCTGTTGCACCAAATCCCAGTAGTACAGTGAAATGATGCGGATCACGGGCACTGGCTGTTTCTACTATCAGGTTGGTATCACAGCGCAAACTTTTTTCTACCAGACGATGTTGAATAGCACCAACAGCCATGGGGGCGGGTATTGGTAATTTTTCTGGTGTAATATTGCGGTCAGATAATATCAGTAGTACCGCACCATCTCTGGCGAGTTGTTCAGCCTGGTCACACAGTACAAGCAGGGCATTGTGCAGATGGGTTTCCTGTGGATTGAACGTTAAGTCTAAGCGTTCTGTGCGGTAATGTGGACTCTGCTGAGTGGTTAATTGATGAAAATCAGAGTAGAGCAGAATCGGGGATTTAAAACTTAGCCGATGTGCCTGTCCCTCCGCTTCACAAAATACATTCATCTCACGTCCTATGCAGGTTGTGAGAGACATAACATGTGCTTCGCGCAGTGGATCGATGGGTGGATTAGTGACTTGAGCGAATTGTTGACGGAAATAGTCATAAATAATTCGTGGGCGGCTGGAGAATACAGCAAACGGAGTATCATCACCCATTGAACCTGTTGCTTCTTGGCCGTTTTCTCCCAGAACACGGATAATTTGATCCAATTCTTCATTGCTGTAGGCAAATTGCTTGTGATAAACCGCCAGGGATTGATCGTCCAGATCCCGGTGACCCGATTGATCTTGTCGTAATTCTTCGAATGGGGTAAGGCGTTTAACGTTTTTATCCATCCATTCTTTATATGGATGGCGGCTTTTCAGGTCGTTATCGGTTTCTTCTGCATGAAGAATGCGGCCTTGGCGGGTATCAATCACCATGAGTTCACCGGGACCGACTCGTCCTTTTTCTATTACTTCATCTGGCTGATAATCCCAGATACCGATTTCGGAAGCACAGGTGATCAGTTTATCTTTTGTGATGACATAACGTGCCGGGCGCAGGCCATTACGATCTAGGTTACAAGCAGCATAGCGGCCATCTGACATGACGATACCGGCAGGACCATCCCATGGCTCCATGTGCATGGAGTTGAAGTCAAAGAAAGCTCGCAGATCCTCATCCATATCAGGGTTGTTTTGCCATGCAGGAGGAACCAGTAGCCGCATAGCACGGATGAGATCCATTCCACCATTGAGAAACAGTTCTAGCATATTATCGAGTGAGCTGGAGTCTGATCCTGTTTCGTTTACGAAAGGGGCGGCAGTTTGTAAATCAGGAATAAGCGGAGTTTTGAATTTATAGGCTCTTGCCCGTGCCCACTCGCGGTTACCATTTATCGTATTTATTTCACCATTATGAGCGAGATAGCGGAAAGGTTGTGCTAGTGGCCAGCGTGGGACTGTATTGGTTGAGAAACGTTGATGAAACAAGCAAATAGCTGATTCTAGACGTAAATCAGCTAGATCAGGATAGAAGCGGGGCAAATCTGCCGCCATGCATAATCCTTTATAGATAGTGACCAGATTGGACAAACTGCAAACATAAAAGTCACTGTCGCTGATGCGTTTTTCTATTCGGCGGCGGGCAATGAAGAGACGGCGTTCTAGATCTCGTGCGCGCCAGCCAGCAGGAGCATTAACAAAAACCTGTTCGATACGGGGGAGGCTTGAAAGGGCTATTTCACCCAAAATATCAATGTTGGTCGGTACCTCACGCCAGCCAACGACTGACAGAGTTTCATTTTGTAACTCCTGTTCGACTATTTCCCGGCAGGCTTGTGCAATCTGAGAGTTCTGGCTGAGAAATAACATACCGACTGCGTAATTACGAGCTAAACGCCACTCTTGCTCCTGCGCGACCATACGAAAAAAACGGTCGGGTTTTTGCAGTAATAAACCACAACCATCACCTGTTTTACCATCTGCCAGGATAGCACCACGATGTTGCATGCGCGCCAGTGCATGGATAGCGGTACGAACGACTTTGTGGCTTGGCTCCCCTTCGATATGGGCTATCAGTCCAAAACCACAGTTATCCTTTTCTTGAGATTTGTTATATAGCATAGTGAACCTCCCCAGGTTCTGTCCGACTCTCACAGAAACTCACAAAAATTTGTGAGATTAATGTTTTTACGGGTGTCTGAATTGCGTCCTTAATCAACTATCACTTGTTTGTTAGAAATAGGTGATACAAACAATATTGTGTCACTGCATAATTATGGTTCAGATGAGGATCTGACTGATGATTTCCAGTGGCTTTCCAAATTAACGAGAAATGTAAATCAGGTCAAATATTGCCGGGATAAGGCTGAAATCGGTAAAATGTTGATTTAATTTTATGATTTTTAAGTAAAAAATGTAATGTTGGTGTTGTGTGATATAGATCATGTTGGAATTTTAATGTGAGCTATCTCACTAATATTAGTGTGATATCTGTTTTATATATACTGTTAAATGTTTATTTTTCAGATTTAAAGTCTGACAAACTAAAACTATATAGTATTAATATATATTTTTATTTCTTTATAAGAATAAAGTTTTATCCTCATCGTGGTTATCAACATGGTAAAAAAGAATTTTATGCTTATTTTGGCGGTCAATATGATTATATATTCATATTTGGATTGTGAAAAAAGGCCGGCAAAGATGAAAAGCCAGAATAATATTTGGGAAGTTATAACCTAAACTATTACGTAATACTATTGTTTTATCGGGTCAACAATTTCTGTATTCCTTCAACGAAGTAGTCGGTTTTTTACGGTATGATTTGGATTGGTCATATGAACAGGAGTCTTTATGAAGTTGCTCAGGGGCCTGGCCCAATATTATGTTGATTTAATGATGAAATTGGGGTTAGTTCGCTTCTCATTACTGCTTGCATCTGCATTGGTGGTTCTTGCCATGGGTGTACAGATGGTAGTGACTTTCCTGCTTCAGGGAGGAGTACAAAGTATTGATTTAGTCCGTTCAATCTTCTTTGGTCTATTGATTACTCCCTGGGCTGTCTATTTCCTTTCGGTTGTTGTTGAGCAGCTTGAAGAATCCCGACAACGATTATCCAGATTAGTTGAAAAATTGGAAGTTATGCGTCAGCGCGATAGAGAACTTAATCAGCAATTAAAAGATAACATTATTAAGCTTAATCAGGAGATCTCAGAAAGAGAAAAAGCAGAGCAGGCGCATCTGATGTTGTTGGATAAATTACAAGAAGAGGTGAAACACCGTGAGCAGACCCAGGTTGAACTGGAACAGCAATCGGTATTACTGAAATCTTTTCTCGATGCTTCTCCTGACTTGGTCTATTACCGTAATGAAAATAATGAGTTCTCTGGTTGTAACCGGGCCATGGAATTGCTGACGGGCAAAAGTCAGAAACAGCTTATTGGTCTGACACCCCATGATGTTTATGACAAAGAGGTTGCTCGTAAGGTGATGGAAACTGATGAAAAAGTATTCCGTCATAACGTTGCGCTGACTTATGAGCAATGGCTGGTTTATCACGATGGCCGAAAAGCCTGTTTTGAACTGCGGAAAGTCCCTTTTTATGATCGGGTAGGAAAGAGACATGGGCTTATGGGGTTTGGGCGCGATATAACGGAACGTAAGCGCTATCAGGACGCTTTGGAGAATGCCAGCAGGGATAAGACGACTTTTATCTCTACGATTAGCCATGAGCTTCGTACGCCTTTAAATGGCATTGTTGGTTTGAGCCGCATCTTGCTCGATACTGAGTTGACTCCTGAGCAAAATAATTATCTGAAAACGATTCATGTCAGTGCTATCACGCTGGGTAATATTTTTAATGACATTATAGAAATGGATAAAATTGAGCGGCGCAAAGTGCAGATTGATAATCAGCCAATTGATTTTACCGGTTTTATGTCCGATCTCGAAAACCTCTCTGGGCTTCTTGTGCAGCCAAAAGGTATTAGATTTGTCATGGAACCCGCATTGCCATTACCCGCTAAAATTCTCACAGATGGTACTCGCTTACGCCAAATTTTATGGAACCTGATTGGTAATGCGGTGAAGTTCACCCAAGAAGGCGAGATTAATGTTCGAATCTGGTATGAAGAAGGAGATCGTCTGCTTTTTGAAGTCACTGACACGGGGATTGGTATTCCTCTTGATGAGCAGGAGAAGATCTTTGCGATGTATTATCAGGTGAAAGGCAGTAGTGGTGGTTGTCCAGCAACAGGAACGGGTATTGGATTGGCTGTATCCAAACGCTTATCCCAAAGTATGGGAGGAGATATTGTGGTGGAAAGTGAGCCGGGAAAAGGCTCTCGATTCACATTGTCTATCATTGCGCCTGCTATGGAGGAGCACCTTCCATGTGAAGAAGATACAGAAGATTATCCCCTTCCGGCTTTGCATATCCTGTTGGTAGAAGATATTGAGCTGAATGTCATAGTTGCTCGCTCAGTACTGGAAAAGTTGGGTAACAGCGTAGAGGTAGTAATGAATGGTAAGGATGCTCTTGCCGTGTTCCAGCCGGGAGAGTTTGATCTGGTATTACTTGATATTCAACTGCCTGATATGAGCGGATTAGATATCGCTCGTGAATTATGTAAGCGTTATACCAAACAGGGGCTGCCCCCACTTATTGCGCTGACTGCTAATGTTTTAAAAGATAGAAAAGAATATTTAGATGCGGGTATGGATGGAGTACTGAGTAAACCACTTTCTGTCAATGCGTTAACTGCCATTATTGAACAATTCTGGGGAGAGCAGTCTGTATATTGTATGAAGCCAAAGGAAGATGAGTTGGGATTGATGAAAAAAGATGAAGATTTACTTGATACAGAAATGCTTAATCAATACATAGAACTCGTTGGCCCTCAATTGATTCGCAATAGTTTAAGTGTATTTGAAAAGATGATGCCGGGGTACCTATCTGTTTTGGATTCGAATATGACAGCTAAAGACCAGAAAGGCATTACGGAGGAAGCCCATAAGATAAAAGGTGCCGCAGGTTCGGTCGGATTACGTCATTTACAGCAACTGGCTCAGCAGATCCAATCACCGGATTTACCCGCATGGTGGGATAATGTTCAGGAATGGGTTGATGAGTTAAAACAAGAATGGAGAAACGATACAGAAATTTTAGGGGAATGGTTGGCAGATGCAGAAAAAAAATAACCCCAACCGAGGTTGGGGTGCGCGAATACTGCGCCAACACCAGGGAAAACTTTTTACACGCCTATCTAATACATCTTTGTTGGGGCGAGTAAATGGGGAATTCTCCGTACATCATACAAGTACCAACATAGCAAAGATAAGATTTTTTGTTACAAGATTCATTAAAATCTGTGATGAAGATTGGTGTTTGACCCCCTAAAGGGTTAAGCAATAATCTACTACAAATGGAGTGAGGTATGAAATCAGTTGCGGTTGTCTTAAGTGGATGTGGTGTATTTGATGGTAGTGAAATTCATGAATCAGTATTAACAATGCTTTCTTTAGATCGTTCAGGTGTTAAGACATGCTTTTTGGCTCCTGATGATCCACAACTTCATGTTATTAATCATATTAATGGTGAAGAAACCGGTGAAAAACGTAATGTCTTACAGGAATCTGCGCGTATTTCAAGAGGAAAAATCAAGCCTTTGTCACATGCAAATGCAAATGAGTTTGATGCCCTGATCATTCCTGGGGGATTTGGTGTTGCAAAGAATTTATGTGACTTTGCGATTAAAGAAGTTGACTGCGAAATCAATAAAGATTTATTAAGTTTAGTGAGAGCTATGCACCAACAACATAAACCAATGGGATTTATGTGCATTGCTCCCGTTATGTTGCCGAAACTACTTAATAAACCGGTGAAATTAACTATTGGTGATGATCCCGACACAGTTGCCCAAATAGAGAAAATGGGGGGAATACATATAGTTTGTAAGGTAAATGATATTGTTGTTGATTTAGAAAATAAAATTGTTACAACTCCAGCCTATATGCTTGCTGAATCTATCTCTCAGGCAGAGGAAGGAATTGATAAACTTGTCAGAAAAGTATTGGAAATGACTGAGTAACTAAGTGCGAAATTCTTTGCAATTTTTATGGCTCTGGCTTAAAAAAATCGTGATTTCAGTCATTATCTTATGGATAGTTTCTGTTGTTGCATTTTCATTTTTGCCAGCGCCATTATCTATGGTTATGGTTGAGCGTCAGATTAATGCTTGGTTATCATTTAATTTTTCTTATGTTTATCGTTCTATCTGGATAGAGCAAGAGCAAATATCGCCAAATATCGCATTAGCTGTTATTGCTGCGGAAGATCAAAAATTTCCGCAGCATTGGGGATTTGACTTGGATGCTATCGGAAAGGCATTTGAGCATAATAAGAATGACCTGGGAAGACTCCGAGGGGCTTCAACAATTTCTCAGCAAACAGTTAAAAATTTATTTTTGTGGAATGGGCGTAGCTGGTTGAGGAAAGGGTTGGAAGCAGGGATGACTTTTGCCATTGAGTTGGGATGGACAAAAAGCAGAATTCTAACTGTTTATCTTAATATTGCAGAATTTGGGGAGGGTATTTTTGGTGTTGAAGAGGCATCCAGACACTATTTCCATAAATCGGCTAGTAAATTGACAATGTCAGAAGCAGCCTTACTCGCAGCAGTATTGCCTAATCCACACCGTTATAAAGTTAATGCACCTTCAGCTTATGTTTTACAGCGTCAACAATGGATTTTGCGGCAAATGAGGCTGTTGGGAGGAGTGAGTTATCTTAAGAAAAATGAGTTAATGAAAAATAATTAAGGGAAGGGTAGCAAAGTCACTAGGTTTGACGTTGGGCGATAAAAGAGTAAAGCGCGCGCGCCAAAGAGTGGGCGCGGCTCAATATATCTGGGGAAAGTTTTATTATATATCACCCCTGTAACATACTTAATTTAAATAAGTAAATGCAGTTGTTACCCGTTTTACACCGTCAGTTTCGCTGGCAATTTTTGCTGCGGCATTGCCTTCTTGCTTAGTCAGAATTCCCAGCAAAAAGACTTCACCGTTTTCCGTAACAACTTTTATGTTGGAAGACTTAACTGAGTCACTCGCCAGGATTTTTGAACGTACCTTGGTGGTGATCCAAGTATCTTTAGACGCAGTACCCAATTCAACAGGTTTACCCTGACGAATTTCATTGTAAATAACCTGCGTTCCGTTAACACGTGATGCTATTTGTTTAGCACGGTCTGAAAGGCTTGAATCTGAGCTTTGACCTGTCAGCAAAACTTTCCCTTGATAGGCAGTAGTAATAATTCGGGTTTGTTCCTTGAGTTGTTTATCTTTGTTAAGCGCATTACTCACACGTGCTTCCAGTGTGCCATCATCGACCTGTTGGCCGATAGTACGGGGATCAGTGGCTGTTTTAGTCGCTACGGCGGCAGAACCTATTACCGTAGCACCAATACATCCTTGTAACATTACCGCGGCACAAACCGTAGTTAATAGGGAGAGAAATCGCATTATTGGTTCCTTAGTCATCCTGATGGGGAAAGAGTGTATTGTCGATTAAGTCACATAGGCAGTTAACTGTTAGCATATGAACTTCCTGAATTCTGGTACTGCGATGAGATGGAATACGAATTTCCACGTCCTGCGGCCCTAATAAACCAGCAAGTTCACCACCATCATAGCCAGTAAGGGCGACAATCGTCATATCTCGGTTTACAGCAGCTTCAACAGCTTTAACAACGTCACGGCTATTACCATGAGTGGAGATAGCTAATAACACATCACCTTGCTGACCTAATGCTCGAACCTGTTTAGCATAAATTTCATCATGCTGTTTACTGCTTAAAATCGCAGTTATTACCACATTATCTGCGTTAAGTGATAATGCAGGAAGACTTGGACGCTCAGTTTCAAACCGGTTGATCATATTGGCAGCAAACCGCTGTGCAGTTGCGGCTGAACCACCGTTGCCACAGCAAAGGATTTTATTACCATTTAGTAATGACTCAACCATCGTCATTGCAGCACGAGAGATAGCATCAGGTAATGCTTCTGCAGCGGCAATCTGAGTTTGAATACTTTCCGTAAAACAGACTTTAATTCTATCCAGCACGTTTATAACCTACTCAGTATCATTTTAACGAGTGAACTCATTTTGATTGAAGGCATTTGGTAACCATTCAAATCTTTGACCAGTAATAGCACAAATATCAAAGCGACAAGAAGTAGTTTCAAAACATTCGCCTCGTTGATATAACCACACTGCGGCAGCGTGTAATAGTTTTTTACGCTTGCTACGGGTGACTGTCGAGAGCGCATCGCCATGCTGCTCTAGTTTACGAAAGCGGACTTCAATAAAGACCCAAGTCTGCTTGTCTTTCATAATCAGGTCAATTTCACCACCATGTACTTTCGCATTCGCAGCGATAAAAGATAGTCCCTGTTTTTGTAAAAATAACTTTGCCTGCGTTTCATAGCTGCGTCCCAGCAAATAACTTGTCGGCTTTTTTATTTTCATTTTGAAATGGATTGCTTAAATTAAATGCCGCCTGATAACAAGCGGCAATCAACGGTTAAATTAAATGGTAATGATTTGACCATGATGATACTGCATCCATGGGAGCTGTCGAAAAATCGTGCAATTTTCTTGAGCAGATAGCATACCGGAAGCACCATTGAGATGGAAACCACTTTGAAGTTGAATCTGACTGAATTGATTTGCCAATGACCAGGCATCAATACCCATAGCGTAAAGGCGCATCAGAGAGTAATCGTTCGCAAACTTACCGGCTGCTTGCTGCATCAGTGGCAGGTTAGCACCTGCTATTAATGGAATGTCGCTAAATTGTACTCCCTCCATTTCCAGACGGAAATCAGGACCAGCACCGGCCTGATTACTACGGGAACTTGCATATAGAGCAGGTTTATTGCGGGAACTGATTGCCATATCAATCATTGGCTTAATCAGAGTCAGTTCATCCAAGGTGGAAACAATATAAACTGCATCTACTGCACCATCAGAGGTGGAAACCACATCTGTATTTATCTGAGGGATTTCCTGATTACCTATAGTGGTTGGTATGGGCTGATTTGCTACATGAACAACAACGGCAGTCCCAGTTAGACGAATACCAATACCTCTGTTAATTGATTGTTTCAGTTCGGCAGAAGAGCCGAAGGTTTGTTGCAAAACGGCATGACCACCTTGTTTTTGCCATTCTTCCGCGAATGCTTTAGCAATTCTGTCACCGAAGCTACCGCGAGGAACCAGTATCAGAGGATTCTGTTTCTGTTGCTGCCAAATATGCTCTGCGGCATTTTTTGCTTCATCTTCTGGTGACAAAGAAAAATAACAAATATTGGGTTGGGGTTGTGCATTATCTAATTCGTTCAGCACCAGCATGTTTAGTGGAGTATTAATCTGAACCAGTTTAACCACGTCAGGTTTAAGTAGCGGTCCGACAACTAAATTCATCCCGTCCTGTTCAGCCTGCATGAATAAATTTTCTAATGGCTGACTTGCAGTGTCATAGATTTTGACTGGTTGCGTGTTAATTGGTGTATTTGCTATGGCAAGCGTTGACTGAACGGTTGGTATTGCTGATTCAGCCGGTGTAGCTTCATTGATAGGTAAGCTTGCCGGATTCTCTGTAGGCATTGGTAGGCTTGGTAAACCCGATTGAGCGTCAAGAAAACCCTGACGGATTGCTTCACCGAATACTTTTGCTTGACCACTTAATGGTAGGAACAGTGCAATACGGGCGTTAGTACCTTGTGGTTGGGTGGCTTCAGGTTGTAACTGGGTTGGAAGTGATTGTGCTGCCGGGTTTTGCGGATAACGAATTTTCCAGTCACGAATAGCTGCCTGTAGTTTGTCGGAGTCCTGTTTGTTATCCTGATAGGTACTGAGTAAGTCTAGCCAGCCTTGCAGAACATTTTCATCAGCGTTGATGACTAACCCACGGCTATCTTGCGGAGAAAAGCGGGTTAGTATCTGCCAGGTATCATCAATGTTTTTTTGATGAATCGTATCATCTTTCAGAAGAGGTTCCTGAGCGATATAAGCACGGATGACATCAAGAGAAGGTTCGCCATTGGCAGCATCAATGATGGATTGATAATGGGCGATTTCTGTACTGACTTTGTCCAGAGTTTGCGAAGGTTGTTGCCCTTGTTGGTCAGGCATGGTACACCCTGCGATGATTATAACTGCCAGCATAGCTGAACAGACTAAACCAGTTTTGATACGCACAAAAATTGAGGAAAGCATACTGTATCCAGCGATGTTTTTTTCAAAGATGCTCAATTTTAAATCGGTCATTCGGATGAAACAATGAATCAACCCAATCGAGCAGTGGTTACGACATCCACGCTATATGTTGTGCCAACCCCCATTGGAAACTTGGGCGATATTACTCAGCGTGCGCTTGAAGTTCTTAAGCATGTCGATTTGATTGCGGCCGAAGATACGCGACATACGGGCTTGTTGCTTCAACATTTTGCCATTAATGCGCGTATGTTCGCACTTCATGATCATAATGAACAGCAGAAAGCAGATCAATTAATTACAACACTTCAGCAGGGGAAGAGCATTGCATTAGTCTCTGACGCGGGAACCCCATTGATTAACGACCCTGGTTATCATGTCGTTCGTCGTTGCCGTGAAGCAGGTATTCACGTTGTCCCTCTTCCAGGGCCTTGTGCAGCTATAACTGCATTGTCTGCTGCTGGTTTGCCATCTGATCGTTTCTGTTATGAAGGATTTTTGCCTGCTAAGAGTAAAAGTCGGAAAGATACTTTACGGGCTTTGGAACAGGAGCCACGTACTTTAATTTTTTATGAATCTACTCATCGTTTGATCGATAGTTTAGAAGATATGGTTGAAGTGTGGGGGGCTGAACGCTATGTCGTTTTGGCGCGGGAACTGACAAAAACCTGGGAATCAATTCAGGGAATGTCGGTAGGTGAACTTCTGGTATGGATTAAAGAAGATGAAACCCGCCGCCGTGGTGAAATGGTATTGATTGTTGAAGGTTATAAAAAAACCGCTGATGATGCTTTATCTCCAGAGGCATTAAGAACGCTGGAACTTCTTCAGCAAGAATTGCCGCTGAAGAAAGCTGCTGCATTGGCAGCAGAGATTCATGGTGTGAAGAAAAATGCACTTTATCGTCATGCTCTGGGACAAAATGAAGATAATGACAGTTGCTGATAAACAAGACAGATAATCAGTAAACGCCTATACATCGTCAGGCAAACCCCTTATAATCCGCCGCGGAGTTGACTAGACAATCGCTGCTTTATCATTATCCCTTGTGGATGATAGATAGAGGGGAGGAAAGTCCGGGCTCCATAGGGCAGGGTGCCAGATAACGTCTGGGAGGTGAAAGCCTACGACTAGTGCAACAGAGAGCAAACCGCCGATGGCCTACTTATGCAGGATCAGGTAAGGGTGAAAGGGTGCGGTAAGAGCGCACCGCGCGACTGGTAACAGTTCGTGGCACGGTAAACTCCACCCGGAGCAAGGCCAAATAGGGGTTCACTAGGTACGGCCCGTATCGAACCCGGGTAGGTTGCTTGAGCCAGTGCGCAAGTGCTGGCCTAGATGAATGATTGTCCACGACAGAACCCGGCTTATCGGTCAACTTCACAAATTTAGCCCCATTAGGTTGTTACCTGATGGGGCTTGCACTTTTTCAGGCTGACAGATCAATTAATAAACCTTGAAATTCAGTATCTGCTTTTAAAGCCAGATGATTTTCTTCATGAATAAAAGCGCCATCTCCACATTTAATCAAGGCGTTATCCTTCGAATCACCTTTTATTTTTATGTTCCCGTTTAGGGATTGCAGATAGGCATTTTTTCCTTTTAATTGCAGACAATGAGATTGATTTTTATTAAGAGAAATATGGTTGACCCACACTTGCTGACGTAATTGCATACTCCCATCTTCGGCAGTTGGAGAGGCCAGCATAGTTAATGGTTGTTCTGATAATTCCATCCGCTGCAACGGTAAACTCTCCTGCTGAGGGAAGGCATTCAGCCAAAGCTGTAAGCGAGTTAGTGGCTTATTGGCACTGATATTATGTTCACTGTAGCTGATACCCTGACGAGTAGAGAATAGTAAGCATTCTCCCTTGTAAGCTCGGACATGATTGCCTTCGCTGTCACGATATTCTGCTCCTCCTTGTAGAATAATATTCAGTATATCTACATGTGGATAAGATTTAGGCTGGAAAGCGGCTTTTGGTGCGATAGTTTCCTGATTAAGTACGCGCAGAGCGCCATACCCTAAAAATTTTGGATCAAAATAGTGACCAAATGAAAATGTATAACGAGCTTGTAGCCAACCATAGTCAGCTTTTCCACATTGCTTTGCTTCTCTATTTACAATCATGATAGCGATTACCTTAAAAAACACACACTAAAATAGTAATTATCTGGACGGCGAAATGTTAGCCAGTTAATCTGGTCACCATATTCAAATTTCCTGATTGAGAAAAATATGAGCAAAGAACGAGCGCTTACACTGGAATCTCTACGGGTCATGGATGCGATTGACCGGCGGGGAAGTTTTGCTGCGGCAGCTGATGAACTTGGTCGTGTTCCTTCTGCACTTAGCTATACGATGCAAAAGCTGGAAGATGAGTTGGATGTGGTGCTATTTGACCGTTCGGGTCATAGAACCAAATTTACCAATGTTGGACGTATGTTACTTGAGCGTGGGCGTCAATTACTTGAGGCTGCGGATAAATTAACTGCTGATGCTGAGGCATTAGCGCGGGGTTGGGAAACTCATCTGACAATCGTTTGTGAGGCACTGGTTCCAGCATCTTTATTATTTCCACTAGTGGGCAAGCTTGCTCAGAAATCGAACACCCAGCTCTCTTTGTTGACTGAGGTTTTGGCTGGCTCATGGGAGCGACTGGAAACTGGCCGGGCGGATATTGTTATTGCGCCAGATATGCATTTCCGCGCATCGGCAGAAATTAACTCGCGCCATCTTTACAGCATTACCAATGTATATGTAGCTAGCCCTGAGCATCCTATTCACCAAGAACCGGAACCTTTGTCTGATGTGACGCGAGTGAAATACCGTGGTATTGCTGTGGCAGATACAGCAAGGGAGCGCCCGGTATTGACGGTTCAGTTATTAGATAAACAACAGCGTTTGACGGTCAGTTCTCTGGAAGATAAACGTCGTGCTCTCTTAGCTGGATTGGGGGTTGCAACCATGCCTTATCCTATGGTGGAACAAGATATTACAGCGGGTCGTTTGCGGGTGATTAGTTCTGAATACAGTCAGGACGCAAATATTATTATGGCATGGCGACGAGACAGTATGGGGGAAGCTAAGTCTTGGTGTTTGCGGGAAATCCCTAAATTATTTGCTAGCCGGTAAATGGAAGTTATGTAAGCGATAAAATAATATACCCGTTATCTTTCAAAAAGATAACGGGTATAATTCAATAAAAGTTGAGTCTATGGATTTAAAGTAAACCGAAAGATTTTCTATATCTCTCGGCAGGATATTACCAGTTTCTATTCATCAGTCGGTCGATACTAAATTTACCGGGGCCTGTGATAGCGAGTAACAGATAGCCGCCGCCAACAGTCAGATTTTTCAGAAACATAGTCTGGTTCATGCCTTCAGTAAAATTGCTGTGGAAGAGAACGGCAGTCAAGATACAAAAACCAAAGGTAAATAACGCGGTGGTACGAGTTAAGAAACCAAACAGAACTGCCAAGCCGCCACCCAGTTCAAGTAAGATAGTTAGTGGTAATAGAAAACCAGGAACGCCCATAGCACTCATATATTGTTGAGTACCTGCGTAAGAATCACCTAATTTCCCATAGCCTGCAACGATAAACAGGATTGGCATTAAAATACGGGCCACTAACAGGGCGATGTCTTCAAACTTTTTCATTAACAACTCCAGATGTACAGGTAAATCACGATGGTTTATTTGATAATTAACTTGTACCAACTTGAAATAGTACAATTTGCTAATCATTAACGGATTAGAATGTATACTAGAGGGAGATGAGGTTAGTTGTAAGCAAGGATTATTAACAATTTTATACAAAGTTTTTGAATGTAAGCAACCAAAGTGATCATTAATAAGGTATATTATGAAAAATTATTGCTATTTCCATTTCAGTACTCGAATGATGTAGCGCGACCAACGATAAAATTTCACTGGATGGCGAAGCCCATATAAAGAAATAGCACTGACTCCAAGTTGCAGATAAGGTTTTAATGACAAAAGCTTTTGCCAGCCTTTGTCATAAGGTTCGGTGATACTTTTCCAGAGTTGTGTATTGTTAGAGAGTTCAAGCCGTTGCTGTTGGATATCTCTGAGTAGTTGCTGTTTTTTCAGCTTTCTTTTCCGACGCTGTTTACTCATTGTTGTTATCCTCCAGCATTTCTCTATCAATCTTTAATTGCTTTCGCGTTGCGCTAAGTAATGTTGAATTTCGCGCTTTTCTGATAGTCCATATGAGTCCAATAAGCGCCAGAAGAAATAAAGTTCCAGTGGTACTAACCAACACAGTAAAACGCCAGGCGGGATCGATAGCCCAAAAAATTATTACAAGCAGACACATCAGGCCGAAAGCGGTAAATAACAGTGTCAGGCTGGCTATGACTATCAGTTGTATCAGAGTTGCTTTCTCTTTTTCCAACTCTACAACGATCAGTTGTAAGCGAGTTTCCACTATCTCGATAACGATAGTGGCAATGCGCTGAAGAATATCAAGGACCCCTTTACCGGGGCCTTGAGATTTGGATGAATTACTCATATTAGCGTTTAGCTAACAATACACCTAATATGGCGCCGACGGCTGTACCAATACCGATGCTTGTCCATGGCTTATCGTGAACGTAGTCATCAGCACGGACTGCCATATCTTTTGTTTGCTTAACGATAATATCACTGGCATTACCGAGCTTAGAGCGAGTATCTTTGATTACGTCCTCTACTTTGCCGCGAAGTTCTTCCAGTTCGACTTTGGATTTATCACCGGAATGTTTGATCACTTCTTCCAGTGTATCCGCAAGTGATTTTAGTTCAACATGTAAATCTTCAGTAGTTTTGTTCTGCATCATATAGACTACTCCTCGTATAAGATATGGATATTTAACTTACGTTAGTTGCTTTTCCTGGTGGTGGAAAAGGCTATCATTAAATATAGCTTATATTTTAGAAGATGAATGAAAAACATTAGCGTTATTTCACTATTCTGTTGCAAACGATACAATCATCTGCAACAGAGAGGAGTATTGTGTTTTTTAAGAATCAACTACTTTTTTTGTGGGGAATGGCAAACTTTTTTACGCCATACAACTAACAAACTACCGCTAAAACCAATAATTAGCAAAGCAAGTGGTAGTAATATCAAGAAATTCATTACCAGATCTTCATACTGACGGAAGATAGGGGTTTTGCCGAGTGCATAGCCCAGAGAGGTAAGGATAACGACCCACAGGAGGCCACTGAGCCAGTTAAAAAACTGGAAACGACTATTTTGCAAACCCGTCAAACCAGCAAGTGTTGGTAATAAGGTTCTTACAAATGCGAGGAAACGGCCGATAAGCAAAGCAGATAGGCCATGGCGGTGAAAAAGACTGTAAGCTCTTTGGTGATAATGGGCTGGAAGGTGAGAAAGCCAGCCTTGTACTATTTTGGTATTTCCTAACCATTTTCCTTGAAGGTAACCTATCCAGCAGCCTAAGCTTGCTCCGGCAGTCAAGATTGCAATCGTTACAGGGAAACTCATTGTACCTTTAGCGATTAGCACTCCAACCAGTATAAGCAGGCTGTCTCCAGGTAAAAATGCAGCGGGAAGCAGGCCACTTTCAAGGAATAGAATCAAGAATAACATGATATAAATGGCCCATAATAGGGATGGGTTGGCCAAAGTTTCATAATCTTGGTGCCAAAGTGCATATATAAGTTCTTTTACTATTTCCATCAGGTGTTCCTAAAATGCCTTTATTCGTTCATCCTGAAAGCATGAGGCTAAGCTGATTAAATTATATCCTGTTTTAATTATTTGGCCGGTTGTGATGCCTTTCCAATCCCTTGAAAGAGGAAAATGACGCGCCTGATACACTGTAACAAAATCAAGGATGACTAAACAGAAAATTTTGGTGATCAATTGAACATTCACTGTCATCGAATAATAAATGGGTCTATTGAGATTGGCTTGTTAGATTTCTTATTTAAACTAATTGCTATTTTTTCTACTGTTTTAACCTGTTTTCTTCGTAGTTTGTTGTCGTTTATATATATCTAATGATGGTTGATTTCTGCTTACAGATATGAAGTACGGAACTTTTTTATTTGTTTAATTTTTCTAATATTTTCGGTTGTGCGTTAATATTTTTTATGGCAGATTGATTCTTGTGTGAATTTGATTTATTTTTCACCATAGCAAAGGGGAGTAACTTCCTTAGCCGGTTTATCGTCATTACGATGCAATAGCATCCGGTAGCCGGGCAACCTTGAATTTATACCTAGTGGTACATTTTCTATGTTGTAAGTGAGACCTTGCCAGAAGGCGAGGTTGCTTGCAATACATCCATCTCCATAACGTGGGAAAGAAATATAGCAACGGCTGGCGTCTTCTGTGATTTCGGCCGTTTTTGTTTGTGAGAGGAAGAAAATGAACTCAGTGGGTAGTTCCGTTTTATGGGGAAGTTTCGCTGTTTTAATTACAGTTATGTTGTTGTTGGATCTATTCTTACAGGGACGTAAGAAAGAGCAGGTAATGTCATTTCGTCAGGCTGCTGTCTGGAGTGTAATTTGGATAAGTTTATCACTCTTATTTGCATTAGGGTTGTGGTGGTATTTCAGAGAAACTTTAGGGGGGGCCGTCGCTAATAGCCAGGTAATGGCTTTTCTTACCGGTTATTTGCTAGAAAAGGCACTTGCTATTGATAACGTATTCGTTTGGCTGATGTTGTTCAGTTATTTTGCCATTCCGGCAAATTTGCAACGCCGAGTCCTTATTTATGGTGTTTTAGGCGCAATTGTATTGCGTACTGTGATGATCTTTGCGGGGAGTTGGTTGGTTTCTCAATTCAGTTGGATACTCTATTTGTTTGGCATCTTTCTGCTGGTAACAGGTGTTAAGATGGCGTTGGCAAAGGAGGGGGATTCTTCGGTAGGAGATAAGCCTTTTGTCCGTTGGTTAAGATTGCATATTCGTATGACTGATAGTCTCCATGGTGAACGTTTTTTTGTTAAAGAAAACGGTTTGTTATATGCGACTCCATTGATCTTGGTCTTGATTCTGGTTGAAATTAGTGACGTTATTTTTGCCGTAGACAGTATTCCTGCTATTTTTGCCGTCACCACAGATCCGTTTATTGTTTTAACTTCTAACCTTTTCGCTATCTTAGGATTACGTGCAATGTATTTCCTATTGGCAGGAGTGGCGGAGAAATTCACAATGTTGAAATATGGTTTGTCAGTTATTTTGGTATTTATTGGTATTAAGATGCTGATAATGGATGTTTATCATATTCCTATGGTGGTTTCTCTAGGAACGATAGCGGGTATTTTGGTAGTAACAATGATTATTAATATTTGGGTAAATAAGCGCGAAGCCAAAAAGCTCTAGTAATCAAGCAACTATTTTTTAATAGGAAACCATATCTTTCTGAATAAGGGGATATGGTTTTTTGTCTTAACTTGCTGAAAAGTGGTTAAACATAGAAACAAATAATTGTGTTTTATAAATGTATAAATTGCCGTTTTGATCACACAAATGTAAGTATATTGTTAATAAGTGCCGGCTGGGTTGTATATTTTAACTGTTGCTGTTTTTCACCATTCTTGGCTTCCCTATACTGGGGAAGCAAATACAAAAAATATAGATTTAACAGAACTGTTAATAAAATGGGTTAACTATGGAAAAACAAAAGAGTGGCTTCGTGCATTACTTTACACAGGGGAGCCTGGTTAAACAAATTTTGGTAGGTTTAATAGCAGGGATACTGCTAGCGTGGCTGGCGCCTTCGGTTGCTAAGTCAATCAGTTTGCTTGGGATGTTGTTCGTTGGTGCTCTGAAAGCAGTAGCACCGATATTGGTATGGGTTTTGGTGATGTCTTCAATTGCTAACCATAAAGAAGGTCAGAAAACCAATATTCGCCCAATTCTTATCCTCTATATCTTGGGTACTTTTTCCGCTGCATTGGTTGCTGTGGTTGGTAGCTTTATGTTTCCGTTACAACTGGTATTGGCTGTCAATGATGCTCAGATGTCTCCTCCTGAAAACATTATGGAGGTGATTAAAGGGATGTTGGTGAATGTTGTTGCTAATCCGGTGAATGCATTACTGAATGGTAACTATATCGGCATTCTGGCTTGGGCTATTGGTCTTGGTATCGCACTGCGTCATGCAACGGACTCAACTAAATCCCTGATTCATGATATGTCTGAAGCAGTTACTCAGGTTGTTCGGCTGGTCATTCGTTTGGCACCGATTGGTATTTTTGGTCTGGTGTCTTCAACAATTGCAGAGACTGGCTTTAAGACGTTGTTGGGGTACATCTATCTGCTAATTGTACTACTGGGTTGTATGCTGGTTATGGCACTTGTTGTAAACCCATTGATTGTTTACTGGAAAATTCGTCGTAATCCTTATCCTCTGGTATTTGCTTGTCTGCGTGAAAGTGGTGTAACTGCATTTTTCACTCGCAGTTCGGCTGCAAATATTCCGGTGAATATGGCTATGTGTCGCCGTATGAATTTGCATGAAGATACTTATTCTGTTTCCATCCCTTTGGGGGCAACGATCAACATGGAGGGGGCTGCGGTAACTATCACTGTATTAACTCTGGCTGCGGTAAATACGCTTGGGATGCCGGTTGATCTACTTACATCATTGCTGCTAAGTGTGGTGGCAGCAATTTGTGCATGTGGTGCTTCTGGTGTGGCTGGTGGTTCCTTATTGCTGATCCCTCTGGCTTGTAGCATGTTTGGTATTTCCAATGAAATTGCTATGCAGGTTGTGGCAGTAGGTTTGATTATTGGTGTATTGCAGGATTCAGCAGAAACTGGCCTGAATTCTTCTACCGATGTATTGTTCACCGCTGCTGTGTGTCAGGCAGAGGATGACCGTCTGGCATTGGATCAGCTAACTCGTCGTAATTGATTAATAGAATTTTCTGGCGGGTAATAGGTACGATGCGTAAGAATAGTAAAGTGTCCGCGCCAGGAATGGCGCGGCTTGAGTATCTATTACATTGTTACGGCTTGTACATGACCATTTTTATCAAATTTTAAGTCCTAATCGAGTTCCCTGATCGATAGCTCGTCGGGCATCTAGCTCAGCTGCCACATCTGCTCCACCAATAAGATGCACTATTTTTCCTGCTTGCTGTAACGGTTGATACAATTCTTTTAGTGGCTCTTGTCCGGCACAAATAACGATGTTGTCTACCGAGAGACAGCTCTGTTCTCCATTACAGCTAATGTGTAATCCTTGATCATCTATTTTCAGATATTGCATGTTGTTGAGCATTTTCACACCACGCATATGCAGACTGGTTCTATGTATCCAACCTGTTGTTTTACCTAATCCTTCGCCAACTCTTGTGGATTTACGTTGTAATAAATAAATTTTTCGGGGGGAGGGTTCTGGTTGAGGGCCTTTAGGAGATAATCCTCCACGATGTATCAGATTTTTATCAATACCCCATTCTTCACTGAAAGCTGTACTATCAAGGCTGGTACTTTTTTCTGGCTGACTTAGATATTCTGCGGTATCAAAACCAATTCCTCCTGCGCCAATGATAACTACACGTTGACCGACAGCTTTCTTGTCTCTCAATACATCCAGGTAGCTCAGCACTTTTTCGTGATGGATACCATCAATAGTGAGCTGGCGAGGAACAATGCCGCTAGCGATGATGATCTCATCGAAATCAGAGAGTATTTCTATCGTTGCTGCTTGATTCAGTTGTACATCAACATGATGGATTTCTAGTTGGCGTTGGAAATAACGTAATGTTTCATGAAATTCTTCTTTTCCGGGGATTTGCTTGGCAATATTGAATTGTCCGCCAATTTGTCCGTCACGTTCAAACAGAGTGACATGATGACCACGACTGGCAGCAGTCACTGCAAATGACAATCCAGCCGGTCCGGCACCAACAACCGCTAGTTTTTTAGGCACAAGAATAGGTTTGGCATCCATTTCTGTTTCATAACAAGCGCGGGGATTAACCAAGCAAGAGGCTATTTCACCGACAAAAATCTGATCCAGACACGCCTGATTACAGCCAATACACGTGTTAATCTCATCTGCTCGCCCTTGCTGAGCTTTTAGAATAAATTCAGCATCAGCTAGGAAAGGCCGTGCCATCGAAACCATATCAGCATAACCTTGTGCTAGTACTTGTTCTGCAATTTGTGGATCATTAATTCTGTTTGTTGTGATCAATGGAATAGAAATTTTCCCCATCAGTTTTTGGGTTACCCAACTAAACCCAGCGCGAGGAACCATCGTGGCAATAGTCGGAATTCGTGCTTCATGCCAGCCAATACCCGTATTGATGATAGATGCCCCTGCTTGCTCAATGGCGACCGCTAATTGCTCGATTTCCTGCCAATTAGAACCATCTTCTACTAGATCTAACATTGAAAGCCGGTAAATCAGAATAAATTCTCGTCCAGTTGCCTGACGGACAGCTTTGACAATCTCCACAGCGAAGCGCATTCGATTCTCAAAGCTTCCGCCCCATTTATCTTGACGATGATTGGTACGAGTAGTCAAAAACTGGTTAATCAGATACCCCTCAGAACCCATGATTTCCACGCCATCATAGCCTGCCTGCTGTGCCAGTTGTGCACAGTGGGCGAAGTCTGCAATTGTTTGCAGAATATCTTCTTCTGTCATTTCACGAGGCATGAATGGATTAATTGGTGCCTGAATTGCAGAGGGGGCGACAAGCTGTGGTTGATAGCTGTAACGACCAGTATGCAGAATTTGTATTGCAATTTTTCCATCAGCTTGATGAACAGCTTCTGTAATAATTTTATGATGAGTAAGGGCTTTTTCATTTGCCAGAAATGCAGCGTTTTTCCCTATAACACCTTGTTTATTTGGTGAAATTCCGCCTGTGACAATCAATGCTACGCCTCCGGCTGCCCGCTCAGCATAAAAACGAGCAAGTCTCTGAGCGCCGTCGGGATGCTCTTCCAGTCCGGTGTGCATTGATCCCATAAGAACACGGTTTTTTAGTGTGGTAAACCCCAGGTCTAAAGGGGTAAACAGGTGAGGATAGTGGCTCATTGCAATCTCCATTCGGGTGTTTGTCAATCATAATCAGATTATTGTTATTGTGTTCGAAACCACCGGGTAAAACGCCAAGTGGTCGGATGAGATAATGATTCAAATTTAGACGGAATGAGGTTAATTGGGAAAAAAATGTTAAACGAATGTGATGGGTATCATGAAATCTGGCTCTGTTATGGCTCTAATATTTTTTTCTGAACGATGCAACAGGAATATGACAGATTGAAATTGTTATTTTTTCTAGTTTGTATTAGTTATCATGTTCTACGTCAGTGATCGTTTGGTTTTAATGAAAGATGAATTCCTCATATATTAACCGCATTCCAATTTTAATTACTGGATAGGATAATGTTTTCTATCTTATTGATAAAAAGCGACTATTATGAAAAGGCAGATGACTGAATGGATAACTTTGGTAGGAAAAGATATTACGCTAGAACCTCTGACATACCAGAGGAATGATGAATTTATACAGGTAATTGAAGAGGGCGAACTGCATAAATTGTGGTATACCATCATTCCTGCACCGGCTGAGCTAAGTAAAGAGATTGATCGTCGTTTACTTCTACATGAAGAAGGCGCTATGTTGCCTTTTGCTATTGTTGACCACCGGACAGGTAAAGCAGTTGGAATGACGACGTATATGGGCATTGATCCTAATGCTCGCCGGGTGGAAATTGGCTCCACGTGGTATGCGAGTTCTGCCCAGCGGACACATATCAATACAGAAGCAAAATATCTGCTACTGAAATATGCTTTTGAAGAATTGGATTGTATTGCAGTAGAATTCCGTACCCATTTTTTTAATCATCAGAGTCGGAAAGCGATAGAACGGTTGGGGGCAAAACTCGATGGAATTCTGCGTAATCATATTTTATCTAAAGATGGCAGTATTAGGGACACTTGTGTTTACAGCATAATTAGTTGTGAGTGTCCTACAGTTAAAACTCACCTTGAATGGCAGATGGTTAAGCCGAGGTAAGATTAATTTTAAGATCAGGCCGTCCTAAGAAAGTTGACGGCCTGATTCTAATGTTAATTTGAAGACAGGGAATCCCGCATTTCATTGTCCAGTTCGTCCAGTAATTGATAACGGCGGCGATATTCAGCACGTTTTTTACTGGCTATATCTTCAAGAGATTTCCTTTCAATGGATAATGGTAGATGAAAATCTTTATTTTTTTTCTTTTCCCCACCCAATGACTCCCAGAAAGTGTCGTAGTCAGCAACTAATTTGTCTTTCTTTTTATGCCAATAACGCAGGCTTTTGTAGATGTGAGAATCATTGCTGGCTGCCAGAATTTGCTGACATCCAAAGTGAGCAGCAAAGCGGCAGACGGATTCAAGCAGTAAGCGTTTTGGAAATAATCCATAACAATCTTTTGTCGCATGGCGGATAATGTCAAGGGTTGCATCTTCTTTAGAACCTTGTAGTCCGCCAATAAACAGTGTCTTTTTACCGGCAATAGTCAATAGTGTAAAGGCACATTTTGCCAGAGTTTTATTATCTTCTGTGCTAATAAATAAAGCGAGTTCACCTTCCTTGTTAAAACAGTCCATGGAATCTATAAAAATAGTGTAAGTTCCGTTTTTACCATTGATAACCGCTAATGGATATGCACTGGAACAAAATATTTTATTAATAATAGACTTATTTAACCCGGTAAATAAGAGTTGATAATGCTCATTTATTGCGCGTAATGTTTGCCCCCTATTGAAGTTAATACTCAGGTAAGGGCGATGTAGCTTAGATGGCAAACATGGCTGTTTTTTCAAAATATCCAGATAAAACGGTGTATTAACTATCTGGTTTAATAGTTTTAGTGTTGAGATTGGCATCAGAGCGCTACGCAAAGCAAACTTGGTGCGATTTTGCGCAGAATACCAATGGGGGCTGGGACTGATTTTTTTTCCGATTAAATCTGTAAACAATCGAATACCTGAGCTTGCAGGTTGATATATATATTCCATTTCGTTTCTTTCTAGCTAGACAGGAGGAAAACAATTTAACTAACTTATTATACCATTTAAGTGTTAAACAAAACTTCAACAAATTTGTATTTGTGTTTTTGTGGGGAAAAAACAACAATTGTTTAATGAGTGTTTAAGAAGTAATGATGTTTTTGTTATTTGTTTATTATTGGTTTGGTTTTCTGAGATGTTTTTTCGTTGTAAAAGTATACAGAAAATGTGAAGAAAGTTGCTATAGCCTTGTGCGATACTTGATGCCATTGTAACAAATTGAGCAATATTAGATATGTTCGATTTTAATGTAGTTTAGTTAACTTATTAATATGATTTCTGTTAATTTATTTGGCATTCTTTATTCATGTTATAATGAAATAGTAGATTTATATTTTATTTTTATACATATCATTGTGTTGGGTTCGATTTTATATATTTTAATTAAATTTATTTTCACTTATGGAATATGGATTGTATTTTTATTATTAATTTGTTCTAATGTTTTTGAGTGATGTACTTAACATCATTTTACAGAAAGACTATTCACAAGGATGAAATACTTACTTTTGCTGATAAATATGACAATCTTATTGGTTTAGCAGGGAAAGTTGATATTCACCAAAGAGGTATGTTGCATCAGGCTTTTTTTATATTTATTTTTGATTATATAAGGAAATTTACTCCTGAAAAAGCGGGAGAGACAATAAAACTGATCTTACATTGGTCATATTGGAGATGACTGCATCAATATTGTGCCCCACAATGTCACTATCGTCGCCGGGAAGAGAGCCTTCTTACAGAGCAATTACGGTTGTAACTGATGTTAGAGACGCTTGTTGTGGTCAAAGAGTTGGCTGAACTGACAGCCAGCCATACTGTTGTGGTCAATAAAAATTGGTCACTAGCTTAGAGTTTTCCCAAAATAATCGTTCTGATTCGTTGGGTGTCAACCCATTGTTGTACCCATGGGGGCGAAGCTGGCTATAATAACCCGTTATATAAT
>NZ_RCWA01000021.1 GCF_018448905.1 Photorhabdus heterorhabditis | reverse complement strand
GGATATGCTGGAATGGATACCCCAATTGGTGGAACTCTTGAATGCAGGGTATAATACAACCGAACAGCGCAATGTGGTATTAAGCTATATTTTACTGAATGGGCATACGCTGGATCTCTCACACTTTGTCCATCAACTGATTGAACAATCTCCGGAGCATGAAACGATGTTGATGACTATTGCAGAACAGCTTGAACAAAAAGGGCGCGAGCAAGGTATCAAGCAAGGTATTGAGCAGGGTATCGAGCAAGGTATTGAGCAAGGTATTGAGCAGGGTATTGAGCAAGGCCGAGAGGAAGGTAAAGTGGAAACGGCTCGAGCCTTATTACGGCATGGCGTCAGCCTGGATATTATTGTCACCAGTACCGGACTGAGCCGGGATAAAATTGAAGCGTTAAAGCATTAAATTAATCTTCTTTTTATACAGCAAAATGCCGATATTCAAGATCGGCATTTTTGTTCTTATTTATACCCTATGGATTTCAAGATGCCTCGCGGCGGCAAGAGCGCGAATCCCCGGGAGCATAGATAACTCTGTAACTGGAGTGAGTGCCGCCAACTTGAAAGATGACGGGGATAGACAACGAGTAGTCATGACTACCTGATAAGACAGAGAAACAGACTGTGGCGAAGAAAGAAAAACGGCCTCACCATGACGCGTTATTTTTACTGAATGGGCATACGCTGGATCTCTCACACTTTGTCCATCAACTGATTGAACAATCTCCGGAGCATGAAACGATGTTGATGACTATTGCAGAACAGCTTGAACAAAAAGGGCGCGAGCAAGGTATTGAGCAAGGCCGAGAGGAAGGTAAAGTGGAAACGGCTCGAGCCTTGTTACGGCATAGCGTCAGCCTGGATATTATTGTCACCAGTACCGGATTGAGCCGGGATAAAATTGAAGCGTTAAAGCATTAAATTAATCTTCTTTTTATACAGCAAAATGCCGATATTCAAGATCGGCATTTTTGTTCTTATTTATAGGGAGCAAAATGACACCTTAAGAGCGATTAAGTGATTTGTTTGCGGAAACAAAATGACTTGTTCTGTTTCGTCAAAACCTCAACGTTCATGCGCCTGATGTGACCGTTTATTATTGATTTTGGCATCCGAACAGAGTTCATAAAAAAAACAAACCATAGGCTCCATACGATCTTCTCCACTCACTCTTTTGATCATCAATTAATCGATAAAAGAGAAATAAAAAATAATTATCCCTTCATAATTTTCCTATCCCTAAAACCAAATAAAACCGCGCTAATACTTAAAATGAGTAACCCATGCCATACCAATTAATGATTATTACTCACTATTAATTAATATTTCGTCCAAAGATTCATTACTTATAATCATGCCGCTTTATTAAATGCGATATGAATAATTGCTAAGTAAATTTTTTCAGCATAAATAATAATCGCCGTAAGGCAGTTTGCTGCGGTAGCTATACCCATAGCTCAGTGCTAATCAAAACCTCAGTGTTAACCAAAACGAAGCAATAACACTTTGTTTATCTTTTAAACGCAAATAACCAATAAGGAAAAAAATTATGTCTACAACTCCAGAACAAATTGCTGTCGAATATCCTATCCCTACTTACCGCTTTGTTGTCTCAATCGGTGATGAGAAAGTTCCCTTTAACAGCGTTTCCGGCCTCGATATTTCTCATGACGTTATCGAATATAAAGATGGTACCGGCAATTATTATAAAATGCCGGGTCAACGTCAGGCGATCAATATTACGCTGCGTAAAGGTGTCTTCTCCGGTGATACTAAACTTTTTGATTGGCTTAATTCTATTCAACTTAATCAGGTCGAGAAAAAAGATATTTCAATCAGCCTGACTAACGAAGCCGGTACTGAAATTTTAATGACCTGGAGCGTGGCAAATGCCTTCCCAACTTCATTAACTGCCCCTGCTTTTGATGCCACCAGCAATGAAGTTGCTGTTCAGGAAATTAGCCTGACAGCGGATCGAGTCACCATTCAAGCAGCTTAACGCTGTCTACTCAGAATATTGCACAATAATTGGAGGCAACATGCCAACATATTCCTATCCCGGCGTTTATATTGAAGAGGACGCCTCCCCTGCACTCTCCGTTCGTTCCAGTGCAACGGCAGTGCCAGTTTTTGCTGTTGCAAACAACGGTTCATTAATATCAGATAAACCCTATATTCGTGTTAGTAGTTGGATGAACTATTTAACACTAAAAAGCGACCCATTTAATCCTAAGAATATCCTTGACGTTTCACTGCGTGCCTATTTTATTAACGGTGGTGGATATTGCTATCTCATCAAAACTCAAGATTTAGAAACACAAGTACCAAAACTTGACGATGTGACATTACTGGTTGCTGCCGGAGAAGAGATCAATGAGGTGACAGGAACACTTTGTCAGCCGGGTAAAGGATTATTTGCTATTTTTGATGGCCCAAAAGATCAAATAACTTCGGCTCAAAAACCAGACGAACTCCTCAAATCTTATTCCACTACTTCTTATGGTGCAGTTTATTACCCTTGGCTGACCGCTGAATGGGGAGAAAATAAAGCCACCGTTGATATTCCGCCCAGTGCAGTTATGGCCGGTATTTATGCCAGTGTCGATAACAGCCGGGGGGTCTGGAAAGCGCCCGCTAACGTTCCTATTCAGGGTGGATTACAACCTAAATACCCGGTAACCGACGACCTGCAAACGCAATATAACCAAGGCAAGGCATTAAATATGATCCGTACCTTTCCTAAGAGCGGTACGCTGGTTTGGGGGGCTCGTACACTTGAGAACAGCGATAACTGGCGTTATATCCCAGTCCGCCGCCTGTTTAATAGTGCAGAGCAAAATATTAAAAATGCCATGAGTGTTATGGTATTTGAATCCAATAGCCAACCGACCTGGAAAGCCGTTCACCGCGCTATCGATAACTATCTCCACACCCTGTGGCAGCAAGGTGGCTTAATGGGCAACAAAGCCGAACAAGCTTACTTCGTCCAGATCGGTAAAGGTCTCACCATGACCGATGACGATATCAAGCAGGGCAAAATGATTGTCAAAGTGGGTCTGGCGGCAGTTCGTCCAGCCGAATTTATTATCTTGCAGTTTACGCAGAATATCGCGCAATAATCGGAGGCAACATGCCAGCTATACCAACTATGTCAACAACACCAACTTATCCTGGCGTCTATATTGAAGAAGATGCCTCACTGGCTCTCTCTGTTAGCCAAGGGAACACGGCAATCCCGGTTTTTATTGGCCGTTTCTCACCGAAAAAAATCAGCGCAACGCCACAAATAACACACGTGAGTAGCTGGTTGGATTTTACTAACCTGTTTAATGTGGGTTGTATTAGGTCGGTAGCAATCAAATTAACTGAACCTACTTCACCATCTGCCCCTTCCGTTCCTGAGAAAAACGAAGGGAATGAAAAAACCGAAAGTAATACAAAAGCCAAAAACAATATAGAAACTTTTGCCGCCCAAAAGATGACGCTTGATACAGACGATAAAAATAACAGTGATTCTTACAATATAACTGTCGGCACCTATACAACAAGCAGTGATGCTTTAAAACTTTATTTCCAAAATGGTGGCGGTCCTTGTTATATCCTGCCAATTTCTCATTCAGAAGATACCAACACGCTGGCATTAATCCCTGAGTTAATTGAGCAGGCTTTAGAAATTACCTTGATCGTCTGCCCTGAACAGGATCCCGCTTATCAGAGTGCAATATATGGCAACCTGACCCCTTTATTAAAGGCAGGATATTTTCTTATCGCGGATAATCCGAATAAAGAAACTGCACTTAGCGTTAGCCTGCAATCACAAACCGCGACTTATTATCCCGCAGTGAAAGTCTCACAACTTATTCAGATGGAAGAGAGTACCATTGCAGTTGAAGGTTATCAGGATAAAAAAGTTACCCATCTGGCAGAGCTCAAAAAGCAAAACTCAGAACTCTACGCACAAGTTATCCAGGCAATAAAACAAAAAATTGCAGATAACAAAAAACTCATTCCTGCCAGTGCAGTCATGGCTGGTGTCTATTGCGCCACTGACGCCAACCGCGGCGTCTGGAAAGCACCGGCTAACGTCGTGCTGAGTGGGATCAGTGATGTAGCAGAACGGCTCAGCAACAGTGAACAAAGCACCATAAATCAAAAAGGCATCAATGCGATCCGTTATTTCAGTAACAAAGGGTTTGTCGTCTGGGGCGCACGTACTCTGCAAGATGATGACAACTGGCGCTACATTCCGGTTCGACGTTTATTTAATGCGGCAGAACGGGATATCAAGCAAGCTATGCGATTTGCCGTGTTTGAACCCAACAGTCAGCCCACTTGGGAACGGGTCCGCTCAGCCATTGATAACTATCTCCATCAACTCTGGCAACAAGGGGCACTGGCCGGTAATAGCCCGCAGGAAGCCTATTTTGTCCAGATTGGTCAAGGTGTCACCATGTCCGACACTGACATTAAACAAGGCAAAATGGTGGTGAAAGTTGGCATGGCGGCGGTCCGTCCGGCTGAATTTATTATCCTGCAATTTTCGCAAAATGTAGCACAGTAATCGTACTGAGGCGCGGTTCGCCGCGCCTATTCTGACAAGGAAATGAGAATGGAAATAAAACAGCCGGGCGTCACCATCACGGAGAACCTGATATCCCAGCAACAAGATGAGGCGTTTATCGGTGTGCCGGTTTTTATTGGTTACACCGCAAAAAGTCCAGACAACAAAACCGTCGTCAAGTTAAACAGCCTGACCGATTTTACCCTGTCATTTGGTGAATCAGGATTAACATACTATTCCGTACGCCACTTTTTTGACAACGGGGGTCAACAAGCCTATGTACTGTCGTTAGGATCGGATAAACCACGAGGCGATTTTCACTCATTAACCACCACTCTACAACAAGATTGGGTTAAACAAGCGATCTCGGCACAGAGTGCTATCACGCTGATTGTGGTCCCCGATATTGTCTATCTGAATCAGATGGATGCTCCCGATTCAGAAATCGATCAATACAATAAGATTCCGTTCTGGCTACAATTTTGGCAATCCGTACTTAATCTTTGCCAGTGCCGACGCGGCATCATGGGATTGCTGGATGCCCCCGATGATCCCGCACTGGCCGCGAAATGTTTAACCCAGCTCTCTTCCTGTGATCGGCAATGGGGCGCGGTATACTGGCCAAGATTGAACAGTGCTTATCAGGAACAAGATCGGCCTGTTGTTCTTTCGCCGACTGCAGCGGTGGCCGCCGTCATCCAGCGTAACGATAACCAAATGGCGGTCTGGCATGCCCCCGCGAACGTCGCGTTAGCCAAGGTGATAAGCCCAATACGCTCTCACATTGAAGCCGATACCCTGTTTAATCAGAATGGCCCTTCGTTGAATCTGGTTCGCAGCTTCCCCGGTAAAGGGATCAAGATCTGGGGATGCCGCACGCTGGACAATACCCCCGATTCTCCCTGGCGCTATATCCAGACGCGCCGTCTGGTTTCTTATATCGAAGCCCATATGACTCAACTGGGTCGGGCCTTTGTGTTTGAACCGAATAACGCCATCACCTGGATGAAGTTTAAAGGTCAGGCTTACAACTGGTTACGTCAGTTATGGCTAAATGGCGGACTGCGTGGTACGCAGGAAGATCAAGCTTTCGAGGTGTTGCTGGGGGTTGACGAATCGATGAGTGAAGCGGATCTACAAGCTGGGAAAATGATCATGAAGATCAGGCTGGCACTGTTAATTCCAGCGGAATTTATCGAGTTGAATCTGACATTTGATACCCGCACCGGGATCAGCCATTAACAGGGGCAAAATATGAACAATTTATACACCCCGTCGGTGTCACACCGTTTTATCGCCAGTTTTCTGTTTAACCATATCCCCAGCCCTCTCGACATTGCCTTTCAACGGATATCGGGGCTTAGCCGTGAATTGCAAACCACTCAACACAGCCAAGGCGGAGAAAATGCCAGAAACGTTTGGCTAGCGGAGAAGATCCAGCACGGTAGCTTAGTACTGGAACGCGGTGTGATGACCGTCACGCCGCTGACTTGGGTGTTTGATCGCGTCCTGCGCGGCGAGAAAGCCGTGTATGCCGATGTGGTCATCATGCTACTGAATGAACATTCAATTCCTGTGGCAAGCTGGACATTAAGTAACGCCCTACCGGTTCGCTGGTCTACCGGCGACCTTGACGCCAATAGCAATACGGTGCTGATCAATACTCTGGAATTACGTTATCAGGATATGCGCTGGTTAGGAGTGAAAGCATGACGGTTGAAATTAAAGAGCTGATTATTCAGGCTAAAGTGACCGATTCAGCCAGTCACTCCAGCGCACCACGCACACTGGCGCAGGAAGCGCTGGATAACGCCCAACTGATTGAAAAGGTGAAACAAGCCGTGTTAGATGCCTTGCGTGAAACAGGAGGTCATTATGAGCTTAATTGAACGCAGCCTGTCCAAACTCACCCTCACCGCTTTTAAAGACCGTGAAGGGAAAATCTCGGTAGGCAGTTTGCAAGCCATGTATAACCCCGATACCATCCAACTCGACTACCAAACCCGTTATCAGCAGGATGAAAGCATTAACAGTGCCAGCCAAAGCAGCCGCTATGTGTTATCCCAACCGGGCGGTCTGTCATTAGTCCTGTTATTTGATGCCACCATGCCCGGTAACAACACTGCGGTAGAAACCCAACTGGCGACGTTGAAAGCCTTGTGTGCCGTGGATGCCAGTACCAACGTCCCCCACTTTCTTAAAATCAAATGGGGTAAAATGCGTTGGGAAAACAAAGGCTATTTCGCCTGTCGGGCCAGCGGCCTTAGCATCAGTTACACCCTGTTTGACCGAGACGCCACACCGTTGCGGGCCAGCGCTACTTTATCTCTGGTAGCAGATGAAAGCTTTGTGATTCAGGCTACCGAGCAGCAGTTAAAATCTCCCCCGGCTACTGCGGTTAACGTCACGGATATGCTCTCCCTGCCGTTGATCGCCTTAGGTGCCGGCGCTTCTCTGGCCGGTGGAATTGATTATCTCTCGCTGGCCTGGCAAAACGGTCTGGATAATCTTGATGACTTTACCCCCGGACAAATGTTGCAAGCCAAGGGGGATGCATGAAGATACCTGCGATAACGCTCAAAATAGGTGGCAAAACGCTCAACCACTTTACGGTTATCAGCTTAACAGCAAACCATCATATTAATGGCATCCCCTCGGCTAACATCACGCTAGGGATCGCCGGTGATGCCCGCCATATTTTTGATGCCAAGGCACAAGCTGAACTAGCAAGTTGCCGCCCTAATCATCAACTTAGCATGCAGATTGAAAAAAATGTGGTGTTTAAGGGGATCATCGTGCGGCAAACATTGGGGCTTAAAGGTCAGGACAGCATCATTACTCTGACCGCCAAACATGCATTGCAAAAATTAACTCACAACTTCCACTCACAACTGTTCAACAAACAAAGTGATGAGGCGATTATCAAGAAGTTGTTTAGCCAAGCAGGTATCCCTGTCACGATAAAACCAGCGCCTCAGCTTAAAACGGTACATGAGCAAATGGTGCAATTTCGCTGTAATGACTGGGCTTTTCTAAAAAGTCGGCTGTTCGCGACCCATACTTGGCTGCTGCCCGGCAACGATAGCGTGACGCTGGTCACCCCGGAATCCCTGAACCGGTCAACCGTGCATACCCTCCACCAGCGAGCTAACCCTCAGGATGCGGTGTTATTTGAAGCGAATCTGCAATGGGATAACCAACGCAATCCCAAAACCGTGAATGTACAATCCTGGGATATCGCCCAACAGAAACTGTCTCCAACCCATCAGGTAAAAAGCAGCGGACTGGGTCACAATCAACTCGCCACCGACAACCTGACATCATTGACCAACCAACAATGGCAGTGGGTGTTCAGCTATCCGTTGGATAATGAACAGGCCAAACAGCTTGCCCAAGGCATTCTGAATAACCGCCGAAGTCATAACGTCTCCGGTAATTTTGAAGTCGAAGGCGATAACCATTATCAAGCCGGCGATATTCTGGCGTTAAACGGCTTTGGTCAGGGGATGGATGGTCAGGCGATTATCACCGGTGTCAGTCACACCATTACTCAACGGCAAGGCTGGCGTACCCGGCTAACGCTGGGGCTATTACCGGAAACAGAGCAAGTTGTACCACCGGTTAAAGAGCTGCATGTCGGGATCGTAGAAAAATACCAAAAAGATAACCAATCGCAGGGCCGTATTCCGGTCAAAATCCCGGCCTTAAACTTAACCAATGGCACCCTTTTTGCCCGCTTAAGTAAGCCTTACGCCAGCCATGAAAGCGGCTTCTGCTTCTACCCTGAACCGGGGGATGAAGTGATTATCAGCTTCTTTGAAGATGATCCGCGCTTTCCAGTAATCTTAGGCTCGATGCACAATCCTAAAAACAAAGCACCGTTAGAACCGAGTGAAAAAAATCCAATAAAAACCTTAGTGATTAAACAAGGGGAAAATCAACAGGCATTAATCTTCGATAATCAAGATCAAACCCTCACCTTAAATAGCGGAAAAAATAAATTATCTTTGCAACAGGATAAAGATATCACGCTTAATTCTGCTAAGAATCTTATTACCCAAGCTCAGGAAATTAAAATAGAGGCGCAAAAATCTCTATCCGCCTCTGGTAAATCCGGCGTAGATATTAAAGGTGCGAAGATTAATCTAACCCAATAATAAGGTAATAAGATGACAAACAAAGTATTAACCAACAAAGTATTAACCGATATTTATGGTCGGGGTTGGGCCTTTCCGCTGCAATTTTCTATTAAAGATAGTACGTATAAAGATAGCACGCATCCTGAAATACCCACGGGCGTCACCATGGCGGAAGGGGCCGAAAACGTTCGCCAAAATATGAAAATTCTTTTTCTCACCGAACCCGGCGAACGAATTATGCGTGAGAATTATGGCTGTGGCCTGAATGATTATCTGTTTGCCAATATTCGTGACGAAATGATGGCAGAAATTCAGACTCGAATTGAAGAACGGGTATTGCGTTATGAGTCCCGCGCCGATATTAGCGAGATCCAAGTGAACCAGAGAACCCACTTGCCCAATACCCTGCATATTCAGGTCACCTATACACTGAGAGGCAGCGAAATCAGCCAGCAAATTGAAGGCGCCCTTGCAGTGAATGAAGGCCGGGTACAGGTGAGTTTATGAGCAAACAACTGGTGGTGGATGGTGACACTTTGCTGTTCGAGCCGTTATTTGGCAACCGGCAAGTCACCATTCTGGGGCCGGCAACCATCCGGGGTAGCGGACATGCCCAAATTCAGGGCAAAAAGATCGTTATGATCGGTGATGAAAAAAAGGTGCAATTTCAGGCGCAATATATTACCCCAAGCCACCCAGTTCCCGGCATGGGGATGGTCACCATTGCTCAATTGGATGCCAGCCAACAAGTCAACTTTTGCCGCAGTCCTGCCACGGTAATTGTCGTCGGGCAACAATTTATCGCCCGATTTACCCCGACACAGCCAGCCAATAATCCATCGAATGGCCCGGATGTGACCGCCCCCAGTATGGGCAAAGGCCGGTTTATTGCCAGCCAATATGCAGTCACTGCCGGATAAATAATCTTTTTAACTTTATTTCAAATAATCATGATCCCTGAAAACCTATTGGGAATAATTACATAACAGGCGGTAAAAATATGGGACAAGCTGAGTTAGAAAATAAACTCTCTGCTATTGTGCCGGATACTGTATTTAAACTTGATGAAAGAAGTACGCTAGATATTTTAAATTGGCTTAAAGCTTATGCTAAAGAAATTCCTTTCGATCAAGAGAAAAAACAGTTCTGGGATAGCTTCTACTTTATTCAAGAAAATAATCCTCAACAACTAGCGGATATTTACCAAAATGTAAATAAAGCCGATGGCCTTTTACCGGCACATCAAGCTTTTATCTTGGCTTTTTTAAAGTTATTAGAAACAAATAATCGATTATTAAATACCTTCCCGGCCCGGCACCGTGATCTTTATTACCGGGAATTATTGGGGCTGAAACCCAAAAAAGCCCAAGCAGATAAAGTTGCGATAGGAATTACTCTGAATACGGACAGTACAGAATTTCTGGTCGCCCGGGGAACGCTGTTTGACGCAGGACAAGACAACGCAGGTAATCCGTTACAATATGCATCTGATACGGATTTACTGGCGAATCAGGGAAAATTAACCGATCTACGTTGGCATCGGAAAATTGGCAATGTCTGGAAATCAGCAATACTATTAAGCGACTCAGACAACATTGAATTCCCCAAAAACGGTATTCAACTTTTTAGCGAAACATCCAATGATCTTGAGGTTCAATCCGCCCCCCTGAATGGGAATGGGGGCGAAGCAAATATATCATCATTAACCTATGACACATGCTACTTAGGCTTTACCAATGTATTACCGGGACAAACTCTATCTCTCTATTGGCAATTAGCAGGCGTTAAAGCACTCGCTTTATCCTGGTCTTATCTCAACAACAGCAATAGCTGGAGCAAATTAGACAAATTAGTTGATGACCAAACCCATAACCTGTCTAAACGGGGTATCTGGCGCACCTTATTACCACAGGATGCGACAAATCAGGCGACCCTGATGCCAACGGGACGCTACTGGCTGAAAGCCGAGATAACGCCTCAAACCGATCCGCAAGATTACCTACGCATTAAGGGCCTGTTGTATAACGCTACCACCGCGACATTAGTCAACGCAGAAACCGTTGAGCAGGAGCACTTTATCAACGGATTAGCCGCCGACAGCATTAAACAGCCGGTAAACACGGTTGTTGCCATCAGCAACGTCACCCAACCTTGGGCCTCCTGTAACGACCATCCACTAGAAACCGAGCAAGCCTTCCTGACTCGGCTCCCTGCCCGGTTATCTCACCGTAACCGGGCGCTGAGTTGGGGCAACATTGTCACCTTATTAAAAGAGCAATTTGTCAGCCTGTTTGATGTCAAATACCCGTCTGCCAGTGAATTAACCAAAATCCCGGCACCTGAAAAACAGCAACTGATAGTGATCCCTGACAGCCGTTATAAAGATAACGGTGATGCACTGCGCCCAACGTTAAACTCCGCTCGGCTGACAGAGATGGTCGAATGGATCAAACAACTCAGCAGCCCTTGGGCAGACCTTAAGATCAGCAATCCCACTTACATTGACGTTAATGTGAACTATCAAGTGACCTTTACCGCAGGCGTTAACCCCGACTACGGATATCATCAGCTACAACAGCAATTAAGCCGAAAATATATGCCGTGGAGCGAAAATACCGCTATCGGCGTGACAACCGGTAATCGCATTGACTACTACCAGTTGTTAGCCACGATCCAGCAATCTTCTCTGGTGGAACGCGTCACCGATTTAAGCCTAACCATCACTAATCGAGTCGCGAGTGTCGCGGGTGTCGCGGGTGCCGTGGGTAAAAGTATCGAGGCCGCCGATAATGAAGTGCTGATTTTAGTCTGGTCAGAGCAGCGTCCCTCAAACCAAGGAGTTAACCCATGAGTCATCAAGATGCCCTGTTTCCTATCGTCAAAGACGATATTACCTTCGATGCCTTGCTCACTCAGGCCAAAACAGTCATTGAGCAGCAATCCGGCCAATGCTGGAGCAATACCAGTGAAAATGATCCCGGCATCACCTTATTGGAAGCCTGCTGTTATGGTGCCTCCGATCTGGCCTACCGCCACACATTACCACTGAGAGACCTGCTAACGCCAAAACCAGAAGACCAAACATCCGGCGACGGTATTTTTCCTCAGGAGTTCGGCCCACAACAAACGCTAACCTGTGGCCCGATCACCGCAGAAGATTATCGCCGGGCTTTATTGGATTTACATAGCAGCGACACGGCTAATGAAACAAACGAAGGTTATTTTTTCTTTAATGATGTTCAATTAATTCGTGAACCTGAAAATCAACGTTATCAGTATTGGTATAACAAACAGAAACGTGAATATAGCTTTAAAAACTCCGGATCAGATAGCCAATTAGCACTAAGAGGAAATTATTGGCTTTATTTACTCCCTAGTCGGGAAACTGAGATCGATAAAACATTGGCTCAGAAAAAACTCAACGCTTTCCTAAAAAATAATCGTAATCTGGGGGAATTCATTAGCAATATTATCTGGCTGCAACCTACCGATCTCCCCTTGCAGATTGATATTGAATTTGAAGACAACGTCATCGATTTTGCTGATATTTTCGCTCAGGTTTATATGACGGCGGAACAGATGGTGCAGGCAAAGCCCGAACGTTATACCACTCAGGCCATGAAAGATCAGGGTTATCATCATGAAGAAATATTTGCCGGCCCTTATTTACATCATGGTTGGATACCGACCTTACCTCAAACCAAAGATTACACCAGTGCTACAGTATTAAATCTCAGCCATCTGGTTAATCGGCTACTGGCGATTAAAGGTATTCAGCGTATCACCCGGCTGGCATTAGCTCATCACGACAAAACTATTACGCCATTGTCGAACGATAATTGGTCCTGGAGAATTGCCCAAGGATATTACCCTAGATTATGGGGTAGCGATCCCTTAGCATTAATTACCTCAACAAACAGCCCGCTTACCATTACCGCCAAAGGGGGCGTTAAAATTGGTGTTTCTAAACAAGATATCGAAGAAAAGCTTATTGCAGAACCACTGATTAATACACAGCCGGAATTACTGCCTTGGGGGAAATATCGCAAAGTTCTGGATTACTATCCGGTAAGTAATAAATTACCGGCTTGCTATGGATTGCAGACTAGCAAACCTACGCCGCAGCAAGTGCAATTACACCAATTTATGCTACCGTTTGAACAAATGCTGGCTAACGGCTGTGCCGAACTCGCCCTATTACCGAAATTACTGGCCTTTAAACAACGGGGAAAAACAGTACACGGTGTGCAATGGCCTTTTAAAACGGGTACAGTCAGCCATCGTGTTCACCAACAAGTCATTCCTGATTTAACCGCAAAACTAAGCCGCGATTCACAAATCTATATTGATAACCATATTCAGAAGCCAAACTATATAAAAGAGGCGACAATTCTGAATTATCTGTTGGGCTATTTTGGTGCTCAACTTGCCGCCAGACCACTCACCCTCAACTTTCGGGATTTTCTCAATACTCAACGCGGCTATCTGGCTCAACAACCGGAACTGACCTATCAACGTAATAATATTCGGATTGATAAAGTATCGGCACTGCAAAAACGAATTGCTGCCCGCTTGGGTTTGGGTGGAGAATGTTTCAGTAAAACACCTAATCTGGATGGCCTGCCTTTTTATTTAATTGAACATCGTCAACTTTTGCCGATAAAACCCGACACGAAATTCGACGATAAACAAAAACCCGACGATCTAAAGGTAATTGAAGAGAATTCAGACTCTAAAAATCATCAACTCATCATCACACAACAAGGTATTGCAGGTCGGTTATTACAAGGTCAGGTAATTAATTTGATTATTATTGAAGGTGATAGAGAGTTTATATTACGGAGCCAAATGATCACCGAAGTAACAGGAGATACCTTTTCCCTTAGTACCCGTAACAGCAGCGATTTGGAACGCAATCTGGACAGAATAAGACAGAAATTTAATGATGGTAATCTGCGCTGGAAAAATAGCCCAGTATGGCTGGAAGATATGGATTATCAATTGGTTTATGCCGATGAGACATATAAAAATGCTACCGACGATCAACGTTGGATTACTTCCAGTGCTCAAAGCCCCTTCCCTGCTATGATTGAAGAAAATGATGAAATCACCCTGAAATATGTGATTACCCCCTCTGAGTCAGACCTAAAAATATCACCTCGTACAGTTCTCGCTGAACCACCCGAATATGAACTCAAAGCGCGGGTAGTTAAATTTGATCGTATTCAAGGCAAGATATTAATTAAACGCAACCAAGACTCACCGAATAAAAACTTTCCAAAAGAGGCCGAAGCATGGCGTTATCGCTGGTATTTCTCCAGCGAAAAATATGCCTTAGCCGATCGCTTTTCATTTGTGGTTAGCGTGGTAGTGAATCGTCAGTTAATTGAGAATGACAAAGTTGATCCTTATAAGTTGGAATCTTGGGTGAAAACAGAAATATTAGCTGAATTCCCCGCACATATTTCAATGATTATTCACTGGTTGTCACCAGAACATTTTAAAGATTTTGCCAACACCTATAAACGTTGGCAAAACAATGACGCCCCTTTAGGAGACGAAGCATACCATATTTTAGAGACCTTAACCTTGGGACGCCTGCCTTCTGATGCAACCGGTATTGGTAATATGCGAATTGCCACTAAACAGCAACGTACCGAGGTCATTGGTGGATCTGGCAATCAATGGAATGCAACAGTCATAACAAGTAATCAATTATTATATGTGCCTTCTCCTAGGGAGCGAACCAAACCAAATTAAATTATTAATAAAAATAATAGCAAAAATACAAACCAATTTATCCAATATAAAAACCAATTAATATAGCATCACAAAAGGCTTATTTTAATATTAAATATCTTTTTCTGTTTAATTATACATAAAACCCACAAGATATTTAAATCTCGATAATTCAACATCACATAGGATGATAAAAATGGAAAAAAAATCTAATCTATCTAATGCAGAATCCAATATGGAAAATATCAAATCAAATGGCCCATCAGCAGATGATTTAAAAAGGCGCTTTAAAGAAGGCAGTATTCCATTACAGACCGATTATGCCGATCTGATTAATATCGCTGATATAGGTCGCCGGGCTGTTAGTAAAGCACCCGGTCAAACGGATAACCCAAATTCAGCCCTGAAACTGAATAATGACGGTGCACTAGCGGTAAAACTTAACGACAATGGCGGTTTAAAGGCAGATGAAAATGGATTAAGTGTAAAAATCAAGAATAAAAGCCTGTTAGCTGATAATAGCGGATTAGCCGTCAATGCCGGCAGAGGATTGAGAATTAACAACGAAAAGCTTGAGGTCGATAATCATCACGGTATTGAAATAGTTAATGAAGGGGTAAAGGTTAAAGCTGGTGAAGGTATTAAAGTAGACAGTAACGGTGTCTGTTTGAAAATGGGAAAACCCATCAGCAATATCTTTTCTCCATTAATATTAGAACCAAAAAATGATGTTTTATCTGTAAAGATGGGCAATGGTCTGGTTAATAGAGACAATGGAATATCAGTTAACCCAGGTAATGGCATTGATGTAGATTACAATTATGTGTCTGTCACGGCCAGTAATGGTATTACTGTTGATAATAATGGTGTTTCAGTCAAAGCCGGTAACGGTATCACAGTTAACTCAAGCGGAGTGAGCATTGATCCCATTAAAGTACTCCCCAGAGGAATGATTGTGATGTTTTCTGGTGATAGCGCTCCTACAGGCTGGGCTTTCTGTGATGGTAATAATGGAACCCCAGACTTAAGAAATCGTTTTGTCATGTGCGGAAATGATTTTTCTGATAAAGGAAACAGCCATTATTGCGCCAGAGGTAGAGGTAATGAAAAAGAATATCCCAAAAATACAAAATTAACTGAGGTTTCTGTCACTGTTAATGTGCAAAATACAACATTAACAGAGTCACAAATACCTAGTCATAAACATATTGGAGGTATGGCTTATTATAATACTAGAGGAATGCGATATGGGAATGTCTACTCAGGCTATGGTGACCTACTACATAATTATAATGATACAGTAATGCGTTATGACCAGTCCGACTCTCGTTGTGCATACACATCAGACACAGGGGGAGGACAAGGACATAATCACCAGGCAACAGCATCATCCTCTTCACATAATCATAGCGTTGATGTAATTCCGCCTTATTACTTATTAGCCTTTATTATGAAACTTTAATTCTACTCTACAAATACAGACTTAAATTACCTATTATTTACTCATTACCAAGGAAATATTAACATGACTTCGGAGCCAAATCTGTTAAATCGGATTACCATTACTATTGAAGCTAATAATCAACAGCTAGCTAAAAAAGTATTGCATGGCTCCGTGCTTAATCAGGCCAGTATAAATAAATTACTCAACTCATACTTTGATGAATATAACATTCATCAGGATATCTCTTTAGACAAATTAACTCTGGACCTTGGTGAAATAAATCCCCATGACTTTAATTCATTATTCCCTGCTCGCCTCAAGGTTGAGCTGAATAAAGCACTTAACCAATATCAGATAAACAACCATCAGGAAGAAACTCTACTGAATAAACCAACATTTAATAAATTTACCGATAACTCTTCCGCATTCTGCGATAATCATTTAATTGATGCGGAGAATTTCATTCACTCTTTATATCAACAAGATTCCCAACCCAATACACTGGAGGCAATAACACATAATAAAGACATTCATATTAATAAACTTATTGATCAATTAGCACAGATAGAGAGAAAGTGGATATTGCTATTAGCAAAAAGCTGTCTATCTGAACACGGTATACAACGACTTTTGGCTATCAAACAACCCGCTTTATTCATTGCCATTAATCGCAGATTATCCGAAAAAGTAAACAAACCACAACATCAGGAGGAGCTTGTCTCCTCCACACAACTGATACTCAATGCACTGGAATATCTACAGCGGCATAATATTCAGGAAATACCTAAACCCAATGCAAAAATCATTTCACGTATTATCACTGAACTTAATAACGGCGCACTTAACACCGCTCCTATTATTAAGCTATTTCGCCAAGCTATGAACCAAAATACGCCATTAAATAGTTGGCTAAAACAACTCTGGCAAACCGTTTATGTTTCACGGCTTTGCCAAAAGCATCTATCAGTTAAGGAGTACCAATATCTATTGGCATGCTTTATGCCAAATCATATAGATAAAAATACACCCGATAAACAATCAGCCATAAATAACGTTAATTTTTTAGATGTTCAGCAACATCAACTGCTGGTAAATCAGAAGGTTATTACCGAAGATCAGAAAATACTATCAGCATCAAACTCTCCATGCCAAGTCAATAATGCCGGCATATTAATGCTCTGGCCGATGCTACCCACATTGTTTAATCAACTTAGCCTACTTGAGGGGAAAAAATTTATCCATCGTCAAGCCCAATACCATGCTGTTAATTTCCTTGACTATCTGATTTGGGGAACCGACGAAACACCGGCAGAACGTAAGAGGCTCAATAACGTTCTGTGCGGACTCATGATCAATGAAAATACCGAATCAATCTTGCTTGAACCAGAGAAGCAATTGATAACAGAGCAATGGCTGGATAGCGTTATTACCCAACTTCCCGGTTGGAAAAAATTAAGCTGCAATGACGTCCGCCAATTGTTCTTACAACGACCGGGTGAATTATTGGCAAATGAGCAAGAAATCAAAATCACCATCCAGCCACAGCCATTTGATGCATTGCTGACTGAATGGCTGTGGCCATTAAATATCGCCAAACTTCCTTGGTTGGATCGCTCTTTATTAATCGACTGGAAAAATATTTAACAGGTTTATATGAACGCTTTACTTAAAAATAACCATGATATGGTGACAGAATTACACTGGATTTACCCCCATCTGGAACGTATTGATCTGCAATTACAACATTACTATTACCAAAATAGAGAAAAATATGATTATTTACCAGAGAGTTTTCTGCTTACCGAAGATGAATTAAACCAGCGGCTGGCAAAACCACAAAGCATTCCTCATTGGGTCACCAAACAGGATGATATTATTAATTTCCCTGAAATCGACGAAACCCCCAATGCATTATCACAATTAGTTGCACGTTTTGATCTCACTGAATTTGAACGGGATGTTTTATTATTAGGTTTATTACCCCATTTCGATAGCCGTTATCATGCATTATTTGCTGCTCTGCACGGTAATAGTAAAAAACAGTGGCCTGACTTTGCCTTAGCCATTGAATTATTTAGCCAACGTCAAAGTGATCGGCAATTACGACAAAACAGTCTTCTACCGCAAACACCATTAATCAGTCATCAACTATTACGGCTTAATAATCACGAAGAGTCTATTTGGTTACAAACTCAATTTCTAACTCACAGCGCTGTCTGGCATTTCTTATCAGGCCAACGGGTTATTTTACCTCCCTTGACAACTTGTGCTTATTGGCATGCTTCTGCCTCACGCGGTTGGTATCCACAATCCCTTTACCCTTCACTAGAAAAGATATTATTAAATAAAACCGATGAAGTTCGCCCGCTGGTAATACTCAGAGGAAAACAAGATAGCGCCAGAGAATTAGCGGTAAGCAATATGATGGCTCTTCATGATATCAGTACCTTAACGCTAGACTTAGCTCAACTACCGGAAGAAAATAACCCTAACTTGCTGATAGATGCAGTCCGGGAAGCACGATTACATGATGCCTGCTTATTAATTCGCAATTTTTCTTTGCTTAAAGATGAAAAGAAAATATTACACAGGGAATTCTCCACGTTATTGAACCAAGCAAAATTACGCGTGGTTTGTCTGGCAGAACCACAAGATTCATTAATGTGGATTAAACATTTACCAATAGTGCAAATTAATATGCCAGCTCTGACGCTGGCAGATAAAAAAACCATGCTGGAAGCCAGTTTACCAGATAAGATAATCCAGAAAATAAATATCCCTCAATTATGTCAACGTTTTTCATTTACCGCAGAAACATTACCGCAAATCCTTCAAGAAGCACATCAATACCAAATACTCCGACAACCGGAAGGTCAATTGGAAGAAACCGATCTGCGTACAGCATTAAGTTTCCGCGCTCAACAGAATTTCGGTAAATTAGCGCAACGAATAACCCCCAAACGCAGCCTTAATGATTTAGTTATTTCAGACGCATTAGCGCAACAATTAAGAGAAATTATTGCCGCCATTCATTACCGTGACCAGATTCTAGCTACTGGCTTTCAGGAAAAAATCGGTTATGGTACCGGTATTAGTGCGCTATTTTACGGAGAATCCGGGACCGGCAAAACCATGGCCGCAGAAGTAATCGCTGGTCATCTTGGCGTTGATTTGATTAAAGTGGATCTCTCTACCGTGGTGAATAAATATATTGGCGAAACGGAAAAAAATATCTCCCGTATTTTCGATCTGGCCGAAGCAGATTCCGGCGTGCTATTTTTCGATGAAGCGGATGCGCTATTTGGCAAGCGTAGCGAAACCAAAGATGCTCAAGACAGACATGCCAATATTGAAGTTTCTTACTTATTACAACGATTGGAAAATTATCCGGGATTAGTGATCTTAGCCACCAATAATCGTAGCCATTTAGACAGCGCCTTTAATCGCCGTTTTACCTTTATTACCCGTTTTTCTTATCCCGATGAAATATTACGTAAAAAAATGTGGCAAGTCATTTGGCCGGAACAAATTACATTATCCGATACCATTGATTTTACCTATCTGGCTAAACGCGCTGATTTAACCGGGGCTAATATCAGAAATATTGCGCTATTAGCCTCAATGTTAGCGCAAAATGACCATTGTGAACAAATCGAAAATAAACATATCAATCGAGCGGTTACACTCGAATTAAATAAAACTGGCCGATTGGTTTTTTAAATACTCAATAGGATAAATATAAATATGACAACCCTAATTGCTTCTAACAACGCGATTATTGAAGTAAATCATGCATTAAATACTGTTTTATCCCAGTATTTAAATACCAATGGCAATAAAATTGATATCCGCTTCGATCTACCCGAAATTAATTCCATTCAATCGGAACCGACGGTCAGTGTATTTCTTTATGACATCAATGAAGATTTACAATTACGTTCCGCCGAACCAAGACGTTATAACCCAGCAACCAGCACATTATTACCGGGATGGGTCAATATCAATTGTCACTATTTAATTACTTATTGGGATGCGAATAAACCCTCTAGTGATAGCTCCAGCCCGGATAGCCGCCCCAATAATCAAGCGGCACAAGTGATGACCCGGATTTTAAATGCATTAATTAACAACCGTCAATTAGCCGGCATTCCCGGTGCCTATACCCGAATTATTCCCCAACAGGAGAATTTAAATAGCTTGGGTAATTTCTGGCAAGCTCTCGGTAATCGCCCTCGCCTCTCTCTAATGTATTCAATTACCGTACCCATGAAACTGCAAAATATTAAAGACAATATTACCCCAATTAACCAAATTTCCGCGTCTGTAAATCAGAAACCCAACCTAAATAATTCACAAATCAACCAAGCTCTGGTAGATAAATTATGTGCCGATTTAGGTGGTACAGAAGATGCTCGTCTTGCTTTGGCTAAAATTAATTTGGTAACAGAACCCGACACAGCAAATAACCAAAATCAAGAAAATAACAGCATTATTGTTGAAGTTTCCGGTATGACCAACACAGCTTATTTAACACAAATAAAAGATACACTTAAAAAATGGAAAAACAGTCAAGAGATTATCATTAAGATAAATGGTTTTGATATTATTGTTTCTAAAGAAAATTCTGACAGGTTAATTGGGATTCAAAATCAAACCTATATTAACACAACGAACAATCACTCACCTAACAAATAATTATTTATTTGATTTTTCCACGTTAACAATCCATATATTATTTGCGATTCAAAATTCATACAAGATATACAGGTGGTAATATCATGCCAATAAATAGCCTTATAAAAAAGTTTGAACTTAATACCCAAAAAGATCAAGCTATTGTTTCTCCTGCAAGATCAAACAGTCATAAACAAACTGAGCATCTTGAATTAAATACACCTAAAAATAGAGGAGATGGAAAAGACTTAAATGCACAAACCACCCCAAATCAACAGTACACCAGAAAGCCGGAAACTAAACTAAAGAATGATGATGATAAAAAGAAATTACAGGAACATACACCAGATTTGGAGGTAAAAAAAGAAAGTTCAGCAACACCGAATACCCGTAATAATCTAAATGGAAAAGTCAAAGCTGAAGATATTTTCAACCAATTTAAAAGTAAATTTGATCCTTATGACAGAGAATTACCTTTCGACATAATGAATAAAATAACCAATAATGAAATAAAATTTTCTTCTGAAAAAGCGAAAGATGATTATTTAGCTAAAGTAAAAGACAAGACATTCACATTGAGACATTATACTGCTGGCAATGGGCAAGAAAAACCTACATTTGATGAGATTAGCTCAAACTTTAATTTGGTAAATAAGGGAATAAAAACATTAAATCGCACTCAAGGAAGTAACACCAATGAAGATGATTGGAACCGTTTAGGAAATACGGCATTTACTTTCTACTTGCTAGCAATAGATGGAGAAGTATCCAATAGAAAGTTCTTATCTAATACAACTCATTTTGCAGAAATTAATATAGAAGATTCAGAAGAACTTAAAGAACTTGGCTTAGATCAAGCTGAATTCTTTGCTTCTCCTGATTTACTTCACGAAAAAAATCTTTCACAAGCCCCTGCTGTAAAAGGAAAACTGTCTGATTTAAAATCATTATTATTAAAACGATCTGGCATAAGTTCAGTTCAATTAGGGCGTTTAGATGCGAAAACAATTTTAAAAAGCATAGACAATGAATTTGGCAATAGTCTCGAAATCAAAATCCCAGGGAATGTTAATGTGAACAAATGGAATAAAATTTAAAAGTAAATATACCCGTCATCTTTCAAGTTGCTGCTTCGTTGGCTACGTTCACTTGCCGCCACGCTGCAATTTGAAATCTATTGGGTATATTATCAGAGGTAATAATATGCTAAACAACAAATACAGTGAAAAAGTTAATCACTCAGAAAACAGAGCGGAAAAAGGCGCAATACATCCTAACCAATATAATATGAATAGCTGCACATTGGGGTTAGGATTGGATTTACCGCCAAAGAGAAAACTAAGAATAGGAGATGAAAGAAATATAAAAGATGCACAACCTTTTATTCCATCCCCCGCGAAACAAAGACAATATAGCACCAGCCCCATAGCAATGTCTGATATATTAAGCGAAAGCGCACTGACTTCACAACCGATTATTACCGATTTAATTAATCCGCAAAAAATAAAAATGTCAGAAGGCGTAAGAAATATTTTAAATAACAAAGAAGGAGGAGGAAATTTGGTATTCAAGGCACTACAAATTAAACCATCGGATGAAACTCTGCCATTCAATGCATTAAAAATCGTCGATACCTGGCAAGAAGAAATGCCGGATCAAGACATGTCTATTTTAGCTTATTGGGCACCACAAGGAGGATATGTTGATATCCCGGCCCAACCCGATCTCAGTCGCCATCCACAATATGTATTTACCCCAGGATTCAGTGGATGTTCATTTGTGGTCGATAAAATGAATAAAGATATTCTCCGGGTTCGGCACGTACAAGGTGGTCAAGAAGACGTTGAATATAATAACCAGAATATTGATCACGGAATGGGTATGATGTCGGCAATGGAATTCCGCGATTATGGATATCACGAGGCCGATGGCAAAGTGATGGAAAATACCTATGGTTTTGCCTTTTTAAAATTTAACCCAGAGAAAAAACAGTGGCAACTTCACTATCAGAAAATAGCCGCAGCCCCTAATATCATAAATATAAAAACTGAATCTAGTTGGTTGCCATTCAGTAAGCCTTCAATTGAAGCCAATACCTTTACCTCCAAAGATATGAAAGTTTCTGGGTATAATAGGAGACATATTACAGACATTAAATAGTATGCCATTATATATACCCTATGGATTTCAAGATGCATCGCGGCGGCAAGGGAGCGAATCCCCGGGAGCATATACCCAATAGATTTCAAGTTGCAGTGCGGCGGCAAGAGAACGCATCCCCGGGAGCATAGATAACTATGTGACTGGGGTAAGTGAACGCAGCCAACAAAGCAGCAGCTTGAAAGATGAAGGGTATAGATAACTCTGTGACCGGGGTGAGAGAGTGCAGCCAACAAAGAAGCAACTTGAAAGATGACGGGTATAGAAAAACCGGGAGCTGTATTTGAGAACATAGCTCCCGTTATTCCCCACGATAATTGATTTTTAAAACCAATCTATCTTCAATAGCAGAATAAAACCATTTCCCTTGTAATTTAATAATCTCTTTAAATTATTTCCATGATGATTATTTTATGATTATATTTTTCATAATCATTAGTTCACCAAAAAATTATAAACAAACTCATTTCCTCCAATTAATATAAAAATCAATTAAGATATGTAGACACATAAAATTATCAAAACCGGCCATATCAATTAATAATTACCCTTATTATTAATTAACACTCCCATTTACAAGCTCAATGCCTATAATTACACCGCTCTTTTTACACCGAAGTAATTTAAATAATCGTCAAATAACCACCTGACTCACTAAGGTTATTTCATTTGGCCTTTTTGTAATGAGGGGGAATAGGTCCCATACCCAATAGATTTCAATTTGCAGGTGCAAGCAGCCAACAAAGCCGCAACTTGAAAGATGAATATGAAAATAACCGCTATACATCAGGTTATTGCGGTAGCTATACCCAATCGTTAGGTACTAAGAAAAACAAAGTAATAGCCGTTTTTCTTATATTCAAAATGTAAACAATCAAGGAAAAAATCATGTCTACAACTCCAGAACAAATTGCTGTTGAATATCCCATTCCTACTTACCGATTTGTTGTCTCGATCGCTGATGAGCAAATCCCTTTTAACAGCGTTTCTGGCCTCGATATTTCTCATGATGTCATAGAATACAAAGACGGTACCGGCAATTACTATAAAATGCCCGGTCAACGTCAGGCGATTAATATCTCGCTGCGTAAAGGGGTATTCTCTGGCGATACTAAACTTTTTGACTGGATTAACTCTATTCAGCTTAATCAGGTGGAGAAAAAAGATATTTCAATTAGTTTAACCAACGAAGCCGGCACTGAAATTTTAATGACCTGGAGCGTGGCAAATGCCTTCCCAACCTCATTAACTTCCCCTTCTTTTGATGCCACCAGCAACGAAGTTGCCGTGCAGGAAATTACCCTGACCGCAGATCGAGTCACCATTCAAGCGGCTTAAGACTCATTTATACCCGTTATCTTTTTGAAATCCATCGGGTATATCAAGCTGTCTACTCAGAATATTGCACAATAATTGGAGGCAACATGCCAACGGTACCAACCTATCCCGGCGTTTATATCGAAGAGGACGCCTCACCCGCACTCTCTGTTCAGTCCGGTGCAACAGCAGTGCCTGTCTTTGCCGTCGCAAAAGACAATTCATTAATAACCGATGATTCTTATATTCGTGTTAATAGCTGGCTGGAATATTTGTCGCTCAAAGGGGGGCAATTTACGGCCACCGATAAGCTTGATATCGCACTACGCGCTTATTTTATTAATGGCGGTGGATATGGCTATCTGGTTAAAACCGCAGAGTTAGAAAAACATGTGCCAAAACTCGATGATGTGACATTGCTGGTTGCTGCCGGAGAAGAAATCATGACTGCCGCAGACGCCCTTTGCAAATCTGGCAAAGGATTATTCGCCATTTTTGATGGTCCAATCGCTCAAATAACCTCAGACCAAAAACCCGATGACGTGCTTAAACCCTATTCCGCTACAGCCTATGGCGCAGTTTATTATCCCTGGCTGACCGCTGAATGGGGAGAAAATAAAGCCACCATTGATATTCCACCCAGCGCCGTCATGGCCGGTATTTATGCCCGTGTCGATAACAACCGGGGCGTTTGGCAAGCACCAGCAAATGTCGCTGTGCAAGGCAGATTGCAACCTAAATATCCGATGACTGACGACCTGCAAGGGAAATATAACCAAGGTAAAGCGCTGAATATGATCCGCACTTTTCCTAAGAGCGGTACGCTGGTCTGGGGTGCTCGCACACTTGAGGACAATGATCATTGGCGTTATATCCCGGTTCGCCGCCTGTTTAATAGCGCAGAACGGGATATTAAAAATGCCATGAGTTTCGCGGTCTTCGAACCCAATAGCCAACCCACTTGGAAAGCGGTCCACCGTGCTATCGATAACTATCTTCACACCCTCTGGCAGCAAGGCGGCTTGATGGGCAGCAAAGCTGAGCAGGCTTATTTTGTTCAAATTGGTAAAGACGTCACCATGACTGATGACGATATTAAGCAGGGCAAAATGATTGTCAAAGTGGGTCTGGCGGCGGTTCGTCCAGCCGAGTTTATTATCTTGCAGCTTACGCAGAATATCGCTCAATAACCGGAGGAAATATGCCAGCTATACCAACTATGTCAACAACACCAACTTATCCTGGCGTCTATATTGAAGAAGACGCCTCACTGGCACTTTCTGTTAGCCAGGGAAATACCGCAATACCCGTTTTTATTGGGCGTTTCTTACCGAAAAAAACCAGCGCGACACCTGAAATAACCCGCGTGAGTAGCTGGTTGGATTTTACTAACCTATTTAACGTAGGTTGTGTTAGATCAATAGCAATCACATCAACCGAACCCACGCCTCCCAAACCCGAACCGACTCCTCCTGAAAAACCTCAAACAGTCGAAGACGATGTATCAGTCAAAAACAACGAAGGAGTTGAAAACGATACAGAAGTTGCCGCCACGACACAGGCTACAACGCCCAATGCAGATGAAACTCCCCCCGGATACACTTATCAGGTCGCCGTCGATATCTACACAATAAGCAGTGATGCTTTAAAACTTTATTTCCAAAATGGCGGCGGACCTTGTTATATCCTGCCAATTGCTGATACCAGCAAGGCTAATACGCTGGCATTAATCCCGGCGTTGATTGAGCAGGCTTTAGAAATCACGTTAATTGTCTGTCCTGAACAGGATGCTGATTATCAGAGCCAGATATATAACAACCTGACCCCTTCATTATTAAATAACGGCTATTTTCTTATCGCCGATAACCAAGATAAAGCAACCGCTATCAGCGCTAATGTTCCCTCACAAACTGCAACGTATTATCCCGCCGTGAAAGTCTCACAGTTGATGCAAACGGAAGAGGCTCTCGTCGCTGTTTCAGGCTATAAAGATGCCAATACAACCCCAGACAAAGTGACTAATCTGGTACAGCTCAAAGAGAAAAATCCCGATGTCTATCAGCAAGCGGTGACTGCAATACAGAACATAAGTAAAACGATTCCCGCCAGTGCAGTGATAGCCGGTGTCTACTGCGCCACCGATGCCAGTCGCGGTGTCTGGAAAGCACCCGCTAATGTTGCGCTGAGTGGGATTAGTGATGTAGCCGAACGGCTCACGGAAGATGAGCAAGGTACCATGAATCAAAATGGTATCAATGCGATCCGTTATTTCAGTAACAAAGGTTTTGTCGTCTGGGGTGCGCGTACTCTGCAAAATGATGATAATTGGCGCTACATTCCAGTTCGGCGTTTATTTAATGCGGCAGAACGGGATATCAAGCAAGCCATGCAATTTGCCGTGTTTGAACCCAACAGCCAGCCCACCTGGGAACGCGTCCGCTCAGCGATTGATAACTATCTCCATCAACTCTGGCAGCAAGGGGCACTGGCCGGTAACAGCCCACAGGAAGCCTATTTTGTCCAGATTGGTCAAGATGTCACCATGTCCGCCGACGATATTAAGCAAGGCAAAATGGTGGTGAAAGTTGGCATGGCAGCGGTCCGTCCGGCTGAATTTATTATTCTGCAATTTTCGCAAAATGTAACACCGTAACCGTATGGGGCGCGGTTCGCCGCGCCTGTTCTAGTGAGGAACCGAGAATGGAAATAAAACAGCCCGGCGTCACCATCACGGAGAACCTGATATCCCAGCATCAAGATGAGGCATTTATCGGTGTACCGGTTTTTATCGGCTATACCCAACCGGCTAAAAATAATCATGCTAAAAACAATCGTATTAGTGACAAAACCGCCGTCAAGCTCCACAACCTGACCGATTTTACCCTGTCATTTGGTGAATCAGGATTAATGTACTATTCCGTGCGCCACTTTTTTGAAAACGGGGGTCAACAAGCCTATGTGCTGTCGCTAGGGTCTGATGAACCCCGAGACAATTTTCAATCATTAACCACCACCCTACAACAAGATTGGGTTAAACAAGCGATTTCGGCACAGAGTGCTATCACGCTGATTGTGGTTCCCGATATTGTTTATCTGAATCAGATGGATGCTCCCGATTCAGAAATCGATCAACACGATAAGATTCTATTCTGGCAACAGTTTTGGCAATCCGTACTCAACCTTTGCAACAGCCGACGCGGCATCATGGGATTGCTGGATGCCCCCGATGATCCCGCACTGGCCGCTGAATGTTTAGCCCAGTTCTCTTCCAGTGATCGGCAATGGGGCGCGGTATACTGGCCAAGGCTGAACAGTGCTTATCAGGAACAAAATCAGCCTGTTGTACTTTCACCTACTGCGGCGGTGGCCGCCGTCATCCAACGTAACGATAACCAAATGGTCGTCTGGCATGCCCCCGCGAACATTACGTTAGCCAAAGTCATCAACCCGATACGCTCTTATATTGAAGCTGATGACCTGTTTAATCAGAACGGCACTTCGTTAAATCTGGTTCGCAGCTTCCCCGGCAAAGGAACAAGGATCTGGGGATGTCGCACGCTGGACAATACCCCCGGTTCTCCCTGGCGCTATATCCAGACGCGCCGTCTGGTTTCCTATATCGAAGCCCATATGACTCAACTAGGCCGGGCCTTTGTGTTTGAACCCAATAACGCCATCACCTGGATGAAGTTTAAAGGTCAGGCTTACAACTGGTTACGTCAGTTATGGCTAAACGGCGGACTGCGCGGTACACAGGAAGATCAGGCATTTGAGGTGTTACTGGGGATTGACGAGTCGATGAGTGAAGCGGATCTACGGGCCGGGAAAATGATCATGAAGATCAGGCTGGCGCTGTTAATTCCGGCGGAATTTATCGAGCTGAATCTGACATTTGATACCCGCACCGGGATCACCCATTAAACAGGGGCAAAATATGAACAATTTATACACCCCGTCGGTATCACACCGTTTTATCGCCAGTTTTCTGTTTAACAATATCCCCAGCCCTCTCGACATTGCCTTTCAACGGATATCTGGCCTCAGCCGTGAGTTACAAACTAGCCAACACAGTCAGGGGGGAGAAAACGCCAGAAATACCTGGCTGGCCGAGAAGATCCAGCATGGCAGTCTGGTACTGGAGCGCGGCGTTATGACCGTTACGCCACTCACTCTGACGTTTGACCGCGTCCTGCGGGGTGAGAAAGCCGTGTATGCCGATGTGGTTATCATTCTACTGAATGAACATTCAGTTCCCGTGGCAAGCTGGACATTAAGTAATGCGCTGCCAGTTCATTGGTCTACCGGGGATTTTGATGCCAATAGCAATACGGTGCTGGTCAATACTCTGGAGCTACGTTATCAGGATATGCGCTGGTTAGGAGTGAAAGCATGACCGTAGAAATTAAGGAGCTGATTATTCAGGCTAAAGTGACCGATTCAGCCAGTCACTCCAGCGCACCACGCACACTGGCGCAGGAAGCGCTGGATAACGCCCAACTGATTGAAAAGGTGAAACAAGCCGTGTTAGATGCCTTGCGTGAAACAGGAGGTCATTATGAGCTTAATTGAACGCAGCCTGTCCAAACTCACCCTCACCGCTTTCAAGGACCGCGAGGGGAAAATCTCGGTAGGCAGTTTGCAAGCCATGTATAACCCCGATGCCATCCAGCTCGACTACCAAACCCGTTATCAGCAGGATGAAAGCGTTAACAGTGCCAGTCAAAGCAGCCGCTATGTATTATCCCAACCGGCGGGTCTGTCATTAGTCCTGTTATTTGATGCCACCATGCCCGGCAACAACACCGCAGTAGAAACGCAGCTGGCAATTTTAAAAGCCCTGTGTGCCGTGGATGCCAGTACCAACGTTCCCCACTTTCTTAAAATTAAATGGGGCAAAATGCGTTGGGAAAACAAAGGCTATTTTGCTTGCCGTGCCAGTGGCCTTAGCATCAGTTACACCCTGTTTGACCGGGATGCCACGCCATTGCGGGCCAGCGCGACCTTATCCCTAGTGGCAGATGAAAGCTTTGTGATTCAAGCCACCGAGCAACAGTTAAAATCACCACCCGTCACCGCAGTCAATGTAACCGATATGCTCTCCCTGCCGTTGATCGCCTTAGGTGCCGGCGCTTCTTTGGCGGGTGGAATCGATTATCTCTCGCTGGCCTGGCAAAACAATTTGGATAATCTTGATGACTTCACCCCCGGGCAAACACTGCAAGCGCAGGGGGAAGCATGAAGATACCCGCAATAACCATCAAAATAGGGGGTAAAGCCCTCAGTCAATTTACGGTTATCACTCTGACAATTCACCATCAAATCAATGGCATCCCCTCGGCTAACATCACGCTGGGGATCGCCGGTGATGCCAGCCATATTTTTGACGCCAAAGCGCAAGCTGAACTGGTAAGCTGCCGTCCGAATCATGAACTTAGCGTGCAGATCGAAAAAACTGTGGTGTTTAAAGGGATCATCGTGCGGCAAACATTGGGGCTTAAAGGTCAGGACAACCTCATTACCCTAACCGCTAAACACTCGTTACAAAAATTAACTCACAACTTCCACTCACAACTGTTCAACAAACAAAGTGATGAGGCAATTCTCAAAAAACTATTCAGTCAGGCCGGTATCCCTGTCACGATAAAACCAGCGCCTCAGCTTAAAACGGTGCATGAGCAAATGGTGCAATTCCGCTGTAATGACTGGACGTTTCTAAAAAATCGGCTGTTCGCGACCCATACTTGGTTATTGCCCGGCAACGATAGCGTGACACTGGTCACCCCGGAATCCCTGAACCGGTCAACCGTGCATACCCTCCACCAGCGAGCTAACCCTCAGGATGCGGTGTTATTTGAAGCGAATCTGCAATGGGATAACCAACGCAGCCCCAAAACCGTGAGTGTGCAATCCTGGGATATCGCCCAACAAAAACTATCTCCAGCCCATCAGGCAAAAAGCAGCGGTCTGGGTCGCAATCAACTTGCCACAGATAGTCTGACATCATTGACCCACCAAGCATGGCAATGGGCTTTCAGCTATCCATTGGACAATGAACAGGCCAAACAGCTTGCTCAAGGTATCCTGAATAACCGCCGAAGTCATAACGTCTCCGGTAATTTTGAAGTCGAAGGCGATAACCGTTATCAAGCAGGGGATGTGCTGGCGTTAAGCGGCTTTGGTCATGGGATGGATGGTCAGGCGATTATCACCGGTGTCAGTCACACTATCAACCAACGGCAAGGCTGGCGTACCCGGCTAACGCTGGGGCTATTACCGGAAACAGAGCAAGTTGTACCGCAGGCAAAAGAGCTGCATATCGGGATCGTGGAAAAATACCAGCGGGATAGCCAATCATTGGGTCGTATTCCGGTCAAAATCCCCGCGTTAAACTTAACCAACGGCACTCTTTTTGCCCGGCTGGGTAAGCCTTACGCCAGTCATGAAAGCGGTTTCTGCTTTTACCCTGAACCGGGAGATGAAGTGATTATCGGCTTCTTTGACGGTGATCCGCGCTTTCCAGTGATATTAGGCTCGATGCACAATCCTAAAAACAAAGCGCCGTTAGAACCGAGTGAAAAAAACCCGGAGAAAACCTTAGTGATTAAACAAGGGGAAAATCAGCAGGCATTAACATTTAACCATAAAGATAAAACCCTCACCTTAAATAGCGGAAAAAACACCTTATCTCTGCAACAGGATAAAGATATTACGCTTAATTCTGCTAAGAATCTTATTACCCATGCTCAGGAAATTAAAATAGAGGCGCAAAAATCGCTGTCCGCCTCCGGTAAATCCGGCGTAGATATTAAAGGTGCGAAGATTAACTTAACCCAATAATAAGGTAATAAGATGACAAATAAAGCACTAGCCAATAAAGCATTAGCCGAAAAAGTATTAGCCGATATTTATGGTCGGGGTTGGGCCTTTCCGCCACAATTTTCTATTAAAGATAGTACGTATAAAGATAGTACATATAAAGATAGCGCTCATCCTGAAATACCCACGGGCGTCACCATGGCGGAAGGGGCCGAAAACGTTCGCCAAAATATGAAAATTCTTTTTCTCACCGAACCCGGCGAACGAATTATGCGTGAGAATTATGGCTGTGGCCTGAATGATTATCTGTTTGCCAATATTCGTGACGAAATGATGGCAGAAATTCAAACCCGGATTGAAGAACGGGTATTACGTTATGAGCCCCGCGCCGATATTAGCGAGATCCAAGTGAACCAGAGAACCGACCTACCCAATACCCTGCATATTCAGGTCACCTACACGCTGAGAGGCAGCGAAATCAGCCAGCAGATTGAAGGCGTCCTCGAAGTGAATGAAGGCCGGGTACAGGTGAGTTTATGAGCAAACAACTGGTGGTAGATGGCGATTTCTTGCTGTTCGAACCATTATTTGGCAACCGGCAAGTCACCATTCTGGGGCCAGCAACCATCCGGGGTAGCGGACATGCCCAAATCCAAGGCAAAAAGATCGTTATGATCGGTGATGAAAAAAAGCTGCAATTTCAGGCGCAATATATTACTCCCAGCCACCCGGTGCCCGGCATGGGGATGGTCACCATTGCTCAATTAAATGCCAGCCAACAAGTCAACTTTTGCCGCAGCCCGGCCACGGTAATTGTCGTCGGGCAACAATTTATCGCCCGATTTACCCCAACCCAACCCGCTAATAATCCATCAAGTGGCCCGGATGTAACGGTCCCCAGTATGGGGAAAGGCCGGTTTATTGCCAGTCAATATGCGGTCACTGCCGGATAAATAACCTCTTCAACTTTATTTTACATAACAGGTGATATAAATATGGGACAGGCCGAGTTAGAAAATAAACTCTCTGCTATTGTGCCGGATACTGCATTTAAACTTGATGAAAGAAGTACGCTGGATATTTTAAACTGGCTACAAGAATACGCTAAAAAAATCCCTTTCGATCAAGAGAAAAAACAGTTCTGGGACAGTTTTTACTTTATTCAAGCAAATAATCCGCAACAATTAGCGGATATTTACCAAAATGTAAATAAAGCCGATGGCCGATTACCTGCCCATCAAGCTTTTGTTTTGGCTTTCTTAACGTTATTAGAAACAACCAACCGATTATTAAATACCTTTCCGGCCCGGCACCGTGATCTTTATTACCGGGAATTATTAGGGCTGAAACCTAAAAAAGCCCAAGCGGATCAGGTTGCGCTAGGAATTACCCTCAATCCTGACAGCACAGAATCGCTGATAGTCCAAGGCACACTGTTTGACGCCGGGCAAGACAGCGCCGGCAATCCGTTACACTATGCATCAGATACAGATTTACTGGCGAACCAAGGGGAACTGACCGACCTATATTGGTACCGAAAAGATAAAGATGGCTGGCAATCAGCAACCCCACTGAACCGCTCAGATAATTTGGCATTACCCGAAAACGGTATTCGGCTTTTTAGCCCAACGGCCAATGATGTTCCGGTGCTGTCCGGTTACCTGATTACCTGCCCCTTGTTTGCCATGTCGGCAGGAGAACGCCGGATTAAAATGACTCTGGCAAGCGCATGGACGGGTAATGCTGATCACATCACCGCGACAATCAGCGCAGGAGATCATTGGCTCTGCTTGTCAGTAAAATCTATCGACAAAACCACGATGGAGCTTGGATTATCATCCAGTGATGCCGCTGTCACTGCCCCTGATGCCCTGGATAATATGGCGTTTAATGTACCGGCATTAAAACTGGGTATCACTCAAGGCCCTATTCTGCCGGAGATTACAGGCATCGAAGTCAGTATTAATGGCAACCGCAGTGTGCGCTATGCCTCTGACAACGGTATTGAACAGACGGATATCGCCAGCTTCCCGTTTGGTCAATCCCCGTCGCTGGGTTCCGGTTTTAATCTGGTTGCCCCGGAATGGTATGGCTCTGAAAACGCAACATTGACGATTACGCCTCAATGGGTTGGCTTACCGACAAGCAGTTTTTCAACATGGTATGGCAAATATAATCCGAAGCCTGCCAGTAATGGGGTGTTCAAAGTACAAGGTTACTTAGTCACATCTCAAAAGAGAGACGCTCTCAATAACGCTAAATCTCAGTCATTATTTGGTGGAACAGGCACCCCACAAGGACAAAGCCTGACATTGACTTTACCAGTGATGAATTATCCCCTTGCAGACAGCCCATCCCCCAACGAATGGCCGGCATCCGTGCGCATAGAGTTGGCTGAACAGGATTTTATGCACGCCCAATACTGGCAAAATCCCACGGATAAAAATGTCCCCTATACCCCGCAAATCAGTGCATTGCAGGTACAGTTCAACGCTAAAGCCAAACCTGAGCAATTCACTGTTTATCCTCTGACCCCTTTTGGCCGAGCCGAGGCAACAGCAAAAATGCCGACACTCACCCATGAAGCCTTCTATTTAGGCTTTACAGGCGTATCACCGGGACAAATTCTATCCTTATATTGGCAATTAGCAGGGATTCAAGCCCTCGCTTTATCTTGGTTTTATCTCAACAACAGCAATAGCTGGAACAAATTAGATGAATTAGTTGACGACCAAACCCATAACCTGTTTGACCGGGGTATCTGGCGTACCTTATTACCCCAAGATGCGGCAAATCAGGCCCCTCTGATGCCGCCGGGACGCTACTGGCTAAAAGCTGAGATAACGGCTCAGACCGATCCTCAGGATTACCCCAGCATTAAAAGTCCGCTATATAACGCCACGACAGCGACTTTAGTAAATGCCCAAACCATTGAACAAGCTCATTTTATCAACGGATTGGCCGCTGGCAGCATTAAACAGCCAACCAGCACATTAGTCGCAATCAGCAACGTCACCCAACCTTGGGCCTCCTGGAACGGTCGCCCGCCAGAAACCGAGCAAGCTTTCCTGACACGTCTGCCCGCCCGGTTATCTCACCGTAATCGGGTACTGAGTTGGGGCAACATTGTCACCTTATTAAAAGAGCAATTTGTCAGCCTGTTTGACGTCAAATATCCTTCTGCCAATGAATTAACCAAAATCCCGGCACCAGAAATACAACGACTGATTGTGATCCCTAACAGCCGTTACAAAGATAACGATGATGTACTACGACCCAAATTAAACCCTGCCCGGCTGGCAGAGATGGTCGAATGGATCAAACAACTTAGCAGTCCCTGGGCAACGATTGAAATTAATAACCCCTCCTACGTTGACGTTAATGTGGACTACCAAGTGACCTTTATCTCAGGGATTAACCCCGACTACGGCCATCATCAGCTACAACAGCAATTAAGCCGAAAATATATGCCGTGGGGCGAGAATCCGACTATCGGCGTGACAACCGGTAACCGTATTGACTACTACCAACTGTTAGCCAACATCCAACAATCGCCTCTGGTGGAACGTGTCACCCATTTAAGGATAACCATTGCTAACCGGACCACCGGTGCCATAGGTGAAAGTATCGAAGCTGCCGATGATGAAGTGCTGATTTTGGTCTGGTCAGAGAGGCAGCCCTTAAACCAAGGAGTTAACTCATGAGTCATCAGGATGCCCTGTTTCCCATCGTCAAAGATGATATTACCTTCGATGCTTTACTCACTCAGGCCAAAACAGTCATTGAGCAGCAATCCGGCCAATGCTGGAGCAATACCAGTGAAAATGATCCCGGTATCACTTTATTGGAAGCCTGTTGTTATGGTGCATCTGATCTGGCTTACCGTCATTCATTACCGCTGAAAGATCTTCTAACCCCCAAACCTGCGGAACAGATACCCGGCGACGGTATTTTCCCTCAGGAGTTCGGCCCACAACAAACACTGACCTGTGGCCCGATCACGGCAGAGGATTATCGCCGGGCTTTATTGGATTTACATAGCAACGACACAGTTAATGAGACAAACAACGGTTATTTTTTCTTTAATGATGTCCAACTGATCCGTGAACCTGAAGAACAACGCTATAAATATTGGTATAACAAACAGGAACGTAAATATACCTTTAACGATTTGGGTGCCGACGGCAAATTAACCTTGAGAGGAAATTATTGGCTTTATTTACTGCCTGGTCAGGAAACTCAGGCTGATAATAAGCTGGCTCAGCAGAAGCTCAACGATTTCCTAAAAAATAACCGTAACTTGGGGGAATCCGTCAGCAAAATTATCTGGCTGCAACCCATCAATTTCCTCTTACAGATTGATATTGAACTTAATGATAACGTCATCGATATTCCTGATATCTTCGCTCAAGTTTATAGGGCGGCGGAACAGATGGTGCTGGAAAAGCCCGTGCGCTATACCACTCAAGCCATGAAAGATCTGGGCTACAGTAATGAAAAGATATTCTCCGGCCCTTATTTACATCACGGCTGGATACCGACATTATCTCAAGCCAAAAATTACACTGGCACTACGGTATTAAATCTCAGCCATCTGGTTAACCGACTATTAGCGATTAACGGTATTCAGAGTGTCACCCGGCTAGCATTAGCTCATCCCGACAAAACCATTACGCCATTGCCGGATGATAATTGGTCCTGGGAGATTGCTCAGGGATATTACCCGAGATTATGGGGTAACGATCCACTGGCATTAATTACCTCACCAGATAGCCCACTGACTATTACCGCCAAAGGCGGCGTTAAAATTGTTGTTTCTAAACAAGATATCGAGGAAAAGCTTATTGCAGAGCCGCTGATCGATACACAGCCGGAATTACTGGATTGGGGTAAACATCGTAAAGTTCTGGATTACTACCCGGTGAGTAATAAATTACCCGCCTGCTATGGATTACAGGCCAAAAAACCTACGCCACAGCAAGTACAACTGCACCAATTTATGCTCCCTTTTGAACAAATGCTGGCTAACGGCTGCGCTGAACTTGCCCTCTTACCGAAACTCCTGGCTTTTAAACAACGGGGGGAAACCGTATATGGTGTGCAATGGCCTTTTAAAGCGGGTACGGTCAATTACAACGTGCATCAACAGATCACCTCTGACTTAACCGCAAAACTAAACTACGATTCACAAATCTATATTAATGATGACATTCAGAGGTCCAACTATATAAAAGAACTGGAAATCTTAGATCATCTATTGGGTTATTTTGGCGCTCAACTTGCCGCCAGACCACTTACCCTCGATTTTCAGGATTTTCTGGATACCCAACGCGGTTATTTAGCCCAACAACCGGAACTGACCTATCAACGTAATAATATTCGGATTGATAAAATATCGGCACTACAAAAACGGATTGCTGCCCGGTTAGGTTTAGGCGGGGAATGTTTCAGTGACACGCCTGATCTGGCTAATTTGCCATTCTATTTAATTGAACATCGCCAATTACTACCGGCAAAACCCGATATCCAATTTAATACTAAGCAAAAGCCTGATTCTCTGGTGGTTGAAGATGATCAATTAAGAATCACCCAAAAAGGGACAGCAGGCCGCTTATTGCAAGGGCAGGTCATTAACCTGATCATCACTGACAATGATAGAGAATTTACCTTGCGGGGTCAGATGATCACTGAAGTGTCAGGAGAGACATTCTCCCTTAACACACGCAATAGCTCGGGTCTAAAGCACAATCTGGAAAGAATACTGGAGGCATTTGAGCAAAACAAATTGTTCTGGCAAAACAGCCCAGTGTGGTTGGAAGATATGGATTATCAACTGGTTTATGCCGATGCCACATATCAAAATGCTACCGACGATCAACGTTGGATCACCTCCAGCGCCCAAAGCCCCTTCCCGGCCATGATTGAAGAAAATGACGAAATCACCCTGAAATATATCATTACGCCATCTGGACCATCCCAAAAAACATTAGCCCGTACAGTTCAAGCTGAACCGAAACCCGAATATGAACTCAAAGCACGTGTCATTAAATTTGATCGTATTCAAGGCAAGATATTAATTAAACGCAACCAAGAGTCACGGGATAATTTTCCGCCCGAGACAGAAGCATGGCGCTATCGCTGGTATTTCTCCAGTGAAAAATATGCCCTGGCTGATCGTTTTTCATTTGTGGTTAGCGTGGTAGTGAATCGCCTGTTAATTGAGAGCAACAAAGTTGACCCTTATAAACTGGAAGCCTGGGTAAAAACGGAGATTCTCTCTGAATTTCCCGCACATATTTCGATGATTATTCACTGGTTATCACCGAAACATTTTGAAGATTTTGCCAATACCTATAAACGCTGGCAAAACAATGATGCGCCTTTAGGGGACGAGGCATACCATATTTTAGAGACCTTAACCCTGGGAAGATTACCTTCCGCTGCAACCGGTATTGGCAGTATGCGAATTGCCACCGAACAGCAACGTATTGAGGTCATTGGTGAATCGGGCGATCAATGGCATGAAGAAGTGATAAAAGATAATCAGCTATTATATGTTCCTTATACTAAAACGGTAGTATTGGTAAATATTGACTTAAATAAAGAGAATAATAAAGAAACGACTGTTTCAGAACTTCTGTATCAACCGGTAGAGAATAAAGGAAAATTGGTATTTTTAACTGATAACAGTCAAATAGGCCCTGAATATGCCGTACTGAAATCAGATAATGCATGGACAGATTACCATATCAAAGTGAAAAAGAATAAAAATGGGGTTATTACCGATGAAATATTGCATATTAAAGGAAGAAAGAAAATCGGACTTAATTTATCATGGACGGCAATGAATTTATATGATCTTGATGCAGATAGTCGCTGGTCATTCTATTATGGATTTGTATTAGGCGATAACCCAGATCTGTCTGGTGCATTATTCCACACCGAAGAACCGCTTATTTTATCACTCAATTACATATCTGACCCTAATGACCTTAAAGGAGAAACACGGACAAAATTCAGCTTTAATTTTACGTATGATGGAAATAACCCTTAATAATATATACCCTTCATCTTTCAAGCTGCTGCTTTGTTGGCTGCGTTCACTTACCCCAGTCACAGAGTTATCTATGCTCCTGGGGATACGTTCTCTTGCCGCCGCACTGCAACTTGAAATCTATTGGGTATAAAATAAATATCTCACTGATTCATACCTCAAAACATTTCAACAATTTCGCTATTATTTGAATATATTTTAGTATAATAGCAAACATAATATAAGGTGATAAAAATGGTAAAAAAATATAACCAATATAGTTCAGACGCTAATCTGGAAAGTACGAACATTCAATCAACAGGACCTTCCGTCGGTGATTTGAAAAACCGTTTTAAAGAGGGCAGTATTCCATTACAGACCGATTATGCCGATTTGATTAATATTGCCGATATCGGTCGTAAAGCCTGTGGTCAGGCACCACAACAAAATGGGCCAGGAGCAGGATTAAAACTGGCTGATGACGGTACACTGAATTTAAAAATGGGCACGCTTTCCAGCCAAGACTTTTCTCCATTAATACTCGAAAAGGACATTTTATCTGTAGATCTTGGTAGCGGTCTGATTAATAAACCCAATGGAATATGTGTTGGTCAAGGTAATGGCATTGTTGTCAATAATGATAATGTCGCGGTCAAGGCAGCTAACGGTATTACCGTTAATAGTAGCGGTGTGGCAATCAAACCCAATAATGGCATCAATGTTGATACTAATGGCGTCTCTGTAAAATCAAAAAATTCCACGATTAAAGTCGAATCTACCGGGATATCGGTAGGAATTGGTTGGGGAGTAAAAATAGGGGGTGAAGGATTAGATATTAAAGCCAGTAATGGGATTAAAGTCGATGGTAATGGTGTTTCAGTCAAAGCCGGTTTCGGTATAACGGTTAATTCAGACGGTGTTAATATTGATGCCAACAAATTACTTTCCAAAGGAATGATTGTGATGTTTTCTGGTAGCAGCGCTCCTAGCGGCTGGGCTTTTTGTGATGGTAACAACGGAACCCCAGACTTAAGAAGCCGTTTTATCATGTGCGGTGAAACTATTTCTGAAACAGGGAAAAGCAGTAATAAAGCCAGTGGAAGTGGGAGTGGAAAAAACTTTTCCAGAAATACAACATCAACTGCGGTTTCGGTCAATGTTAGCGTGCTAAACACAACATTAACAGAATCACAAATACCCAAGCATAAACACATTGAGAGCCTGCCTTATTATACCACTCTGGGATTCGCATATGATCATACGACTATAGGAGCAACTAACTACAAAATAGACAACTCAAGTAACGGGCTTATATGGAAAAGGATATCTGGGCCAGACTATCATCCATACACATCAGATATAGGAGGTGGACAAGGACATAATCATAATGCATCAGCCTCATCGCCTTCACATACTCATAACGTTGATGTCGTTCCGCCTTATTATCTTTTAGCTTTTATTATGAAACTCTAACTTCATCCCACACAGAAAGACTAAGAGCCTATCTCAATAGGCGTAATTGTTGCAGGCAGTTTGAACACGGACAGCGCGGAAAAACCGGAGCGTACACGTAGTACGTGAGGATTTTGAGCACTGCCCAGGTTCAAAATGGCAAATAAAATAGCCCTATTGGGATAGGTAGTTAAATTATCTAATTTTTTACTCATTACCAAGGATATATTGATATGACTTCGGAGCCAAATCTGTTAAATCGGATTACCATTACTATTGAAGCTAATAATCAACAGGTGGCTAAAAAAGTATTGCATGGCTCCCTGCTTAATCAGGCCAGTATAAATAAATTACTCAATTCATATTTTGATGAATATGATATTTATCAGGATATCGCTTTAGAGAAATTAACGCTGGACCTTGGTGAAATAAGTTCCCATGATTTTAATTCATTATTCCCGGCTCGCCTCAAAGTTGCGCTGAATAAAGCGCTCAACCAATATCAGACCAATAACCCTAGGGAAGAAACTCTACTGAATAAACCCACATCCAATAAATTTACCGACAGGACTTATTTATCCAGTGAAAATCATTTAATTGATGCAGAGAATTTCATTCATTTCTTATCTCAAAAAGGTCCGCAATTCAATTCAATGGAGGTCATAACGGATAATAAAAATAGCGACATCAAGATTAAGCCATTAATCAATCAATTAATGCAGATAGAAAACCGATCAGCATTATTATTAGCGAAAAGCTGTTTATCTGAACCGGGTCTACAACGGCTTTTAGCTATCAGACAACCGGCCTTATTAGTCGCCATTAACCGCAGATTATCCGCAAGAATAAACAAACCACAACATCAGGAGGAGCGTGTCTCCTCCGGGCAACTGATACTTAATGCACTGGAATATATACAGCGGCATAATACTCAGGAAATACCTAAACCTGATGCGAAAATCATCTCGCGTATTACCACTGAACTCGATAACGGTGTACTTAACGCGGCACTTGTTATTACATCATTTCGCCAGGCGATAACCCGCAATATTCCATTAAACAAGATTCCATTAAATCGTTGGCTAAAACAACTCTGGCAAACCGTTTCTGTTTCACAGCTTTGCAAAAAGCACCTGCCCGCTGACGAATACCAATATCTATTGGCATGTTTTACGCTAAACCACACGGATAAAAATATATCCGATAAAAAACCAACCATGACTCCCGTTGATATTTCCAATATTCAGGCATACCAACACTTGCCGAAATATTTTACTGCAAACAATGCAGACAAGAATAAATCTGATACAGAATCAACCATGAGCAACATTAATTTTTCAAATGTTCAGCAACATCTGACCAATCAGAAAGTTATCACCCACGATCAGAGAATAGTATCAGCACCCGATAAGACACCTATTATAGGCAATCATTATAACCCACATCAAACTAGCAATAAGTCTCACTCTGGACGGGCTTTATTAACGGATAAAAATACACCTGATAAAAAATCAACCATTACTCCCGTTGATATTGCTAACATTCAGACATACCAACATCAAGCCAATCAACCCATCATCACCGATGATCAAAAAATAGTATCAGCACCCGATAAAACACCGATTACAGGCAATCATTATAACCCACATCAAACTAGCAATAAGCCACACTCTGGGCGGACTTTATTATCGGAACAATCCCTGCCATACCCGATAAATAATGCCGGCATATTAATTCTGTGGCCGATGCTACCCACACTATTTAATCAGCTTGGTCTCCTTGAGAAACAGAAATTTATTCATCGTCAAGCCCAGCTCAATGCTGTTGATTTACTTGACCATCTAATTTGGGGAACCGAAGAAAGACCAGCAGAAAGAAAATTACTGAATTACGTTCTGTGTGGGCTAATAGCCGATAAAGATATTGAATCAATCCCTATCGAACCAGAAAAACAATTGATAGCAGATCAATGGCTGGATGCGGTGACAGGCCAACTTACCGGCTGGAAAAAATTAAGCCGTAATGATGTCCGGCAATTGTTTTTACAACGACCGGGTGAATTATTGACAGATGAGCAAGAAATTAAAATCACAATACAGCAACAGCCATTTGATGCGCTACTGATCGATTGGCCGTGGCCATTAAATATCGCCAGACTTCCCTGGCTGGATCGCCCTTTACGCATCGACTGGCAAAATATTTAGAAGGTTTATATGGATTACCTACCTACCCATAACCACCATATAGTGGCAGAATCACATTGGATTTATCCCCATTTGGAACGTATTGATCTGCGGTTACAGCATTATTATTACCAAAAGAGTGACAAATACGATTCCTTGCCGGAAAGTTTTTTACTTGCCGAAGATGAATTAGATCAGCGCTTGAAAAAACCACAGGGCATTCCCCATTGGCTAACGAAACCGAATGATATTGTTATTCTGCCAGAAACAGAAAAAAGTCCAACTATTGATCCATTGTCAATTGATCCCTTGTCAATATTAGTTGATCGTTTTGAACTGACTGAATTTGAGCGAGATGCCTTACTATTAGGTTTATTACCCCATTTTGACAGCCGCTATCATGCGTTATTTGCTGCTCTGCACGGTAGCAGTAGAAAACAGTGGCCTAATTTTGCTTTAGCAATTAACCTATTCAGCCAACGCCAAAGTGATCGACAATTACTGCAAAACAGTTTCTTACCGCAAACACCATTAATCAATAATCAACTATTACGGCTCAATAATCACGAAGAACCTATTTGGCTACAGACGCAATTTTTAACTCACAACGCGGTCTGGCATTTTCTATCGGGCCAGCAGGTCATTCTACCACCGCTAATAACCTGTGCTTATTGGCATTCTCCTGCCTCACATCGTTGGTATCCTCAAGCCCTTTATCATTCATTCGAAAAAGTATTATTGAATCAAACCGACGAAATACGTCCATTGGTCATACTCAGAGGAAAACAGGACAGCGCCAGAGAATTAGCGGTAAGCCATATTATGGCATCTCATAATATAAGGACTTTAACTCTTGATTTAGCCCGCCTGCCCGACGAAGACAATATAACGGTAATAACTAACTTACTGACGGATGCTGTGCGGGAAGCCCGGTTATATGATGGCTGTTTATTAATTCGCAACTTTTCTTTATTCACAGAGAAAAAGAAAATATTAAATAATGAATTATCCACTTTACTGAATCAACCCAAATTACGCGTGGTTTGTCTGGCAGAACCACAAGACTCATTAATCTGGATTAAACATCTGCCAATGGTACAAATTGATATGCCCGCCGCTACTCTGGCAGACAAAAAAACCATGCTGGAAGCCAGTTTACCGGATAATATCGTTCAGAAAATCAATATCCCTCAATTATGCCAACGTTTTTCATTCACCGCAGAAACATTACCGCTCATTCTTAAAGAAGCACATCAATACCAAATACTCCGACAACCAGCAGGTCAATTGGAAGAAACCGATCTACGTAAAGCATTAAGTCTCCGTGCTCAACAAAATTTCGATAAATTAGCTCAGCGAATCACCCCCAAACGCCGCTTTAATGATTTAGTCATTTCAGATGCATTAACACAACAATTAAAAGAAATTATTGCCGCCATTCATTATCGTGACCAAATTCTTAGTGCTGGCTTTCAGGAAAAAATCGGTTATGGTACCGGCATTAGTGCACTATTTTATGGCGAATCCGGGACCGGTAAAACCATGGCTGCCGAAGTCATTGCCGGTCATCTTGGCGTTGATCTGGTTAAAGTCGATCTCTCTAGCGTGGTGAATAAATATATTGGTGAGACGGAAAAAAATATCTCCCGTATTTTCGATCTGGCCGAAGCAGATTCCGGCGTACTATTTTTCGATGAAGCCGATGCGCTATTTGGCAAGCGTAGTGAAACCAAAGACGCCCAAGACAGACACGCTAATATTGAAGTTTCTTACCTATTACAACGACTGGAAAATTATCCGGGATTAGTCATTCTAGCCACCAATAATCGCAGCCATTTAGACAGCGCATTTAATCGTCGTTTTACCTTTATTACTCGCTTTACTTATCCCGACGAAATGTTACGTAAAAAAATGTGGCAAACAATCTGGCCTGAACAATTGCAATTATCTGATGAACTTGATCTTGAACATCTGGTTAAACGCACTGATTTAACCGGTGCTAATATCAGAAATATTGCTTTATTAGCATCCATGTTAGCGAAAAATGATCATTGCGAACAAATCGAAAACAAACATATAGATCGAGCGGTTACTCTCGAATTAAACAAAACTGGCCGGCTAATTTTTTAAAACCTATACCTTATAGATTTCAAGATGCATCGCGGCGGCAAGGGAGCGAATCCCCGGGAGCATAGAGAACTATGTGACCGGGGTGAACGAGCGCAGCCAACAAAGAGGCAACTTGAAAGATGACAGGTATAACAAGATTGGAGTCAACATGACAACGATAATTGCTTCTGACAATGCTATTATTGAAATTAACCAAGCATTAAATACTATTTTATCCCAGTATTTAAATATTAATGGCAATAAAATTGATATCCGTTTTGATCTACCCGAAATTAACTCCATTCAACCAGAACCGACAGTAAGCGTATTTCTTTACAATGTACACGAAGATTTACAATTACGCTCTGCTGAACCAAGACGTTATAATCCAGCAACCCGTTCATTATTACCCGGCTGGGTAAATATCAATTGTAACTATTTAATTACTTACTGGGATGCGAATAAACCATCGAGCGACAGCTCCAGTCCAGACAGTCAACCTAATAATCAAGCCGCACAAGTCATGACACGGGTTTTAAATGCCTTAATAAATAATCGTCAATTAACCGGCATTCCCGGTGCCTATACCCGGGTTATTCCACAACAGGAAAATTTAAATAGTTTGGGTAATTTTTGGCAAGCACTTGGCAATCGCCCACGCCTCTCTTTATTATATTCCATTACCGCACCCATGAAACTCCAAGATATTAAAGAAGATATTACACCAATTAGCCAAATTTCCGCTTCTGTGGATCAGAAGCCAAATTTGGATAATTCACAAATCAATCAAGCTCTGGCAGATAAATTGTGTACCGATTTAGGTGGCACCGAAGATATTCGCCTTGCGCTGGCTAAAGTCAATTTGATCACTGAATTTTCGACAGTCAATAATGAAAGTCTGGAAAATAAAAACGTGATCCTTCATGTTTCAGGCATTACCCATTCAGATTATTTAGCTAAAATAAAGAATATTCTCTCAACCTGGAAAAATAGTCAGAATGCCGTAATTAAGATAAACGGCATAGGTATTATGATTGTTGAAGAAAATGCTGATAAATTAATTGGAATTTAGGATTAGCCTATTGTGATAGGTAAAATGCACTATATCACAATCATTTCCATACATTAAACATTCAATTCCCATACATTAAGGTGATGATATGCCAAACAAAAAATACAGTGAAAATACTCATCAAGGAAAAAATCCTCTAATGAAATCAGAGGCGAATAATGAACATGATCTACAAAATTCCCCATTAGGCATCGGATTGGATTTAAATAGCATGCTGGTAAATCGCTCTACCAGTTTAAGCCAAATCCAGGATTATTCATTTTGGAAAGAAAACATTTCCGAATATTACAAATGGATGGTTGTCGTTGAATCTCATTTAAAACAATTGGACTGGACCTTAAAATCAATGGATTCGCCTGAATCTGCCGGAACTAACGTAGCCAAAAATATGGGCGTTACTGCACTACAATCTCTATTAAATACCGGAAGCAGTATAGCCGGTGGCGCTATTGGAGGAGCCATAGGGAGCGCGATAGCACCGGGTGTTGGCACTATAGCTGGCGCGGGTATTGGCGCATTAGCCGGAACCGGATTAAATTACCTTAATGACACAGCTATTGATAAATTAAGTAAGAAATTTAAAATCGCTCATCCTTATCCTAAAACAAGAAATATGATTTTTGATATCAATAATTACGATAAAAACCCGATCATTAAAGCAATCAAAAAAAACGTCAACAAAGACAACTTAAAAGTCACGGCGGGCAGTTCATTAACATCAAAACTTGTAGGAACAATCACCTCACCAATAAAATTTCCTGCCTATAAACTTGCTGATCTGGCTATATCACATCATAGGGCATTAGAAGGACTCAGCAGTGATAAAGCCAAACATATATTAGATTTCACCAATAGTATCCGTGAAGTTCTTACTGAAAGCCATTCCGATGCCGTCGCATTTATGCGTAAAAATTATGGCGATAATGCAATGGATCTTCCTGGACTTTCTTCTAAAATAAAGGGGGAAAAATTAACCTTGAATACATTAGCAAAGAAAAAAAACAAAATAGAAAATAGAATTAATAGCATCAATAAACAAACATTGAAAGTTTCTTCAATAAGTCGAAATGAATAATTAATCTGTATTAACTCAGATTGACCAATACCACAGAATTAAGCTCGTTAATCCTCTTAACGAGCTTATACCTGTTATCTTTCAAGTTGCCTCTTTGTTGGCTGCACTCACTCACCCCGGTCACATAGTTATCTATGCTCCCTTGCCGTCGCGATCCATCTTGAAATCTATTGGGTATATTATCATTCTGTTGCCAGTAAAAATAATCCCGCCAGCAATTCTGCCCCCTCTTTTACCATTTCCAACAATAAGTTACCTTTAAAATTCACCTAAAGTAAATCTGATAAACAAGCGCTATACAGAAAAATAACAAAAAATTATTTACATAACAAATAAATATTTATTAAAAATAATTATTTTCAATATGTTCATTTGATTTTTTCATGGTAATACTAAAATATCATAAATTCTGTAATATAGAGTTAATTCATACGACTTCTGCCTAATAGATTTCTTACTTCAAACTACCTGATAGGTGAATATATGATAGAACACGAATATAGCAAAGAAGAAGAGCAAAAAAGACAACAATCCAAGCCAAATAATGCGACTCATGATGAAAGTAATCTTCCATTAGAACTAGAGAAGCATTCTAATGCCAGGACATCTGCCACTGCGTATAGCAAATGGTTCACTTATGAAAATGACATGGAGGTGGAACTGACTACAGAAAGAGTAAGAGAGATATTCTCAAATAAACAACCTAAAATTATTATTGCCGGTGATGGACACAGAAGCCCACCATTTCAATATGCAAAGAATATACCTGATGTTAATAGTAGTTTTGATTCTGGAACTCTTCAACTTTATATTGAGGCAACAGATGAGCAGATCAATAAAAATAATTCGGAGTATATACCAAAAGAATTTATGGCAAAACCAGGACTGTTGACGAATAGAAATAGGCGAGCTGGAATTGTTGGATGGGAGAATTCAGAGTTATCTAATACTATGGAAAAAATGCGTGATCTGTTGGATGACTCAACACGTAGGAAGTTAACAAAAGAAGAAATTTCTTCATTTTATGAATTACATGAGACCGCTATTCATCATTTTTTTCGCCCCGAATTTAGTCAGTTACGTAATGAATTTTTCGAAATTATGGCGAAAGTCGTAAGTAACAATGTATTTCTTAAAGCTGGAAGTGACGCGGAATCAAATAAAATCACTAAAGAAATGATAGATTTTATTGCAGTTACATGGCGTGATGAATATATCAATCCAACGTTAGCAGAGAAAATTGCAAAACATGCCGCTGAAAAAGAAAATCATACATTTATTGTCTCTGTAGGGGATGCTCACCTCAGTATTAATCCTATGCAAGAATATTTAAATAAAATGAGGAATAACGGTGAATTCCAACACCAAATTATATTTACCCGAGCTCAAATCCCCATACTTCCTGATAATGCGAAAGGGGGAAATAAAAACGGATAGATATGTGAAATAGTAAATTGTATACCCTATGGATTTCAAGATGGATTGCGGCGGCAAGGGAGCGAATCCCCGGGAGTATATATAACTATGTGACCGGGGTGAGTGAGTGCAGCCAACAAAGAAGCAACTTGAAAGATGACGGGTATAAATATTAGACTAACTATGAAACGCTAATAGCATATTATTAATATAAAAACTTGGGAGAATAATTAGGCTTACTCCTTATTATTCTCCTTGCTAAAACATCCATGCATCATTGTTTTACTTTATATATTTAACTTATCGGTAAAACGATAAACATAAAAATAAAACCAATTTATTTATCACAATCAATAAAAACATCTCATTAATTACCCTCGATTTGTCGCGATTAAAACTGAATAGTCTGAAAAACAAATAAAAAACCTGCCAATAAGAGATAATAAGGTCATCAATATTATTAAACTACGATTATCAAAGTCACATTCTATTACTTATAGAAATCAATACTGATTAACAGTCACTATTATTAATTGATGTTGTACCTGAAAATTAATTTTCCATAATTGTTTTGTTTCACAGAAAATTATTTAAATAACTATTATATAATTTTTTAAATATAAACGATAACATCTATAAATCATGTTATTGCGGTAGCTATACCCTTGATGAACAAAACAATCCAATATTATATACAAGGTGATAAAAATGGAAAAAGAATATAACCGGTCCACTTTAGAATCCAATATAGAGAATACCAATACTCTGGATCGCCATGAAATTGGTAAAACGCTTGGTCAGACTGATAATCCACATTCAGCACGAAAACCGGGTGATGACTATACACAGGCAATAAAAATTAACCCTGACGGCGGCTTAAAAGTAGATAAAGATGGACTAAATGTAAAAGCGGGTAATGGTATTAAAGTAGACAGTAGTGGCATCAGTATTGATCCCAATAATGTACTGCCAAAAGGCATGATTATGATGTTCTCCGGTGAGAATGCTCCTACCGGCTGGGCTTTTTGTAATGGTAATAATGGAACCCCAGATTTAAGAAACCGTTTTGTCATGTGTGGTGAAACTCTTGCTGAGACAGGAGAAAGCAATAGTAAAGCCAGTGGGAGTGGTAATGGAAAAAACTTTTCCAAAAATACAACATCAACTGCGGTTTCGGTAAATGTTACTGTGGGAAATACAATATTAACAGAGTCACAAATACCTAGTCATAAACATATTGGGGGTATGTCTTATTTTAATAATTATGGAATGAAATATGGCTTAGACCCTGATAACCAAACCGAATATCAAATAAATAATGACTCTACTAGCTCAATATGGTGGAAACCTTCATCAGGACAAAATTTCTATGCATATACATCAAACACAGGAGGAGGACAAGGACATAATCATCCGGCAACAGCATCGTCCCCTGAACATAATCATAGTGTTGATATTATTCCACCTTATTATTTGCTGGCTTTTATTATGAAACTTTAATTCCGTTGCACCAAAAAGATTTAAATCACCTCTTATTTTCTAATTACAAAGGATATATAACAATGAATATATCTAGTTATTTCTTCCTAAATGAAGAGAACATTAAGTTCAATAATCAATGTTTAAATACATACATGGGTTACCCTCATCCCATCGGTAAAGATTGGCCCAACCTGCCTACCGGGTTCCAAAGATATATTGACGATGTTATTAATTTAAATGGCTTTTTATATTTTTTTAAAGGCTCACTGTATCTTAAATTCGATATCGCGAAAGCACAGGTCGTTGATGGACCAAACTTCATTATAGATGGCTGGCCTGGATTAAAAGGAACAGAACTGGAAAATGGAATAGATGCCGCCATAGAATTGACTACCAACACCGTTTGTTTCTTTAAAGGCAGACATTGTATAGATTACACCATCGATTTACACACAATTAAGACCAGCACTATTTCAGACCGATGGGGAATGACTGGGAAATATGCAAAATTTAGTAGCAATCTGGATGCCATTATTTCATGGCCAGATATCGATGGAAATTTTATTTATTTTTTCAAAGGGGATTCTTTTATTCGGTTCGACCCAAATTTGAATGCACTTGATGCCGGGCCAATCATCATCTCCAGCGATAATCAGGGTTGGAGAGGGTTAACCTTCAAAAATATTCAAGCGGCTGTATCGGTCGACACCGATTTATTAGGCAGCAACCGAGACAATAGTGGCGTCTGTAGTGGAACATATGGTACTAATGACACGGGTAAACATTGTTTCCAGTTACCTCAAAGTATTAGATTCGGTTTGGTAGTCTATACTCATGCAGAGACTTTGCAAACTGTAAAAGTATATATTGACGATATTTTGGTAGATACATTAACCGGTAAAGGACAAAATAACCTCATGGCGACTAAATTCTATACATCAGGTACAGGCAAAGTCTGTATTGAGATTGAAGGAAATGGCAAACCATACAAGCTTCGTTATTTTGATAAGATATTGGGAACAGCTATTATCGGTGCTGAAAATGGTACCAATAATAATTACAATGATAGCGTGGTATTTTTAAATTGGCCTCTGGTATAAACTAAAAAACACTTGATTTCGAATAATTATTGCGCCCTCCGTGGCGCTTTTTTTCCTATTCATATGACTACCGTAAAATAAATAGTAGTATTTGGAAGAAATACAGTAATTTTGTCGGACATTTATTCAAGCTCACTCTGGCTCAGACCGGTGGTTTTCATCACTGTTTCACAATCGATTCCGCTGTTCAGCAATGCATGAGCAATTTTTAACGTTGCTTCTTGACGTCCTTCCTGACGCCCTTCCTGACGCCCTTCTTGACGTCCTTCCTGACGTCCTTCTTGACGTGCTTTATGTTCCAATCTTTGTGCTATTGTCACCAGTACCTCCTCATACCTCGGGGACTGTTCTGCCAGTCGCCGTAAGATCCTCATCTCACACGGATCGTTGAATGCTGATTGAGGACTCTCAAGACGAGTTAGTGGTGTATTTGCTCCAGTTCGTTCTGGCTCAGACCGGTGGTTTTCATCACTATTTCACAATCGATTCCGCTGTTCAGCAATGCATGAGCAATTTTTAACGTTGCTTCTTGACGCCCTTCCTGACGCCCTTCTTGACGTCCTTCTTGACGCCCTTCTTGACGTCCTTCCTGACGTCCTTCTTGACGTGCTTTATGTTCCAATCTTTGTGCTATTGTCATCAGTACCTCCTCATACCTCGGGGACTGTTCTGCCAGTCGCCGAATAAAACCCTCTGGATCGGCGGTATCTCCCACCTGTAATAAGTAGTTTAGCACGCTTTTTAGCTGTTCATCCGTATAGTAATCATACGTCAGCAGTATAACCAACTCTTGCAGCAGCTCTGCCATATCTCGCTGCCGGATATGCTTTTGCACCATTTCCAGTAGCGCGACCCGTTTGTGCGTCAAGATTTCATCATCCGGGATTACCGTCACATCTACCAGCGGGAATTTATTGGAATAGATTTCCTCCGCCAAGGCCGGATCATCGAAACAGTCGAGCCAATTGGTACTCCAGGGATACGGCTGTATTTTACCGTGATAGAACAACACCGGAATGACCAGCGGCAATTTTTCATGTCCCTGCTCCAGATGCCGTTGCATGGCTGAAATACCGTAGCGCATTAATCGAAATGCCATCATTTTGTCCGGGGAACTTTGGTGCTCGATCACACAATACACATAACCGTCACCCTGAGCCGTTTTCAATGAATACAAAATGTCGGAATAATGCGCCCGCAGATTGTCTTCAATAAACGACCCTGATTCCAACCGCAGTGTATCCAGATCACAAACTGCCCGTAATGTCGCAGGCAAATGTATCTCCAAAAAGTCTCTGGCAGTATCAATATGACTTAAAAACTGTTTAAAAACAGCGTCATGTGGCGTTGGTGTATTTTTTCTTTTCATCGGTGAATGGTAGCATACTTTCTTTTATATTGAAGGAATATTAAGCAAGAAACCAAGAGGACTGAGATGTCTTGAATTTTCTTTGACAAAAACTTTGATCGTATCTCAGATACTTTAATTTCCTTCTTAAGCGAAGTTCAGGTTAGTTACCTTTCCTGCAAATTTCCGCTATTTACCTGCTCCAATGATTTAAGTAAATGTTTTGCATTAGCGGATGAACGTAGTAAATAAGCAGTTTCTTCAAGGCTTGCATATTTTCTGCACTTGAAATAATAACGCAATCACCGCCGTTTTGTCTGGTAATCAATATTGGTGTACAATCCTGAACAACTTGATCCATTATCGAAGCAAGATTTCCCTTTGCAACGCTATATATTGTCTTCCGCATAATATGCCTTTTTCACCGTAGTATAAATATCATACAAAGATTGTATGACAAAATAGTATAATATCAAGCTAAACATCTATTTGCGCCATCCGTGGCGCAATCTCTTTATTCGCACGATCCCTATCCGCCCATAGGTAAAAGTTGATAGCTTTATCTGATTGCAAATTACCTTTGATTTGCACCATGTTACTTGACCAATTTCAGTTTAAAGAATAAAATAATGGTCAAGAAATAGGAGATCTTATGAACACCGCAACCAAACAACGTAATTTGAATGAGCTACAGGTGTTACTGCAAAAACGCTTTGACATAATATTCGGCTCATTGATGCCTGAGTTTGCTGAAAAGGCGAAGGCCAGCAATGCTCTTGTTCTTCCAGATAGCGAACTTTTTGGGCTGCTGTACTCAACCGTGCTTGAAAAGAGTGCCAGGACTCCCGATCGCGAACTCCGCAAACTAAAGCGTCGCGCTGAGAACCTGTCCAATTTTTATAAGGAAATTGAGCGCATGGGTGGCGTGATTAAAGCAGTGGATGTTGCTGATATTCTCGGTATCACGCGTCAAGCCGTTAATTTGCGAGTGAAGGGAAATAAGCTGCTCGCTTTCAAGAAGAATAGTGATCATGTCTTCCCGCTCTTTCAATTCAAAGAGGGAGGACTGTTACCTCACTTTGAAAACGTCATGAAAGCAATGAGCAATGATATCGGGCCTATTTCCAGAATATCGTTTTTGACTACCCCCTTGAGCGACAAGAACGGTAAAGGGAAAACCCCTATCGAGATCATGAAAGAAGATAGCAGCATTGATGATGTTTCAAAAATTCTTCGTGCAGCGAAACAGATGGGCGAACAGATCGCCAGTTAAAAGCGTGTCCTTTCGAAAAGGACACGCCTGGCACAAACTTAAAGCGGGACAACCTTGAATCGGAGCACGTCTTCGAGCAGTTCTTCAGCCGTGATGCTAGAGTATTTCCAGTTCAATAGCATGTATTCTGAATCGTAGTATTCCGAGAGATTCTTCATTCCTACATCTTCAAACCTTTCTTCATCCGATTCCCAGACTGCATAGCAGAAATCAGTGGAAGGAAAATGCCTCGATAAGTAACAAACACCGTCAAACTTATCTCTGGCAAGCTTGTAGAGGCACGCAATTACTCTCTGTGTCACTGTGTAGTCATCTCCGACTGAGACGTCTAACGTAATATGCAGCATTCCCAGAAGTTTCCCCACATCGACAAAAACGAGTGGCCGGAGTGGGCGAATCAGACACATTCGTGAGTTTTCAATAACAGACTCCTCAACAAATTTCCGCCCATCTTTATGTATCAGGCGCCCAAAACTTTCAGCAAGCGCTGAAACGGCCTTGTCTGCCATGTAGCAAACACCAAAAGTATCATCCGGAGCATTATATCGACCGTCACCAGTGGAGAAATTTATAGCCGATGGCCATTCTTTCCTCTGCCAGCGTTTTAAGTCCCCATTACCAGGTGAATGCGTCGGTAATGAATCATCTTCAAAGATTGCCGTAATTTCTTGATCTAAATTTGGATAGTCAAACTTTGAAAGAAAAGTCTCCTTTGTTTGCATTGTGAGGTACCCCCATAAATAAGTTTCGCCATAGGCTTCTCCTTAATGTTTTTTTGAAATGGTGCCGTGTGCTTGCCCACTGACACCGCTATGCCGTGATTGGCACCACAATTATACGACGATTAAAGTGGTTTTAAATTGATTGATTTTTTGGGGTTTATTAGACCACTACATTTCTCGTATTAATAATACCGAATCTAATAAGCAAAAAATAACGGTACAATTTTTCAAGCTAAATATCTATTGCGCCATCCATTTTCCTCATTAACCCGGTTTAATCCCCCACCAAGGCGTTATTATTGTGGCAATACAATGGGGAGACTAATTCGCGGATAAATAAATTCGAAATCAATGGCGGCATCGACTTGACGGACCAAATGATTTTTAGGAACCAACTCGTCAAGCGAGTGCGTTTCTGGCGGGAAAGTCTGGAGAGGGGGTGTTCTTAACATAGTGGCAAGCCCCGTTTAGTGAACGGAACTGAATTAAAACAAAGTACCGGATAAAAAAACAGCACTTTGTCAATAATCTGATATTATTTTATCAAAAAAATGTTGTCGTGCAATGCGCGACACGTGTTATGCTGTCTATCGTAACGCAACAGGACGCAAACAATGATTAAAAGTTGGAAGCATAAAGGGTTACGAAAGTATTACGAGAAGGGAACCACGGCGGGAATTGTTGCCCACCATGCTAACAGGCTAGACCTGCTGTTAAACGCATTAGATTTAGCAAGCTGCCTGAATGATTTGAGTTTACCGAGTTTTCAACTCCACCCACTTACAGGAGATCGAAAGGGTATTTGGGCGGTAAGCGTATCGGGTAACTGGAGGTTAACTTTCGAATTTAACGATGGTGATGTTTATACCTATGGATTTCAAGATGCATCGCGACGGCAAAGGAGCGAATCCCCGGGAGCATAGAGAACTATGTGACCGGGGTGTGAGTGCAGCCAACAAAGAGGCAACTTGAAAGATAACGGGTATATATACTGAACTACGAGGACTATCATGAATGACTAAACGTATGCCACCCCATCCGGGGCGCTATATCTCTGACGAGATGGAGCACTTAAATATTAGTCTTAGAGCGCTTGCGCGTGCGCTGGATGTCTCACCGTCAACTATTGGGCGTGTTGTTGAAGGTAGCGCGGCAGTAACGCCAGGAATGGCGGTTCGTTTAGCCAGCGTGATCGGCAGTACGCCGGAAATGTGGCTGAGACTCCAGGAAGCGTATAGCTTGGCACAAGTTAAACAGGAAATAGATTTAACTCGTCTAACTCCCCTGTTTACACCAACACCTTAACATGGCGGCAAACTCCGTCTGGTGAACGGAGCTGAATTAAAACAGGGTGCTGGATGAAAATCAATAATCTGTTGCGCCATCCGTGGCGCACTCTCTTTATTTTTATGGCTATCGCAAGTCACCCATTTAATTAAGCAGTAACATCTGAAATCAATTGAGTTGCCGGAACATCCTGCCCAAATCCTCTCAGCCCAACCACATGCACATGTTCGTGGTTTTTAAATACCTTACGCACCAGTTTATAAGTGGTCCCTTTTTCAGGGCTGATATTTTCCGGGGCAGCGATAATTAACTGCATTTGCAGGCGCTCACATAGTTCAAACAAGGTAGCGATAGATTTAGCATCCAAACGCGCCGCTTCATCAAGGAATAACAATCGACAAGGGGAAATATCTTTACCACGCAAACGGCGAGATTCTTCTTCCCAACTCTGTACCACCATCACCAGAATCGACATGCCGGTACCGATCGCTTCACCTGTCGATAGCGCCCCACTCTCTGCTTTTAACCAGCCATCCGATCCACGGTTAACTTCAACATCCAGTTCCAAGTAGTTACGGTAATCCAATAACTCTTCACCTATGGTTTGCGGTAAGCGCTGCCCCATATCTACTTGCGGATTCAGGCGCTGATAAAGTTTTGCCATTGCTTCCGAGAAGGTTAATCGCTGGCTGTTAAAGAGATCCTGATGCTGTTCTTGCTGTTCAGACAACACATCCAGCAATAGCGCGTGGCTTTCACGCACGTTGACATTCAACCGCACACCACGAACTTGTCCAAAGGAGACTGCTTGTAACCCTTGGTTCAGCATGCGGATGCGGTTCTGCTCGCGCTGAATGGTTTTGCGGATAATATTCGCCACACTCTTCGAACTGATAGCTAATTTCTGCTCGCGGGCTGTCAGCTCTTCTGTCAGACGAGCCAGCTCAATTTCCATCTGTTCAATGGCATCAACCGGATCGTCAGTGCGGATAATATCCTGACGAATACGTTCACGCAGATGCTGATAAACCGCAATGAAGAATTGAATCTTACGTTCAGGACGTTTTGGATCTTCGGATAAACGCAGCGCATCACGTAGATGTTCGTTATCAGACACTGCCAGACGCAATGCACCCAACGCCTTATCCGACATGGAACGTAACGCGCCCCCCTCCATATAAGCCAGTTCACGACGATGCAGACGACGCTCAACGCCATTGTCTTTCACCATGCGCATTACTGCACACCAACCCGATTTAGCCGCAACCACTTGCTCGCGGATTTGATGGTAATCGCGTTCCAGTTTCCGCAGTTTTTTCTGCAAGCTTTCCATCTCTGCTTCACAAAAAGCGATCTGCTTCTCAAGCTGGTTGATTCTGGAACGGTTAGTGCTGAGCGCTTCATGGAGCCGATCACGGCGCTCACGGGCACGAATTTCAGCATTCGCATCCGCTTGAACACCAATCTCTTTCATCTCCTGTTCCAGCTCTTTCAGCATATCTTGTTTGGTTTCATAAGAGCTTTTCAGGGAGGCCAGCACCTGGTTAAATTGGGAATACTGCGCTTGCTGTTGACGCAGTTGTTCGCGGGCGCGGCTGCGGTCCGATCCTGCATGTTCCAGACGCTGACGCAGTTTGTCATTCAAATCCACATTTTCGTTGAGCATACCCGCAGAATCACTGTAGCTAAAATGCGCTCGACGCTGTACCACTTCCACCAGCGCAAATGCCTGTTGTTTAGCTTGATGCTGGCTATGTTTGGCGATTTCATAGTCCCGTTGCAACTGCTCATGTTGCTGTGGATCGCTTTGCAGAACCGCAACCATCGGTTCCAACTTTGCCAGCGCCGAACCATGCTGTTGTAGGAAACGGGCCGCTTCCTGTGCTTCGTCCAGCTCTTCACGTACTTCCTCTACGCGATCGATTAAGGTTTCATCCAGCAATAGCGTAACTTGAGGGATTAGGCGATTTAATGTCGTCAGGCTCTCTTTAGCCTGAGTATATTGCTGACGCTGTTGTTGGGTTTGATCTTCAAACCGGGATAGTTCACGTTCCAGTTCCGTGTGACGCTGCCTTAGTTCACGGATTTCCGCTTCCGGATCGGTATCAAATGCCACAGAGAGGTGTTTACCGACAAACTGACTGAACGCCTGATGAGCACGCTGAATTTTCTGTACATCAAAAGAGAGCGTGGCATAACGCTCCGCCAAGGTATCGCGCTCCAAATTCAAAACTTCTAAACGATTTTCTCTGGCAGCACGGCCAAACAACGGCAATTCAGGGTAACGAGAATAACGCCATTGGCGGTCAGAAGATTTAACCAATACCGCATTTGTCTGCTCTTCGGCATTAAATACGCTGTCATCAAAGGATTGAGGATCACCTTCAATGAGATAGAGATCTTCCGGGCAATCTTCCAGCGTTTCAAGCTGTGGACGAACCAGAGAAAGATCGGGCACCACAATACCGTGACGCGCTGGCCCATACAGGGCCGAGAAATAAGGCGCGTCATCAATGGTGATATCGTCATAAATTTCTGACAGCAAAACCCCACCGAAACGTTCCGCTAAGGCAATCATCCGGCTGTCTTCCGCACCACTCGGCTGGCTGAGGCGCTCGATCTGCTTTTCCAACTCACGTTTCTGCGCCGCAATTTCATCACGCTCTACCGTTGCCTCACGTTCACGTTCAAGCAACTGCTGCATATATTCCGTCACGTCATTACTGCTCGCCAGCGCTTCACCATTCTGTTCACACAGTTGGTTCAGGGTATCCTGCGCAGCCAGCCAGACCGGGGCGCGGGCAGTCAGTGACTGAATTTTCTGTTTTAGCTGTTCAAGCGCCTGTCGCATTTCCATACGACGCTCACCGCTTTCATTGACACTTAAACTTAATGCTTCCTGCCGGGCTTCAAGTTCATTTTGTAATCCTTCCAGATCTTCAGCCTGATATTGCTGTCCCTGACGTTTACAAAATTCGCTTAATAAACGTTCCGCATTTTGTTGGTTGTTCAAGCGCTGCTCCAGTTCAGCCAACTGCATGCGAAACGGCTGAACGCGATCCGCCAGATGTCGCTGTGACGGCCAATCACGCAGCAATTCACGAGCGCTCTGCCAGGCTTCACTACGGTTGATTTCACCAACCATACTTTTAACCAGTTGATACGCCTGTTCGAACTGATTATGAGCCGCATCTGCCACACTTAATTTCTGTTCCAACATCAACAGAGCTTCTGTCGCCTGCTGCTCTTTAGCCTGAAAAGTTTCCAGCCATGTTTCTGCATTATCGGCGGCAAGATCCGGTAGCTGACAAAGTTCACGGGCGCGCTCCAGCGCTTGTAACGCCTGTTGATACTGAATAGCACGGGTTTGCTGAACATCCAGTGCCTGCTGATAATCAGCCAACTGACTTTTCAGCTCATCCACTTCCTGTTCAGCTGCTTCCGCTCTGGCTTCATACTCAGCCTGAAGCTCGCCGGCTTCTTCAACAACTTCGGTCTGTTCTTCCAGACGATAGGAAAGTTCTTCCAGATCCACCTGATAACGATCAATCTTTTCCTGCTGGCGCATGGCGGTCTGCACCAGATTTAGATGATCACTGGCAGCCTGATAATCCGTTTCTAAATCGGAGGAGGCGCCATTTTGCTCAGCCAACTCCCGCGCCATTTCAACATGGCGATATTGCTCAGTTGCCAGTTGTCTGTGGCTACCAAACAGTTCACCCCGCAATGCCAGTGCTTGATCCAGATAAGTGCGCCGCTCATTGGCATGGCGCATATAGTCAGCTGACACGTAAGAAGTTGCTTCGGTGATCAAGTGTTTGAACAGATCACGATCAGATTGGGTGACTCGAATAGCTTCCAGCGTTATGCGGTTTTCGCGCAATGCCGCTTCCATATCCTGAAATGCTTTCCGAACACCGCTGTTTTCCGGCAACAGGTAATCACGCAGGGAACGGGTAATGGCGCTGGAAATACCGCCGTACAGGGAAGCTTCGATCAGACGATAGAATTTACTGCGATCACCCGCTGAACGTAGGCGTTTGGGGATAACGCCCAAATCAAACATCAAGGCATGGTAATCCGTGATGGAGCTAAATTGCTTGAACTGCACACCTTCCATTTCATCAAGACGGTCTTTCAGTTCATTCAACGGCAATACACGCGCCTGTCTTTCACCGACATTTTCAGTCAGTAACTGAGTAGGTTGGATAGCAGTTGGCAATCCTTGGATCATAAAAGGTTTGATATCAACTTTGCGATCACGACCCGCCACCTGTTGCAATCTCACCCCAACCACCACCCGCTGATGACGGGAGTTAATCACATCCAGCGTTGAATAACAGACCCCGGCACGCAACTTGCCATGCAACCCTTTATCACGGGAACCGGAAGTGGCACCGGCTTCGGTGGTGTTACGGAAATGCAACAAGGTTAAATCAGGGATCAATGCGGTGACGAAAGCTGCCATGGTGGTGGATTTACCCGCACCATTACCGCCTGATAAGGTTGTTACCAGTTCATCAAGATCAAAAGTTCTGGCAAAAAAACCATTCCAGTTAACCAGCGTCAGTGAACGAAATTTACCGCGTTCAATCATGGTTGTTCATCTCCCGCACCCTCTGCTGAGCTATCCGGTGTTTCATCATTTTCACTGTCATCAAGCGACAAGCTGCCTTCAACCGGCATTGCCTCACCATCACGGATCATCCTCAGTTGTACTTCACGAGGATCGTCGCCACTACGTACATCTGCACCAAAACGGAATACCGCTTCAGTGATGGTAAATTTGCTATTGTCATTTGGCAGGAAATAGACCATGCCCAAACGACGCAGGCGATTAAGCGCAGTACGCACTTTTTCCTGCAATTTCTGTTTATCCAAGTCGGAACCGGAGGATCGCTGGTTGACAAACTTCATCAGTTTGCCCTCATCAGCCAGCGAGATCAGCTCTTCATATAGCTCCTGAGAAGTAAAAATCCCTTGATTAGTCAGACGTTCCGGGCTGAGATAGAGATAACAGAGGATTTTTCCTACCATCATATCCAGCTCTGATAATACTGAGCGCGGGATCAATGTGGCTGAACGAGGCCGCAGATAGAAGAAACCTTCTGGTGCACGGATCAACTCCACATTATAGCGGGCGTAAAACTCTTCCAATTGCTCCTGAAAATCCATCAGAAAAGCGTGATTATCAAGATCATCCAGCCCAATATGACGACCCGCGCGAAGCTGGCTGTCCAGTTCCGGGAAAAGTGAGTTGGCTAACGCCTGTGCCAGTTTAACCGGCATAAATTGTTCAATATGTGTCGATGACATGTGCCTGCACCTTGGCTCCGTAATCATTAATCGCTAACCATTCCGCTGGCAACCCAGAGAAATCTGCTTCTGCCACACCCAACCGTACAGCTTGATCCACCAAAATACGTGCCACATCAAAGTGACGAGGAAGCGGATGCTGAGCAAGATAATCCCTTAGCACCGCACCCAAATCCAGTGGGCGTTGTTCCTGCTGATATATCAACAGCGCTTTTTCAATCATTTCTGCCAGTTGTTCGTTTATTTCACTGAATTCTTCATATTCCAGTTCTAACGGCAATTCACCGGTAACTTCTTCATTGGATAACGTCAATTCTTCATCCCGCATATCCAGCAAACGCTCCGCGTTAGCCACAATGAGGGTCCACGGGTTATCAAAATAGTGTTGAACTGATTGACGTAAGCGCTGAGAGAAAATACGGTTTTTATCCATATCAATCGCAGTACGGATAAATTTGTGAACGTGACGGTCGTAGCCAATCCATAAATCAATCGCCTGCTGACCCCAGCTGATAATACGGTCCAGCTTACTTTGCAGATCAAATACCAGTTTATCCACCAGCTCTGATCCGCCACTGTCCATATTCGCATCCTGAATACGCAGCAAATTAGCCTGGAGTTTATCTCCAGCCGCTTCTAGTGTGTCCTGGAGTTCCCGCAATGTACCGGATGTTTCGGATAACAGTTGCTCACAGTTGGCAATCGCTGCCTGCCAATCTTGATTCAACAACGCCGCAATATCTTCTTTAACCGAGTTTTGCTGCTCATCCATCACTCGCTGGGACATATCAATACTATCGAAGATTTCTGCAACCGAATATTTCAGCGGGGCAAAAACATTCCGGTGCCAGTGAAATTCATCTCCCCCTTCTTCCGCTGCCTCTGCCGCCCGATGTAACTCACTTGCTACAATCGAAAGTTGCATCGAAAGACGTAAGGTAGAAAATTCCCGCTGGCGGATGTAGTAGTCACTGATGCTGATACCAAGCGGGGTTAAACGATAGATTGCATTACCGTCTGCCAGTTCACTGGTAAAACGGTTGAGAAGTTTCTGCCGCACCATATCATTGATAGCATTGTTAGCCCGCACCGCGACCGATTCTGTGGTCTGCTCAAATCCTTTGCAAACTTCACGAAAAGCATCAACCAGTTCTCCTTCGCTCATCTCACCGTCAAGGCGTTCGCTATTCAACACCGCAATTGCCATCAGAAGAGCTAATCTTTCCGCCGGCAATGAAATGGAAAAATCATTTTTCCTCGCCCAAGACACTAATTCCGGGACAGTCTGGGAATACTCACTCATAATTCTTCCTTTAACGCTGGCTTGCGGGCCATGACATGAATGTAGCGCCCCAAACTGATATAAGGTTCCTGTCGGCAATAACGCTGTTCTAATGCCAACAACGCCGGAAAGTTCTCATTCTGTAATTGACGACTTTGCAAATAATCGTGAAAAATCCGTACACCCGTTTTACCGATAATTGCCAAATTTAATTCAGCAAGCCATTGATATACCTGTTCAGGTGCTAATGGATTTTGCGGAGACAATGAACGTTTTCTGCGACGTTGCATATTGGGTGTCGCTAAATGAAAATTACCTAAAATAGCATTACGCATTACCAAGCCATTAGCATTGTAAAACATTAAAGACAAAGCACCGCCAGGATTAATGATATTCGTTAACACTTCTATTACATATTTCTGTTCGGTAATCCATTCCAATACCGCATGGAATAATATCAAATCTACCGGCTGCTCTATATATTGGCTAATTTCCTGTACCGGGCTTTGTATAAATCGCATATTTTGGCTGACCCCTTTTTCTTCTGCGGCCAGCCTTGCTCGTTGGATCATCTCTTCTGATAAATCACAAAGTATCACTTGATGACCTAATTCAGCTAATTGGCATGCCATATTACCCTCACCGCCACCTGCATCTAAAATACGCAATGGACGTTGAGGTAATTGAGCCAGTAATTCGCTGATATCCTGCCAGACAACGGCTTGCCTGATTTTACCTTTGGTTGTGCCGTAAATATTACGAGAGAATTTGTCTGCAATATCATCGAAATTGCGATCCCGCATGAAAAACTGCCTCACTAATGGAATAAATCTGATTTATCTGTTGAGATTTCATTATGCTAGCTGCTATTTTGGCACAGCATTCATTGATATAACCACTTTTGACTACAAATCGTGGGCCATATGGTTAAAACTCAACCAAATTAAGGCAAATAAATGCTATTCTTATTCAAAAAGTACTTGGGGGCAATGGTGATGCCTCTATCATTAATATTACTGATTTCACTTGTTGCCTTATTATTGTTGTGGTTTACCCGTTGGCAAAAAACAGGAAAAACCGTTCTCACATTGAGTTGGCTTGCGCTGCTTCTGCTAAGCCTGCAACCCATTGCCGATAAGCTGCTGTTACCACTGGAATCAACTTATGCTAAAGGTTATCAATCTGAGCCTAGTGACATCAATCCACCGGTTGATTATATCGTAGTTCTTGGTGGTGGCTTCACTTATAACCCAAATTGGGCACCCAGTTCAAACTTACTCAGCAACAGTTTGCCTCGGGTAACAGAAGGTATCCGTTTATATCACCTCAATCCCGGTTCTAAAATGGTTTTTACCGGAGGTAAAGGAACGAATTCTAAAAGCAGCGCGGAAGTCGCCGCTATAGTCGCACAATCACTCGGCGTACCCGCCGAGGATACAATTGCACTAACAGAACCCATGGATACTGAACAGGAAGCCAATGAAGTTGAAAAATTAATTGGTAAGCACTCTTTTATTCTAGTTACCTCCGCCAATCATATGCAGCGGGCAATCACTTTCTTTCAACAACAAGGGCTAAATCCCATTCCCGGCCCAGCAAATCAGTTAGCGATCACTTCACCGTTACATCCCTGGGAAAAATACCTGCCATCTGCTTATTATCTGTCTCATTCAGAACGGGCATGGTATGAAACGTTAGGCACTATCTGGCAACGTATTAAACCATCGAGAGATTCAGAGCCTCCCAAAAAATCAGATAATTCTCAGCCGGTAAATTCACAACTTGATCCGTAAACCATTTCCTGAAAAACGGGGAGAAACGAAAGCGCAATTAATTAATGCCGCACTTTCGTTAATCAAAGAATATACCCTTCATCTTTCAAGTTGCTGCTTTGTTGGCTACGTTCACTTACCCCAGTCACATCGTTATCTATGCTCCTGGGAATGCGTTCTCTTGCCGCCGCGCTGCAAATTGAAATCTATTGGGATAGGTTCAAACCAGTAATCAAATTTCAGTCAATGCCTTTCTGACTGCGGCTAAATCTTCTGGAGTATCAACCCCCGCTCCCGGTGCTTTCAGTGCTGTTCCCACATGAATTTTTTCGCCGTACCAAAGCACTCGTAATTGCTCCAGCATTTCAATCTGCTCTAATGGACTCGGCTCCCATTGTACATAACGACGGATAAAACCCGCACGATAGGCATAAATACCTATATGACGCAGGAAATTCTCGCCAATCGTTTCTCGCGATTGAATAAAACGATCACGCTCCCACGGGATCGTCGCCCTAGAGAAATAGAGTGCATAACCCTGTTTATCCATCACCACTTTCACGGCATTAGGGTTAAAAGCTTCTTCTGCATTATCAATCTGGACGGCCAGAGTTGCCATTCCCGCTTTGCAACCCGCCAAATTCTCTGCAACCTGCTTAATAATCTCTTCAGGAATTAACGGCTCGTCTCCCTGAACGTTAACGATAATTTCATCATCGGCGAACTGATATTTGTCGATAACCTCCGCTAACCGTTCAGTACCAGAATGATGATTCGCACTGGTCAGGCAAGCCTCTCCCCCCGCAGCAACAACCGCTGAAACAACGTCGTGATTATCCGTCGCCACAATAACGCGTTTAGCACCGGAGCGTATAGCCCGCTCCATCACACGAACAATCATTGGCTTGCCGTGAATATCGGCTAATGGCTTTCCGGGTAAGCGGGTCGAAGCAAAGCGGGCAGGAATAATAACTGTGAACATACTTTATCTTTCCTCATCCAGAGGTAATTCACGAGCTTCGTGATCTAACAGGACTGGAATGCCATCTCGCACAGGAAACGCAAGTCGATCTAGCTTACAGATAAGTTCGAAATTCTCTTTATCGTAGCTGAGTTTTCCGTTACATACAGGGCAAGCAATAATTTCGAGTAAACGGTGATCCATACATCCTCCAATTATGGAGCCTTGATTCAATACGGCTCAGAATAACATAAGCCCGGTATCATCGTTAACTCTTGTTATTTGATCTTTCGATCCTTTTCCCAATATTATCCACAAGAATTCAAATAGGGTAATTTGTTGAAGATTTAGAACTATCTCAGGAGAGATATTGGGTGCAAACCATGCTAGTTAACAAATCGTGAACACAAACCACAAGCAGCGAGAAACCGGAGCGCAAACGTGATATGTGAAATAATGACACACTTCGTTCTCCCTCCGGACTCACCGAAAGTACCTTCAAAAAGAGCTATTGCCTTTGTCCGAAACATGGCTCAAGCTCCTTCTTTATTAAAGAATAACAATAAAATAACTCCATAAGATAGAGAACTAGAATGCAATCACATCTGCTGCGGTTAAACTATAACCGTTGCGAATAATTGAGAACTCTACATTCTGCCCTTCTGTAAGTGATTTATTTTTTGTATTGGCAATCGCTTTTCTACTGACAAATATGTCTTGCCCGCCATCCTGTGGAGAAATAACACCATATCCTTTATTCTCATCAAACCATTTTACTCTGCCCATTTGTAATTGTAATGTCATGATAACTTTCCCTTCTGTTCATCTCACAATAATTCAATCTATTGTTTTTGATGTTTGCTACTCTTTATTAAGTTTTCGAATAAAGCTCCATCTCCATTTCAATACTTAAAATACCCTTAACTTGAGTAGTGCATTTGCTTGAGTAATTGGATACAAACAAGTATCCCGCCAACATTGCGACTGCCTGAATCAACTATACAATTTGAATCAACTACACAAAACGGTTGTTCAGCCACTCCGCCACAATGGATAATTTTAATATCATTCAACAATAGCAGAAAATCAAATAAATCTGGGAGCAACTATTAAAATTGTATAAATTGGCAAAGAATAACTCAGCAAAAACATTAGAAATTCTTATCTAAATGAGGTTATCGTAAAAAGCCCAACCAGCAGAGCAGTCACTGCATACTTTTGAAATTTACTCAGTTTTTTTACTGACGGACAATTTACTAACGGACAATAGTGAACAGATGCTATCCAACATCACTTGCCCCTTTTCCTGCGGTAATTGAGCATCTACCGGTAAGTACCACCAATTGGACTGAGCAAAATTAAAACACTTAACTGCATCTTTTTCCGTCATGAGTAAATTCTGGTTTGCATCAGCCAGATGGTTCAATTGATCTTTGGTGTACATTTGATGATCGGCAAACGCACACTCTTTTTGTAAGTCAGCACCTAACTGTTGCAGAGTAGCAAAAAACCGTGGCGGATGCCCAATTCCGGCCATAGCAACAACATCAGGTATAAGGTTCACCATTCGCTTTTCACCACTAACCATATTCACCGCCAGCCCACCAGCTAATGTCATGGATAATTCGCCTGACTGAGGCGTACCACCATTTGTAATAATGGTATTAACCGTATTCAATCGCCCAGATAATTCACGCATCGGACCAGCCGGCAGCCACCAACCATTACCAAAGCGGCGCACACCATCAATCACAGCGATTTCAAAATCCCGTTGCAAAGCATAGTGCTGTAAACCATCATCAGTAACGATGATATCCAGTGGTGTACTTGCCAATAATGCTTTTACTGCTTCAACCCGCCTTGGAGCAACCGCCACAGGTGAACCAGTACGACGATGAATCAGCACAGGTTCATCACCTGCTTGAGCCGTTGTGATATTTTCAGTCACCAGCAAAGGGTAATTTTCTGCTTTACCACCATAACCGCGAGAAACAACACCAACCCGATAGCCTTTTTTCTGTAACTGTTCCACCAGCCAGATAACTACCGGAGTTTTACCATTACCTCCGGCAGTCAAATTACCCACGACCACAACAGGTACAGGCGCTTTCCAAGACTTACTCAGCCCAATTTTATAACTCAACCGCCGTAATCCACTTATCAGCCCATAAAGGGCTGAAAAAGGTAACAACAGCAAATAAAGCCATGAGCGGCCTGACCATATGCGCTCAATCATTGCCCAAATTGCATCCGATGTAGTTGTGAGTAAACGCCATTTTTCTCCAGCAGAGAGAGATGATTACCTCGTTCAACAATATGCCCATCTTCAATAACCAGAATTTCATCGGCTTTCTCAATGGTTGACAGACGATGTGCAATCACCAGTGAAGTTCTATTCTTCTGCAATTCATCCAATGCCGCCTGAATTGCCCGCTCGGATTCAGTATCCAGTGCCGAAGTTGCCTCATCAAGAATAAGAACCGGAGAATCACGCAATAAAGCACGCGCGATAGCAATACGTTGACGCTGACCACCAGAAAGCAACACCCCATTTTCACCAATCATGGTATCCAGGCCGTTATCCAGTTTCCTGATAAAATCCATTGCATAAGCCATTTCAGCCGCCCGCTCAATCTCTTCACGGCTATATTGGTTTTCACTGGCATAAGCAATATTGTTCGCTACCGTGTCATTAAACAAATGCACATTCTGCGATACCAGAGCAACCTGTCCGCGCAAAGAAGAAAGCGTATATTCCCGTAAATCATGGTCATCAAGCAGAATACTGCCTTCATTGACATCATAAAAACGAGTCAGCAAATTCGCTATTGTGGATTTACCCGAGCCAGAGCGCCCAACTAAAGCAACAATTTTTCCAGCCGGAATATGTATAGAAATGTTTTGTAACGCTGGCAGTTCTTTAGTCGGGTAACAGAAAGTCACATTACGGAATTCAATATTACCGTCCGCTTTTTTAAGCTCCAATTTGCCTTCATCTTTTTCCTGCTCCATATCCAGAATAGCAAACAGAGTCTGACAGGCCGCCATGCCACGCTGGAATTGTGCGTTAACATTAGTCAAAGATTTTAACGGACGCATCAACGCAATCATTGATGAGAATACCACGGTAATTTTACCCGCAGTCAGTGTATCCATAATCTCCGGAAAACTTGCTGCATACAGGACGAAAGCCAAAGCAAATGAAGCAATAAGCTGAATAATGGGATCAGAAATCGATGAAGCAGAAACCATCTTCATGCCTTGCTGACGCATATTGTTACTGACTTTATTAAAGCGTTCGGTTTCTACTTTTTGCCCACCGAAAATCAACACTTCTTTGTGCCCTTTCAGCATCTGCTCAGCACTGGCAGTCACTTGTCCCATGCTGTTCTGCATATTTTTACTGATATTGCGAAACCGCTTTGATACCGAGCGAATAACCAATGAGACTATCGGCGCAATCACAATCAGGATCAGAGATAATTGCCAGCTATAGTAAAACATCAAAATAAACAGACCGATAATTGATGCCCCTTCCCTAACCACGGTAATTAATGCACTAGAAGAGGAAGAAGCCACCTGCTCAGAATCGTAAGTAATACGGGAAAGCAGAGTGCCAGTGGATTGCTGATCAAAAAATGATACCGGCATCCCCATCATATGACCAAACAGACGACGGCGCATCTGCATCACCACTTTACCGGAGACCCAAGAGATACAATAACTTGATACAAACCCGGATAGCCCACGCATAACCATCAGAGCAATCACGATCAGCGGCATCCATTTCAGTACATCAGTGCTTGCTTTGCCGAAACCTTCATCCAGTAAAGGCTTAAGCAATGAAAGCATTAATGTATCACCGGCAGCATTAATAATTAGTGCAACCGCAGCAACTATCAGCCCAATCCTAAACGGAGAAATGATTGGCCATAGTCGGCGAAACGTCTGCCAGGTAGAAAGGTCTTTATCATTCATTATTGAGTTACCAACACCAAAAGAAATAGCAGGTTATTCTACTCATGATCGCCTCGAATACCAAACCACTGATGATACCAGCGTGACATAATTTGTTGTCTGTATCCGATAATCTCAACGTGATCGCTGTAAAAACAACCGGTTATCTGCCCGGATACTGAGGTACTACGCCATTCCACCCCGGCTTTGCGATAACGTCGTTGTACCTTAATCGACGGAAGCCGCCATGGGCTATAACGTGCGACAGAAGCAAATGCATATTGTGGAGCAACCGTGTGAATAAAGGCAGCTGTAGATGAGGTATTACTACCATGATGTGGAACCTGCAATATTGTCGATCTTAAATTGTCTTTTTCTATTCCCAGTAGCTTATATTCCGCCTGTTTTTCCAGATCCCCGGTCAGCAACACGCTATGTTTACCATCTTCTACACGAATGACACAGGATTCATTATTACCCGCATTCACTACCCTTTCTGGCGGCCATAATACCCGGAAGCTCAATCCTTGCCATTGCCACTGTTCACCGCGTATACAGGGAAGATGTTTATTGTCGGTTAAAGGACTTCTGACAGCAATATCAGGATATTTCCGTTGTAAGAATTCCAACCCACCGGTATGGTCCAGATGATTATGACTAATAATAATTTGCTCCAGCGTTAATCTGTGCCAGCGCAAATAAGGAATTATCATTCTCTCAGCCACACTGCCCGTTTCCCAGCGATTACCGGTATCAAAAATCAACGCCTTGCCATCTTTCTCAATGAGAACAGCAAGCCCATGCCCAACATCCAGCATAGAAAATCGCCACAGATATTCTTCATTACGCCTCAAATAACAGAGCATGACACCTAAAAAAATGCCAATCAGTAACTTATATGATTGCCACCAAGCGAATCGCCAGATAATAACGACAAACCAGCCAATAAACGTTATCAAGATGGGAAAACCACCCGTTTCACTCCATGACTGTTGCAAAACAGGCAAAGGGATCAAAGAGAAAGTCACAGAATAATCAACCAATTGCCATAGTAAAGCGTGAATAAAAGGACAAAAAGCGCTGATTAATGCCAACATGATCAACGGAACAGTAATAAAAGAGATGATTGGCACTGCCCAGAAATTAGCAAATAGAGCGGAAAAATTAACGCCATGAAACAATAATAGTTGGAGGGGAATAAGCATCAACATCATGCCCATTTGCATATATAACCCACGCAGCCACAACCATTTCCAACCATAACGAAATGGTTCAACCAACGGTGCCCAGCGAAACCAGAACATTAGCGCCATCACGGCAAAGAAAGAGAGCCAAAAGCTGTCAGAAAGCACGGTCAGAGGATCAAATAACAGAATAATTGCAGCAGTCCACAATGCCCATTGCCAAGGGAAACACAGAATATTTCTATAACGTAAATAAAGCCAAAGTGTCAAACCCAGTAAGGCGCGAATAGCCGGAATACCCCAACCCGATAGCCATACATAAATCATTGCGACTATCCAGCCAGAGATCAGTGGGAATCTGTGCCCTATCCAATGGATAGGAAAAAAGAGTTGCAAGAATCTTGCCATCCACCAACCAAACATACTGGCAACAGTAATATGTAACCCTGAAATCGCCATAAGATGCGCCGTGCCTGTTTGCTGTAATAATAAATTATTCTCCTTGCTCAACCATTGACGCTCACCAAAGGCTAATGCCATTGCAATGCCACTATGTTTTAACTCACGAATAGCCGGCGCAATATTACTGACCAATTGCTGGCGTAAATTACATTTTTCATCAATTAATTCAGCATGGATCACTTTTCCTGTCAGAGGTTGACGAATAGCCAATGCTCTACGCTGACTATCATAACCACCTTGATTTAGCTGGCTATGAACAGGTCGTAATTTCATGTTTAACTGCCATTTTTGACCAGCACACAAAGTGTCAGAGGGAAAATCCCAATAAGCAGAGACATACAGCGGCGGAAAAATAATTTTATCTTCCGTTTTAATCAGGCGAAGAAGAACTTTGTTTTTTCCCTCATCACCCAACGACAAGCTTTCAATAATAGCCTGCGATATATGTCCTCTCTCACTAAGATAGATTATTTGTTCAAGCAGATGATTTCCCTGCCAACACCCTAGCAGAAATGCCAGCAATGAAATTGAGATCATCCGGCAAATACAAAATGGCAAAAATAAACAGAATAGAGCCAATAACAAAAATGTAATAATTTGCCATTTCTGGGGTAATTCAGGCAAAAAAAGCAAGGGTATAATACCGATAATAATTGCTATCGCAGCCTGATTAACGCTGATTACCGGAATCGGTTGCTTCCAATTTATCGTTATCCTGTTTATCAAAACTGAAAGCCACATCCTTATTCATCCTTACCCTTTTATTTTCGCAACAGAGTATTCCTTATCTTTTCCAAAGCAGCCATAAGCACCTAAAGAATTATCAAACACCTTCACAAATTAATTTTATATTAAGAAAAATTTCAAAAACTAATGCGAGCCGCTTCGCAAAATATTTTTTACGTGAATTTCAAGTTAGTTATATGATGAGTTTTTTACTGATGCGAGCATATTGTTTTTTATTTTTCTTCTTTATATTCGACAAAAGTATCAAGTAAAATATATCGCGATATCATGCCCGCATTACAGATATACCCTTCATCCTTCAAGCTGCTGCTTTGTTGGCTGCGTTCACTTACCCCAGTCACATCGTTATCTATACTCCTGGGGATGCGTTCTCTTGCCGCCGCGCTGCAAATTGAAATCTATTGGGTATAAAAACGCACAATCTAAACCATAAATAATTCACGAAAGAAATCACATTATCTATTTATCATCACAATTGAATATTAAATTAACTTCTTTTTGAAATTGTTATTTCCAGATATTATATTAAATTAGTTAAATCAATTGAAATTCACATCTAATTTTTAGAATTAAAATCACATTGATTAAATATTATTACTTAATATAGAATATTGAAAATATTTTCCAGCACGTTCTATGTGGAAAAAATCATCTAAAATCATGTTAGATATAACAAGGTGGTTTTTATGAACAATGAAATAATTGTATCAGATTCTTTACGAGAACATGATCTTACTAAGTTATTTAATAATGAAGCGTTAGCAATTCATATAAAACAGTATGTAGATAGTCATCTTGCAAACAAACTCTCTGATTTTTTTCTCTCCCATAAAAATCTGGAATGTCACCCTCATGACTTGAAAAAAGGAGATGATATTGTTTTAGTTGATTATGGTGTTGATAGAATCGGCGTTTCTTACAACACAACTTTTGGCAAATCCAAAGATAGCGATAGTTATAAAAAATATTTTGATAATGCATTATCCGCAATAAGAGACGTCAGAAATTTCTGTGCCCCATTGCTAGCGCCTTTCGACAAATTCCGTCTAGAGTTGGATGAAGTGTGGTCTGCCGGAGCCAGTATCGCAAATTTTGAAGGTAAAAAGATGCATGCTGGGATTGCCAGGGTTATGAGAAGGCCCGAACGCTCTTTCATGGTTGAAAAACAACCTCATTTTGATGGCCTTCAACAACAATCCATCAATTTACTGGGTCAATTCTCTGTGAATATATACATAAAAACACCGACAAATGGAGGAGAGCTAGAGCTGTGGGATGTCCCTGCTATTCCTATCACCGAATTAATTGAAGACAATCCAGAATATGATTGGCGAGGCTCTCTCCCGCAGTCCATTCTCATAAAACCAGAACAAGGGGATTTAATAATAATAAATACCCGGAAACCTCATGCAATTCGCAGTTTTTCTGACGGGTGTAGAATATCATTGCAAAGCTTTATAGGATTATCACTAAATAAACATCTAATGTTATGGAATTAACTATATGATCGCTGTAATGAGTACATTAGGGACATTTTTTCTTTTAGGTCTGGGAGCTGCGGCTCCCGTTGGTCCTATAAATATAGAAATTATGCGCAGGCACTTGAATATCAGTTGTCTTCATGCAGTGGTTTTTGGTTTAGGTGCTTGTTTTGCTGATATAATTTATTTATTACTTTTAGGATTTGGTATATTACAATTGTTTTCTAATACTATTTTTATGCCTATTTTTGGTTTTTTAGGTGCATTAATGGTAATTTGGTTTGGTATTATCAGCTTTATAAATAGGAAAAATGAAGAAAATATCAATATCATCTCCACTCCCTATCATAGACAGTTTTTTGATGGTGTATTGTTAACACTATTAAATCCCTACAATATTATCTTTTGGTTATCTGTAAGTGCACAACTCAACAATATTACATCAGACAAATACGGTTTAGCTATCGGTGCATCGGGAACAATTATTGGTGTTATTTTTTGGGTTGCATTTATTAACACCATTATATTTTTCTCCAAAAAAATGCTTAATTATCGTGTTATCAAGTTTATTAATTATGCCAGCGGTGTCACTTTGATTATACTTGGGCTATATTTCTTTTCATATTCAATAACATTATTTAATCTGAGATTTTCTTATACATGAGCTTTAAGTAAATCAAAATGCTGACCAAAAAGCTGAACTATTAATAAAAACAGCACCCAAAGGTGCTGTTTGAAATTAAAAATAAGTAATAACTCGTTATCTTCAAACTTAATCGTAGATATTTACGCGATCACGTAACTCTTTACCGGGTTTAAAATGAGGAACGTATTTACCTTCCAATTCCACTTTATCACCCGTTTTAGGGTTACGACCTACACGCGGAGCACGGTAGTGAAGAGAAAAACTGCCGAATCCGCGCACTTCTATCCGCTCACCATCTGCCAAAGTTTCAGCCATATGATCGAGCATTTCTTTCACTGCATCTTCAACGGTCTTGGCCGAAATATGAGATTGCTGACCAGCAAGCCTTTCAATTAATTCAGACTTGGTCATTAGTACCTCCCTAAACTACCGTTTGGATAACACACTAATGTGTTATCCATCGTTATCACTTAAATTATTCGCCTTTAGCTGCTTTGAAAGCTTCAGCCATTGCATTGTTAGCAAAGTTCGCATCTTCTTGTTTGTTCACAGAAGCGATAGCATCTTTTTCGTCAGCTTCGTCTTTAGCGCGAACAGACAGGTTGATTACGCGGTTTTTGCGATCAACACCAGTATATTTAGCTTCAACTGCATCGCCAACGTTCAGAACCAGAGTTGCATCTTCAACACGGTCACGAGAAGCTTCTGATGCACGCAGATAACCTTCAACGCCGTCAGCCAGTTCTACTGTCGCACCTTTAGCATCAACTGCGGTGACTTTACCAGTAACAATAACACCTTTCTTGTTTACAGACAGGTAGTTATTGAATGGATCTTCCGCCAATTGTTTGATGCCCAAAGAGATACGCTCACGCTCTGCATCAACTTGCAGAACAACAGCGGCAATTTCGTCGCCTTTTTTGTATTCACGAACTGCTTCTTCACCGGTAACGTTCCAGGAGATGTCAGACAAGTGAACCAGGCCGTCAATACCGCCATCCAGACCAATGAAGATACCGAAGTCAGTGATAGACTTGATCTTGCCTTCAACGCGGTCATTTTTGTTGTGAGTTTCAGCAAACAGCTGCCATGGGTTAGCTTTACACTGTTTCAGACCCAGGGAGATACGACGACGTTCTTCATCGATATCCAGAACCATAACTTCCACAACATCACCAACGTTAACAACTTTGGATGGGTGGATGTTTTTGTTGGTCCAATCCATTTCTGAAACGTGTACCAGACCTTCAACGCCCTCTTCGATTTCTACGAAGCAGCCGTAATCAGTCAGGTTAGTTACGCGGCCAGTCAGTTTAGTACTTTCTGGGTAACGTTTAGCGATAGCTACCCAAGGATCTTCGCCCAGTTGTTTCAGGCCCAGAGATACACGGGTACGCTCACGGTCGAATTTCAGTACTTTAACTGTGATTTCATCACCCACATTGACGATTTCACTTGGATGTTTAACACGTTTCCAAGCCATATCGGTAATGTGCAGTAAGCCATCAACGCCGCCCAGATCAACGAATGCACCGTAGTCAGTCAGGTTCTTAACGATACCTTTAACTTCCATACCTTCTTGCAGGTTTTCCAGCAGTTGATCACGTTCTGCACTGTTTTCAGATTCGATAACAGCACGACGGGAAACAACTACGTTGTTGCGTTTCTGATCCAGCTTGATGACTTTAAACTCAAGCTCTTTACCTTCCAGGTGAGTAGTATCACGAACTGGACGAACATCAACCAGAGAACCAGGCAGGAATGCACGGATACCGTTCAGTTCGACTGTAAAGCCGCCCTTCACTTTGCCGTTGATAATACCGGTAACTGTTTCTGCGTCTTCGTAAGCTTTTTCCAGCATCAACCATGCTTCATGGCGTTTTGCTTTCTCACGGGACAGTACAGTTTCACCGAAACCATCTTCTACAGCATCCAGTGCAACATCAATTTCATCACCAACCTGGATTTCCAGCTCACCCTGAACATTTTTAAACTGTTCTACAGGAATAGCAGATTCTGATTTCAGACCTGCATCAACCAGTACAACGTCTTTATCGATAGCGACAACTACACCGCGAACAATAGCGCCCGGGCGAGTTTCGATAGATTGCAGGGATTCTTCAAAGAGTTGAGCAAAAGATTCTGTCATGTTAATGGTCTTCAAGAGTTTTAATTTAACGTCCACTTAGCCTCCAGCCGAATGGGGTTGTTTTACATGCCTTGCCACAATTCCCTGTTACAAGGTTGCCTGGTATGCAGAAAATTTTATTAACCTACATACCTAATTTTTAGTACATCACCCTCAATTATAAGCTAAAAACTTAAAATCGCTTAGGTAATGAAAGAATTTTTTTCGCATAACTTAGCGCTTTATCGATAACTTCTTCGATAGACATACTGGTTGAATCCAGTATTAATGCGTCTTCTGCGGGCGCTAATGGTGCAACTGCCCGATTACGGTCACGATAATCACGCTCCTGTATCTCGGACAAAAGACATTCAAAGTTAACACTAAAGCCCTTTTCCTGCAACTGTAGCATACGTCTGCGCGCGCGTTCTTCTGCACTTGCATCAAGAAATATTTTCACTGGCGCATCAGAAAATACAACGGTTCCCATATCACGACCATCAGCAATCAAACCCGGTGCACCCCGAAAAGCACGCTGGCGCCGTAATAACGCTTCACGAACCCGTGGGAAAGCGGCTACCTGCGAAGCGGTATTTCCGACCGTTTCAGTACGGATTTCATTACTGACATCTTCGCCTTCGAGTATCACACTGAGCTTCCCTTTTTCCGGGACAAAGCGTACATCAAGATTAGCAGCCAGAGGAACTAATGCATCTTCGGACCGAATATCCACCTGATGATGAATCGCTGCCAGCGCTAATACCCGATAAATAGCACCGGAATCAAGTAATTGCCAGCCTAAAACTTCTGCCAATGCCTGACATAAAGTTCCTTTACCTGCACCACTTGGCCCATCAACAGTTATCACTGGGGCTATCGCCACCATTATTGTTCTCCTTTAGCATGGCAAATTCACTCTTCGCCGAATGCTGAATCTTACTCAATAAAACAATCAATATCTGTAGCTTATTATACTCACTCAGAGGGTGATCGGAATAAGCACATTCTTGGTTTCGATCAAAGAAATGTGCTTGATTGAGTCATAATCATCGATGATTATGACTTACGCTGACTCAATCTTTCCAATTGATTGAAATAATCAGGGAAAGTTTTTGCTGTACAACCTGGATCGAGAATAGTAACCGGTGTATCAGACAGAGCCACCAATGAGAAGCACATTGCCATCCGGTGATCGTTATAAGTACCAATTTCCGCAGGTAATATTCTTTGTGGTGGTGTGATTCGGATGTAATCTCGCCCTTCTTCTACCTCAGCACCAACTTTACGTAATTCAGTTGCCATTGCATGAAGCCGATCGGTTTCTTTTACCCGCCAGTTGTATATATTGCGAATCACTGTTTCCCCCTGCGCAAATAATGCAGCCGTTGCGATTGTCATTGCCGCATCGGGGATTTCATTCATATCCATATCAACGCCAGTCAATATGCCACGTTCACATTCAATAAAGTCATCACCCCAGCGAATTTTCGCGCCCATTTTTTCCAATACATTGGCAAATTTGGTATCTCCCTGAAGGCTGTATTTACCAATCCCGGTCACGCGCACAGTACCTCCTTTAATTGCTGCTGCCGCCAGAAAATAAGAAGCAGAAGAGGCATCACCTTCAACCAAATAATGACCCGGAGAGCGGTATTTTTGCTGGCCTTTAATATAGAAAACCTGATATTGATCGTGCCCGACGGTAATACCGAAGCTTTTCATTAATGCCAAAGTGATATCAATATAAGGCTTAGAAACCAATTCACCCTGAATATGAATCTCACAATCATTTTCTGCCAATGGTGCGGTCATCAGTAATGCAGTGAGAAACTGGCTGGAAACACCACCATCTACGGTGACTTTACCGCCGATAAAACCGCCTTGAATGTGTAACGGTGGATAATTTTCTTGTTCCAGATAATCAATTTCTGCTCCACCTTGGCGCAAAGCATCGACAAGATGACCAATTGGGCGCTCTTTCATCCGAGGTTCACCGGTAAGAATAATGTTATTCTTGCCAAAGCATAAGGCGGCGGCCAGTGGGCGCATTGCCGTCCCAGCATTACCCAGAAACAGCTCTACCGGCCCTTTACCCGTAATCAATCCACCCATACCGTCAACTTCGCAACGGGTACGATCATCAGACAAACGATAACTAACACCTAGCTCAGTCAATGCATTGAGCATATGGCGGATATCATCACTATCCAACAAGTTAGTCAGACAGGTTGTACCTTCAGCAAAAGCCGCCAGTAATAATGCGCGGTTGGAAACACTTTTTGACCCTGGCAGGTTAATGGTTCCATTAATGGAGGAAATAGGTTGTAGCGTCAGGGATTGCATAAACAACAAGATCTCCGGTTGTTGATTAAATTATTCTATACCCGTTATCTTTCAAGTTGCCTCTTTGTTGGCTGCACTCACTCACCCCAGTCATAGAGTTATCTAGGCTCCCGGGGATTCGCTCCCTTGCCGTCGCGATCCATCTTGAAATCTATTGGGTATATACCTCTATATGTTTGAGGAAATATTGCTAGCACTGAATATTCCGGGAACACATGTTCCCGGTTAAAGTTGACAAATCAACCGTTACGGCGCTCAAAATCAGCCATAAAATCGACCAAAGCCCGAACACCTTCTATCGGCATAGCATTATAAATAGAAGCGCGCATACCGCCGGAAATACGGTGCCCTTTCAGTGCCTGCAATCCTTGTGCATCCGCTTCTGTCAGAAATTTGTTATCCAGTGAAGCATCTGCCGTTTGGAACGGTACATTCATCAGAGAACGATTTTCAGGGGCAATCTGGTTACGATAGAAATCACTGTTATCAATGGCATTATAAAGCAGCTCAGCTTTAGCCTGATTACGTTTTGCCATCTCTTGTAATCCCCCCTGCTCTTTCAGCCACTTAAAGACCAGACCCGAGAGATACCAGGCAAAAGTTGGCGGCGTGTTGAACATGGAATCATTCTTTGCCAAAACAGCATAATCAAGAATGGACGGGATTTCTTGACGGGCTTGACCTAATAAATCTTCACGAACAATAACCAGAGTAAGACCTGCAGGACCAATATTTTTCTGCGCTCCCGCATAAATCATACCGTAACGGCTGACATCCAGTGGTTTGGAAAGTATTGAGGAAGAGTAATCAGCAATAACAACTTTGTTATCATCAAAATCCGGTTCTTGATGAATTTCGATCCCATCAATGGTCTCATTTGGGCAATAATGAACATATGCTGCATCATTACTCAATACCCATTTGCTCATTGGCTTAATGCTTTTCAAGCCATTAATCTCAGTTTTAATATTAATCACATTCGGCGTGCAGTATTTTTCTGCTTCTTTAACGGCACATGCAGCCCAATAACCACCATCAATATAATCAGCTTTAACCTTGTTACCCAGCAGGTTCATTGGGATAGCAGCAAATTGACCGCGGGCACCACCATGGCAAAACAAGACCTTATAGTTTTCAGGGACTGACAATAAATCTCGCAGATCATTTTCTGCTTCTTTTGCCACCGCGACAAACGCCTTCCCACGGTGACTAACCTCCATAATCGAAGTCCCAATGCCCTGCCAGTTGCACAGTTCCTGTTCTGCTCTACGCAATACTTCAACCGGCAGCATAGCGGGACCCGAACTGAAATTATATACCTGATTCATTTACCTCACCTTAATCTGACGAAATAACAATGATTGATAACAATTAAGAATCTGATATATCGGTTGTATCATTCCCATTTCATTGCTGCAATGGTTATTCAAGCGTTGAACAAAACTATTGCAAAAATAGCCAATAAACTTGTTCATTCAGCGCTATCACAGGTGAACTTCTTATTTTTTCTCCTTTTTATTCACCGCCGTTAGGGGGAGGAATAAGTTAAATGGCGAATCGGGTAAAGCAATAAAACCGTGATACTGGTAAAATTGCGCTGCATTATCATCTTTTGCGTCAACAAACAGTGCACAAGACGCAATTTCGGAACGAATGGTTCTCTCAAGAGCATCGGCCAGCAACGCTCCACCTAATCCCTGATTTCTGAATGCCCGATCAACGGCTAACCCCCCCATCCGCACTGCCGGCACTGTTGGGTATCGTGGTAGTTTCTTGATCATGGCCACCGGGAGGTCGGTCAACTGTATACTGGCAGCAGCCAGAGTATAATATCCAGCCACACGGTGATCATGAAGCGCAACAAAACAAGCTGCTACGCGGCGCCTAACATCTTGACCAACCTGTCTCTGAAAGTAACCATCCAGAGGTTCTGAACCACTGTAGAATGAATCACGATCGTGTTCTGCGTTGAGTTGCATAACATTAAACATCATGGAACTCATTCTGATCGTAACAGAGAGCGGCGACGTGCAAATGCACGCTCAAGCGCCGGAGTAGGTTCCGGTGGATTCAGTAACGCCTGCGCAAAACACGTCTGATCAGCCAGAGACAAACGGAGTACCTCTGATTGCTCAATCGCGCGCCGCGCGGCATCTTGTGCAGCAGACACGACAAAATCAGTCATAGTACGTCCCTGAATTTCAGCGGCACGTTTAATCAGGGCATGTAGATCAGGACTCATGCGCGCCTCAAAACGCGCTGTGGAAGTAGCCATAATACACCTCAGGTGACTGCTCCCCGCCGTAAACGGCGAGTCCTCCCACTTCTCAGGCCGCAACCGTCTGTGTGACGGATTTACGCTGGCCTCCATGGGCAGAAACGACGAGTCCCGCCGCCTGTAATTCCTGTATGCCCTTGCGCCGGATGTTGAGCGCCGCATTGATA
>NZ_RCWA01000020.1 GCF_018448905.1 Photorhabdus heterorhabditis | reverse complement strand
CAGATTGTCTGATTAATTGTTAAAGAGCAGGCCACCTTAAAATTTGATATTCTCGGTCAGCCGGGCTGCGTATATTACGCTTTTTGCCCGCAGAGTCAAGCGCTTATTTGCGCTCCCCTGCCCAACCTCACACGTTTTCTTAGCGTTGTGTCGGTCAGTGGTGGCGCATTATAGGGCGTTCTTCGGCGCTGGCAAGTGTTTATTTGAAAAAAGTTAACGACAGCTGATTATTTCGGCAAATTTAACTTAAGTCGCCAGCTGTTCCAGTTTTGAGAATCCATATACCTGCAAAACGGGGATTAATGCATCAGTATCAATATTCATTTTCATACAATAAGCAAGACTATCTACTGAAGTACAAACCAAGTTTTCTTGATGCTTAACCAGCCATGCCGTTCTTCGGGCAATGGCAGCGCCAGAGTCAATTAAGCGTGTACCATTAGGTAATATTTGAACTAGTTCTTCTGCCAATAGTGGAAAATGAGTACAACCCAATACTACCGTATCGGGTGGTTCTTTCATTCTGAGCCAAGGTTTCAATATTCTTTTTAAAGCGTCGAAAGAAACCTCACCTCCATGCAATTTAACTTCAGCCAATTCTACCAATTCAGCAGAGCCTATAGATTCAATCCGGCAATCTGTCGCAAATCTTTCGATCAATTCTTTTGTATAGACGCGATTAACTGTCGCTCTGGTGGCCAACAATCCAATAATTCTATTACGGGTTAACTTTGCCGCGGGCTTTATTGCCGGAACCACTCCAACCACTGGGAAACCGAACCGTTCGCGCAGAGCTGGCAAACTAACTGTACTTGCTGTGTTGCACGCAATAACGACTATTGCCAAAGGGTGTTTTTTCTGAACAGCGTCAACAATTTTAACGACTCGTTCAACAATAAATTCTTCCGATTTCTCACCGTAAGGGAATGCTTCATTATCAAAAACATACATATAGTGGAGATCCGGTAGTAATTGCCGGATCTCTTGGTAAACAGATAAGCCACCTACACCAGAGTCAAATATTAAAACTGTCGGACGGGCGAATTTATTCAAATCAGAAGTTATAGCTCCCAGTGAGGTAGTATTCACGTCCTGGAGTGCGATAGCCATAAACTGTCTCGTAATCTTTATCAAGCAGGTTGGCTATTCTACCACGAATTGTTAAATGAGAAGTGACCGGATATGAAACAGCTAAATCCCAGAAGCTAACACCACCTAATTTCACTTTTTGAGCGGGATATGTACTGAAATCGTTATCATAACGCTGCCCCAGATATTGATAGGTTAACCCCCAATCAAAATCATATAACTGCCAGTCAAGTTGATATTTCACTTGTTGCTTCGCACGACGAGTTAAAATTTCATTAGTTTCATTATTACGTGGCTCAATATATTGTAATGTCAGTTGATGCTGGAATATGCCGGTATCCATTGATCCTGTCCACTCAACACCTTTAATTCTTACTTTGCCAATATTGTAGTAGTGACTATTTGTATAATCGATCAATTGCTCAATATCATTACGATATACAGAAAGACGCCAACTCAGCAAGCCAGCTACACCTTCAATACCACCTTCCCATTGTTTACTTTCTTCGGGTTTCAAATCGTGATTTCCACCAAAACCATACATCTGACTTAGCGTCGGCGCTTTAAACGCCGTACCATAAGAAACAATCAAACGATAACCTTCAATAAACTCCCAGCCTGCACTGGTTTGCCATGTAGTATTCCAGCCAGCTTCTGAATGTTTATCTGAACGAATGGCACCTTCTAGAACCAAATCTTTTAATTGCTGCTGTGCTGTCAGATATATTCCTGTATTACGTACCGTTTCATTCGTCGGAATATCACTTGTTCCTGCGTCTATGGACTGTTTTTGAAAATCTACACCAGTACTCACCATTCCCTGATATAACTGAAAAGTCTTTCCCCATTGCAGGTTATATTGTTCAGAATCACCCAGAGTAGCGGACTTGTCATAGCGTCCATATTTAGGATCAAAGTCATAGTCTTTTATATAATCATAACTTGTGATTAGTTGGGACGAATAACTCCCTTGGTTAAATCGGATTCCTACGTCATAGTGACGGCTATAAAGTTCACGGGTATCCGGCCTGGCATATGGATAATTCCAGTTAACATCGGCATCATAAGATGTTCTATTATCATAGCCATAAGTACGGGCAAATCCGCTGAATTGCTCATTAAATTTTTGCTCTATTCCCAACCAGAGCATTTTACTCATAAAACCATCACGGTCAGGTTGTCTGAAACCACTGGTATTACCAGCAGAAACAACATCATATCCTTTAGTATAAGTATAGCTAGCTGCTGCTGTCATGACAGTATTTTCGGCCAACTTTCGCTGGGTTGCGCCCTCATAAATCTGGTAACCATGTGAGCCGATACTTACGTTGAGGTTAGTTCCCGGTTTCTCTCTGGTTGTAATGATATTGATAACACCTCCAATCGCATCAGAGCCATAAACAGCTGAACGAGGTCCACGGATATACTCAATTTTCTGAACCAATGATATAGGTATTTGGCTTAAATCAGAGGAACCACTGACACCGGCCTGATTTAGACGTATTCCGTCCATCAGCACCAATACATGACGAGAGTCAGTACCGCGGATAAATAGAGAACTAAGCTGCCCGATGCCACCATTTCGCGCAATATCAACACCAGGCAGGCGGCGTAAGATATCGGCTACGCTATTTGACTGCCAACGCTCAATTTCATCTCGAGTTACAACAGTATAAGGAGCCAGTATGCTTGAAACAGGCTGTTTAAACCTACTTGCCGTAACAACCAATGAATCCTGCCGCCCCTCCGCAACAGAGGAATGATTCCAACCGGAGATCACCACGATTGAAACAACGGATAATAAAAATCGGTTTTTATTTATCATGAGAGAAAACATCCCACAATTTATTATTAGAAGGACACGCTACGACGAAGCATTGAACCTATTCATAATAGTAAGCATAGACAAGATCATGCATGAGTAAATAAGAAAACTGGACATCCTTTGTTCTTTCCCTACAATTTCGCACGAAAATTTTTCTTACTACAGATATAAGAGAACAAACATAATGCAAAATCCCCTGCCAACGGAAAGTTATGAACAACAACTTACAGAGAAAGTAAGCCGCTTAAAAAGCATGATGGCGTCTTTCCAGACCCCGGAGCCAGAGGTTTTCCGTTCACCAGTATCTCATTACAGAATGCGGGCAGAATTTCGTATTTGGCATGAGCAGGATGATTTGTACCACATTATGTTTGAGCAACAAACGAAACAGCGCATTCGCATTACTCAATTCCCTGTTGCTAGTAACTTAATCAACAAAATGATGGAAGTATTAATTGACTCCATTAGGTCTGAACAAACCCTGCGCTATAAGCTATTTCAGATTGATTATCTATCCACTTGCAGTAATAAAATCCTCGTTTCTCTGCTGTATCACAAGAAATTGGGTGACGAATGGACACAACAAGCATTAAAACTACGTAATGAGTTAAGAAATAAAGGGTTTGATGTCGAACTCATTGGCAGAACAGCTAAAACTAAAATCATATTGAATCATGATTATATTGATGAAGTTTTACCTGTTGCAGGTCGGAAAATGATCTACCGCCAAGTGGAAAACAGTTTCACCCAGCCAAATGCTAGCGTCAATATTCATATGCTCGAATGGGCAATTGATATTACCAAAGGTTCAAAAGGCGATTTACTTGAACTTTACTGCGGTAATGGCAATTTTTCTCTGGCGCTAGCTCAAAATTTTGAAAGAGTACTAGCAACAGAAATTGCTAAGCCATCTGTTGCAGCAGCTCAATATAATATCGCGGCCAACAATATTGATAATGTGCAAATTATCCGCATGTCAGCCGAAGAATTTACTCAAGCAATGAATGGCGAACGCGAATTTAATCGTCTTAAAGGTATCGATTTGAAAAGCTATCAATGTGAAACCATTTTTGTCGATCCACCACGTAGCGGCCTTGATAAAAAAACCGTTGAAATGGTCCAGGCATATCCGCGAATTCTTTATATTTCCTGCAACCCGGAAACTCTTTGCCACAACCTAGAAACATTAACCCAAACGCATAAAATCAGTCGCGTAGCTCTATTCGACCAGTTCCCTTATACACATCATATGGAATGTGGCGTACTTTTGGAAAAATTAAGTTAATATTTAGCTGCTATATAAAACAAAAGCGCCGCAAATATTTTTCATCCTTGCGGCACTTTTGACCAACTAATCGCAACCTTCCACAATTGCCTGGTTTTTACGGATTTTGACTTTTCTATAAATCCAGAACACCAATACGGTACCAATTACCGCAGGTAGAAAATTAGAACCAATTTCAGGATATTCAACCCTGATAATTGCACTATAACTAAATAATCCTAACAGGAAGCAGGCGACAACCAACTTAGGCATCCCATCTGGCATTGAGTAATTCAAATAGCGCTGATGGAGACAGTAAATTGATAAAACCAGTGTTATCAGTGGGAAAACTGAAAAAGAAACAACTGAGCTAAAAACTGCTGAAAACGTTCCATTAGTTGCTAATCCGACAATCAAAGCAAGTAACAATGTACTTTTGTCCTGGCGGTATTGTTCCATCATTTCGTTCTCCTTCTTCATAGTTATTTAAGTTTAGGGTCCGGTGGATTCATTTCTCTGCGATACCAATAATATGCACCTTTAGCAATCATCCGTAGTTGCAAGACTAAACGTTCTTCCAAACGCTGTCTTTTCTCCAAATCAATATCCAGTGCTTCTGCACCTGCACTGAATACTATTGTTACCATTGCCTCTGCCTGCACTTCAGTAAAATGTCTCGGCATATGACTTTCCTGCTCCAAATAGTCTGCCAGCTCAGCAATAAAATGTTGGATTTCCCGTGCTACAGCGGCCCGGAATTCAGCAGAAGTACCTGAGCGCTCACGTAATAATAATCGGAATGCGTTTGGATTATTACCAATAAATTCCATAAAAGTTGAAACAGAAGTACGGATGACGCTGCCACCTTTAGCAATACGTTGCCGGGCTTGCCTCATTAACTGACGTAGCATCAAGCCACTCTCATCAACCATAGTCAGTCCCAATTCATCAACGTCACGGAAATGACGATAAAATGACGTTGGCGCAATACCTGCTTCACGGGCAACTTCACGCAAGCTAAGGCTGGTAAAACTCCTTTCAGCACTCAGTTGACTGAATGCAGCTTCGATCAATGAACGGCGGGTTTTTTCTTTCTGTTTCGCTCTGACGCCAGTAATGTTACTCACACGAATCCTGATATCTCTGTCTGAATATAATCAAATTTTATGATGATACTCTTATCATGTCACTGATACTGATCTGTTTCACCATGAAACTGCGACACTAAATCTTTATGGCGTTTGGGTTATTAAGTCAACCAATGTTAATATGGCGTTGTAACTTTGTGTAAAAACAGGTCTTTCCTCTATGCAACATATTCATTTTGACGCCATTGTCATTGGCTCCGGCCCCGGAGGGGAAGGAGCAGCAATGGGACTGGTGAAACAGGGTAAAAGCGTTGCAGTTATTGAACGCTATAATAATGTCGGAGGTGGTTGTACTCATTGGGGTACTATCCCGTCCAAAGCCCTCCGCCACGCTGTCAGCCGTATTATAGAATTTAACCAAAATCCGCTGTACAGTGATAACTCCCGCATTCTTCGTTCTTCATTTGCCGAAATCTTACGCCGTGCCGAAATTGTCATCAATCAGCAAACTAAAATGCGTCAGGGATTTTACGAGCGCAACGGGTGCCGTATGTTTTCCGGGGAAGCCACTTTTATCGATGAACATCGGGTAAGTGTGCGTTATGCCGATGATAACTACGATATCTTAAGTGCAGATAAGATTATTATCGCAACAGGTTCCCGCCCCTATTGCCCACCAGATGTTGATTTCACACATTCACGTATTTATAACAGTGATTCAATTCTGAAACTGGATCATGAACCACGGCATGTCATTATTTATGGCGCTGGGGTGATTGGTTGTGAATATGCTTCAATTTTCCGTGGATTAGGCGTGAAAGTTGATTTAATCAATACCCGTGACTACTTGCTGGCTTTCCTTGATCAAGAAATGTCAGACGCACTTTCCTACCATTTCTGGAATAGCGGTGTTGTGATCCGTCACAATGAAGAATATTCTAAAATTGAAGGGGTTGATGATGGTGTTATTGTTCATCTCAAATCCGGTAAAAAAGTCAAAGCTGATTGTCTACTTTATGCTAACGGTCGAACAGGCAATACCGATACTTTAGGACTGAAAAATGTGGGCCTGGAAGCAGATAGCCGTGGTTTATTAAAGGTCAATAAGATCTATCAAACCAACAACGAAAATATCTATGCCGTAGGAGATGTTATCGGTTATCCAAGCCTGGCATCCGCCGCTTATGATCAGGGCCGAATTGCCGCTCAAGCGATGACCAAAGGCAGTGCAGAAGCTCATCTAATTGAAGATATTCCAACAGGTATCTATACCATTCCTGAAATCAGTTCTGTAGGAAAAACAGAACAACAATTAACTGCGATGAAAGTGCCTTACGAAGTTGGGCGCGCACAATTTAAACATCTTGCGCGCGCTCAAATTGCAGGGATGAACGTAGGAAGTTTGAAAATATTGTTTCACAGAGAAACAAAAGAGATTCTTGGAATTCACTGCTTCGGGGAGCGTGCTGCTGAAATCATTCATATCGGTCAGGCTATTATGGAACAAAAAGGTGAAAGTAATACTATCGAATATTTCGTCAATACTACTTTCAACTATCCAACCATGGCTGAAGCCTATCGTGTCGCTGCCTTGAATGGCCTGAACCGGCTATTTTGATTGCCCGTAACAAGCATTCATTTTAGCTTTAATCGCCTCTGCCAATTGCTCATAGCGACTACGCAGAGGTGAGCCAGGGCGATAAATCAAAATGACAGACCGTTTAGGTTCAGGGTTGCTACATTTCAGATAACAGACACCATCACGTTTTCTCTCCTGCGGAACTGCTAAGTCAGGCAATAACGTTATTCCACTACCAGCAGCAACCATATTACGCAGAGTCTCCAAGCTGGTTGCACGGAAATGGGTATCTTCTTTCGCTCCAGCCTGAAAACAGAAACCCATTGCCTGATCGCGCAAACAATGACCATCTTCTAGCATCAACAATTTCTCACCGGCCAATTCATCCATAGAGACTTTTTCTCGATCTGCCCAGAGATGACCATCATAGATTGCTAATTTCATGGGTTCTTCAAACAGCGGAACTTCAATGAAAGCTTCCGTCTCCTTAACCATAGCCAGAATCGCACAATCCAATTTGCCACTATGCAACTGGCCTAACAAGCTTTGCGTCTGAGCTTCATGCAGATACATTTCCAGCTTAGGGAACAAATAATGCAGCTCAGGAATAATATGGGGTAACAGATATGGGCCAATTGTCGGGATCAAACCAATATGCAGAGGGCCAGACATATTTTCCCCCTGAAGTGACGCCATTTCCTGCAAGATCCTAACCTCACGGAGAACCGTTTTAGCTTGTTCCACTAATAACATCCCTTGCTGAGTGAACAAAACCTTGCGGCTGGTACGCTCCAATAGCATTACACCTAGCTCATCCTCGAGCTTACGAATTTGCCCGCTCAACGTGGGCTGGCTGACGTGGCAAGAATCGGCAGCATGGCGAAAGTGCCGATGCTCCGCAAGAGCCACAAGATATTCCAGATCGCGGATATTCATTCCCAACCTCAACATATTTAATATAAGTGATAGAAACTACCAATAAATAATTATATCAATGTGAGGAAAAGACTATCAGATAATCCTTAAAAACTTATATGTAAAGATCTTATTTATTTTTACAGGAGATATATTCATACCCCCTGCTGGCTATTACTGATCTAGTTTCAACCTCTGTTTAGCATCTGAAATCGCTTTCATGACCTGTCTTCGTGATACGCCACCTTTTGCAAGGCGCTTATCCAGACAAGATTGCAGAGACAAAATATCGTATACATCTTCAGTAATTGTACGGCTGAATTTCTGCAACTCTACTAATGACAACGCTTCCAGTGCTTCCCCTTGAGCAAGCGCCATAACCACGATTTCCCCGACAATATGGTGGGCTTCACGGAATGGAACACCTTTTACGACCAAATAATCAGCCAGTTCGGTTGCGTTGGCATAGCCTTGTTTAGCTGCTTCTTCACAACGTGAACGCCTCACCTGTATGCCATCCAACACCAGCGCAGCCATATGCAAGCAACCCAACCAAGTGTCTAACGCATCGAACAACCCCTCTTTGTCCTCCTGCATATCTTTATTATAGGCAAGTGGTAAGCCCTTCAAAGTCATCATCATACCAGTCAATGCACCTTGGACCCGGCCACATTTCCCACGAATTAACTCCAATGCATCTGGGTTTTTCTTCTGGGGCATCAGAGAAGAACCGGAAGTCACCCGATCGGACAGTTCAATAAACCCTGCTTCGCCACTGTTAAAGAAAATGAGGTCTTCAGCGAAACGAGAGAGGTGGATCATGCTGATGCTAGCATCAGATAACAATTCCAATACATGGTCACGATCTGAAACACTATCCAGGCTGTTACGGGTCGCAGAAGCAAAACCCAACCACGATGCAAGTTGTTCGCGGTCAATATCATAAGCAGTTCCTGCCAACGCTCCACATCCAAGCGGGCTAATATCCAGTCGTTTTAACGCATCCTGTAATCGGCTTTCATCACGAGCCAACATTTCTGTATAAGCTAGGCACCAGTGAGCAAATGTGACAGGCTGTGCTCTTTGCAGATGAGTATAGCCTGGCATCACCGCATCTTGATTATTCTCTGCGGTAATAACCAATGCCTGCTGTAATTCCACAATTGCATGATGAATATGCGTAATTTGCTTTTTACACCAAAGTTTTAAATCTGTCGCCACCTGATCATTACGGCTACGGCCAGTATGGAGCTTTTTACCCAAATCACCGACTTTGCTGATCAACTGCTCTTCCACCCAACTATGAATATCTTCTGCATTACTTTGCAAGATAGCTCGTGGATTAGCTTGCACTTCGTTTAGTAGCTCATTTAATGCCAGTTCCAGTTTTTGTTGTTCCTCAGCCGTCAGTACATCAACCGTTACCAACGCTTTTGACCATGCAACTGACCCCGTAATATCCTGTTCTACCAGCCGGTAATCAAAACGTAATGAATCGTTAAACTGTTTGAACTGTTGATCTGCTTCCTGACTGAAACGTCCACCCCAAAGTGCCATATTTTCGTTCCTGATTATCTGATGTCTGAGTGATTATTGCCTTTTTATAAACCGCAATTTCATTCACAAAGTGGAAATAATAGGCCAGAAGAGTCAACCCAAGGATGGATTCACAATCTGGCCATTATTCCCGTTACCATGGACGATGAACTTACTTCTTACTATTTAATGCCCTAATACGTGAAGGGAGAGAATACAGACGAATAAACCCTTCTGCATGGCTGTGATCATAGACTTCATCTTCACCAAACGTTGCAAATTCTTCAGAATAAAGGCTGTTTGCTGATTTCTTCTGGATAGCTGTCACCTGACCTTTATAGAGTTTCAGTACCACTTCACCGCTAACATCTGTTGCCAAAACTTCAGCAGCTGCTTGAATAGACTGACGCAACGGTGCAAACCAACGTCCGTCATAAACGACATAAGACATTTCCAATCCAAGTTGTTGACGCCATTTAAAACTATCACGGTCCAAAACCAATTGTTCGACACCACGCAACGCAGCCATCATGATAGTTCCTCCTGGAGTTTCATAACAGCCACGGGATTTCATACCTACCAAGCGATTTTCCACGATATCGATCCGACCGATACCATGTTTTGCACCTAAAATATTCAACTCCTCAAGGCATTGATATGGAGACAGTTCCTTACCATTAACCCCAACCACTTCGCCTTTCTCAATAGTGACGTTTACCAGCTCAGCTTCATTTGGTGCTTCTTCTGGCTCTACCGTCCATACCCAGCAATCTTTATTAGATGCATTCCAGGTACTTTCCAATACTCCACCTTCTGTAGAAATATGCCATGCATTCTCATCACGACTGTAGATCTTCTCTAATGTTGCTGTAGTCGGAATATCCCGCTCTTTCAAATAATCCAACAATGCTTCACGAGAACGTAAATCCCACTCTCTCCAAGGTGCTACCACTTTCAACTGGGGAGCTAATGCAGTATAAGTACTTTCAAATCGAACTTGATCGTTGCCCTTACCTGTTGCACCATGAGCCAGTGCATCTGCTCCCACTTGCAGCGCTAGTTCAACCTGTGCTTTAGCAATAATTGGCCGCGCCATTGAAGTTCCCAGTAAATAGCTACCTTCATACAACGCACCAGTTTTCAGTACCGGATAAACATAATCTTTGATGAACGCTTCACGTAGATCGACAACGTGACAGGCCGATGCACCAGAGCGCAGAGCTTTCTGCTCCACCCCCTCCAAGTCTTCACGGCTTTGGCCTACATCTGCGACAAAAGCGACAACTTCACAGTTGTCATAATGTTCTTTCAACCAAGGAATAATGGCAGAAGTATCCAAACCACCAGAATATGCGAGAACTATTTTCTTAATGTCTTTAGTATGCATGAAGTTACCCTTTGAAATTCCGTTGTTGTTCATCAGCAAAACCTTGCCGAAAATTAATCAAACTGATTTAAGCCAGAATACGAGTACCGACGGGAATACCGTTAAATAAAGCAGTCAGTTGGTCCGCATGACGCCAACTGGCGATATCTACTGGGCGACCTAATGTCCTAGCTGCATCTAGAGCTGCATTCACCTTCACAATCATGCCGTTAGTAATGATGCCTTGTATAATAAGTTGCTCTGCTTTTTGAGCATTCATGTCAGATATCTTCTGCCCTTTACCATCCAGAATCCCACTAACATCAGACAGCAGTACCAGATCAGCAGACAACGTTTGAGCTATCGCCGTCGCTGCTTGATCCGCATTCACATTCATCAGTTCCCCTTTATCAGTCACACCAATCGAACTGATAATCGGCATATAGCCAGCATCCAGCAAAATTTTCAGCAAGTTAGCATCACCTGGCATCGCTTTTCCTACATGCCCTAGCTCTTCACTCAGTTGGGAAACTGTGACTACATTACCATCGCCTAAATATAATCCAACTGATGCCAACTGATATTTAGTCGCCCACGACAGCAGAGTTTTATTGGCTGTACCTGCCAGTGCTCCAGTGATAATCCCAATTTGATCAGATGGTGTCACCCGCAATCCTAGCTCTTTCACCACGGGCAGTTGCAACTTCTGCATCATTTCATCTACCAGATAACCACCACCATGAACAATAACCAACTGACGTTTGTGTGTTTTCCGATACTCCTGTAATGCAGTAAATACACGTTCTAGTGCTTCTTCATTATCCAGTAACACGCCACCTAACTTTATGACTAAAGGTTCCATCTGCTCTACTCCCTCACGCCAATAATTAAAGTAATGCCTGAGTTTCTTCAAACCCAAAACGTATATTCATACACTGAATCGCCTGAGCTGATGCACCTTTCAAGAGATTATCCTCAGTACCCACAATAACCAGGTGATCACCCTGTACAACAAAACCAATATCACAGAATGGCAATCCAACCACCGATTTCAGCGCCGGTACCCCTTTGCTGTAGAGCCGCACTAATGGCTTATCTTTATATGCCTGCTGATAAGCCTCATTAATCTGCCCTGAAGTAACACCTGGCTTCAATTTACAGGTAATTGTGGCAAGAATACCCCGCACGAAATTCCCAAGATGTGGAGTGAAAATTACTCTGGTACCCAGATGTTCCTCAATCTCTGGTTGATGACGATGAGTAAATATCCCATAAGGTTGCAAGCTGACCTCACAAAAACTGTTAGTCATGGTAGCTTTCCGCCCTGCCCCACTCACGCCACTGATGGCATTAATCACCGGCCAGTGGTTAGTATCTAACAAGCCATTTTCCAGTAGTGGCTTCAGGGAGAGTTGAGAAACTGTTGGATAACACCCCGGAACGGCAATCAACTGGGCCTGTTTGACTTTTTCATCCTGCCATTCAGCAAGTCCATATGCAGCTTGTTCTAACCATTGAATATATTTATGTTTGAATCCATAGTATTGTTGATAAATCTGAGTATTTTGTACGCGATAGGCACCAGAAAGATCGAACACTATGCAACCAGCTGCCAGAAACGCTGGCACAATGTCATGACTGACCTCATGGGCGGTGGCAAGGAACACCACATCAACGCCTTTAGCAGCATCAGTGACGTCAGTAAGTGGTTGCAATGGCAGATCAATGATGCCTTTATACTGTGGATGTAAATCTGAGAAGCATTTATCAGCATCAACACTTTGGGCAGAAACCATCAGTCCAATCAGATTTGTATACGGGTGACGATGCAGATATGCTGCCAGTTCTGCTCCGGTATAACCACTTGCACCAACAACCAGCGTATTCAACATAAGATATCTTTACCTTGTGCTCAGTATTTAAACGGGATAAATGTATTTTTATTCAAAAAAAATGCATGAATATTGATACTATCATGAATAAAGGCTGTCAACAGTGAACATTAAATTACCTTCATTTATTGAGATATTTCGGCAGATAATCGCAACTCCATCTATCAGTGCTAACGATGCCAGCATTGACCAAAGTAACGAGCCTTTAATCAACCTCTTGGCAAGCTGGTTAAAGGAAATTGGTTTCGAGATTGAGATACAGCCCGTACCCGAAATCTACGGAAAATATAATTTACTGGCGACTCTGGGAAGTGGCCCAGGTGGGTTGCTGCTGTGTGGACACACTGATACCGTACCTTTTGACGAAGGACTTTGGACTAAAGATCCTTTCACCCTAACAGAACGCGATAACAAACTGTACGGGTTGGGTACGGCAGATATGAAAGGCTTTTTCGCTTTTATCATTGATGTTTTGCGGGATATTGATGTCAGTAAGATGACCCGTCCACTGTACATTCTGGCTACCGCAGATGAAGAAACAACAATGGCTGGTGCTCGTTATTTTGCAGCCAGTGCAACTATCCGACCAGATTTCGCTATCATCGGTGAACCGACTTCATTGCAACCTATCTGTGCACACAAAGGACATTTATCGAACGCTATCCGCATTATCGGCCAATCAGGACACTCTAGTGATCCAGCCCGTGGGATAAACGCCATTGATTTGATGCATGAATCTATTGGTCATCTAATTGAGTTACGCAATATGCTCAAAGAGCGTTACAACAATCCAGCGTTTGCCATTCCATACCCGACAATGAACTTCGGCTATATTCATGGCGGTGACGCGGTGAACCGTATTTGTGCACATTGTGAATTGCATATGGATATTCGCCCGTTGCCAGGGCTGACGTTACAAGATTTGAATGGGCTGTTAAATGAAGCCTTGGAACCAGTGAAACAACGGTGGCCTGGTCGTCTGACTATCAATGAATTACATCCCCCCATTCCTGGTTATGAATGCCCAACAGACCACAAGATGGTTGATGTAATAGAAAAACTGCTAGGCCGTAGAGCTGAAACAGTGAACTATTGTACCGAAGCGCCATTCATTCAGGAATTATGTCCAACTTTAGTCCTTGGCCCAGGTTCTATTGAACAGGCACACCAGCCAGACGAGTTTATTGATATATCATTCATTGAACCTACCAGAAAGATAATTTCTCAATTAGTCGATCATTTTTGCCTGAACAATAATTAGTTGTTTCAACGAGTCCCCCTAAAAATCAGGAGGACTCAAACATTATAGCAAGCAACAAAAGCACGTTTCCTAAGCTTTCTGGCACATAAGTAATACTTATAGAACATAACCGGTCATTAAATTTTAGAAATTTCTCCCAAACTGATTATTTTCTGATATGAATATCATGCTTAGGGTAAGTGCAAAACTGTGGCGTTACAAAAACAATTTTCCGCCACTTTACCAAAATTTTTCTACAGGAACAGAATCAACATTCTGCCAGCAATAAAGGCCAAGATTCATATGAACCAACAATATTCCGCAATGCGCAGTAATGTCAGCATGCTAGGTAAGCTGCTCGGAGACACGATCAAAGAAGCGTTAGGGGAAGATATTCTCGACAAAGTCGAGACTATCCGCAAATTATCCAAATCATCCCGCGCCGGCAATGAAGAACACCGCCAGCAACTATTATCTACATTGCAAAACCTATCTAATGATGAACTGTTGCCAGTTGCCCGCGCCTTCAACCAATTTCTTAACCTGACAAACGTCGCAGAACAGTATCACAGCATCTCCCCACACGGTGAAGCTGCCAGCAACCCTGTTGCATTAGCGAAATTATTCACCCAGTTAAAAGAAAAAAATTTCAATAACGACGACCTGAAAAAAGCGGTAAATGAACTGTCTATTGAACTAGTTCTCACCGCTCACCCAACTGAAATCGCACGTCGTACATTGATCCATAAACTGGTAGCAGTTAACACCTGTCTGTCACAATTAGACCACGATGATCTGGCGGATTATGAACGTAATAACATTATGCGCCGCCTGCGCCAGTTAGTTGCTCAGTCATGGCATACCGATGAAATCCGTAAAATCCGCCCTACTCCAATTGATGAAGCTAAATGGGGCTTCGCTATGGTGGAAAACAGTTTGTGGGAGGGTGTGCCAGCATTCTTACGCGAATTCAACGAACAACTGGAAGAGTCAATCAATTACAGCCTACCGGTCGAAGCGGTACCTATCCGCTTTACTTCCTGGATGGGCGGCGACCGAGACGGTAATCCAAACGTAACGGCTGAAGTGACTCGCCATGTGTTACTACTTAGCCGCTGGAAAGCAGCCGATCTATTCTTGAAAGATATTCAGGTTCTGGTTTCTGAACTATCCATGTCCGAATGTACACCAGAAGTTCGTAAACTGGCAGGTGGTGATGAAGTTCTGGAACCTTATCGAGAAATCGCTAAAGAACTACGGACACAACTCAGCAATACGCTAACCTATTTAGAGAAACAGCTGAAAGGAGAGCAAGTTCTGCCGCCAACTGATTTGCTGGTGGATAATGAGCAGCTCTGGCAACCACTTTACGCCTGTTATCAGTCATTAAGAACCTGTGGGATGGAAATCATTGCCAATGGTCAATTATTAGATATCTTACGCCGCATCCGTTGTTTTGGCCTATCTCTGGTACGCATTGATGTCCGTCAAGAAAGCACCCGCCATACAACCGCCATTTCTGAATTGACACAATATTTGGAGCTAGGTGACTACACCAGTTGGTCAGAAGAAGAGAAACAGGCTTTCCTGCTGCGTGAGCTGCATTCCAAACGTCCACTGCTTCCACATAACTGGCAACCAAGCGCTGAAACTCAAGAAGTTTTAGCAACTTGTAAAGTCATTGCGGAATCCCCTCAAGATGCCATCGCGGCTTACGTTATCTCAATGGCTAAAGTGCCTTCTGATGTATTAGCGGTTCACCTACTGCTAAAAGAAGCCGGTTGTCCGTTCACCTTGCCAGTTGCCCCTCTGTTTGAAACCCTTGATGACCTGAACAACGCCGAGAATGTCATTCAACAATTGATGAATATTCAATGGTATCGCTCACTGATTCAGGACAAGCAGATGGTAATGATTGGCTATTCTGACTCGGCAAAAGATGCGGGAGTGATGGCAGCGGGATGGGCGCAATACCGAGCACAAGATGCACTAATCAAAGCCTGTGAAAAAGAGGGCATCACGCTGACTTTGTTTCACGGTCGCGGCGGTACTATTGGCCGTGGCGGTGCACCCGCACATGCAGCGCTGCTTTCCCAACCACCGGGAAGCCTGAAAGGTGGCCTACGTGTAACCGAACAAGGTGAAATGATCCGTTTTAAATTCGGTCTGCCACAGGTCACTATCAGCAGCTTAGCGTTGTATGCCAGTGCCATTCTGGAAGCAAACCTGCTGCCTCCACCAGAGCCTAAACCGGAATGGCATCAAGTGATGGATACTCTGTCTGATGTTTCTTGCCACATGTATCGTGATTATGTGCGTGAACAGCCCGATTTTGTGCCTTATTTCCGCGCAGCAACACCAGAACAGGAATTAGCTAAACTGCCTTTGGGTTCCCGCCCTGCCAAACGCCGTCCGACAGGGGGGGTAGAAAGTCTGCGCGCTATCCCGTGGATTTTCGCTTGGACACAGAACCGCTTGATGTTACCAGCCTGGTTAGGTGCGGGCGCTGCACTACAAAAAGTGGTGAATGATGGTAAACAGGATGTACTGGCAGAAATGAGCCATGATTGGCCTTTCTTTACCACTCGCATTGGTATGCTAGAAATGGTCTTCGCCAAAGCTGATTTATGGTTGACGGAATATTACGATCATCGTTTGGTAGATAAGAGCTTATGGCCGTTAGGCCAGAGGCTGCGCGAGCAACTTTCTGCAGATATTAAGACGGTATTAACTATTTCCAAGGATGAACACCTGATGGCAGATTTACCGTGGATTGCAGAATCAATCGCTCTGCGTAATGTTTATACCGATCCATTAAACGTCCTACAGGCAGAACTATTACTACGTTCTCGTCAACAACAATATCCTGATCCACGGGTCGAACAGGCGTTGATGGTAACCATTGCTGGTATCGCCGCAGGAATGCGCAATACAGGTTAGTAGCAGTCAGTAGTAGGCAATCTCTGCGCAACGGTAGTGACATTATTGAGCACAGTACTGATATCTTTTCCCCAGGAAACCTCATATAAAATGTGCTCAATAGACAACGAAAAAGTAACTATTTCTCACCCGGCCAAGTCTAATTTAAGAAAAATTCCTTATCATTTACTCAACCCTTTTTCCGCAATAGGACAAGCAAATATGCAATGACGCCAGATTAATTTTCACCAATTATATAAATAAAATTTGATGATGTGATTTTTTCTCACTTCCCTAGAATTGTATTTTTCCATTTCTAAGAGGATTAAATCATGAAGAAAAATAAACTTGCCATTTTGCTATCTCTTGCTTCCTTGTTTGGTGTTAATGCCTATGCCCAAACAGAGCAACTGCCGGCAATCCCAGCTGCTCAAAAAGTCCTAATAGAGCAATCCCAGCTACTGCCTAACGCTAAGAGTCCCATCCGAGCCGAAGAGCAGAATCTCAAAATCGAGGATGGGTCTGTTCACGCTCCCGCACCTGCGCTAACCAATATGTGGGTCTATGCCGTTGGCTCAACGAATTGCGGATGGGAATACACGTCTAACTTGTTTGCAACGACCTGCGATCATGGAGGACAACAGCTCCGTGCCGCCGTTCTGGAAATTGGCTACGGGGTCAACCCCATTGCCTGGATGAACGGCGGTATACTGTCTAAATCAGAGATGTACTCTTCTCAAACAGTTTGTATTACGAACGGGTATTACACTTGGCCGTGCACTGCGGGCCAAACTGTGGTTGGCTTCCTTAATGAATACAACCTCGACGGCAACCAGAATGGTACCTTCAGGTACCAGAACACTTCCACGAATTCGCCTTGGAATACCATGTCCGTGCAGATTAACATTCTTTAACCTGCTGAAATTAGCTTAAATCTGGGGCGGGAAACCGCCCTTTTTATTGTCAGCCCGATGGGTTGTTAGCTATCCCTCCTCCCCTAATCCTAAAAGTTTGCTTCGCTCTTAATGAGAACTTAGGGAAAGAATTCCACAGTTTTGTTAAAGAATAATTCCTTATAATTTACCCAGCTCTGTTCCGCAATGAGATAAGCAAAGACGCGCCAAGGGCAGACCGCCCCTCATTACATAAATAAAATTTAATAATGTGATTTTTGCTCACTTCCCTAGAATTGTGCTCTTCCATTTCTAAGAGGATTAAATCATGAAGAAAAATAAACTTGCCATTTTGTTATCTCTTGCTTCCTTGTTTGGCGTTAATGCCTATGCCCAAACCCAAACAGAGCAACCGCAGGAGGTTCCTGCCACTCAAAATGCCCTGACAGCGCAATCACCTCTGCTGCCTAACCCTGAGAGTCCCGTCCGGGTTGAAGAGAAAGAACTCAACACTAAGTCTGAACTAGCTTACATCCCAGCACCTCCGCTAACCAATATATGGGTCTATGCCGTTGGCTCGACGAATTGCGGATGGGAATACACTTCCAACTTGTCGGTAACGAACTGCAATCACGGAGGGCAACAGCTCCGCGCCGCTGTTCTGGAAATTGGCTACGGATACAATTCCTTTGCTTGGATGAACGGCGGTATGCTGCCATACTCGCTGTACTCTTCTACGCCAGTTTGCATTACAAACGGGTACTACACTTGGCCGTGTGCTGGGGGCCAAATTGTGGCTGGCTTCCTTAAGGAATACGTCCTAGACGGTTACCAGAATGGTATCTTCAGATACCAGAACACTTCTGCTAATTGGCCTCAGAATACCATGTCAGTACAGATCAGCATTCTTTAACCTGCTGAAATCTACTTAAATCTGCAAGGGCCGGGAAACCGCCCTTGTTCATTTTTACGCACAGATATTGACTCCGATGGTTTATCCTCAGTGACTCTGCATGACAAATTCAAATATCTTTAGCATCTCTTCATCATTGTATTCCGTGATAATTCAATGACGCTCTATTAAGCAAATAAGAACCTACCCCAAAGGTAATTGTCTATAAATAGATAGGCATAACGCTTTATTTCGCTAATGAAAAAACTATTCGCGACCAATAACTGATCTCCGATGAACTCTGAAAGGAATTCTAACCATCAGAAACATAAACACATTATATTTAAATATATTAATCTTATTGTCCTATAAACAAATGAAAGTTTATCCTTTATCGAAGTAAGGCCGCAAAAAAAATGCTCTTACTAAGAGGTTTTCTTAGTAAGAGCCAACGATTAAGGACGAACACCCAAAGTATGGCAGATTGCATAACTCAGTTCCGCGCGATTCAAGGTATAAAAGTGAAAATCTTTCACACCTTCACGGCTTAAAATCTTTACCATATCCATTGCAATAGAAGCACCAACCAGATTAGAACTCTCAGGATCATCATCTAACCCATCAAACATTCTGGTCATCCAACTCGGAATACGAACATTGGTCATTGCAGCAAAACGCCGAAGCTGACGGAAGTTAGATACCGGCAGAATTCCTGGGACAATTTCCACATCAATCCCGGCAGCAACACAACGGTCACGAAAACGCAGGTAACTCTCCACATCAAAGAAGAATTGAGTAATAGCACGGCTTGCACCAGCATCAATTTTCCGTTTCAGGCTAATCAAATCAGCCTGGGAGCTTTTCGCTTCAGGATGAACTTCAGGGTATGCAGCAACTGAAATATCAAAATCAGCTTCTTCCTTAAGTAACTCAACCAGATCAACCCCATACATTTTGGGTTTTTCACTGTTATCCGGTAAATCACCACGTAAAGCCACAATATGACGGATACCATTATCCCAGTAATCACGGGCTATTTTGCGCAATTCATCACGGCTGGCATCAATGCAAGTAAGGTGTGGAGCCGCCTCAAGACCCGTTTTTTCTTTTATTCCCTTGATAATGCTATGGGTTCGATCACGTTCACCAGAGTTAGCACCATAAGTAACGGAAACAAATTTAGGCTTAAGGGTGCTCAATCGGCCAATGGATTTCCACAGGGTTTTTTCCATCTCTACTGTACGTGGTGGAAAGAATTCAAATGAAACACGGATCTGCCCTTCCAGTTCAGCCAGATTCTGATTCAGCGCCTCTCGCTGATTAGCGTGAAAAAAACTCATACCCTGCACCTCGTTAACAAACGGAATAATTTTCTATCTTATAATTTGCCAGCCACTCTTATTTAAACATCTAAACACCTATACGTTTAGACGTCTAAACAAGATGAATGATTGGCATTTTTTAGTCAACAAAAAATTTGGGTTAAGCGAGTGAGTAATCTTCATCCTGAATCGGAAAAAAATTCATCAATGGATATTTGGTTATGTTTACATCGAGTTGGCAGATCAAAATGTCCAAGACAACAATGAGGAAGAACTCTCTTCTCAGAGCAACCTTCCTCACGTTTCCTCGAATATCAAGCGAAGGAAATCACATCAGATTAAAGTGAAAGTTTTACAACTCAAAGCAGCTGCGACAAACGGTTAAGATCAGATTGAATCGCTCCTGCTGTCACATCACGACCAGCGCCCGGTCCGCGGATCACCAGCGGATTATCACGATACCAGCGGCTCTCAATCGCAAATAGATTGTCACACGGTAACAAAGAAGCTAGCGGGTTATCAGGACATACCGCCTCGACACCTACTTTTGCCTTACCGTTCGCATTAAAACGAGCAACATAACGCAACACCATACCCATTTCCTGTGCTGCTGCCAATCGCTGTACCATTTGCTCATTAATAGCACCACTGTTATCAAAGAATTGCTCAATAGAACCTGATGCTGCTTCTTTCGGGACGAGTGACTCAACACGTACTTGCTCTGGTTCAATCTCATACCCCGCTTCACGGGCAAGGATAATTAATTTACGCATCACATCTTGGCCAGACAGATCAATACGCGGATCAGGCTCTGTCAATCCCTGCTGCCACGCTTGCTCAACTAAGTCACTAAATGGCGCGGAACCATCAAATTGTAGAAACAGCCAAGATAATGTGCCGGAGAAGATCCCGCTGATCGACAGAATGGTATCGCCACTTTCTCGTAAATCTCTCACAGTATGGTTGATCGGCAAGCCAGCCCCCACTGTCGCATTATAAAACCAGTGACGACCTGTTTTGGCGAATGCATCACGGATAAGACGATAATCGTTACTACTGGAAGAACCCGCAATTTTATTAGCACTGATAACATGGAAACCATAGCTGGCGAAATCGGTGTAACACCGGGCCAATTCTTCACTCGCAGTCACATCCAGGATAACCAAATCATCATAAGGATGCGCTCGCATCCACAGGAACAGCTCATCAACATCATGCTCTATCGCCTCATTATCAAAGAAAGCTAATGCCCGGCTAGCATCAATCCCCTGATAATCAAGCAAACTTCGGCGGCTATCCACTACCCCCGCCAGAATAAATTCAAAATCACTGCGAGCAGAAATATTTTTCTGCTCACGGGTGAATAGCTCTAACCAACGAGAACCGATATTTCCTTTACCGAACAAAATCAGACCAATCCGCTTTTCAGCACGGAACAAACTCTGGTGCAACCCCTGAATGACATGCTCAGTCTGATTGGTTCGCAATACAGCAACAAGACTAATGCCATCCTCTGCATGCCAGATAAATTCTACTGGCTGATCTTTAAGTTGTTGATAAAAACGATGACAATGCAATGGATTCTTACATACACCTGCACCAACCAATGCCACCAGCGCCAGACCTTTTCTCAAGGACAATTTCCCCGGCAACGCGGCATCTTCCAGAGCATTCAGGGCACTATTCACCACTTCGGCAGTGTAACAAAGCTGAATCAGATTACAGTCAGGATGAATACCTGTTGCCAACGGACGAATTTGTCCCTGTTTTAACAACAAATCGATATCTTTGTGGATCTGTTTAAAATCATGATATGCAGCCACATGCAACTCAATCAGGCAAACATCATCATGACTAGTAACAATTTTTGCCCCAGTCCCAGTCGCTAGCACCCTTTCAATACGGGTAGAACCCTGCTCTGGTTGGTAGCTGCAACGCAGTAGCAGATCAATATCGCTAGAGGAAACAGGCTGCAAGGTACGAGTATGCAATACAGGAGCAGCAAGACGAGCCAGCTCACTGGCTTCATCCAAACGCAATAAAGGCAACAGGCAAGCATCTTTTACTCTTCTTGGGTCAGCACTGTAAACACCAGCAACATCACTCCAGATAGTCACTCGTTTCGCCCCAGCCAAAGCACCAACCTGAGTTGCAGAGTAGTCACTGCCATTACGTCCCAACAGAACCGTTTCTCCATCATGATTACTGGAGATAAAACCCGTCACAACCAATCGTTTATTTGGATTTTGAGTTAACAACTGACCCAACAATGGCTGAGAAAGTGCAATATCAATTTGTGGCTGAGCTGTCCGCTCGGCACGTAAAAACTGACGGGCGTCTACCCAAGCGCTAGGAATCCCCTGAGCTTCTAGTACTGCTGACATCAGACGTGCAGACCAGATCTCACCGTGACCAACAACTTCGGCATAAGTCACATCACTAACCGGCTTATCCAGTAATGCACTCAATCTTTCAAGATCAGCAATAAAACCCTCCATCAATTCTTCAGCAACAGTTTCAGGTAGCAATCCCTTAATAAGATCCTGCTGATAACGGCGCAGAACCTGCTGTACCTGATGGGCAGAAATACGGTCGTTCTGACTGAGCTTAAGCCAGTTAATTAACTGGTTAGTTGTGCTGCCTGCCGCGGATACCACCATTAAATCACCAGGTTGGCTGTAATTAGCCATAATCTTAGCTACCCGTTGATAACATTTCACATCCGCGAGACTGCTGCCACCAAACTTATGTAATTGGCGGCCATTTTCCGCCCATGCTACTGCCAGTGCACCCATGGTCACTCCTTTACTACTGCCTGAAATGCATTTTCTAAGTCAGTGATTAAATCCTGACTATCTTCGATACCTACAGAAACACGCAATAGTGAATCCGTAATCCCCGCTTCTGCCCTTGCCTGTGCTGACATTCCAGCATGAGTCATCGTTGCCGTATGGGAAATTAAAGTTTCCACACCACCTAATGATTCCGCCAAAGTAAATAATTTTAACTCAGACAGAAAACAGCGTATCGCCTGTTCACTGCCATCTAACTCAAAACTTATCATTGCGCCAAAACCAGATTGCTGCTTACAAGCAATTTCATGTCCTGGATGATCTTTCAAAGAGGGGTAAAAAAGCTTTTTCACTAACGGTTGCTGTTGAAGATAATTCACAATCTCTAGCGCATTATTTTGCTGTAAAAGTACCCGTGGCGATAAAGTACGTATTCCACGCAGTAACAGGTAACTATCAAACGCCGCACCAGTTACACCAATATTATTGGCCCACCAAGCAAGTTCTGTTGCTATCTCTTCATCCTTAGCAATAATCGCTCCAGCAATAACATCAGAATGTCCGTTAAGGTATTTAGTACAGGAATGAACAACCAAGTCCGCTCCTAATTCCAGCGGTTTCTGTAATACTGGACTCAGAAAAGTATTATCAGCAATGACTATCGCACCTACTTCATGGGCAAGCTGGCATATACGGGCAATATCGACAATACGTAATAAAGGATTACTCGGCGTTTCAATCAATACCAGCTTTGGCTTTCTGGACAATACTCGCTTTAACGCCTGTTCATCCCCCTGATCGACAAAAGCGACTTCATAAGCACCACGTTTACTCTGACTGTCAAACAATCGGTAACTACCGCCATAACAGTCATGAGGAGCAACCAACAGATCACCAGGCTTTAGAAAAACGGTGCATAGTAGGTGAATCGCTGACATTCCACTGCTGGTCATTACAGCACCTACCCCTCCCTCCAATTCAGCCAATGCTCTCTGCACCATATCACGACCAGGATTGCTCCTCCGGGAATAATCATGTGTCCTCGGCTGATTGAAATCAGTAAAATTATAAGTACTGGAAAGATAAATAGGTGGAACAACGCAGCCATATTGCTCATCATTATTCAGCCCACTGCGAACTGCTATCGTTGCCTGTTTGCGTGTCATATCAGTTACCACTGTCTGCCATAAATTGAGTCAAGGAAGAATATCCTCTACCATAATGGACGTCAACACATCTAGACATCTAAACTTCTTTGCAGTTAGATTAACCAATGGGATAATTATCCATCATAATTATGATACTTTTATTAGTAGCAATTAGTTTATCGAATATACTATAACTGTATAATTGATAAGGAAATCACGATAAAATGGCAATATTTCACAACGAAAGCTGGCTCTGTTATCTGGCTTAATTTTATGACTATACGACTATTTAAGGTACCCCATGGCTGAATGGAACGGTGAATATGTCAGCCCTTATGCTGAACATGGCAAAAAAAGTGAACAAGTGAAGAAAATCACAGTTTCAATTCCTTTGAAAGTGTTGAGGATTCTCACTGATGAGCGTACCCGTCGCCAGGTAAATAACCTGCGTCACGCAACTAACAGTGAATTGCTGTGTGAAGCATTCCTGCATGCATTTACCGGGCAACCACTTCCTGATGATAATGACTTACGCAAAGAGCGTAACGATGAAATCCCAGAAGCAGCAAAAGAGATCATGCGTGAATTGGGTATTGATCCCGATACCTGGGAATATTGATGGTGGCACAACAAAGCCCGCTGCAAAATTCAGGGGCTTTGTTGTTATGTTCACTTTAAATGCAAAACGCCCGATGCAAAGCACCGGGCGTTTGTTCGTACCAGTGGCCTGCTCTATAAGCAGACACAAATCCGCAATTACTTGCCAACACCTGGAACGTTGAAACGTTTGTTAAAGCGATCAACACGACCACCGGTAGCAACATCACGTTGTTTACCAGTATAGAATGGGTGACATTGACCACATACGTCCAAATTCAGGGAGTGACCAACGGTAGATCTGATTTGCATTACATTACCGCAAGAACAAGTTGCAGTAACTGCTTCATATTTAGGATGAATACCTTTTTTCATGGGATAACCTCTGTTAAGGCCGTGTCGCTATCCAGCCCTGTTGCCGCCAGACACCACACGTCGCGTTGATAAAATAAGTTTGGCATCTTCCATACCAAAGGCGGCGGATCATACAGAATATCCATCTATCTCGCAATGAAATCCGTTCATGGTCTGTGATACTCTATAGTCAATTTTTGACTATACTCTGACTTACTCATTGATCTTATGGAATAATTTTATGGCTGTTGTTCAGGTTGCTTTGCCGGTCCCTCTTACTCGTTCTTTTGACTATCTACTACCCGCAAACAGCCAATTACCCGTTGCCGGGATGCGGGTAACAGTACCTTTTGGCAAACGTAAAGCGATTGGTATCGTCACTGGAACAACCGATAGTAGTGATATTCCAGCAGAACAACTGAAACCAATAGAATCTATTCTCGATACTCGCCCTTTATTTTCAGCAGATCTTTGGCAATTATTACTCTGGGCTTCCAACTATTACCATTATCCGCTAGGCGAAGTCCTGTTTCATGCATTGCCGGTATTGCTTCGTCAGGGAAAACCTGCTGAACCAACTCCGCTCTGGCAATGGCGAGTGACTCCGACAGGTGCTGAAATACCGCTGGCGCAACTGAAACGCTCACCAAAACAACAGCAAGCGCTGGCAACACTGCGCCAGAAAACGATATATCGCCATCAGATTACAGAACTGGAATTGAGCGAAAGCGCCCTTCAGTCACTTAAAAAGAAAGCACTTATCGATTTGTATCCTATGCAACCTGAGTCTAAAGACTGGAGGAACCATTTTCAAATCACCGGCGAACGCCTGAAATTGAATACAGAACAGGCCACAGCAATTGGTGCGATCCGCGCAGAGGATCAGCAATTTTCTGCCTGGTTACTGGCTGGAGTCACCGGCTCAGGTAAAACAGAAATTTATCTTAGCGTACTGGAGAATATTCTGGCACAAGGTAAACAGGCGCTGATCCTTGTACCGGAAATTGGCCTGACACCACAGACAATCCGCCGTTTCAGAAAACGCTTCAATGCACCGGTTGACGTTCTCCATTCAGCCTTGAATGACAGTGAACGCCTGGCTGTATGGCTGCGAGCACAACGCGGTGAGAATGCGATTATCATCGGTACACGCTCAGCCCTATTTACACCATTTGCCTGTTTGGGTGTCATCATTATCGATGAAGAACACGATAGCTCTTATAAACAACAGGAAGGCTGGCGTTACCATGCCCGTGATTTAGCAGTATTCAGGGCAAAAAAAGAAAATATCCCGGTTATCATGGGTTCTGCTACTCCAGCACTGGAAACACTTTATAATGTGCAACAAGGCAAATACCGCCAGCTAACATTATCCAAACGGGCAGGTCATGCCCAACCCGCCACTCAACATTTACTGGATTTAAAAGGTTTGCCGATAAGAGTCGGGTTATCTCAGCCACTTATAAAGCGTATTGAGGAACATCTAAAAGCGGGCAACCAGATAATGCTGTTCCTCAACCGCCGTGGTTATTCACCGGCCTTACTTTGTCATGAGTGTGGTTGGATTGCAGAATGCCAACGCTGTGACCATTATTACACGCTACATCAGCACCATCGTCAGTTGCGTTGCCATCATTGTGACAGCCAACGCTCAGTTCCTCACCAGTGCCCACAATGCGGCTCTACCCATCTTCAACCTGCTGGCCTTGGCACAGAACAGCTTGAAAGTGGTATTTCAGACCTGTTTCCCGGTGTGCCTATTACCCGAATTGACAAAGATACCACCAGTCGTAAAGGAGCACTGGAGCAACGATTGACTGATATTCATGCCGGAGGTGCCCGTATATTAATCGGCACACAAATGCTGGCAAAAGGTCACCATTTCCCTAACGTCACGCTAGTCTCCTTGTTGGATGTTGATGGCGCCCTATTTTCTGCAGACTTCCGGGCAGCGGAACGCTTCGCACAGCTTTATACGCAAGTATCTGGCCGTGCTGGTCGGGCAGGTAAACAGGGAGAAGTGGTTCTCCAGACCCATCATCCTGATCATCCGTTATTGCAAATTCTGTTGAACAAAGGCTACGACGCATTCGCTGCCCAAGCTATGGATGAACGACAAAACGTATTTTTGCCGCCATTTACCAGCCATATTATCTTGCGGTCAGAAGATCATGATAATCAGCAGTCACCCGCCTTTTTACAGCAATTACGTTTGCTTTTTGAAAATCATCCTCTGCGCGAGGATAACTTATGGATCATGGGACCAGTACCTGCATTACAGGCAAAAAGAAGCGGTCGTTATCGCTGGCAGCTACTCATTCAACATCCATCTAGAATTTCTCTACAGAAAATAATGGCAATGGTCTACCCACAAATAACCGCGTTGCCGCAAACTCGAAAAGTGAAATGGAGTATTGATGTGGACCCAACGGATGGTTAATGACCTTTATTTTTAAGCATATATACCCAATAGATTTCAAGTTGCAGGGCGGCGGCAAGAGAACGCATCCCCAGGAGCATAGATAACGATGTGACTGGGGTAAGTGAACGCAGCCAACAAAGAGGCAACTTGAAAGATAACAGGTATAAGTTTATCAAATAAAACATTCTTCTATTAACTACTCGGAAAAATCACACTTGATAAACGCAATCAATGAAAAATTATTTACTAATTTGCGAGCCACATCGAATAAATGATTTATATCACCTTTTTTTGCAAACTAAGGAATAAACGAATTTGCCAAACTGTTTAGAATGATCCCTTAATAACATTGTCATAATCCTAAACCAAATGTCATTATTTTACTTAAAATGACTGATGGCTTCCGGCAACCCAAAAATGACAATCGTTTATACCCTATGGATTTCAAGATGGATCGCAACGGCAAGGGAGCGAATCCCCGGGAACATAGATAACTCTGTGACCGGGGTGAGTGAGTGCAGCCAACAAAGAGGCAACTTGAAAGATAACAGGTATAACTAATCAGTCAGGAAATGAGGAGTGAGTTTTGGAGCAGAAAAAGAATGGCACCTCCGCAACGATGAAAGATGTCGCTGAAGTGGCTGGCGTTTCTACCGCAACAGTATCAAGAACACTCATGAATCCGGAAAAGGTTTCCTCTCAGACACGACAAAAAGTGGAGCAAGCTGTACTGGCTGTGGGCTATTATCCTAATAACTTATCCCGCAATCTCAAACGCAGTGAGTCGAAAACGATCCTGGTAATAGTGCCGAATATCAGTGACCCTTTTTTCACAGATGTGATTTGTGGTATCGAAGAGACAGCCACGCAACATGGTTATCTAGTGTTAATCGGTGATTGTCAACATCAGCATAAACAAGAACACGCATTTCTCAACCTGATTATCACTAAACAGATTGATGGTATGTTGCTGCTCGGTTCTAACATTCCATTTGATGCCAGTAAAGAAGAACAAAAAAACCTGCCGCCAATGGTGATGGCAAACGAATTTGCACCTGATCTAGAACTTCCAACTATTCATATTGATAACCTGACCGCAGCATTCAACGCCACCCATTACCTGCAAACACTGGGTCATAAACATATTGCCTGCATTTCCGGACCGGAAGATATGCTACTTTGCCGTTATCGCCTTCAGGGATATATACAAGCATTGCGGCGCTCTGGTGGGACAATTCGTGAAGATTATATTGTCCAGGGTAATTTTACCCATGAAAGCGGTGCAAAGCTGACCGAACAGTTGATGTCTCTACCAGAGCCTCCTACCGCCATTTTCTGCCACAGCGATGTGATGGCGATTGGCGTCATGTGGCAAGCTAAAAGAATGGGCTTAAAAATACCGGAAGACTTATCAATTATTGGGTTCGATAACTTAAATTTAGCCACGTACAGCGATCCACCTCTGACCACGGTTGGCCAACCTCGTTATCAGATTGGTCACAAAGCAATGCTGCTATTACTCGATCAAATCCAGGGCCACACAACATCTGGCGGTTCTCAATTATTAGAATCTGAACTCATCATTCGACAAAGTGCCTGTTCGCCTAAAAGCTAGGCAAATAACCGCAGGTTAAGTAATATATTGTTTATTTTCTTTTATTTAAATAACTCAGCGAATTAGACAGTGGCACAACGAGATTATGTGAGCCGCGGGCGTTCAAACCCCCGCCGTAAAAATACCGACAAGAAAAAACACCAAACCCAAGGTTTGCCAAAAACAACATTGGCAGTAGCAATAGCCTTGGTGGTCATCTTTATTGGTGGTCTTTACTTTATTACCCACAATAAACAGGAAAGCGCTCCAGACACACTACCAAAACATCCTCAGCAAAATCACGGCTTACCGCCAAAACCGGAAGAGCGCTGGCGCTACATCAAAGAGTTGGAAAATCGCCCTGTCGGCATAGCGACTCCGCGTGATCCATCATCTAGCGGACAAATAAATTCACAAACCCAGTTAACCGCAGAACAACGGCAGCTACTTGAACAGATGCAGGCAGATATGCAACAACCAGCAACTTCATTGCCAGAAGTTCCATACAATGGCGTTCAAGTGCCACGTTCACAAGTTATCATCAAGCCACCAGCAGAGACGCAACAACCGCTGGAAGCAAGGCTACAACCTCAGCAACAAGTACAAGTTCAAACAATTCAACCGCAAACACCATCAGTTGAAACCAGTAAACCTAAACCAGCAGAAAGCGCACAACGCATGATTTTACAGTGTGGTTCATTCCGTAATATGGATCAGGCTGAATCAGTACGCGCCAGACTGGCATTTGCCGGTATTGAAAGCCAAATCACAACGGGGGGCGGCTGGCATCGTGTTATTCTTGGTCCCTACAGTAAAAGCACCGCTGAAAAAATGCAGGAACGTCTGAAAGGTGCCGGAGTACCCGGTTGTATTCTCCGTGTAACAGGGGGTTGAAAAATTATAATCCTCCCCCATTTATAACTCCTAGCACCGTGCACACGGTATTTTCGATAGCTATATACACTGCCGAAAATACCGTGCGTCACATTTATCTATTTTGTAACCAAGGGCTTACTCGTGACTACAATCGTAAGTGTTCGCCGTAATGGCCAAGTCGTAATCGGTGGTGATGGACAGGCAACGATGGGTAATACCGTCATGAAAGGCAATGTCCGGAAAGTTCGCCGCCTCTATAATGACAAAGTAATCGCGGGTTTTGCCGGCGGTACAGCAGACGCTTTTACTCTGTTTGAGCTGTTTGAACGTAAACTTGAAATGCATCAAGGCCACCTGACAAAGGCAGCTGTTGAACTTGCCAAAGATTGGCGAACTGACCGTATGTTGCGCAAACTGGAAGCATTACTGGCAGTAGCAGATGAAAACAGCTCCCTTATCATCACAGGCAACGGCGATGTTATTCAGCCTGAAAATGACTTGATTGCTATTGGTTCTGGTGGCCCATACGCGCAGGCCGCCGCACGGGCAATGCTGGAAAATACTGATCTCAATGCCAGAGAAATTGCAGAGAAAGCGCTGACAATTGCCGGTGATATCTGTATTTACACCAACCATAATCACAAATTCGAAGAACTTCCTTCAAAAGCGTAAGGATAGATAGTATGTCTGAAATGACTCCACGCGAAATTGTCAGTGAACTTGACAACTACATTATTGGTCAGGACAAAGCGAAACGCGCTGTAGCTATCGCACTCCGTAACCGCTGGCGTCGTATGCAGTTGAATGAAATGCTGCGTTACGAAGTGACGCCTAAAAATATTCTGATGATTGGCCCGACTGGTGTAGGCAAAACCGAAATCGCACGTCGGCTGGCAAAACTGGCAAATGCACCATTCATCAAAGTTGAAGCAACAAAATTCACAGAAGTTGGCTACGTTGGTAAAGAAGTCGATTCTATTATCCGTGATCTAACAGACGCTGCGGTTAAAATGGTTCGGCTGCAATCCATTGAAAAAAACCGTTACCGGGCTGAAGAATTGGCAGAAGAGCGTATTCTGGATGTGTTGATCCCACCAGCAAAAAATAACTGGGGGCAAGCAGAAGTTCAGTCTGAACCATCAGCAGCACGCCAAGCATTCCGTAAGAAATTACGTGAAGGTCAGCTTGATGATAAAGAAATCGAAATCGACGTTGCTACCGCACCCGTGGGCGTGGAAATCATGGCCCCTCCTGGCATGGAAGAGATGACCAATCAGTTACAATCCATGTTCCAGAACCTTGCCGGTCAGAAACACAAATCACGTAAGCTGAAAATCAAAGATGCCTTCAAACTGTTGGTAGAAGAAGAAGCCGCTAAACTGGTTAACCCTGAAGAGTTGAAACAGCAGGCAATTGATTCAGTTGAACAACACGGCATTGTCTTCATTGATGAAATCGACAAGATCTGTAAACGCGGTCAGACTTCAGGCCCTGATGTTTCCCGTGAAGGCGTTCAACGTGACCTACTGCCACTGGTGGAAGGTTGTACTGTATCCACTAAACATGGCATGGTAAAAACAGACCATATCCTGTTTATCGCATCCGGTGCATTCCAGGTTTCCAGTCCTTCTGATCTGATCCCCGAATTACAAGGGCGTTTGCCAATCCGCGTGGAACTGCAAGCATTAACCACAGAAGATTTTGAACGCATTCTAACTGAACCTAGCGCATCTTTGACTGAACAATACAAAGCACTGATGGCAACAGAAGGAATGGACATCAGTTTCACCACTGACGGAATCCGCAGAATCGCTGAAGCAGCATGGCAGGTAAACGAATCAACCGAAAATATCGGTGCTCGTCGCTTACATACTGTTCTTGAACGACTGATGGAAGATATCTCTTTTGAAGCTAGCGAACGTCACGGTCAGTCAGTCGACATCAATGCTGACTACGTTAAAGAACATTTAGATGAACTGGTTGCAGATGAAGATCTAAGCCGATTTATTCTATAATCGGGGTATGTGATTCCTTGATTCGCTATAAATGATGGGAGGCTTGCCTCCCATCACTTTTTTATAACATCCAAAGGAGCGAGTTAACGCAGAAATGAACTCATCAACTTCCATTAGTCAAACCCAAGCATGGCTGGAAAGTTTGCGTCCTAAAACGCTTCCGCTGGCACTTGCCGCTATCATGACCGGATCAGCCCTTGCTGCCTGGAACGGGCATTTCAAGCTCCCTGTTGCCTTACTTGCTCTATTAACAGCCGCCATACTGCAAATTTTATCCAATCTCGCCAATGACTACGGTGATGTTGTTAAAGGAAGTGATACCGAAAAACGTATCGGACCACTGCGCGGTATGCAAAAAGGAATTATTACTGCTTCACAGATGAAAAGGGCACTGAAGATTATGGTGCTGCTGGCTTGCCTATCTGGTGCTACCCTGATTGCTATTGCCTGTGAAGAACCTAGGGACATATTAGGTTTCTTGGTACTTGGTTTGCTAGCAATTGTTGCCGCAATTACCTATACAGTCGGTACAAAACCTTATGGTTATATGGGACTCGGTGATATTTCAGTAATGATTTTCTTTGGCTGGTTAAGTGTTGCCGGGACTTACTATCTTCAAGCTAGTTTTTTTGACTCAATTGTTATGTTGCCGGCAACGGCCTGCGGTTTTCTGTCTACTGCTGTTTTGAATATTAATAACTTGCGCGATATTGAAGATGACAAACGACATGGCAAAAACACCTTGGCTGTCCGTCTCGGCCCTAAAAAAGCCCGTTACTATCATGTCAGTCTGATAATCGGAGCAATATTCTGCTTGGTATTATTTACCATACGAAATTTGCCTGGCTGGACCGGTTGGCTATTCCTGCTCGCTCTACCCTTATTACTCAAGCACATGTGGTATGTACTTAATGAACCCACATCAGAAGGAATGCGTCCAATGCTAGAACAGATGGTCAAAACAGCACTACTGACTAACATTCTTTTTTCTATCGGTCTTATTCTTAATTAACCAGGCAGAATTTGATCTTTTGTACCATTTTATCAATTGATGATTTTGCTAACACCAGCCTGGAAGGGATATACTTATCGTTCCATACCTTAACCAGACGTAAATCCTATGAAATATGATACTTCCGAGCTTTGTGATATCTATCAGGAAGAAATAAATGTGGTAGAGCCTATGTTCTCCAATTTTGGTGGACGTACTTCATTTGGTGGTCAAATCATCACAGTTAAATGCTTTGAAGATAACGGGTTGCTTTATGACCTGCTTGAAGAAAACGGTCGTGGTCGCATTTTGCTGGTAGATGGTGGTGGTTCTGTACGCCAAGCATTGATTGATGCAGAACTTGCACAACTCGCTGTGCAAAATGAATGGGAAGGCATTGTCGTTTACGGTGCTGTACGTCAAGTTGATCAACTGGCAGAGCTTGACCTTGGTATTCAGGCTATAGCGGCTATTCCGGCTGGCTGTCGTGATGAAGGTACCGGAACAAGCGATATCCGGGTAAATTTCGGTGGTGTAACTTTCTTCTCTGGTGATTATCTGTATGCTGATAATACTGGTATCATCCTATCCGAAGAGCCGCTGGGGCTTGATGATAGCGAAGAAGATGAGATCATCTGACAGCAATGTATAAAATTAAGGGCGATTTTTTTGAATCGCCCTTTTTTGTCTGCTAGAAATTGTCGTTACTGAACATCTTCCATTTTGCCTAACAAGGCACGAAGACGCTCCTGCCAACCCTGCTGCTCTTGCTTCAATTGCTCATTTTCACGAGCCAAAGACTCATTGCTACTGGTTGCATTCTGAATTTCCTGAGATAAAGATCTGTTTTTTTCTTTTAATTCTTCAATTTCCATTTGTAGCAGGGTAATAGTATCAACCGCCTGCTGAACCTTGGCTTCCAGCTTTTCAAAAACTTCAAATGACATTCTCGGTTCCCCCTTATAAGCAATTGTCTGATTGTATGTAGCCAAAGCGCCCCTGTCTAGCAACATCCCCAGTACAAGTAAAATAACTATTCAAATAAAAGCACAAAGCGGCTCATACTTTAATTTTTAGCACAATCATAAAAAGATGCGAATTCGCTCATTTTGTTGACACAACACACACATTTCAATTGCGCTATTTCTCGTTTGCGCGCATTAACGATAAATTTACATAATCCACCTTTCAATGTCTGAAAGGCGAAAAGAATAATTATCACTCTAAAATCTTCTTAGTAGGATAGAACATATGAGCCAAACTACTAGCACGACATTAACCGGGCAATGTATCGCTGAGTTTCTTGGTACCGCACTACTGGTCTTCTTTGGTCTGGGTTGCGTTGCCGCTGCCCGTATTGCCGGCGCACAACTGGGTTTGTGGGAAATCAGTATTATTTGGGGTCTGGGAGTTGCTTTAGCTGTTTATCTTACCGCAGGTGTTTCCGGCGGTCACCTTAACCCAGCTGTAACCATTGCCTTATGGCTGTTTGCCCGTTTTAGCGGCAAAAAAGTTATTCCTTTTATTATTGCCCAGATGATTGGTGGTTTTGTCGCTGCGGCTATCGTCTATACGATGTATTACAATATATTCCTTGATTACGAACAGGTACATAATATCGTTCGTGGTACCTCTGAAAGTCTGTTTACTGCGGGCGTATTCTCTACTTATCCAATGGCATCACTTTCTATTTCTCAGGCATTTATGATAGAAGCCATCATTGCCGCCGTTTTACTATGTCTGATTATGGCGCTGACTGACGATGGTAACGGCGTTCCCCGTGGTCCTCTGGCTCCATTACTGATTGGTATTCTGATTGCCGTTATCGGTGGTGCATTTGGCCCACTAACAGGCTTCGCCCTGAATCCAGCCCGTGATTTTAGCCCTAAATTAGTTGCTTATCTGGCTGGCTGGGGAGATATTGCGCTAACTGGTGGACGTGAAATCCCTTACTGCCTGGTTACTCTGACCGCTCCAATTATCGGCGGCATTATCGGGGCATTTGGCTACCGTAAACTTATTGGCCGCAATCTGCCAACTAGTGTTGGTAAAACTGAAAACCAGAACAAAAAGAAAGCTTAAAGTAGAGGATCTCCAAAACAGGTTATTATCATGACAACAAAGAATATGATTGAGGAAAAATATATCGTTGCCCTTGATCAGGGAACAACCAGCTCACGAGCTGTCATTCTTGATCACAATGCTAATATTATCTCTATTTCACAAAGAGAATTTACCCAGATTTATCCGAAACCCGGCTGGGTCGAGCATGATCCGATGGAAATCTGGGCAACCCAAAGCTCAACGCTGGTAGAAGTATTAGCGAAAGCGGATATTAGCTCTGATCAGATTGCAGGCATCGGTATTACTAACCAGCGTGAAACAACCATTATCTGGGAAAAAGAAACTGGCAAACCTATCTATAATGCTATTGTGTGGCAATGTCGCCGTACTGCGGATGTCTGTACTAAACTGAAGCAGAAAGAGGGGCTGGAAGAATATATTCGCCAGAATACAGGGCTAGTTGTGGACCCTTACTTCTCCGGTACCAAAGTAAAATGGATTTTGGATCATGTCGAAGGCGCACGTGAACGGGCCGAAAAAGGCGAACTGCTATTCGGTACTGTGGACACTTGGTTAGTCTGGAAAATGACTCAAGGCCGTGTTCACGTTACGGATTTCACGAATGCATCTCGTACAATGTTATTCAATATTCACAATCTGGATTGGGATCAGCACATTCTTGATGAATTACAAATCCCACGCGCCTTACTGCCAACGGTTTGCTCATCTTCTGAAATTTATGGTCAAACCAACATTGGCGGTAAAGGCGGCACCCGTATTCCTATTGCAGGAATCGCGGGTGACCAGCAAGCTGCACTATATGGTCAGCTTTGTGTTCAGCCCGGTATGGCGAAAAACACCTATGGGACAGGCTGTTTCCTGTTGATGAACACAGGTAAAGATGCTGTACGTTCCAACCATGGATTATTAACCACCATTGCTTGCGGCCCCCGCGGCGAAGTAAACTATGCACTTGAAGGTGCAGTTTTCGTTGGTGGAGCCTCTATTCAGTGGCTGCGTGATGAACTAAAACTCATTGCAGATGCTGCTGATTCCGAATACTTTGCCACTAAAGTTAAAAATAGTAACGGCGTGTATGTGGTTCCAGCTTTTACCGGTCTTGGCGCACCCTATTGGGACCCTTACGCCCGTGGTGCAATCTTCGGCGTGACCCGTGGTACCAACAGTAATCACATCATTCGTGCGACACTAGAATCAATTGCCTATCAAACTCGTGATGTACTGGATGCAATGCAGGCTGATGCAGGGACCAGACTGCAAGCACTGCGTGTAGATGGTGGTGCAGTTGCCAATAACTTCCTGATGCAATTCCAGTCAGATATTCTTGGCACCCGCGTAGAACGCCCTGTTGTGCGTGAAAGCACGGCATTGGGAGCGGCATTCCTCGCAGGATTAGCTGTAGGCTACTGGCAAGATCTGGATGAAGTGAAAAGCAAAGCCACCATTGAAAAAGAATTCCGTCCAGGCATTGAAACCACTGAACGTAATTACAAATATAATGGCTGGAAAAAGGCTGTTGCCCGCGCGCAAGATTGGGAAGATAAAAGCTAAGTTTCCTTAGATAAAAGGGTGGAATCTTCCACCCTTGTCTTACTACATGAACACATATTAGGCTACATGTTCCTGATGCTGCATCCTATGCGCCAAAGGTAACCAGCAAAGCAGGATAAAAACTGACATAAAGAACATCAGCATACCCACACTGAATTGGCCGTTTTGTGGCAACATTGCTGATAACCAGGTCGCTACACCAGAACCAACATTCTGTAAACCGCCAACCAACGCACCAGCTGCACCGGCCAGATAAGGAAATGGTTCCATTGCCCCCGTTGTTGCCAGTGGGAATAACATCCCGGCACCGAAGAAAAAGAGCGCAGCGGGAACCAATAACGTCCAGATATTCATGACACCGCACCATCCCGGCAACCACATCAGCACCCCAGCCAGTAAACAGCAAATCACCGAATGCCACATCAGGTTATAAAAAGGTTTTCCTTCCCGCCCTGCATACCACGCCCCAAAGAAAGCTGCTGGAATTGGCAGAATAAATAAGATGCTGACAGTAATACTGTTCAATCCAAGCACTCCCCCCATCAGCACGCCACTACTGGCTTCAAAAACAGCAATACCTGACAGACCCCCAATTAACATCATCAAATAAGAAGTGAATGGCCCGTTCGATAAAAGATGACGAAAAGAAGTGAACATTTTTCGTTTTTCAATTTGCTGTGGCCGGGTTTCTGGTAGCTTACGAAACACATAATAAACAACACCCGCGCATAGAATCAGCAAAAACAGATAACAAGAACGCCAGCCAAAAAAATGCGCGATAACACCACCAATCATTGGCGCTAATAACGGACTGACTAAAATCCCCATATTTAGCAAACTGTTGGCATAACGTAGCGCAGTACCCGTATACAAATCCCGCGGCATCGTTCTGGACATGACGCCAGCAACCCCCGTCCCTAACCCCTGTAAGGCACTGGCAACAACCAATACATCCAGATTGGGAGAAAATAAAGCACAAACCGTAGCAAACAGGAAAATCATCATGCCAGCCAGAATCACCGGACGACGGCCAATCTGCTCTGAAAGAGGGCCATAAAAAAGCTGTGAAAGCCCGTAAGAAAACAGATATGCCGCCATCACACTTTGTACAGAACCGGCTGGCATATTAAAGTCTTTAGCAATATCTGCAATAACAGGCACATAGATTGTCTGTGTCATCTGCCCCACAGCAGCCAATGCAATCAATATTAGCAATAAATTAAAGTTATCTAATTTTCTCATCGAATTCACAACAAGTTCATATAATTAACAACAGAATTACCCAGCGATTAGAAAACAGCTGTAGTCTCTTACTCCATCAATGTGACTAACTTAACAAATTTAAAAATTTTTTCGAGATAGTACACAATTTTATTTTCATAAAAAATGACAGTTAATTACGCCTTAAATGGCAACAATTTTGTACATACAAAACCAGATATTAAGAAAAAACCAGTCAATTTCCCTATGACACAGAATCGATAATGGTATTGGTATCCATAGATTAGAATAACAGCGTAAAAAATTGTTCCGGGATTTCAGGATAGGGGATGAGTTTCAATGGCCAACTGGGTTACAGGAAAAGTCACACAAGTTATTCACTGGACGGATACTTTATTCAGTATCAAAGTGCATGCACCGGTTGAAGAGTTCACCGCTGGTCAGTTTGCGAAACTGGCTATGGAAATAGATGATGAACGAATTCAGCGTGCATACTCTTATGTTAATGCCCCGACAGATAATAATCTTGAATTCTATCTAGTCACGGTTCCTGAAGGTAAACTCAGCCCACGGTTAGCTGCATTACAACCCGGTGATGATTTATTAGTCACAGAACAAGCTGCGGGATTTTTCATTCTTGATGAAATACCTGATTGTCAAACATTATGGATGCTTTCAACGGGGACAGCCATTGGTCCTTATCTGTCAATCCTCCAGCAAGGGGATTATCTAGATAGATTCGAGAACATCGTATTGGTACATGCGGTCAGACTCACACAAGATTTAAGTTATCTGCCCCTAATGCAGCAACTGGTTCAGCGTTTCAATGGCAAATTACGGATTCAAACTATCGTCAGCCGCGAGCAAAACCCCACTTCGCTGACTGGCCGTATCCCTGCATTAATCGGAAATGGCGAACTTGAAGCGGCTGTCGGGCTTCCTATGAACAGCAACAACAGCCATATTATGTTATGCGGTAATCCTCAAATGGTGAAAGACACCCAAAACCTGCTGAAAGAACAGCGTGGAATGACAAAACACCTGCGCCGCAAAGCTGGGCATATCACCAGCGAGCAATATTGGTGATTTCAGTCATCTTTAGCAGAAACAAAATCGACTTTTTCTGCCACCTTACCGAATTGGTTTGGCCCATCGGTGCCACGAAATACACCACAATCAAGCACCATCATAACGATTATCAATGTGGGGATAAAACGTCCAATCCCCCATTGCCAGAATGGTTCCATGCCACCCCAATCAACAGCGATCAGCAACCATGCCAGTAATAAAAGCAGTGACCAACCTCCCCGTTTGTTTCGGTCATGCAAACGCTTAGCCATTATTGCTACTGCTGGATACATCACCAAAACAACGGCAAAAACCGCATAATGCATGGGCAAATCACTCATTCCCTGAATAGTAAAGATAACCAACATCAGAGCCAGACAAATACCGATACCAATCCAGAATTCACGTCGCCCAATTCGCCCTTTGAATGAAAAACCCCATTGTTGTAATGTCATTTATTCTTTTCCAATCGTGTATGCTGTTTTTCAGTGCAGTTTAACCTAAGCGAGTGGCAACATGAAAATCGGCGTCAATAAATTTCTGGCCATGCTATTAATAGCAATCAGCGCCAACCTGCCGTTGGCAGCCAATGCTGATAGATCAACAGCAACTCAGGCGATTTATCTTCTACCGAATGCACCATCCTTTGATGAAACCATTCCACTGTTTCGTGAAAAATATAATCGCCGTAATCCGGCATTACCACTACATGAGTATCGCGTAATCACCGGCAAAGACATTCTTCTGCCACTGACACGGGCAGCCAGCAAAATCAATGAGAAACTTTACTCTTCTGCCGTTTTGGAACGGGGAAATGAGAAAATCAAAAGCCTGCAACTCACGTTGTTACCATCAGAAAATGAAATAGAAACCCAAAAAAATCAAACTTTGATAAAGCAATATATGATAGCTCTGATGCGCCACTTTAACCCGACCCTTTCACTGGAGCAAGGCAAAGAGAATATTGATAATTTATTGAAAAACGGCAAAAAATCACCATTTTACAGCCAAAATATTGGGGCAATTCGCTATATTGTGATAAGTAGTAGCGAAAAGATACTAACTTTCGCTATTGAACCGATTAAGCTATCACTATCTGAACCTGACAACTAATCAAGATTAGTGATAAAAAACAAAGCTATTGTTTGTAATGATCACTATACTGTGGACCCTGACGACCGAATCTATTCCAAGAATGAATTTCATTCAATCCACTACTTAAAAATTCTCTGGTTGGAGGAAAAAACATGCGGCATCCACTGGTTATGGGTAACTGGAAATTAAACGGCAGTACCCACATGGTTAACGAACTTATTACTGGCCTGCGTAAAGAACTGAACCATGTTGCTGGCTGTGAAATTGCTATCGCGCCACCAGCACTTTATCTCTTTCAGGCTAAACAAGCGCTGGTTGGCAGTCACATTGCTCTGGGCGCACAAGACGTCGATGTAAACTTGTCTGGCGCATTTACTGGTGAAACTTCTGCCGAAATGCTGAAAAACATTGGCGCAGAATACATTATCATCGGCCACTCCGAACGCCGTACTTACCACAAAGAAAGCGACGAATTCATTGCGAAAAAATTTGCTGTTCTTAAACAACAAGGTCTGATCCCAGTTCTGTGCATCGGTGAAACGGAACAGGAAAACGAAGCCGGTCAGACTGAAACTGTATGTGCAAGGCAAATTGATGCTGTGCTGAACTTACTGGGAGTCGAAGCATTCCAAGAAGCAGTAATCGCTTACGAACCTGTCTGGGCGATCGGTACCGGTAAATCAGCAACACCAGCACAAGCTCAAGCTGTGCACAAATTTATTCGTGATCATATTGCGAAGAAAGACGCAGCAATCGCAGAACAAGTCATTATCCAGTACGGTGGTTCTGTGAATGCAAATAACGCAGCTGAACTATTCGCTCAACCAGACATTGACGGTGCTCTGGTTGGTGGTGCTTCCCTGAAAGCTGACGCTTTCGCTGTTATCGTAAAAGCCGCGGTAACAGCGAAAAAAGTATAATTCATCGTTTTATCAATATGACCATAAAATAGTCATTGGCCGCCGTATAACTACGGCGGCTATTTATCTCTGGCGCTGAATAATCTCATCAAACACACCGCCTGTCACAAAATGTACCTTCTGAGCTTTTCCCCAACCACCAAATACTTCGTCGACAGTAAATAATTCCAATTCAGGAAAAACAGACCGGTATTTATCGGCAACCGCTTTATCACGTGGACGATAATAGTTTTTAGCGGCTATCTCTTGCCCAGCAGGAGAGTAAAGGTATTGTAGATATTCCGTTGCCAGATCACGACTACCACGTTTATCAACCACTTTATCAACAACAGAAACTGTTGGCTCAGCAAGAATTGAAGAACTTGGCGTCACAATTTCGAATTTGTCTTTATCAAGCTCATTAATAACCAATAACGCCTCATTCTCCCAGGCAATTAATACATCACCAAGGCCACGTTCGACAAAAGTATTGGTCGCTCCCCTTGCACCTGAATCTAACACTTCAACATTGTGGTAAAGTGCTTTCACAAACGCTTTCGCTTTATTCTGATCCTGATTGTTATGAGCCAACCCATAACCCCATGCAGCCAGATAGTTCCAGCGCGCTCCACCTGATGTTTTTGGATTGGGTGTCACAACAGATACACCTGTACGAATTAAATCTGACCAGTCTTTAATCTGTTTAGGATTGCCTTTCCGCACCAGAAAAACAATAGTTGAAGTATAAGGTGCTGAGTTATCTCGCAACCGCTTAATCCATGCTTTATCTATCCGACCGCGCTCGGCAATCGCATCCACATCATAGGCCAAAGCCAGCGTCACAACATCCGCATCAAGACCATTGATCACAGAAGTTGCCTGCTTACCGGAACCGCCATGAGATTGCCGAATTATCACTTTATCCCCAGTCTTCTGCTGCCAATAATGACTAAATTCCTGATTATATTGCTGATAAAACTCTCTGGTTGGATCATAGGAAACATTAAGAAGCTGAATATCTTTTGCCCACAGGCTGCTACTAGCAACAAAAAGTAACGCCAATCCCACATGCCATCTGACTTTCATCTGGATTTCTCCCAAACGGTTTTAACTATTATGAAATTCAAGGCTGACAGAAAGCGTTATCTCTCAGAAATAATTAAAAGCATTCACTTATACGCCAGAGGAATATACTGAGGAAAAATTACAGCCTCCAACGAGGCTGCAACAGATACAAATTTTCCTGCATTTACAGGCAACAGGGAATAATTAATACAGTTTTTTCGCGGTTTCCAGCCAATCCTGTTTAAACACACGTTTCATATTCTGCACTGCATCAATGATGTCATGGTGAACAAGTTTCTCGTTCTGGATACCAACACAACGACCACCATAACCTTCCAGCAGCAATTGAATAGAATATGCTCCCATGCGAGAAGCCAGAATACGATCATAAGCAACCGGGGAACCACCACGCTGAATATGGCCTAAGACTGTTGCACGAGTTTCATGCTGAGTCTCTTTTTCAATATGCCTCGCAAGTTCATACACATCACAAACGTGTTCAGTAATCGCAACGATCGCATGGCGTTTACCTTTATCGATACCTGCTTTAATTTCAGCAACCAGTTCATCACGGCTAAATGAAACTTCGGGCAACACGATAAACTCACATCCCCCCGCAATCGCGGCAGACAAAGTCAAATCACCACAATAACGCCCCATCACTTCAACAATGGAAATACGTTTATGGGAAGTCGAAGTATCACGTAGCCGGTCAATGGCTTCAACAACCGTTTCCAGCGCAGTGAAATAGCCGATAGTATAATCTGTACCCGCCACATCATTATCAATAGTCCCTGGCAGACCAATACATGGGAAACCCGCTTCTGTCAGCTTCTTCGCCCCAAGATAAGAACCATCACCACCAATGACGACCAGCGCATCGAGACCATTCTTTCTCATATTTTCAATAGCGATAGCTCGCACCTTCTCATCTCTAAACTCAGGGAAACGAGCTGAGCCTAGGAAAGTACCACCACGATTAATCATATCGGATACGCTGAAACGGTCGAGTTTCTTCATGCGGTTCTTATACAAGCCAAGATAACCATCATAAATACCGAAAACTTCTAACCCTTCGGTTAATCCTGCACGAACCACACCGCGAATAGCCGCATTCATACCCGGCGCATCACCGCCACTCGTTAAGACACCGATTCTTTTGATCTCATTGACCATGATGACCTCTGACTTGTAGATGTAATATTTGCAAACCCGCTAACAGCGGATTTCGTATGCTATCACTTTGCCTGAAACAGAAATCTGCCTTTTTAACCTGTCATTGCCTAGCGCACTGAGGCAATCATGCTGAATTGATTCAACCGTACATATAATACGGTAAAAAACCAAGTCTGCATTAACAATGAGTCCCTTTTTGAGATCAACTTAACTGAAAATAATTTAATTACCGCCCCACATTTCACACACTCAGCAAAAATACACCTTATCAGCAAATTGTCACAAGTCACCAACAAAACAGAAACCAGCACTGCAACAACCAACGCCACAGTGCTCACACCTATAACCCTCATTCATTACGTTGGTATCTTTCCACTCCACTATGTATAAAAATAACGTGTCAGATGAAAAAATACTGGGGCAGCAAAACACAAAGAATCGATTCGGTCTAACATGCCGCCGTGACCTTCAATCATTTCACCAAAATCTTTAATGCCACTATCGCGTTTTATCGCCGACATACACAAGCCACCAATAAAGCCCATCAGCGTAATCGCTAACGACATCAAACCTGCCTCCCACGGAGAAAATGGCGTAACCCAATAAAGCGACATTCCTAATAAAACTGACGCCAAAATGCCGCCGACAAAACCTTCAACTGTCTTATTAGGACTCAATTTAGGCACAATAGGATGTTTGCCAAATAATTTACCAAACACGTACTGCAAAACATCCGACATCTGCACCACAATCATCAAAAACAGAAGTAATTCAACATTTTCCCCTTCATAACCAGGAATATTCAACATCAATAACGCAGGTGCATGGCTAATACAGAATACAGCAACTAACATCCCCCACTGTATTTTAGCCGTCCGCTCTAGAAAATTAGTCGTATCACCAGCCAATGCAATACGGGCAGGTAAAAACAGGACAACATAAACAGGAATAAAAATAGAAAACACACCATACCACTGAATACCAACGGCAATATATTGCAATGGCATAAAAATAAAAAAACACCAAAACATGGCTTCATGATCACTTCGTCGTGTTGGTGTCAGAGTAAAAAATTCCCGTAAAGCGAAAAATGACATACTTGCAAATAATAAAACTGAACCGATTGGCCCAATAATCACTGATAACAAACAAACAACACACATCCCCCACCAGCCGCGGATGCGGGCATTCAGATTATCGATTGTCGCATTACTGTTATCCTTTGAATATTTGAAAGATAGTATTGCGCCAACAATACTGGCAATAATTAACGGCACGAACATACCACCCAGCAACAGGAGTAGTTTATTATTAAGCATAGTCATAATATTAACACCTCCAATGCCAGACGAGCCCGCTGGAGAAAATCAGCTTTCTCCTCTTTTTCGCCTAATTTCTCCAAAGGCTGACCAAATGTTGCCGAACAAATAACAGGAACAACAAGTGCCGAACCTTTTGGCAAAACCCTGTTTAAATTTTCCAGATAAACAGGAATAAGCTCAACATCAGGATATTTCTTCGCTAAATAATATAGACCGCCTTTAAACTTATTAATTTGTTCCCCATTTCCTCGTGTCCCTTCTGGGAACAAAATTAAAGACTCCCCTCGTTTTAATACATCCTCCATTGGCGTAAGAGTATTTCCCTTTAAACAATCCTCTCCTCTACGATCAATAAGCACAGCCCGAAAAACTTTATTGATAAAATACCTGCGCAGACGAGTTTTACTCCAATAATCACGAGCAGCAACCGGATGCACCCGATAACGTAATGCCCGAGGAAACCCAGCCCAGATAACTAACCCATCCAGATGACTGGTATGATTAGCATAATAAATTCGGGAAGCCACTGATGGCTTACATCCAATCCAACGAATTCTCACACCGGTTAACAAACGGCAAAGCCCGGACAGAAAAGAACCCATGCCTTTACTTACCAGTGTCACTTCTTGGGATTTATTCATTACAAGCATCCTTCTCTTGCAATTCATTTAATATGACTCTAGTTCGACGAATACATGTCCAGAGACAACCCAAGGTGATAGCGACTAATACCACAAACAAAAGATACTGGCCCCATAACTGAGGTAAAAAAGCCGCGATAATTGAACCAACAGTAATTAATGCCATACGATGCTGTTTCGCCATTGGGCCAAGAAAACGCTGAGGCAAACCACAAGTACCACCTAATAAGCGAATATAAGCGGTCAAAACGGCCAATAATGCCGCAATACAGCCAAGGGAAATTGCAAATGGGAAAAGAGTTAAACCATATCCCAATCCAATCAAAATAAAAGAATCAGCGATACGATCTGGAAGATCATTAAAAACAGTGCCGGCAGATGTTCTCAAACCACCTTCAACAGCCACCATTCCATCCAATAAATTACACACTAACCTAGTCTGAATAAATAAAGCCCCAATAACCAATAATACTGAAGTTAACCAGAAAGGTTGGTCCTTAAAACAGGCCGCGAAACACAATCCAGCTAATGCAGCAAAAACAACACTAGCAATAGATATGCTATTTGGTGTCACCCCGTGATATTGCAGCCACTTAGCCGCTTTCCCAGCCCATACTGAATTGCGCGTTTTGATCGGACGTCGATCTTTTATCTCGTTACCAGACATACTATTTCCCTTCCTGAGAACCATGAATAATTAAATCAACTTAAGTTAAATGAAGTAAGATAAACAGGATTGGTCAGAATAACAACAATTAAAAAAAATCCACCAGAAGGCGGGAAAAAGACAGGAATGGTGTTTGTTTTCCAAACATAACGAATTGTAACAAAAGGATTTTAAAACAAAAATATCCACACTGTGACCACATCGATATACAAGAAAAGTCCTTCGCATGCCGAGGGGCTTAATGAGATGTGCAATATTCTGAGAATTTTTATATTTTCTATATCCTCATCGTAACGGTAGAGCATGATGAAAGGAAAATGAGGGACAACGAGTTTTCTATAACGTTCATCAGGGCTGTTACGAGCCTTTATGCCTGCGTATGGGCTAACTTTCAGAAGTTCAGCCATCTCCGAAAATTTTGTATCCATTGTATCAGCCAATAACAGCCCAGCCCGTTCAAAGAAGTAGAGATAAATTTGCTCCCGGTCAGTTTGGGCGATTTCTTCCCATGAAATACGTATCACTAAAAACACGTTTTGTTACTGTCCGGCGTTATCTATTTTATTGAAGTTCCCGCTCAAGCAGCTGAACTATGAACTGGTTCTTTGAGACTGCGAGTGATATTGTCGCCGCAGTCAAACGAGCTTCCAGCCAGGATAACGAAGAGTAAAAGATTTTATCCTGTCCTCTTCCTTGAATGGGTTAATTCCCTCTTCCTCGCACGTTTCTATATATTCAGCCAGTGAGATTTGTCCCTCTTTTTCAAGCCCGTCAATACTGTTTGATACGAAATCACAATATCCGGTGACATCCAGAAACTTGCCGCGAAAGGCCCTAATTTCTGCTTCGTAGGTAACAGAAGCGGGATGACCGTCGATAGTCATAATGTTGTTGCTTTTAATCATGTTCGACTCCTATTACATTTTCGAACCACTCACGAAGGCCATTTACTGCGCCTTTATCCATTACGTTACCAGGATGAGGTTGAGGAGTCTGATAGACTGAGTCCATGAGGATAAACTTCCGGCGTGATCCGTTGCCGTTCGTATACTTTCCAACCCCTTCATACTTTTTTATATTGTTGTTTTACAAAGAAATGCATTGTAAATGACCGAAAAAAAAGGCCCTAAAAAGGGCCTGAAAGACAGGGATGGCGTTTGTTTTTCAAACATAACACATTGTAATAAAATGATTTATTTAAGTAAGTGTCCACACCTTGACCACATCGACATAAGCCCCGATTTTTTTCGGGGCTTCAGGACATTGGTAATGCAGCCTCATTTGCTGTACACTTGATGTATTAACTATTAATACATCGGTGAAATATGAGAAAAATTACTACTGTCAGTATGGGCGAACAACTTGACAGGTTCGTACAGCATATGATTGAAAGTGGCCGTTATGGAAATGCCAGTGAAGTTATGCGTTCGGCGCTGCGTTTGCTGGAGCAACAAGAAGCTTACGATGAGATTGTACGCAAAGCGGTTATTGCTGGCTTGGAAAGTGGGGAAAGCTCGCTGACCCTACGGGATATAGCGGAACAACGGAAACACAGACATAATGTATAAGCTCACGGATCAGGCTGCTGAAGATTTTGCTGGGATTTATGATTATACACTTTTGCAATTCGGTGAAGTTCAGGCTGACCATTATACGGAGGCACTGGAAGCATTTTTTGACACACTAGCTGAAATGCCACATATAGGGAGGGAATACCCATCTGTCCCAAGTGTCATGCGGGTTGAGTTTCACCGTCACACGGTTTTCTATACTATCCGGGATACCGATATTCTGATTGCGCGTATCCTTCATCAACAGATGAATCACCCCCGTCATCTTCTTTGAGCGGGCGGGTGCTATGTTGTGCTGTGCATCAAGCCAGCATAGCTGTCTCGTCCTGCGAGCTGCCATTGCTGATCGCAATGCTTTGTTGTTTTTATTTCTGGAGAACAAGCATTTTATTACGGGAGAAGTGAAAATAACGCCTTAGCGGGGGATTAGACCGGGTTAATGAGGAAAATGGAGACATTATGATTCATAATGAAGGAAACAAACCCCGTTATTTTCAACGAAGTTTGTCAGCGGTCTGAAACCCCCTCATACTATGTATGAGGGGTTATAAGCCCTTTGCGGGAGAAATTTTTTAACAAAGCCCTCATGGGGAATAATCGTACTCTAGTTGATAGAATCCAAAAGTCAACTTTCAGATTTACCAATAAGATTTGATGCGCCGATGATTTTGATTATTGCACGTTGTCTCTTTTCAACATCTTCACATGTCAAATATTGCTGAAATCGTTCATAGCTAAAATAACGTGCTCAAGCACCCAAAATACGCGGTCTGATGCCAAGCTGACCTTGTGCCGCAAGCAGCGCCTGCATTCCCGTTTTTTTGCCCTCGTCGGTAACGCCGCCAATGATATTCGACGTGGTTTCTGCTTCAGTTTTCCCCTGAGCCACACGCACAACAACAGTCACGGGTTTGGACTGGTCGGCAATCGCTCGCAGAGCATGGAACAATGTGCCCGTTTTGCCGGCCTTACTATTGGCAGTCAGAACGTCGGTTAACAAGACTAGCGTGTTTAAGGGAAAAGTTTTGGTGTCAAACATCATCCGCTGTGCAGACTAGCACGACAATAGCGGTGCTGACAGTGGTAATAGTGCGCGTACCCTCGTTGATTTCCTGCACGCGGACACCATGATGATAATCTTGTGCCATAGCGAAAGACTCCCGTAATGATGATTTCGCTATGGTGATCACTGTGACAATAAAATTCAGTTGATTGGGTAAGTATCAGGGATAGCACAAAGTGGAGGATATAAAAAGAGTATTAGAGATGTTCATCCTTGAGTAATCAAAAGACTCATGCCGCGCACGATAAATGAAGCGACAATTCTTGTAACTTTGCACAGAATTGTATAAAATTTTATACAATCAGGTAAGGAAGGGAAAACTATGACGAAAATCAGGAGCGGTACAGAGAAAGAAATTGCCTGGATTGGCTCTTCTTATGAAGATTTGTTAGCCTTCCCTACAGATGCACGTAAAGACGCAGGCTATCAGCTTCATAGAATACAGCATGGAATAGATCCTGAAGATTGGAAACCCTTTTCTGACATCGGTTCTGGCGTAAAAGAAATACGGCTAAGAGACAATACAGGTATTTATCGTATTATGTATGTTGCTAAATTCGATGAAGTTATTTATGTATTGCATAGTTTTCAGAAAAAAACTCAACAAACGAATAAACATGATAAGGATATCGCTAAAGTACGATACAACGCAGTTATCCAGCAACGGAGAAATATCAAATGACCACTAAAATTGACACTGAAATTCGTAGGGTAACTCCAGCCGGACATAATATATTTTCTGAGTTAGGTTTTACTGAGCAAGAGGCTCAGCAACTTCATGCAACCTCTTTACGAGAAATAGAAAACACATTGCAAATCAAAGAACAGCTAATGGAAGAAATTACTTTATGGATTGCAGATAAAAAAATGAAACAAGCTGAAGTAGCAACGGTGTTGCACATTTCTCGTCCAAGAGTATCTGATGTTGTGAATAAAAAGGTAAGTAAATTCACCATTGACGCATTGGTTAATATGTTAACCCGTATAGGAAAACCTGTTCAGATTACGGTAGGCTAAGACCCACATATAAAGGTGTTAGAGCAATTCAAAACAAGAGGCACCTAGAATGGGTGCTTCTTGGCATTTCACAAGATTCAACCTTTCGGTTCAATACCTCGTTCCCGTAGTTCTTTACGCAAAATCCGCTTGATCCATGTTACAAGAGAAAAATCACCGTCTCTACACGCTTGCTCTTCTAATTGCTCGCGAAATTTTTCTGGAAGGCGCATCTGATATTGTGGCAAGCGTCCACACTCAAAAACTTTCGTATACTTTCTAACCCCTTCATACTTTTTTATGTTGTTGTTTTACAAAGAAATGTGTTGTAAGTGACTGAAAAAAAAGGCCCTAAAAAGGGCCTGAAAGACAGGGATGGTGTCTATGGCAAGGAAAAATTCTCGTTTACTACTAACTTACTACTATGCTATGGATACTACAAAATCAGTTCGGTAACTGAGACATACGCTGCCGATGGTGTTGCTCTAATTGTGCTTGCTGCTTAGGAGTCAACAGTTGATACATCTGATGATGGATACGGGCCATTTCCACCTGACGTTCAACACTATATCTAGCCATCTTTTCAGCTTGAGCCTTTACTGCCGCTTCATCAAAATCCTTCGCCGTTACTAATTTGCGCATCTCTTCACGTTCTGCGCGATTAATCAACATCAATGAGCGCTGCTGATGTTTTTGCACCATCAAATCACGCATTTGCTGGCGCTGCTGCTCGGTTAAAGTGATACCATTGAACATATGATCATTGTCACTGGTTTCATTATTATTACGATAATGATGAGCTTCACCACTCTTATAACCACACGACGCACAAATATCAGGTACTGTAGCAGCGTGAGCTGTATTTGCTGTTTCAGCTAAAGATGCTACCGAGCTAACAACAAATATTGACGCAAGAACCAACGCTGCTATGTTACGCATTAAACAACTCCTCGTTTCCCCGAACGATGCTATTCGATTCAATGTAGACAACTATACCTGTGCGGCTGCAAACTAGCGTCAGAGCTTGTAAAAGAACGTAAAGTCGTGGAATAACAAAGTTTGTTATCGTATTTTTGTTCCTGGAGGAAGTAATCGATGCATAAAATCCTATTAGTTGATGATGACCGTGAACTGACATCACTATTAAAAGAATTACTTGAAATGGAAGGATTTAACGTTGTTATCGCTTATGACGGAGAACAAGCATTAAAATTCCTTGACGACTCGATTGATTTACTACTACTCGACATTATGATGCCGCGTAAGAATGGTATTTCAACATTAAAAGAACTTCGGCTACATCACCAAACCCCGGTAATTATGCTGACAGCACGCGGAAGCGATTTGGATCGTGTTCTGGGACTGGAATTAGGCGCTGATGACTATCTTGCCAAGCCATTTAATGATCGTGAACTCGTGGCTCGTATACGCGCTATTCTTCGCCGCTCAAATTGGAGTGAACAACAACAGACAGACAACGGCCTGCCCACGCTTCTGGTCGATAACCTACAATTAAACCCTGGCCGCCAGGCAGCCAGCTTCGCTAATCAAATATTAGATTTAACAGGTACTGAATTCACATTGCTCTATTTATTAGCTCAACATTTGGGGCAAGTTGTTTCCCGCGAACACCTAAGCCAAGAAGTATTAGGTAAACGGCTGACCCCATTTGACCGGGCAATTGATATGCATATCTCTAACCTGCGTCGTAAATTACCTGAACGGGAAGATGGTCAGCCTTGGTTTAAAACTTTACGTGGCCGCGGCTATTTAATGGTTTCTGCAACATGATAAACAGCTTAACAGCACGCATCTTCGCAATTTTCTGGTTTACTCTCGCGTTAGTCCTGATGCTGGTATTGATGGTACCAAAACTGGATTCCAGACAATTGACCTCTCTGCTGGAAAATGAATATCGGCAGGGAGTTATGCTGGAACAACATATTGAAGCAGAATTAGCACAAGACCCAGCTAATGATTTACTCTGGTGGCGCCGTTTATTTCGCGCAATTGAAAAATGGGCGCCACCAGGACAACGCCTGATATTAGTCACCAGTGAAGGACGGGTTATTGGTGCCCAGAGAAGTGAAATGCAAGTTGTCCGCAATTTTATCGGACAATCAGATAATGCAGATCACCCTAAAAAGAAAAAATATGGCCGTTCTGAGATGTTAGGGCCATTTTCTATCCGGGACGGAGAAGATCATTACCAACTCTACTTAGTTCGCCCAGCAAACAGCCCACAGTCAGACTTTATTAACCTGATGTTTGACCGACCACTATTGCTATTAATTGCCACTATGCTAATCAGTGCGCCACTCCTATTATGGCTAGCCTGGAGTTTGGCTAAACCGGCCCGTAAATTAAAAAATGCCGCAGACGATGTTGCTAAAGGCAATCTACGCCAGCATCCAGAATTGGAAGCTGGCCCACAAGAGTTTCTGGCCGCAGGTAACAGCTTCAATCAGATGATCAGTGTATTAGAGCGCATGGTCACCGCACAGCAACGACTCATTTCCGACATCTCCCATGAACTACGCACGCCCCTCACCCGCCTACAACTTGCAACAGCATTACTTCGCCGTCGTCATGGTGAAAGTAAAGAATTGGAAAGAATTGAGACAGAAGCCCAACGACTAGACAGCATGATTAACGATCTGTTAGTGCTCTCCCGCAGCCAGCATAAAAATGAGCTGCTGAGAGAAAATATCAAAATGACAGAGTTATGGAACGATATTCTTGATAACGCCAGCTTTGAAGCTGAACAAATGGATAAAATCCTTGAAACAACCTCACCACCGGGTTCCTGGACTATTTACTGCAACCCATCAGCGCTTAGCAGTGCTTTTGAAAATATTGTACGCAATGCCTTACGCTACTCCCACCACCACATTGCCGTGGGTTTCCACACCGATAATCAAGGGATCACCATCACCGTTGACGATGACGGCCCTGGCGTCACCCCAGAAGACCGCGAACATATATTCCGTCCTTTCTACCGCACAGACGAAGCCCGCGACCGAGAATCTGGCGGCACCGGCCTTGGTTTAGCCATTGTAGAAACCGCAGTCAGCCAACATCGTGGCTGGGTATGTGCTGAAGACAGCCCACTAGGCGGCTTACGCTTGGTTATTTGGCTACCACTTCATGGCCGGTGATACAGATTTTCACCGGCCTTATTATACAAAATAATTAAATAGATAAATTTTTATTATGCTTGACCCAGAGAGTCTGACGGTTTAATCTCCCCTTTATTCATTAAAAACACTTATATTTTTACTGCTTTTCCATTACAGCAGGCAAAAGCATTGAAAAATCAAAATAATAGATAACATTATAAAATTCCAAGGAATTCTGGGAGCCAATAACCTAGTGCGGTAGCTTTGTTATTACATTATTTATTATTCCAATAATATATCTTATAAAACCTATTTAAAATAGGTTGTTAAAGTTTCACTTGCCAAATAAAACTTATGAAAATAGATAACATTCTATTAAAAACCAAATGTGACTTATTTTCATGATTTCATTTTTAAATCATCATTTTAAAAGGCAAAATATGTCCTCACTTAACATTCTCACCGAGAAACTTGATAATAAAACCGCCATTATTGCCATTGTTGGCCTGGGTTATGTTGGCTTACCGTTAATGCTTCGATATAACGATATCGGTTTTAAGGTCATTGGTTTTGATATTGATAAAGAAAAAACAGATAAATTAAATCAAGGCCAAAGTTATATCGAACATATTTCCTCATCCAAAATCAGTAAAGCGATAAATACCGGTTTTGAAGCCACTACGGACTTCACCAAAATCGCGGAATGTGATGCCATTATTCTTTGCGTTCCCACGCCGCTAAATAAATACCGCGAACCCGATATCAGCTTTGTCATTAACACCACCAACCGGGTAAAACCGTATTTAAGAGCCGGGCAACTCCTCTCCTTAGAAAGCACCACTTACCCGGGTACCACGGAAGAAGAATTATTACCCCGGGTCGAAGAAAACGGGTTAACCGTCGGTGAAGATATCTTCCTGGTCTATTCTCCCGAACGGGAAGACCCCGGTAATCCTGATTTCGAAACCCGAACTATCCCTAAAGTCATTGGCGGCCACACGGAAAACTGCTTAAAAGCCGGTATCGCCGTTTATCAACCCGCCATTGACCAGGTTGTCCCGGTCAGTTCAACTAAAGCCGCCGAGATGACGAAACTGCTTGAAAATATACACCGGGCGGTCAATATCGGCTTAGTCAACGAAATGAAACTCGTTACCGATAAAATGGGGATTGATATCCACGAAGTGATTCGCGCCGCCGCAACCAAACCCTTCGGCTTTGTCCCTTATTACCCCGGCCCGGGATTAGGCGGTCACTGCATTCCGATTGACCCCTTCTATTTAACCTGGAAAGCCCGAGAATATGGTATCAATACCCGCTTTATTGAACTCTCCGGTGAAGTCAATTCCTCCATGCCCGATTATGTGGTCAATAAAACCATATTAGCCCTCAACAAGGCGAATAAATCCATTAATGGCAGCCGTATATTAATCCTCGGTATCGCCTATAAAAAGAATGTGGATGATATGCGGGAAAGCCCCTCGGTACATATTATGGAAAAATTCCAGGCATTGGGGGCAAATATCGAATATTCAGATCCGCACGTTCCGGCCTTTCCTAAAATGCGGGAACATCATTTTAATTTAATCAGCCAGCCCATCACGGAAAATAATCTCCAAACCTTCGACTGCGTTATTTTAGCCACTGATCACGATAAATTTGATTATGAATTAATTATTAATAACGCCACATTAGTCGTTGATACTCGTGGCAAATATTCTCCCAATCATAAAAACATTACAAAAGCTTAACTCAGGATAAACCATGCTGAACATCATCAAAGACAGAAAGATAAGGTTTGCTTTAGTAGGTTGTGGACGGATCGCTAAAAATCATTTCAATGCGCTGGAAATCCATCAAGAAGAGACCGAATTAGTCGCCGTCTGTGATAACGATCAAGACGCATTAAACGCCGCGGTAGAAAAAACCGGTGTCCCGGGGTTCAGCGACTTAAACACCATGCTGGAGACTATCACCGCCGATATCATTATCCTGACCACCCCATCCGGCCTCCATCCAGAGCAGGCAATAGCCTGCTTCGATAAAGGCTTTCATGTCGTCACCGAAAAACCGATGGCTACCCGGCTGGCAGATGGTGAAAATATGGTTAAGGCCGCCGATAAAGCCGGTAAATACCTCTTTGTGGTCAAACAGAACCGCCTCAACGCGACGCTACAATTATTAAAACGCGCAGTCAGTGAAAAACGTTTTGGCAAAATTTATATGGTTCACCTCAATGTGTTCTGGACCCGCCCCCAAGCCTATTATGACCAGGCCGCCTGGCGGGGCACCTGGGAATTTGACGGTGGCGCTTTCATGAATCAAGCGAGCCACTATGTTGACTTAATTGAATGGTTAATCGGCCCGGTCAAAGATGTTCAGGCCATGACATCTACCCACCTGGATATCGAAACGGAAGATACCGGGGTACTGAATATCCGCTGGCGGGATGGCACCTTAGGCTCAATGGCGGTCACCATGTGTACCTATCCGCAGAATCTCGAAGGTTCCATCACCATTCTGGGGGAAAAAGGCACCGTTAGAGTAGGCGGCTTAGCGGTCAATGAAATCCAGCAATGGCATTTCGCTGACGAAAAAGAGTATGACCAACACGTCAAAACCGCCAACTATGAAACCACCTCCGTTTATGGCTTTGGTCATCCCCTCTACTATAAAAATGTCATTGATGTCATGAAAGGCGAAGCCCAGCCCATCACGGATGGCCGGGAAGGCTTAAAATCCTTAGAGCTGCTTATCGCCGCCTACCTATCGGCCAGAGATAATAAAACCATTTCTTTGCCTCTAACCTATTAACCCCATGGAACCAGCCTCATGTCAGCCGAACACGTAATGATACATCCCAGTGCTATCGTTGATGAAGGGGCACAAATCGGGAAAAACAGCCGTATCTGGCATTTTACGCATGTCTGTTCTGGAGCCAAAATTGGCGAAGGCTGCTCGTTAGGACAAAATGTCTTTATTGGCAATCAAGTCACCCTCGGCAATCACTGCAAAATACAAAATAACGTCTCTGTTTATGACAACGTTCATCTGGAAGACGGCGTATTTTGTGGCCCCAGCATGGTTTTCACCAATGTTTATAATCCCCGTTCATTGATTGAAAGAAAAAGTGAATATCAAAACACATGGGTAAAAAAAGGCGCCACTTTAGGCGCCAATTGCACCATTATTTGTGGCACCACCATTGGCGCTTATGCCTTTATTGGCGCCGGTGCGGTCGTGAATAAAGATGTCCCCGATTATGCCCTGATGGTGGGTGTACCGGCCAAACAGATTGGCTGGATGAGTGAATTTGGTGAACAACTCGATTTACCGCTACATGGACAAGCCACCACCATTTGTCCACACACACACCATATTTATCAGCTCAATAACCAGACCGTCGTGCGAATTAAATAAGCAAGGATAAAAGAATGCAATTTACCGATCTGGCTGCTCAACAACGCAGAATTAAAGATAACATTGACGCGAATATCCAAAAGGTCCTCACCCACGGCAAATATATTTTAGGGCCGGAAGTGGCCGAATTAGAAGAAAAGCTGATTGCATACACCGGGGCGCCATATTGTATTACCTGCGCGAATGGTACCGATGCGTTACAAATTGCCTTAATGGCGATTGGCATCAAACCGGGTGACGAGGTCATTACCCCCGGATTTACCTACATTGCCACCGCTGAAACCGTCGCACTGCTGGGCGGCATACCGGTCTATGTGGATGTCAAACCCACCACGTACAACTTAGACCCGGCTTTACTCGAAGCCGCGATTACCGCCAAAACCAAAGCAATTATTCCGGTCTCCTTATATGGACAATGTGCCGATTTTGACGAAATTAATGCCATTGCAGCAAAACATAACCTGACCGTCATAGAAGATGCGGCCCAAAGTTTCGGCGCAACATATAAAGGAAAACGCTCCTGTAACCTGACCACAATTTCTTGTACCAGTTTCTTCCCCAGTAAACCCCTGGGGTGTTACGGTGATGGCGGGGCTATTTTCACCCACGATGAAGAGCTGGCGAAAATTATTCGTCAAATTGCCCGCCATGGACAAGACAGGCGATACCACCATGTCAGAGTTGGAGTGAATAGCCGTTTAGATACCCTGCAAGCGGCCATTCTACTCCCCAAACTGGACATATTTGATGAAGAAATGGCATTACGTCAGACAGTTGCCACAAACTACAATCAGGCATTGAATAACATTGGCATCATGACCACACCCTATATTGAGCCACACAATCTCTCTGCCTATGCGCAATATACTATCCGGGTTAAAAACCGGGACGAATTACAGCGAAAATTAAAAGAACAAGGCATCCCAACCGCCATTCATTATCCTATTCCCTTGAATAAACAACCTGCGGTGGCCAGTAATATCACTCTGCCTGTGGGTGATGAAATCGCCCAGGAAGTGATTAGCTTACCGATGCATCCTTATTTAGAAACATCTTCGATCATAGATATCTGCAAGCAAATACTATGACTATAAAAGTAAATGATTATTGGTCAAAGGTTGGGACAGTTTTTTCAGGAACACTGATATCACAATTAATTCCAATCTTTGGCTCTTTACTAATAGTCAGACTATATAGTCCAGGTAATATTGGTGAATTCGCAACCTGGCTTAGTATTACTATATTACTTTCAATAATACTCACAGCCAGATTTGAGTCTTCCTTTGGTATAGAAGAAGATGGCTATGAAAGGAATAATACATTAATAGTAACTTTAATAAATATAACACTAATATCATTTTCACTAATAATATTAATGTTATTCTATATTTATATAGAAAGTCCCGAAACCTCAAAGAATATTTTCCTTATAACAATTATTCCCGTAAGTATCTGTTATTCCATTTATACAACAACTCAATCATGGCTCTCATGTGGAGGATATTTTAAAAAGTTAGGAATTATAAGAATCTCTCAGAACTTCTTTATTACAGTTCCACAAATAATATCTGGATATATAGAACCTAACTTATCAAATATAATCATAGGATATGTATCAGGAAGTATATTTTCTTGTATTTTTTGCCTAAAAGTATTACCTATAACTAGAAAAGAGTTAAAAGCTTTTACTTTTCCAATATTCAAGAAAAAATGGAGAAAACATAAAAATTTCCTATTATATTCTTTACCAGCCGATGCAACTAACAACTTATCTGCTCAATTGCCAATTATCTTAGTAAATTATAGATTCGGTGCAGAATGGGCAGGATACCTTTCCTTAACTATCAGAACACTTGGTGCACCAATATCTCTACTCGGAGGTGCAGTAAGAGATGTTTTCATTAAAAGTGCATCTACAAGCTATCGTGTCAAAGGTTCATGTAGAGATGAATATAAGAAAACCTTTAATGTATTAATAATATTATCAATCATCATGATAGTATGTTCTATATTTCTTCTAAGACCAACATTTTCGTTATTATTTGGTGAAGAATGGGAAATATCTGGGCTAATAGGTGTATGGTTAATGCCAATGTTTGCTTTGCGTTTTGTTTCAAGTCCATTAAGCTATACCTTGTATATAGCACAGAAACAGCACATAGATCTTATCTGGCAGCTTTCTTTATTAACTTTCACATTATTCTCTTTTACTGTTATTTCGACAGTTAAGATAAGCATAATCTCATATTCTTTATGCTATACAACCCTATATATTATTTATCTATATATTTCATATAAATATTCTAAATATGTCAATTAAATATATTCATAGATTGATAATTAACTTTATGTTAATTCAGGTTTTTCTAATAACAACCCTTTTAATTTATAATTATCAAATACAGCCCAATAATTCATATTCTGGAATGAAAGAAGTAACATGGAATCAATATAGCACACTTTATTGTATAATAAGCTGTATTATATGTACATTGCTAATATCAAGAAAGATAAGAACTCCATCAGACATCTTCATTATTATATATACTATATTTAGCCTATTATATACCAGTTACTTTTCTAATATCACTAAACTAGCATATAATAACTATATGTTATTTTATTTATTCCTATATATTCCTCCAATATTAATAGCAATTCTAAAAAAGAAAATAGCACATGAGTTAAGAAAGATAAAATTATATTATCCTATTTTACCAAGAAATACATTATTTCTTATATCAATACTTTTTTCTATAATCACTATATGCAATCTAATCATTGAAATCCCAGTTGGTTCTTTATCTCTAGATTCAATGTATCAACGAAGACTATTAGCAAGAGATTATTTAGGGAAGGACCTACTATTTCCTTATATATTAAATATTACAACAAATGGATTAATTCCGCTACTAGCCTTTTATAGTATAATATACAAAAATAAAAAATGCTTCATTGCTTCTTTGTTATTTCCATTTATAACTTTTTGGTTTATAGGTTTAAAGAGTCCCTTTTTATATGTCATAGCTATGATGATTTTTGCTGCTTATATGAAGAAAAATAAAATAGAAAATATGGCTTTACTCATAATAAAATTATTAGTTTTTATTAGCCTAACGTCACTCATAGAATCATTCATATTTGAGTACTCATACCTTGCTGATTATTTCATAAGGAGGTTGATTTTTGTTGCATCCTTAATACAGAATTATTATCTTAATGAAATCAGCATTCCTGATAATTTTTTATATGGAAAAAGGCTCACCAACTCTGATGTTACTTTTTACATCGGTGAAAAATATTTTCAGAATCAAAGCACCAATGCCAACACAAATACCTTTTTATATTATTTTTTAAAATATGGACTAATAGGATATATGATAAACCTAATTTGTATCTTTATAATTTTCATATATCTAGATCTATTATGGTTAAAAACAAAAAACGTAGAAATAATAGCCACATCAATTCTATATAGCTTTCTCCTAATAGAACAATCTTTTACAACTGCTCTAATAAGCTCGGGCATTTTATTGCTCATAATTATATTATCAATTACAAAAAAATCGGATAACATTTATAGTAGAAGATAAAACATGTTAATTACAATAATAGATTATGGAATGGGTAATAGCAGTTCCATTCAAAATATACTCAGAAAAGTTGGATATGACTCTGTTATTACTTCTGATTTAGAAATTATATCAAATTCTAATTTTATCATCTTACCCGGAGTTGGAAGTTTTGACTATGGGATGAAAAAATTATCCAATTCTGGTATACAGACTATACTTAGTAAAAAAGTAATTAAAGAAAAAACCCCATTCCTTGGAATATGTTTAGGAATGCAACTATTATTTAATACTAGTGAAGAAGGTACTGCAAACGGACTAGGCTGGTTAAAAGGTAACGTTAAAAAATTTAACAACCAAGAAGATAGGAATCTAAAAATTCCACACATGGGATGGAATTATATATCATTAAAAACTAACAATAATTTATTTCAACAAAATCCTGATAATCCCGATAGATTCTATTTTGTACATTCTTATTATGTAGAATGCCAAGATAATGAAAATATACTAACAACGACAAATTATATTAATGAATTTGTAAGTTCAGTTAAAAAAGATAATATTTATGGTGTTCAATTCCATCCAGAGAAAAGCCATAAATTCGGAATGTTTTTCTTTAAGAATCTAATTGAGTCTCACTGTAAATGCTAAGACACAGAGTTATCCCCGTACTATTATTCAATAACGATGGTCTCCAAAAAGGTAGGATATTCAAAAATCATCGTTATATAGGAGATCCGATCAACGCTGTAAAAATATTTAATAATAAAGAAGTAGATGAATTAGTATTATTAGATATAGAAGCAAGTGTGAAAAATAGGGAAATTAATTTTGATATTTTAAAAGAAATTGCTTCAGAAGCATTTATGCCGCTTTCATATGGAGGAGGAATAAAAAATATTAAAGATATAGAAAAAATATTTTCTATAGGATTTGAAAAAATTATTTTGAATACAAGTGCAGTTAATAATCCTAAGCTCATTCAAGAAGCAAGCTCACTGTTTGGTTCTCAAAGTATAGTTGTCTCCATTGATGTCAAAAAGAATTTTATAGGTAAATATATTATATATACCAAATCTGGGACACAAAAGTGTACATTGAACTTCAAAGAACACATAAGAAATATAGAAAATCTTGGTGCAGGAGAAATAATTTTAACCTCAATTAATAATGAAGGAACAAAAAAAGGATTTGACACCATTTTAATAAAAGAAGCATCTCATTTCACAAATATTCCTATAGTTATTTCTGGTGGCGCAGGCTCATTTAATCATATAAGAGATGCAATTAATTCTGGAGCTCAAGCTTCAGCAATAGGAACCATGTTCACCTTTTATGGTCCTAATGATGGAATTCTACTAACCTACCCTAATTATAAAGAAATTAACAGTTTATCATCGTAGTACTAATTTTATTAAGAGCAAATTTATATGAAAAAATATCAAGTGTGCACTAGATGTGTAATGGATACCACAGATCCAACAATATCATTTGATAGCAATGGAGTCTGTAATCATTGTAATGATTTTGATAATAAGACGAGCAAATCATGGTATCCAACTGATCTTGGAAAAGAAAAGCTAAATAATATAATTAAGAAAATAAAAGCATCTAAGAAAAACGAAAAGTATGATTGTATAATCGGTCTCAGTGGTGGGATAGATAGTGCATATTTAGCAGTTATATTAAAAGATTATGGATTAAATCCATTAGTAATTCATATTGATGCTGGCTGGAATAGTGAGTTGGCTGTCTACAATATAGAACAGGTTATAAAGCATACTGGATTCGATTTTCATACACATGTTATGAATTGGAATGAAATTAGGGATCTTCAAGTAGCGTATTTAAAATCTGGTGTTGCAAACCAAGATGTAGTACAAGATCATGCATTTTTCTCCACCTTATATCACTACGCTATAAAACATAAAATCAAATATGTAATCAGTGGTGGTAATATAGCAACAGAATCAGTCGTTCCAACTAGCTGGCATCACTCAGCAATGGATGCTATTAATCTCCATGATATACATAAAAAATTTGGAGTTACAAAATTAAAATATTATAAAACTATCAGCATATTTCAATATTACTTTACTTATCCATTTATACATAAGTTTAGAACTGTAAGACCATTGAATTATCTTCCTTACAATAAAAAAGATGCCTTAACTTTTCTAAAAGAAAAAATAGATTATAAGGACTACGGTAGAAAACATGGCGAATCAATATTTACAAAATTTTTCCAAAATTATTATTTACCCACTAAATTTAATTATGATAAAAGAAGGCCTCATTTATCTAGCCTTATATTAAGTAAACAATTAACTAGAGAAGAATCACTATTAGAATTAGAACAGCCTTTATATGATGATAATGAATTACGGGAAGATTTTTCATATATTGCAAAGAAATTAAAAATCTCTGAAAATGATCTAAATGAATTCATTCGATCACCTGGGAAAAATTATAGTGAATATAAAAACTGGGATAGTTACTTTAGATTTTTCAAAAAAATCCAGCAAATTGCCGAAAAAACAATCAACAAGAATATAAAAAACTACTCTTAGACAATTGCAAATGATAAAATCAAACCATTTTCAGAGATAATTTTAAGTATATTATGCATAAACCTTATTTCTATTTTATAATTTTATAATTTTATAATTTTCATAAAATTTATATTTTTCAACTTATAAAATTAAAACCAGAAGATACTTCGACACGGAAAATATTAATGAAAATAGCTCATATGACATCTGTTCATTCTCGTTACGATACTAGGATTTTTTTCAAAGAATGTATTTCCTTACAACAAGAAAAATATGATGTCTCTCTTATTGTTGCTGACGGAAGGGGAAATGAAACAAATAAAAATATTAATATTTATGATGTTGGTTTCTTACCTGGTCGCTTAAATAGAATATTCAGAACAACAAAGCTAGTTTATAAGAAAGCCTGTGAACTAAGTGCAGACATTTATCACCTTCATGATCCAGAACTAATCCCAATTGGACTTAAATTACTTAAAAAAAATAAAATAGTAATATTTGATGCTCATGAAGATGTACCAAAACAATTACTAAGTAAACCATATCTAAATAAATACATACTTCGATTTCTATCAAAAGGGTTTTCATTATATGAAAGATGGGCAATACCTAAATTTAGTGGTATCATTACGGCAACCCCTATTATACGTGATAAATTTCTATTAATAAATAAAAGAACCATAGATATAAATAATTATCCCATATTAGGTGAGTTACATAATAGTAACATTGAATGGAGTGAAAAAGAAAAACAAGTATGCTATGTAGGCGGAATTTCCCGTATTAGAGGCATAAAAGAGATGATTGAATCAATCTCTCACCTCTCCACTGATACAAAAATGAAATTAGCTGGCAATTTTTCTAACAAAGATTTAGAAAATAAAATAAAAAGCATGAAGAATTGGCATAAAATAGATGAACTTGGCTTCTTAAATCGCACAGAAACAAAGGAGCTTTTATCTAAATCTATTGCTGGAATGGTTCTATTTCATCCACAACCAAATCATATAGATGCACAACCCAATAAAATGTTCGAATATATGAGTGCAGGTATTCCTGTCATCGCTTCAAATTTTACATTATGGAAAGATATCATTATAGGAAACAATTGTGGAATTTGCATCGACCCATTGAATCCTAAAGAATTAGCTCATACGATCGATTATTTATCAAATAACCATGATATAGCGGAAGAAATGGGTAACAATGGATGTCTCGCAGTAAATAATAAATACAATTGGAATATTGAACAGAGTAAATTAATTAAATTTTACCAACAAATTAGATATTAATCGATATGAAAAAAATCCTAACCGTATTAGGCGCCAGGCCGCAATTCATTAAAGCAAGTCCAGTATCTCGTGCTTTAAAAAAGCATAATAAATTTAAAGAAATTATCATTCATACAGGTCAACATTTTGATACTAACATGTCTGATATATTTTTTAATGAATTAAAAATTCCTCATCCTGATTACACTCTTAATATTCATGGCGGCTCTCATGGTGAAATGACTGGTAAAATGCTCATTGATATTGAAAAAGTACTAATTACAGAAAAGCCCGATGCGGTCATGGTATATGGTGATACTAACTCCACTTTAGCTGGTGCATTAGCGGCGTCTAAATTACATATTCCGGTTATACATGTTGAATCCGGTTTGCGTAGTTTTAATATAAAAATGCCAGAAGAGATAAATAGAATATTAACAGATAATGTGAGTTCAATACTTTTCTGCCCAACAGATACCGCCACCAATAATCTGCAAAGAGAAGGTTTCGGTTCAAAGCCGATTAAGATAAAAAACGTCGGGGATGTGATGGAAGATGCAGCTTTATATTTTAGCCAAATGGCAAAAAAACCTGATGGGCTGTACTCTATACAAAATTTTATATTAACTACACTGCATCGTGCTGAAAATACAGATAATCAAAAACGTTTAACTGAAATAGTGAGCGCATTAAATTATATACATAAAACAATTTATCCGGTTGTTTTTCCACTTCACCCAAGAACTAAAAAAATGTTAGAAAAATATGATTTACATTTAGATGTCCATTTAATTGAACCCATTGGATATTTAGAAATGCTCTGGCTACTTAAAAACACAACTATAGTTATCACAGACAGTGGAGGACTACAAAAAGAAGCTTTCTTCTTCCGGAAGCCTTGTGTAACAGTTAGGGATCAAACTGAATGGATAGAATTAATTGAAGCTGGTGTGAACAAACTCTCAGATGCTGACAGTAAAAAAATAACTCAATCAGTTCATGATATTATGGGAATTAATATAAATACAGTTCAATCCATGTACGGTGGTGGTGTCGCTGCTCTAAGAATTGCTAGTGAATTAGAACAATTACTATGAATTTATTCTTCCATATGAAAGGTTAAAACCACCGACTGTAGTCGGTCAGCTTTAGCTAAGATACTGTGTTGCATGGGAGGTGCAACATGGATTACAGATACGGTAGTCACACAGTATTTCAGATTGAATATCATTTTGTGTGGGTAACGAAATACAGACACAAAGTGCTGACAGGTGAAGTAGCAATACGGGTGCATGAGTTAGTTTGTCAGACATGTGAAGCATTTGAAATCAAGATATTAAAAGGGGTAGTGAGCCAAACCCGGATGATAACTTCAGGATGGACAATTGACGCATCGTTCAGCCGATGCGTATCCGGACTTTCAGTCCGTTAATCACTAACCCACCGATTTTAGTCGATGGTTGTTGAGTATTCATAAATCACTATGAAAATTTTCTAAATATTAAAGTATAATCTTGATAAAATCATTTTCTATAATCATCTATTATGAATATAAAAATATCTTACTTCCTATCCCATAAGACTATTTTATTTGTCACTTTGAACTTTGGCAGTGCCCGAACTATCCTCAATAATTACACCTATTTGAGATAGGATTCTAACTAATACAGATTAGTAAAGACCATATCTTTATATATCAAAAACATCGCAATGAAATATGAATAGTTTAATTTATATAATAACGCCCATATATAATTCAATTAAATATATTGAACATAGTATTAATTCGGTTTTAAAACAAACATACCCTAATTGGGAATTGTTAATTACAGATGATTGTTCAACTGATAATACTTTTGGTATAATTTCAAAATATGCATCTATGGATTCTAGAATAAAGGTCTTTAGAAACGAAAAAAATTTAGGTGCTGGGGCAACAAGAAATAATAGCATAAGAAACGCAAGTGGTAGATTTTTATTGCCTTCTTATATAATGATGATATGTGGCATCCTACCAAACTAGAAAAACAGATTCATTTTATGATCAACAAAAATTGTGCTATCTCTGATAGTTATTACCAAAAAATAGACGAAAAAGGTCAACTATTAAGTATTATTAATCTACCGATAACTACAAGCAGTAAAAAATTATTATTTACAAATGTCATAGGTTGTTTGACAGCTATTTACGACACTGAGAAAGTTGGGAAGGTATATATGCCTTTAATAAGAGAAAGACAAGACATGGCTCTTTGGCTTAAAATAATGGATATGTCAGGGAAAGCTTATGCAATACCTGATGTTTTAGCTTATTATAGAATATCTAAAAATAGCCTGTCTAGTAATAAATATAAAACAGAAAAATCACAATGGTATTTCTATCATAAGGTTTTAAATTTAGGATTAATAAAATCATTAATTTATTTTTCTTCACATATTTTTTTTGGATTCCTAAAAAAAATAAAATAATATCTTACTCGTAAAAAATCATTATATAAAGAAAAATTAGCATGAAAAAAATAGCTATCGCAGGGATTGGATACGTTGGTTTATCAAACGGAATTCTTTTATCACAAAACCATGAAGTTATTGCTCTAGATATTGATAGCGAAAAAGTTGACCTCCTTAATCAGAATAGATCTCCTATTTATGATAAGGAAATAGAATATTTTTTAAAAGAAAAAACTCTAAATTTCAGAGCAACTTTGAATAAAAAAGATGCTTATGATAACGCTGATTTCCTTATTATCGCTACTCCAACTGATTATGATCCGAAAACTAACTATTTTAACACTTCATCTGTTGAAGCGGTTATTAAAGATGTTCTGAAATATAATCCAGAAGCTGTAATAATAATAAAATCTACAATCCCTGTAGGTTTCACAAATCAAATGAGAAAAAAATTCAGAACAGAAAATATCATTTTCTCTCCAGAATTTCTCCGTGAAGGTCGAGCATTGTATGATAATTTGCACCCATCAAGAATTATAGTTGGTGAACGCTCAGAAAGAGCAACAGTTTTTGCCAATTTGCTTGTTGAAGGTGCTGTTCAAAAAGATATTCCAATCCTCTTTACTGACTCAACAGAGTCAGAAGCCATAAAACTATTTTCAAATACTTATTTGGCAATGCGCGTTGCTTATTTTAATGAATTAGATAGCTATGCTGAGGCCCAGGGCTTAGATCCTCGTCAGATAATCGAAGGTGTATGTTTAGATCCCAGAATTGGCAATCATTATAACAACCCATCTTTTGGTTATGGTGGTTACTGTTTACCAAAAGATACTAAACAACTTTTATCCAATTACCAAAATGTGCCTAATAATATTATTGGTGCCATCGTTGAAGCAAATCGTACTCGTAAGGATTTTATTGCCGACTCTATTCTCAGCAAAAATCCTAGAATTGTTGGGGTTTATCGCTTAATTATGAAATCTGGTTCAGATAACTTCAGGGCATCATCCATTCAAGGGATCATGAAACGTATCAAAGCCAAAGGAATAGAAGTGGTAATTTTTGAACCAGAAATAAAAGAAGAAGAATTTTTCCATTCAAAAATTATACGGAATCTCACTTATTTTAAGGATATCTCAGACGTTATCATTTCAAATCGAATGACTTTAGAGCTCAATGACGTAAAAGATAAAGTCTATACTAGGGATCTGTTTGGTAGTGATTAATAAGCCAACGCATTATAATTTACATATTAATCCCTACGTAAAATTTTAATATATTCTTCAATATATATTATATAAAAAACTAATAGGATAAAAATTTATATCATGAAAGAAGGTAGCAATAAAGTAATAGTTTCCATTATTATGCCAAGCTATAATTCATCTAATTTTATTGAACAGTCAATAAATTCGGTATTGCAACAAACATTCTCTGATTGGGAGCTATTGATTATTGATGATTGCTCTAAAGATAACTCTATTGAAATAATAGAAAGATTCAAAGATGATAGAATTAAACTTCTCCCTTTAAGCAAAAATATAGGTGCAGGTGAGGCAAGGAATGCTGGCCTAAGATTAGCTAAAGGTAAATATATTGCATTTATAGACTCCGATGATTTATGGCTACCTAAAAAACTAGAAACTCAAATTAATTATATTATAGACAATCAGGAATTAGCTGCTATATGTACAGGTTATAGTTTTATAAATGAAGAAAATGAAGTTATTCGTGGAAAGGTTATTCCCAACAAAAAAATCACCCTTGATAACTATATGCAGAATACATGTATTGGCTTCTCAACATCAATGATAAACAAAAATGTCACAGGTGAATTCTATTTAAACAAAATAAGATTACACCAAGATGCCCATTTATGGATAAACTTATTATCACAAGGCTTCAAAATAGCCGGTTTACAAGAAGACCTAGTTAAATATAGAGTTAGAATTAATCAGATATCTGGCAATAAATTCATGTCAGCAATAAAAATACTAAAATTATATTGGTCTTTTAAAGAAATTCCTTGGAAAAATAGATTATTTAACTTTATATATTATAGCATCAATGGAATATTAAAAAGATTAAATAAATAATAAACTTATCTCTTTCTTTTTTCTAGAATTGACAAAATAGAATTTATGAAGAAATAGTTTAAGTTGAATAATTATATTCCATCTATTTTGCTTATCTCTTCTTAAGTTTAAATAATTAATCTATTACTATGAATTTAGCGATTATAAGTCTATATATATTATTTTAATCCTTAAAGAAACTCTAAATATAAGTACCTCTAAATTTTATATTATCATGCTCTTATAAAAATTCTGAGGTTAAATATATGTACGCTATTCGATGTCTAACTGATATGAAAAAATCACAAACTACCCTTAAGAGAACGTTTGACCTTATATTATCAATATCAATTATTTTGATTATATTTCCTCTAATATTTATAAGCTGGCTTATTTCTACCGTTGAAACAAGATCTAATGGTTTTTTCTTACAAAAAAGAATAGGACGAAATGGGAAAATATTTTCAGTTATTAAAATAAAAACAATGCGACCAATTATTAAAAATGAAAGCAGATCGTCAATCACCTCTGAGAATAACCAATTGATTACTAAAAGTGGTCGTTTTTTTAGGAAGTACAAAATCGATGAACTGCCTCAATTAATTAATGTGATAATTGGTGATATGAGTTTTGTTGGGCCTCGACCTGACGTTCCTGGATATGCAGATAAGTTAATTGGGGATGATAGAATCATTCTTAAATTAAAACCAGGAATAACAGGTCCTGCATCAATAAAATATAAGAATGAAGAGGCATTACTAAAAGAAAAATCTAATCCTAAAGAATATAATGACCTCGTTATCTGGCCTGATAAGGTAAATATTAATAAGGAATATTACCTAAAATATTCCTTCCTTAAGGATATAAAATATATTATGTATACATTAAAATAATGAGATGAAAATGTTAAATACACATTTTTCCCCTTGGCCATCTTTTACAAATGAAGAAGCCAAAGCAGTTGAAAAAGTATTACTTTCTAATAAAGTTAATTACTGGACTGGAAATGAATGCAAGACTTTTGAGAAAGAATTTGCAGAATTTACTAAGTCAAAATATGCGATTGCTCTTGCTAATGGGACAGTTGCCATAGATATTGCACTACACGCATTGAATATTGGTGTTGGTGATGATGTTTTAGTCACTTCTAGAACATTTTTAGCTTCCGCATCATGTATTGTCAATGCTGGAGCCAACCCTATATTCGCTGATGTTGATTTAAATAGCCAAAATGTCACCTCTGTTACTCTTAATAATGCTCTAACACCAAAAACTAAAGCTGTAATAGTTGTACATTTATCAGGTATGCCAGCAGACATGGATGAAATCATCAATTTTGCCAATCAACATAATCTTTTTATTATTGAAGATTGCGCACAGGCTCACGGTGCAAAATATAAGGGCCGTTCTGTAGGTACTTTTGGTCATATTGGTGCATGGTCCTTTTGCCAAGATAAAATTATGTCAACAGGTGGTGAAGGTGGTATGGTAACAACAAATGATTTTAATCTTTGGTCTATAATGTGGAGTTATAAAGATCATGGAAAAAATTTTGATGTAGTACATAATCAAGAGAGTAAATCAGGTTTTAGATGGCTGCATGAGAGTTTTGGCACTAATTGGCGTCTTACAGAGATGCAAGCAGCTATCGGACGTATTCAATTAAAAAGATTACCAGAATGGATTAAAATACGTTCTGAAAACTCAAAAATACTTACCAATACATTAGAAAAATTTGACTTTATCAGAATTCCTATTGTTCCTGACTATATACAACATGCTTGGTATAAGTATTATGCATTTATTAAACCTAACTTATTATCAGAAAATTGGACACGAGATCGCATAATTGAAGAGCTTAATAAACTTGGTGTTCCTTGTTATCAAGGTAGCTGTTCTGAAATCTATTTAGAAAAAGCATTTGATAATACGATCTGGCGTCCCAAAGTTCGACTAAAGAATGCAAAAGAGCTTGGTGAAACAAGCTTGATGTTTCTGGTACACCCAACATTAACTATGGAAGAGATGGAATTAATGAGCAATTTGATATGTCAGGTATTAAATAATGCTCAAATAAAAAAATAGTATCATTTTTTATTTAAAATTTAATTACAAAACCAAATTAGTCAGATCTCTTTAGTGATCTTGGGCTATATTAATAAGGCACTGAAGAGATTATTATATGAATCTGTTTTACTAAATTCTAGCCTATCATGAAGTTTCAATCTACAATCTAATAAAATATAATTCTTATTGATAAATGAGTAAAAAATACTTATTTCGATCAAATCAACCTTGGTTTATTTTCTAACCATTATATTTAGTTAATAAATCTATCTGATAAATACATTATTATAATATTGGCTATATATTATTTTAAGATTTTAATATTCTTATCAGAAGAATTCCATATTTATTAAAATATTATCTAATTTAATCAAAAATCATGAATGAAAAAACAATTCTTAATAAAAGTAAAGACAGGTTAATAAAAACCATAATCCTTCTGATAGCTGATATACTAATGATTATTGCCTCATATTGGCTTAGCATGTGGTTACGTTTAGATAGAGAAATCCCAATTAATAGCTTTAAGCATTGGCTAGCAATCATATTCACAATACCTTGTACTCTATTTATCTTCTTAAAAGTTGGTTTTTATAGATCGATATTAAAATACGTTAATATGAGTATATTAAAATGGGCGGTCATTGGTTCATTTCTATCTGCTCTATTATTAACAGCATTTTCTTTATATCAGCAGGCATTTCTACCAAGAACCGTACCTATTATTTATTTTTCTTTTCTGATTACATCACTCTGCGGTACAAGATTTTTATATAGAACACTACGTAATTTACTAAAAGATAAAGGAGTTCCAGTTATTATCTATGGAGCAGGAGAATCTGGTCGGCAACTTTTACCTATATTGAAAGAGCATAGAGAATTCAACCCTGTTGCCTTTGTTGATGACAATGCTAAATTACATAATTTATCTATTCATGGGGTTTGCGTCTTCTCTCCAGAGAAAATAACATATTTAGTAGAAAGATATAATATAAAGAAGATATTATTAGCCATACCCAGCGCTTCAATATCTGATAGAAAAAAAATAATTGAGAGACTACAAAAAAAGCATTGTGAAATACTCACAATCCCAAGCTTCAATGATCTAGTTGAAGGAAAAGCCCAAATAAACTCACTAAAACGGGTTTCTATTAATGATCTTTTGGGAAGAGAGCAAGTTAATCCACTACAAGATTTGCTATGTAAAAATATTAAAAATAAAAATATTCTTGTTACAGGTGCCGGTGGTTCAATAGGTTCAGAGTTATGCAGACAAATCATCACTCAATCTCCCACTCAGCTGATATTATTTGAGTTAACCGAGTACTGCCTTTATTCAATAGAAAAAGAGTTACAAAAGATAAATTCAGAAAGCGATTTAAATATAACTATTATTCCAATTTTAGGTGATATAAAAGACTCAGATAAGATAAATAAAATAATAAATAAATTCAACATTAATACAATATATCATGCTGCTGCATATAAACATGTTCCTCTAGTAGAAATGAACACCATCGAGGGCATTAACAATAATATTTTTGGCACTCTTTCACTTGCCAAAGCAGCAATCAATCAAAAAGTTGATAAATTTGTATTAATCTCTACCGATAAGGCTGTCCGCCCCACCAATACTATGGGAGCAACGAAAAGATTTGCAGAGCTTATATTGCAAGCTTTTGCTAAAGAAAACAGCCATACAAAATTCTCAATGGTCCGTTTTGGTAACGTTCTTGGTTCATCTGGCTCTGTTGTCCCTCTCTTCGAGAAACAAATAGAAAGTGGCGGGCCAATAACCCTCACTCACAAAGACATTACCCGTTATTTCATGACAATCCCAGAAGCCGCCCAGTTAGTTATCCAGGCCGGAGCAATGGGCAACAATGGTGATGTTTTTGTGCTGGATATGGGAGAGCCAGTAAAAATATACGATCTTGCCCGAAAAATGATTAATCTATCCGGTTTATCAGTGAAAGACGAAATCAATCCTCATGGTGATATCGAAATCAAAATTACCGGATTAAGGCCCGGTGAAAAGCTTTATGAAGAATTATTAATTGGTGATAATGTTTCTGGCACAAATCACCCGAGAATTATGACAGCCCATGAAATATTTCTGACTTGGGATAAATTAAATTCATTATTAAATGACTTAAAAACATCTTGTGAAAATTATGGCTTTGATAATATTAGGAATATTCTTATTAATGCGCCTATTGACTTTTATCCCAAAGATCATATTTACGATGTTTTAAAATAGTACATAAACATTCTAATCTACTAAAACAGAAATAATATGACTACATTAATCACCGGCGGAGCCGGCTACATCGGCTCACACACAGTATTAGTACTTCTGGAAAGAGGAGCTGATGTTGTTGTTATTGATAATCTCTGCAATTCATCACCTGAATCTCTTCGCCGAGTTGAAAAACTCACAGGCAAATCAGTAAAGTTCTACCAAGGTGATGTTCTTGACCTAAATTTATTAAATAAGATTTTTCAAGAAAATAAAATAGATACCGTCATCCATTTTGCTGGATTAAAAGCAGTTGGTGAATCCACCAGAAAACCACTTGAGTATTATCAGAATAATGTTACTGGTACCCTGGTTCTGTTGCAGGCTATGCGTGCCAATGGCGTATATCAACTGATTTTCAGCTCATCTGCAACGGTTTATGGCGATCCTGAGTTTGTCCCTCTAACTGAAAATGCCAAAGTAGGCGGTACAACTAATCCTTATGGCACTTCTAAACTGATGGTCGAGCAAGTTCTAAAAGATTTTGCCGCTGCCGAGCCAAGTTTCAAAATCACTAGCTTGAGATATTTCAATCCTGTTGGTGCACATCCATCAGGTATGATTGGCGAAGATCCTAACGGTATTCCCAATAATCTGCTGCCTTATATCACTCAGGTTGCTATTGGTCGTCTGGAATGTTTATCAGTCTATGGCAATGATTACCCAACCAAAGATGGCACCGGTGTTCGTGATTATATTCATGTGATGGATTTGGCTGAAGGCCATATTGCTGCTATTGACTATCTGGATAAACAACCATCCTATGAAGTTTTCAATTTAGGAACCGGGACCGGTTATTCTGTACTTGAATTGCTTCATGCTTTTGAGAAAGCCGCAGGTAAGAAGATTCCTCACAAAATTACAAATAGACGCCCTGGAGATATTGCTGAGTGTTGGTCTGATCCATCCAAAGCCCATGAAATTCTCGGCTGGCAAGCAACACGCAATATTGACGATATGATGCGCGATAGCTGGAACTGGCAGATGAATAACCCCAATGGTTTTCGCTCTAATTGAGATGTATCTCTCTATACTGTCTGGTTCCTTAAGTAAGTTAATAAGGAGTAAGATTCAGAATAAATCCGAATGACTACCCACCCGATATAGTTTTAATTCAGTCCTTGTACGCTGATAAATAAGCAAAATATCCGGCGCTCCGTGACATTCAAGGTAGCCAATATATTGAACTGCTAATGAATGTTCACGGTAACGCTCTGGTAAAGGTTCACCAGTCTGTAAAAGCTCAATAGCTTTCAAGATAACAGATTGAGCCTTTTTATTATTAGCATAACGCTTTGCATCTTTTTTGAAGCGACTCTGATAAACAATCTTTAACATTATTTACCATCCAAGATCACGCTTTAGTTCATCTATCGTATCAACTCGATGAACACCTACGCCATTTTCCAGATCTCGAATAGCCTGTAATGTCTCCTGATTAAGTTGCAGCAACTCAGTAGGTAATTCTGGCTCAACAGCCAGACGATTAACCACCATACGAATTATAGTGGAAAGATTCAGTCCCATGGCTTTCGCATTAGCCATCGCCGCCGCTTTGGATTTAGAGTTAACACGGGCACGTACAACAGTATCAGCCATAAAAAAACCCCTCATTTTTTGTCTATACCCAATAGATTTCAAATTGCAGCGCGGCGGCAAGTGAACGCAGCCAACAAAGCAGCAGCTTGAAAGATGAAGGGTATATAATAGCCATATTGTAGCCACAAACAAATGAATATATCCGAGTGATGAGAAATTTCTGAAAGATTTTCCAACAGATAAACCAGAGATGAAATCCCCTCTGCATCCCTACTCAATTTCTGCTAATCTGTGCCCCTTGTTTCTGGGGGGCATATGCTAAACATCGTTTTATTTGAACCTGAAATCCCACCTAATACCGGTAATATTATTCGTCTTTGTGCTAACACCGGCTTTCAGTTGCATCTGATTCAGCCTTTGGGTTTTACCTGGGATGATAAAAGGCTACGTCGCGCCGGGCTGGATTATCATGAGTTTGCCAATATCAAGCAACATCATGATTATTACGCTTTTTTAGAGAATGAAGGGTTTACAGGAGAGTTTTCTGCCCGTTTGTTTGCTCTGACGACGAAAGGAACATCAGCACACAGTGCGGTAAGTTATCAGGATGGGGATTATTTGATGTTCGGGCCAGAGACCAGAGGGCTACCATCTTATGTTTTGGATAATATGCCCCCCCAACAAAAGATCCGTATTCCAATGCTGGCGGACAGCCGCAGTATGAATCTCTCTAATTCAGTTGCTGTTGTGGTTTTTGAAGCCTGGCGGCAATTGGGTTATTCAGGTGCTTTATTGAAAGAGTAATTGCCATTGACTAAAGTTAATGCCGTGCATCTAACCCATTAAACACGGCATTTTTGAGTATTCAGCTTTGTGAACAATATTTCTCAATACAGTTGTTCAAAAAATCAAATCCCATCACCATACTCAAAACCATGGTTGATTCCATTAAAGTGCTGGTTCATATCCAGTGATGGCTTTTCGCTTTCAGGTTTACCAACAATCCGGGCAGGTACACCAGCAGCTGTTGTGTGTGGAGGTACAGAGCGAAGGACAACCGAACCGGCGCCAATTTTTGCCCCACGACCAATTTCGATATTGCCAAGTATTTTTGAACCTGCGCCAATCATCACTCCTTCCCTGACTTTAGGGTGACGATCACCCCCTGATTTACCTGTACCACCAAGGGTTACAGATTGCAGGATAGAAACATCATTCTCCACCACAGCTGTTTCACCAATGACAATACCGGTAGCATGGTCAAGCATGATGCCACAGCCAATCTTCGCCGCCGGATGAATATCAACGCTAAAAGACATTGAAATCTGGTTTTGCAGGTAAATCGCTAATGCTTTTCTTCCCTCTCCCCATATCCAATGGGCAATACGATAGGCTTGCAAAGCATGAAATCCCTTGAGGTAAAGCAGAGGAGTCGAGTATTTATCTACCGCAGGATCACGTAAACGTACGGCTATGATGTCACGAGCAGCTGAGACAATCATATTCTGATCTGAGCCATAGGCTTCTTCTACAATTTCTCTGACAGCAATAGCCGGCATAATCGGTGTGGCCAGTTTATTAGCCAACATATAACTTAAGGCACTACCAAGATTTTCATGCTTGAGTAACGTCGCATGAAAAAAACTGGCCAACATCGGTTCACATTCAGCCAGTGCTCTCGCTTCTGTTTTTATGTTCTTCCAAACTTCGTCCAATTCTTCTAGTGACATAACGTTTACTCTCACAATTAGAACCTATCTTACTTTAAATTTTTATTCTGATTTAAGAGCGTACATCATCGCTCTCATCCTTTCTGGCTCTTCCTAACAGTGCTTGAGCAGCTTCTATTACATTTTTATTGCAATACAGTATTTGATAGATTTGTTCTGCAATCGGCATCTCCACACCAGCACGTTCAGCCAATGCGCGTACTTCTTTGGTGTTGCGGTAACCTTCAACAACCTGCCCAATCTGGCTCTGGGCTTCTTCAACATTTATTCCTTGCCCCAACATCATGCCAAAGCGACGGTTACGTGATTGGTTGTCAGTACAAGTTAAAACCAAATCGCCCAGTCCTGCCATGCCCATAAAGGTGGAAGGATCAGCGCCAAGCGCTGTACCAAGACGACTCATTTCTGTTAATCCACGGGTAATCAATGCTGTGCGGGCATTAGCACCAAATCCCATACCGTCAGATATTCCGGCGCCAATAGCAATGACGTTTTTTACGGCACCGCCAAGCTGAACACCAATAAAATCAGGGTTTTTATAAACACGGAAACTTTTGCCACAATGGAATAATTGCTGAAGCTCATCACCAAAAGCAGGTTCAGTAGCAGAGATAGCAATCGCAGTGGGTAAACCCGCCGCAAGTTCTTTGGCAAACGTTGGACCAGAAAGTACCGCCAACGGTATTTCATTACCGAGTATCTCTCGAGCCACATCCTGCAATAATCGGCCTGTATCAGCTTCCAAGCCTTTAGTTGCCCAGACAATACGAGAGTCAGGTCGCAGATGCGATTCCACCTGCTTTAACACCTCACCAAACACATGGCTGGGAACGACAACAAGAATGTTGCGGCTTGCCGCCAGTGCTTTTGTCAGGTTTGCTTCAAGCAATAAACTATCAGGAAAAGTCACATCCGGCAGAAACTCCTGATTACAACGTGCCTGCTGCAAAGCTTGAATATGCGCTGGATTATGCCCCCAGAGCACAACATCATGACCATTACGAGCTAACGTAATGGCTAATGCGGTGCCGTATGAACCGGCACCGATAACTGTCATAGAAGCAGTGTTATTCATTAGGCTTCCTGTTGAGCCTGCTCACCATCCTGAGATTGTTCTGCCTGCTGTTGCAGGTAATTCATGAACAAAGCATCAAAGTTTACCGGAGCCAGATTCAGTTGTGGGAAAGTACCACGACTCACCAAGCTGGTGATGCATTCACGGGCATATGGGAACAGGATATTTGGACAATATGCACCCAGACAATGAGCCAGCTGGGTTCCTTCGATACCTTCGATAGAGAAAATACCGCCTTGCTGTATTTCACATAAGAATGCAGTCTCTTCACCCAGAGTTGCCGTCACAGTGACACGCAGAACAACTTCATAAACCCCTTGAGCCAACTCACTGGAAGCCGTATCCAAGTCCAGTTTTACTTCCGGTTGCCATTCCTGCTGAAACACCTGTGGCGCGTTTGGTGCTTCAAAAGAGATATCTTTGGTATAGATACGTTGGATCTGGAAAGTCATTTCTGTGTTGTTTTGGTCTGACATAATAATTGTTACCTTTCTTTAGATGTCCTTATTAAATTCTCTATGTGAGTGTAACCACTCACACCCAAATGATTACTTTTTACCACGCGCCAATGGCAAATTTTCACCCGTCCAGCCAGCTAATCCTTCTTTCAGAGAACATACGTGTTCAAAGCCAGCACGGATAAGATTTTCAGCCGGAGTACGAGATTCAGTACCATTAGCTGAAACAACAATCACAGGCTGTCCTTTATGTTTTTCCAACTCTGCCAGATTGCTGTCTTTAATTTCAGATGGAGTCAAATTTATTGAACCAATGATATGCCCTTTGCGGAAATCTTCACGGGAACGCAAATCCACAACGATAGCTTCTTCTTTATTGATCAAATTAATAGCTTGTACACGGGTTATCTCTTTGGTTTTAGAGAAGAAACCTCTCGCCGTAGTCACAATAACGGCAACCAGCAACGCAATCCAAGCGAGGCTAAGGATCATATTCTGGTTAATAAATTGCATGATTTCTTGCAGCATGGGGGCAAAAACTCCCGTTGGTTAATAACAAATAGCTAAGGTTCCAGAGTATACCTTTGTGTTGCGTCAATTACAGCCAAATAGCGCAAGCTCAATGAAATTTTGCGGAGAGTTTCGAGAAAAATAAAAATATCTTGAAAGTGGTGGGTTTTAAGTTCATACCCAGAATATTCTCTGCCACACTGAATACATAAGGAATTTCGGCAATAAATAGGCTAAAGTAGCTAATATGTTTATTATTATCCAATTTCAATGTTAAGACAGCATTATCTGAAAGTGTAAAAAATCAACACAGCATCTGGTAAGTAATTGTTCATCATGGAATAATATGGCGTATATCGTAGCAAGGTATGTCTATACCCAATAGATTTCAAGATGCATCGCGACGGCAAGGGAGCGAATCCCCGGGAGCATAGATAACTCTGTGACCGGGGTGAGTGAGTGCAGCCAACAAAGGGGCAACTTGAAAGATAACAGGTATATATAAATGGCTGACAACAAAGAAATATATAGCCGTAATTATCGGCTCAATCAGAACCTATGGCAGAACAAAATCCATGTCTTATTGTTCTGTGCTTTCCTGTCTGCTGTTTTCAGTTTTAATACCTTTGCCAACCAGATTACCGACAATAAAAACCAACTTAAAGATCTTCAGCAAAACATCGCAGAAAAAGAGAAGAGCGTGCAACAACAACAACAACAACGCGGCACGTTGTTAAGTCAACTGGAAGATCAGGAAAATACAATTTCTAAAGTTGGTCGCTCTCTATACAGTACCCAAACTCAACTCAGTAAGCTGAATAAAGAAATTATTATTCTCAATGCCAATATCAAGAAACTGAGAAAACAGCAAAAACTGCAACAAGATATGCTGGCACGCCAGTTAGATGCAGCATTTCGTCAGGGGCAACATCAAGGGCTTGAACTTATGTTCAAAGGTGAGGAAGGCAAACGTGGTGAGCGCATCCTCGCTTACTATAGTTATCTTAATCAAGCCCGCCAAGACACTATTGTTAAGCTTGAGCAAACCACCGTTGATTTAACTGAACAGAAAAAACTTGAGCAGCAAAAACAAGAAGAACAGAAACAAATTCTGGCCGAACAACAGCAACAAAAGCAGCAGATGGAAGTTGCCCGCAATGCCCGGCAAAAAACCCTAACGGAGCTGGAATCTTCCCTGAAGAAAGACCAGCAATACCTTGCTGAGTTAAAACAAAATGAAACCCGTCTGAGAGATAAAATTGCCAAAGCAGAGCGAGAAGCGAAAGCTCGTGCTGAAAGGGAAGCCAGAGAAGCAGCTCGTGTCCGTGCGCAAGTTGCAGCGAAACAGAAGCAAGCACAGCAAAGAGGTTCTAGCTATAAACCTACTGAAGATGAACGTGCATTAATGGCGCGTACCGGTGGCCTCGGACGCCCGGCTGGTCAGGCAATCTGGCCTGTCCACGGCCGAGTGATACATGGGTTTGGGGAAGCCCTGCAAGGTGAGTTACGCTGGAAAGGTATGGTGATTTCTGCCACAGAAGGTACTGAAGTCAAAGCGATATCCGATGGCCGGGTACTATTAGCTGACTGGTTGCAAGGCTATGGGCTGGTCGTCGTTATAGAACACGGTAAAGGCGATATGAGTCTCTATGGCTATAATCAAAGTGCCTTGGTCAGCGTTGGTCAACAAGTTCGTGCCGGGCAACCTATCGCACTGGTCGGTAACAGCGGCGGCCAAAATCAACCCGCACTTTATTTCGAAATCCGCCGTCAGGGAAGAGCTGTAAACCCACAACCATGGCTTGGGAGATAATCAGATGAGACAACTTTGGTTCACAAAATTCATTGCTATCGCTCTGTTATTTTTGAGTCTGCAAGCCAATGCCTCTCGTCTGGCCATTGTTATTGATGACTTTGGCTACCGTCCTCATAATGAAAGCAAAATATTGCAGATGCCCGTTGCGATTTCTATCGCCATTCTGCCAGATTCCCCACATGGCAGGGAAATGGCGGAAAAAGCACATAAGCAAAGACGAGAAATCTTAATTCATCTACCAATGGCACCGCTCAGTAAACAACGGTTAGAGCCAGATACACTCCTGACAACAATGAGCAGTGAAGAAATTGACCGTATCATCCAGCAAGCAATACAAAAAGTCCCTTATGCTGTAGGAATGAATAACCATATGGGCAGCGCCATGACTTCAAGCTTGCCGGGAATGCAGAAAGTTATGCATTCACTGTCCCGCTATCATCTCTATTTTCTCGATAGTGTAACGATTGGTAATTCCCAAGTAACAAAGGCAGCGCAAGGCACGCCTGTCCGTGTTATCCGCCGGAATATTTTTCTAGACGATGTACAATCAGAGGCGGAAACTCATTATCAGTTAAACCGGGCAATCTCTATTGCCCGTAAGAATGGCTCAGCTATTGCTATCGGCCATCCTCACCCAACAACCATTCGTGCATTACAAAAAATGTTGCCAACACTTCCCGCTGATATTGAATTAGTCAGCCCAAGCATGCTGTTAAGTGGTACACCTGCTAGTGGCAATCAGCATAAATGGGGCAAGCAGTGTGAAATAAAAGAGGCACCAGATACCGTTACCAGCAAAGACTATCTGGCAATCATTGGCGATACTCTGGTTGATAACCCTATTGTGAATACAGTGAGCCAATATATTCAGAAATTGACCGGAGATAAATCTCAGGATAAAACAAAATAGAAACTCACGTGACTGCTCCCCGCCGTAAACGGCGAGGCTTCCCACTTCTCAGGCCGCAACCGTCTGTGTGACGGATTTACGCTGGCCTCCATGGGCAGAAACGACGAGTCCCGCCGCCTGTAATTCCTGTATGCCCTTGCGCCGGATGTTGAGCGCCGCATTGATA
>NZ_RCWA01000019.1 GCF_018448905.1 Photorhabdus heterorhabditis | reverse complement strand
TTTTTGAAAGGTAATCGACGTATTGCAACACGCTATGAAAAAACAGCACGAAACTATCTGTCGATGGTGAAATTAGGCTGTATTCGACTCTTTTGCCGGAGATTATATAATTAAGGGACACTACCTAGTGATGAGATTCAGGCAGTGAAGCTGCTTGATGTTGGTTCTTATAAGGAATTAAAATCCCGTGAGGTCGTTGGAAATGGGCTAGAACATGATCATATCCCATCATTTGCAGCGCTCAAGAAAGCAAAAGAAAATGAATTGGGGCGTCCTCTAAAAAAAGATGAAGAAAAAAACCTTTATCAAAATGCGACAGCTGTAGAAGTTCCCAAAGATATTCATTCTGCTGGGCCAACTTATAGGGGAAAAAATACTCCGTTGCAAGTTCAACAAGATGCAATGAATCTCTGTGGTGCAGTATGTCGCGATACTGATGCTCTAAGAACTAATATGATTGAACGTGGTTATGATCCTAAGTTGGTTGATAATGCAGTTAAGAAAATTATAGAGCTCAATAGTCAGATAGGAGTAATTAAATGATTGTTGATTGGATTAAATTTACCAATGCCCTTGGTACTACGGAATCATCCAAGGAATTTCATGAACTTAAGCTAGCGATTGGAGAGCAGGCTGAAATATCAAAAACTCCTTTGGAATATAATGATCCCATTGGGCAGACAACGTATTATAGTTTTGCACATTCAGGAATAGAGATAGGCTTCCGACAAGGATTATTGAACCATATTCATTTTTACTTTGATAACAGTGAAGGTTACGCAAATTTTAAAGGAAATCTACTGCTTAATATCCGAGATGGATGGAATGAAGAAAATGTCATCCAAATATTGGGTGAGCCATTAATGAGAGGAGGAGGGAAAATAGATATGCTCCTTGGCTACATTAATAGCTGGATAAAATACGAATATCAGAAATACGTATTACATCTACAATTTAATCAAGATGGTTTATTGTATGGCGCTAGTTTAATGTTGTGATAATCTATATCCCAGCCATTGAGCTGGGATTTTTTCTCTGTTAGCTTGTGATTGTGTATAATTTGCTAGTTCATCTTCTGTCTGCCGCAGTAGCGATTTAACCTGCCATGACTATTTAAAATCACGAAAATAGTAGTTAAATTTTTTATATAAAAGATAGATTTAATTATAAGTGCGATTTATTAAAATGATGTTAATTACCTTTAAATTAAAGTTGATTAACCATTAATTAAAGAATTAAAAACAAATAAGTGAGAAAAAGAATATTGTTCTGACAAGATAATATTTAAGTATTTTATCGCTGTTATTTTACGAAGAAAATAATAAAAACAATGCAGTGAAAAAAATAGATAAAAAGGTTAATTTGGCAGAATTTAAGCGCTGAAAAAGGTGTTGATTATCCGAAAAAATAAAAGGCGAGTATAATCAATATTGATTAAACGCAAAATAAAATATCCGATGATGATTAAAGCTAATAAAAAACAGGCGTTAAAAGGGGGGGGGGCAACGGTAGGGTTGCCCCGACTTTCAGAGGATGTCAACAATAAAGCGCTTTTATAGGCAGGAAAAGCCAGTTTCCTGTGAGCACTTTTTGTAGAAAATCAGTCAGGTTTTTCTGATGGTTTTCAACCTCTTCTTGACTAAACATTGATGAGTCAGCATCAAGATCAATAATTAATTCTCCAGCATCTACTTTCCCGCGGTAGATAATGTTAAAGCTAAAGCAGTCATAGAGTCCGCTGGTGAGTATATGGCGTTTAACCTGGCAATCGACAAAATTGGGTGAGTCAAAAGGTAGTACATTGATGAGTGGAGAAAATAAATAACGGGTATCTTGAGGTAGATTGTGATCTAAAAAAATTTGTTCTATACGATATCTGGCATGAGTCCGTTGAGTATGAAGTGCGTTGATTGTCTTTTTCAAAAAGCTTTCTAATGTCTCATCCGGGTTGGTGTTTATCAATAAGGGAAGAATATTCGTCATTAATGCCGGTGTATTGGTTCTGAAACGGGTTCGGCGATTCATATAGGGTAGCCATATCGGCATTGAATATTCATTATTTTGTGTCTGTGCAGGGAAATAGTGAAGCAGGTAGATGCTTGAAAGTGCCACTAACAGATCTGGCCAGGCGATCCTTGTATCAGCCGATAAACGTGTTAAGCCTGTAACAATATCCCTAGAGAGCGCACAGCCGGCGTAATGGTGCTTGGTACTATAGTCGGCACGGGCGATATCCATGGTTGTAAGGCTCGCAGGTGAAAGATAATTTTGCCAGTACAAACGATCTTTTTCATATTGATCGCTGTTACAGTACTCTTGTTCTTCCGTGAGGTAACAGCTGAGTGAATGAAAGGAAGCATCAGAACTGGTTTTCTTACCAAGATAATACGAATAAAAATGCGCACAACGATGTTCAAGAAGTGCCATACCAAATCCATCAAGAAGAATATGGTGAGCGCGGTTGTACCAGAGATAATGAGACTCGCTTAATTTGAATAGCCACTGAGCGGATAGCGGTTGAGTTAATAAATTCAGCGGAGATTCCACATCGGTCCGCATAAGTTGTAATGCTGTTTGAAAGGGGGCGGGTTGCGTCTGTAAGTCGATGAATTTTAGCTGTGGTGTGGCGGCTTGATTCGGTTGTTGTAAAGGAAACGGCTCTTCTTTACGGAGCTGAAAACGGACAGAGAGCACATCTGTTTCACTAATCATCATTGTTATTGCTTTGCAAAGTGCTTCCTGATCGACATTACCCTGAATATCCAGATAGTGCGCGACAGTCGAAACAACTCTTTCGGAATGCAGGCTGAACTCGTGCCAGTAATATTGTTGTGCCTGTGTCAATGGAATCCAGCTAGAAGTTTGAGCGATATTTGACATTGGATAAACCTTATGAATTCATCATAGAAAATAGAATATACCTGTTATCTTTCAAGTTGTTTCTTTGTTGGCTGCACTCACCCGGTCACAGAGTTCTCTATGACATAGTTATCTCTGCTCCCGGGGATTCGCTCCTTTGCCGTCGCGATCCATCTTGAAATCTATTGGGTATAAAAAAATGGAAAAACTCTCTTCTATGCTTGTGATAGGTGTTTACATAATGTTGAGCCACGATATTCCCATCTGAACAAGTCAACGCATAATTGCCTATTTATTCCCATGACATTCACTCTCCTGTTTGAGCACCATTTTTCATTTATTGTTTCTGGCTGAGATCTGAGTTGGTTTTATTACTGAGAAAATGAAACATTTGTTGTGCGATACAACAATAATGTGACGTATTTCGTGATCATCGTTATTGTGTATGATAATCATTATTAATCTCGTTGTCGGATATTAGACAAAATGATACATTACGTCCACTTTGGATTATCTGAATGGGTATGCGAAGTTTTTGTCTCGCTGAACCACAATCACTATCTGAGAACGCCAGAATGAAATCGATGTTAACCCTTGTATATGGCTTGGTAATTACTCTGGTCAGTTTATTTGGGGGGACTGTTTGTGCTGCAAATGCAAAAAATGTAGCTCAGACGGAAAGCCTTTCTTGGCCAAGAGATTTTAAAAATGCTGATGGCTCTATCACCACTATCCCCGCAAAACCCCAGCGTATTTTATCGACCACTGTTTCGATAACAGGAATACTGTTATCAATTGATGCTCCCGTAGTCGCAAGTGCAACGGCTACGAATGGGAAATTTTTCGCTCAATGGGACAGCGTTGCTCAAGAACGGGGACTTGAAAAGCTTTGGCAAGCCGGCAATATTGATCTGGAAATGGCTTATGTTGTTGCGCCCGATCTGATTGTGGTTTCTATGAGTGGCGCTGATTCTGCATATGCTCAGGTAGAACAACTTAAACAAATCGCGCCTACGATTATCTTAGGTTATGGTAAACAGACATGGCAAGGTTTGGCGACTGAATTAGGCGAGGCGACAGGGCTTGAAGATAAAGTTACAGCCAGAATTACTGGTTTTGATAATTATCTTGCTGAATGTCGGGCAAAAATTGCAATCCCCGAAGGTAAGGTTAATATTATCAGCTATGAGGGGCCAGGAACGGTTAACCCCATATCAACGAGTATAAGTCCACATGCTTTGCTGCTTTCACAGCTTGGATTTACTATCGAGCCGGCAGATCCTGCCTGGCATAACGGTGGAAATAAAACCGGCGATTTTGTTTGGGCACAATATGAAAATATTACGCAGCTAACCGCACCCACGACGTTTCTTTTAAGCGCAGGAAATAGCAGAGCTACCGAGTTCTTAAAAGATCCGGTACTCGCTAATTTGGCATCGGTCAAAACAGGGCAAGTCTATGGCCTTGGTGTGAATTCGTTTCGAATTGACTATTACAGTGCAAAAGAAATTGCTGACAGCATTGTTAAACGGTTTGGCATTAATAAGTAGAAAGCGAAATAGCTTCATTGTTTGGGCTGGACATGAGAAAACCGATTTTTTCAGCTGCTAATTCTGGTGAGCAATCCCATAACCGGCAATTTAGATTTCAACGAAAAGGGTTGCTGATTTGTGGGTTATTGCTTGTAGCATTTTCAGTTTTTAGTCTTTTTGTTGGAACCCGTCCTGTCACGATAAAAGTCACCTGGGAGGCATTCACCGCTTTTAATCCTGCCAATAGTGAACATTTATTGGTTCGTTACCTGAGAGTGCCTCGTACTCTGCTGGCGATTATCGTTGGTTGTTCGTTGGGGGTTGCTGGCGCCATTATGCAGGCGCTTACCCGTAATCCACTGGCTGATCCGGGTATCCTGGGTGTTAATGCCGGGGCCGGGGTTTCCATTGTCTCGGCAATTGCTTTTTTGGGTGTTTACGACGTTGTTGGTTATATGTGGTTTGGTCTGGCTGGGGCGGCCATTGCGGGTTGTGCTGTGTATTTACTTGGGGGAATCCAGCATGGGTTGAACCCGGTAAGAATGGTATTGGCGGGCGCAGCCTTGTCCGTTGTATTATTTGCTGTCACCCAGATTATCACCATAAACAGTGAAGATGAGGTATTTAATCAATTCCGGCACTGGGTGGTGGGTTCACTTCAAGGGCGAGGTTATGAAGTCCTTTTTCCTATCTCTATTCTGGTGGCTTCAGGAGTGATGATTGCCTTAATGTTGACAAAGTCTTTTGATACAGTAGCACTTGGTCATGATCTGGGAAAATCACTGGGTGTTAATCAAACCAAAGTCTGGATTCTGTCTGCACTGGCTATCATTATGTTATCTGGTGGCGCAACCGCAGCGGCGGGGCCTATCAGTTTCATCGGCCTGACAGCGCCTCATTTCGCCCGTTTAATTGCAGGGCCTGATTATCGTTGGGTACTTCCTTATTCTATGCTTATCTCTGGGGTTATGGTGGTCGCTGCTGATAGCCTGGGGCGAGTCGTAGGATATCCTGGAGAAATTAGTGTTGGCATTATGGTGGCGCTAATCGGAGGGCCGTTCTTTGTTTTCCTTGTCAGAAAATGGAAAATTGTCCAATTATGAGCAGACGGAATTATTGCGAAACTGAGGTTAAGATTTCCGGTAAGGTCTGGCGACAAGGAAAGATGTCTCTTGTTTTCGTTCCCAGAAACCTCATGGTGACTTGTGCCATGCTGCTGCTGATTATGGGATTAGCGGTTTTTTCTATGACTATCGGCAAATTCAATATCACCATTGAACAAATTATCAGTACTTTTTGGGGGGCTGGCTCCGGTACTGTCAGCGAAAAGATCATCATGGATATTCGTTTACCTCGAGTGTTAACCGCAATTTTTGTTGGTGCGGCCCTGGGGGTATCTGGTGCGGTCTTTCAGTCCATTTCCAGGAATGCGCTGGGTTCCCCAGATGTGATTGGTTTTACAACAGGAGCGGCGACGGGGGCAATTATACAGATAGTTTTATTTGATAATAATGCGGCGCAGGTAGCGATTGCTGCTATTGTTGGTGGCGTTCTGACCGCAGCGGTAGTGTATCTGTTGTCTTTAAAATCTGGTTCAATAGGTGGGTATCGTCTTATTCTAACGGGTATTGGTGTGGGTTCAGTGTTAACTGCCCTAAATGGCTTATTACTGGTAAAAGGAAATCTGGATAATACCGTGATGGCAAATTTGTGGCTTGCTGGATCACTTAATGCTCGTACATGGGGACATGTTTTTCCTGTTTTAACGGGGGTTGTATTACTGGTACCTCTGGTTCTTTTTACGGCAAGGAAATTGAATATTATCGAGATGGGGGATGATATTGCCAGTCAGCTCGGTATCAAGGTGGAACGCGTTCGTCTTATCATGATTTTCTGTGCTGTAGTGTTAGCCGCTCTTGCCACTGGTGCAGCAGGACCAATTGCTTTTGTTGCTTTGGCCGCACCTCAGCTTGTGGTTCGCCTGACTCGTTCGAGAAATATGCCTGTCATCAGTGCCGCGCTAATGGGCGCTTGCCTTTTGCTGGCAGCTGATCTGTTTACACAGCTTTTGCCTTTAAAAGCGGCAGTACCTATTGGACTTATGACGGGGCTTGTTGGCGGAGTTTATCTGATTTGGTTGCTGACCCGTTCCCGGCAAATTTAGCAAAAACCGCTGTATACCCAATAGATTTCAAGGTGGATCGCGACGGCAAGGGAGCGAATCCCCGGGAGCATAGATAACTCTGTCATAGAGAACTTTGTGACCGGGGTGAGTGAGTGCAGCCAACAAAGAGGCAACTTGAAAGATAACAGGTATAAATTTATTTGGGACTCTTTATCTTTCTCGATTGATGGAAGAATTTCGTTATTTATATTCCTAACTTAGGCTGTGAATCATTTCTTTATTTCCCTAGTTTGCTTGTTTTTTGTGCTTGAAATAATTCTATAAAATATAGGGATATACTTTCAGTTAATTTCTTTCTGGCTAAATACATTCCTAAAACCACATATTTTACCGAGTTATCTTTCGCTTTTTTTATTTCTTTGAAATAAAAAATTGTTTTATATATTAAATTTATTTTTCTGTTGTATTGATCACATTTAGTGATAATGATTTTTATTTACATACAATAATACACCTTGTTATGATAATTATTACTATTTAAGAAATGTTATAATAAATTAACACCGAAAGTTAATAATAATATAGAAAAACTATTCCAAACGAAATTAACATGGGTTAAATCGCACCATGTTTTTTACAGACTGGGGTCTGCCAGTCAGCAATGTCACGATTTAATTCATTAATCGGTTAAAACTATTTCGTGTAAGCTGGCTAAAGGAGAAAAATGAATGAATAAGTTGCACTCAATTCTGCAACATGATGCATCAGAAACAGAACATACTAAAAAATCGCGTTTTGTAGGTACTTTTAGTGTTTTATTTTTCGGTGCCATTGCGCTGACTGGCACTGACGCTATTGCGGCAGAGAAAAAGAACACACAAAACGACCAAAAAGGAAATACCAAGGCATTATCATCAGAAGAAGATGTGTTAGTGGTAACCGGAGAGAAAGTTAACCGCACTATTTATGATAGTGGTTCAAGTGTCGAGGTTTATAATCTTCGCAAAATGAAAGCTATTCCTAATCCTGATGTTAACACGCTGCTGCAAATGACGCCGAACGTTGTTGATAATGGTATTAGTAACGCTCTTCCCGCCGTTCGCGGCGTTGATGGTTCAGGCCCTTCACAAGGTGGGATGGCTTTCCTGAGTGGAACGCGTCCTAGAATCAACGTCTCTATTGATGGGCGCTCATTTACCTATAATGAATTAGCTTTTGGTACGCAATCTTTGTGGGATGTAGAAAGTGTCGAGGTATTTCGTGATCCACAGAGTTATATTCAGGGAAGGAACGCAATTGCAGGCGCGGTGATCATTAAGTCACTTGATCCTACCTTTTATTGGGAGAGCGCAATCAAAAGTGGTTTCGCAAATCAGGGCTATCAGCAAGTTGCCGCGATGGCTTCGGGTCCTTTGATTGAAGATCAACTGGCTTTCCGTCTTAGTGTCGATCGTCAAGATCGCGATAGCTTTGCAAACTTGGTTTCTTATGATCCCGTTGGCGATCCGCACAAAATTGAATCAACCACGGTCCGCGCGAAGTTGCTGTTTGAACCACTGGCTATTCCTGAGTTATCCACGAAATTAACGGTTAACCATCTTGATAGTCGTGCTCCTCAGAACGAAGCATACAATCCAAGGCATACTCTTAATTTAAGGCATGAGCTATTCAGGCCAGTTGTAGAACGAAAAACGACCAGTGGGATCTGGGATGTTTCATGGGCTTTGTCAGATACCATTAGCTTGGAAAATAAATTGATTTATACCGATCTTGCTTATCACAGATTAACTTCGTCTAAAATTCCAAAAGCGGATACTGATGGCAAAGAGGTAGAATTTGAACCGCTTATCCGTTTTCAAGGTCTTGATAATAGGCTGAGTGGTTTGGCGGGTGTGCGTTATTTCTATGGTAAACAGGATGAGTCTATCGAGCTTTTCGGGGGCAGCCAATTTAATGATAAAACAGAAACAGCCTCTGCCTATACTGTCCTGACCTACACGGTTGTTCCCGAGGTTGATGTAACTTTATCAAGCCGCTTTGAACGTGAACATAGAACGCGTAAAGGAGGGGGACGCGAACGTGTAGAAATTGATTTTGATAAAACCTATAACGCTTTTCTGCCTAAAATTGATATCGCTTGGAAACCGCAGAAAGATCAAACCGTCGGGATAGCTGTTGGTAGAGGTTATAACGCAGGTGGTGCCGGGATTATCCTTGATAATACTTATACCGGTAATCCTAATTATACCTATAATCCTGAATATGTCTGGAACTACAGCCTCTATACGCGTAACAGCCTGATGGATGGTAAGCTGGAACTCACCTCTAATCTTTTCTATAACGATTATAAGGACATGCAGTTGCCTTACTATCTGGGGCCAAATGCAACCATGATACGTAATGCTGGTCAGGTTGAAACGTATGGTGCAGAAGTTGGTGCCCGCTGGCAGCCGGTCGAAAAACTTGAGCTAAACGGTAGTCTCGGCTTGCTGAAAACGAAGATTAAAAGCTTTTCAGAGAGCGGTATTCAGGGTAATAAATTACCTCGCGCTCCAGGATATACCGCAAACCTCTTGGCTAGATATTTATTGACAGAGGATATTGATGTTAGCGGTAATGTTATGTTCTCAGATACTTATTACTCTCAATATGACAATTCTGCCAGCGGGAAAATCTCAGCATATTGGATAGCTAACCTTCAGCTTGGTTATAACTTCAAGTGGGGGCGTGCTACATTATTTGCTCAGAATCTGTTCGACTCCGATAAACGTTTATTAGTTCCAGATAATAACGTTAATTCAGCAATTTATCAGCGTCCGAGAATGATCGGTGCGACATTTGAATTGAAGTTCTAAGGCGATTAATCAACAAATTGGAACAGTAACTCAAAATAAGTAACCGGACAGGGGGATGAGTAGGATCACTTTGTCCGAAAAATGGCAAAAGATTATATGTAGCCCAGCGTTGACTGGAGAAGCGGGAATGGCGGGAATATGGCAAGAGAGTTTAAGCGGTTACTGACAGATGATGAAGCATTGCTGCTGGATGAAGTATTTCATGCCCATGCTGTTGGTCACTCATCTTCGGAAGTCCAGGAAACTGAAAAGGATTTAACTGAATTTGAAGAGATGATGTGGCTTCATCATCAACAAGAGCCTGATGCTTCTGGTCAATTTGCTTGTGCCTGGTCGCTAACAGGGAATATCAACATAGGTCGGCTTATCAGAGCATTAGAGTTTCTTACTCAAGATATAGCTGGAATTAATGTTAGGTATCGTTTTGATGATGAAGGCGATTTGCGTAAATATTGCGATACAACCGCGAATTCTCCTGTTGAAATTTATCAGGTTCAGTCTGATGAAGAAGCGATAAATAGGCTACTCAAGGAACAATGTAAACCTATCGGGCTTGATGAGCATCCACCGGTCAAATTTATGTTGTTTATGAATGGAAAGCATGGGGTTATTTTGGGTGTGATTGTGCATCATATTCTGAGAAATACCGTGTCATTGTCGCAGATGCTTACTATGCTTTCGGATACCTATAATAATGGCTTGAAGACCATCGGATTTGGACAGGAAGATTTATTTAAAAAGGGTATCCCGGCTAAATGGTTATCATGTGAGTCTGGAAAAATAGGCATTCCCTGGCTCTATAAATCCGATACCACCAAGAGCGTGTTGATCAAAGAAACGGGTAAAATCAGTTATCTTGATGATTCTCTTCATAATCGTCTTGTGACCAGATATCGTACTACAATCAATGTTGATGCATTTGCTCCATTTTTACCTACGGAGAAAACAGCATATTCAGCACTAGCAACAGTAGTGGCATTATTCGGTTGCTATATTGCAGTGATAGGCTCTCATTTGGATGTGAATGTCAGTGTATCGTGTGACCCAGAATATACACATGATGAACTCAATAGCCAATTTTTCTATTCAGCATTAACGTCGTTGCGTGTGTGCCAGGATGATAGAAGCCTTGGCAGAATAATTGCCGATATTGCAAGGCAGATAGAAAGTGGCAATCCACAAGCTAGCAATGAAGTAGAGTATGGGCAGGATAACCCACATATTCTGGTGACTTGGATTAATGAATCCCAGTCATCACTTAGGTTGAATGATGTAATTGTTGAGTTATTATCCATTCCACCGTTGAGCGCCCATTTTGATATCTCGTTGGCTGCCGGAAATGTAAATGAGGAACAATGGTTTTTTGAGTTAATAACGGCTCCGTCAGTGTCTGCACATATCGGCGCATTTCTGTTAGAAGGTTTTTGTACATTTATTCATGAGCAAAATGTTGCTATCGCACCAAAACTTACGTCTATTTTTTCGTTTCCAACGAAGAAAAAACATGGAGATATCAGTGATATATCACTGACTGTTGCTAAACAGCAAAAAGAACATGAAGCAACGGATAGAAGCGATAGCCATCGTAAAATAGCTAATATTATCTTAAATGAATTCAGACAAGCGCTCTCTTCGCCAGAAATGACAGTCAGTGATGACTTTTTTGATCATGGCGGGCACTCACTTATTGGCACCCGCGTGATAGGTAGATTATTGAGCCTACATAACATAGAGATTCATATTAACCATCTCTTTAGTTATCCGACAGCGTTGAAACTTGCCGAATATGCGCAATGTCATGATCCTATTGATGAAAACAAAAATCAGTTGAGTAAAGAACAATCTGAAGAAGATATTTCGGTTGTTGCACCTTTGTCTCTTGCGCAAAAATCTCTATGGAAAGCGTATGCGGCATTTGATTTCAACGATATCTTCAATTTACCTTTTATTTTAAAATTTTCTGCAAATATCAATGAGCAGGTACTCCAGCAAGCCTTTTTTGATGTACTGCAAAGACATTCTGTATTGCGTAGCCTATTTTATGAGAAAGAGGGTGAAGTTTATCAACGTGTCGTCCCAATGCAGGATTTATCGAACTATCAGTGGTTTTGGGGTTCTCGCGAATATGGTGCACTTTCCTCAGAAGAAATATTAAAAAAAGAGGGAAAGTATCAGTTTGATATATCCGAAGAACTTCCTTTGCGCATTAAATTTGTAACCGATAACGTTTCAGGACAGCAGTTTTTGTCCATGCTGTTTCATCATGTGTCACTTGATGAGTGGTCTGTTGCTTTGCTTATGGAAGATCTTAAACATGCTTATAAATACAGGCTGATAAATGAGATACCAGCGTGGCAAGAGCAACCCTTACCATTCTATCAATATGCAATCAGGCAAAATGATGAGGGAATGAATCAGTCTCATCTTGATTATTGGGTTAATAATTTACGGGGTGCGCCAAGCGGAGAACCCATTTTTAAAAATGCGGTCAGCGAGTTATCTGGGCAGGCGAATTCTTGTGAAGGTGTTGAGTTTGAGATTGAAAAAGTGGTGGCTCAAGGTTTGCAGTCACTTGCCAGAAAAAATGGCGCTTCATTCTTTAATATTCTTTATGCCAGTATTGTTGCCTCGCTTAATTTATTGGGGGCAACCGATGATCTTCTTGTGGGAACATCGGCTTCGGGACGTGATGATGCGAGCTTCTTTGATACTATCGGTTATTTTACTACGCTTGTGATACACAGGGTTCGTTTTACTGAACAAATGACATTTACTGATCTTATCACTCAGGTGAAGAGCAATATCAATGATTCGCTACCTTATACCGATATCCCCATTGATCTGATTGAAGAAGCGTTATCAGGCCACGCAGATCAAGGAAAAGATCATTTGTTCGAGGTATATATTCAGTTACATGCGAAAAATAGTTTGAGCGGTGAGTTCCATATGTTGGATGGAAGCCATATTGCATTTCAACAGGTTGTTTTGGAAAAGCAGGAATCTCTGCTAGGGCTTCACTTTGAGATTATGGAAGAGATGATTGCAGGTGAAGAAACGGTACGTATTTTGTTTAATTATCGTTCAGATCGTTATAGTGCGGCTCAAATCGCTAAAATATCAGAGACTATCAATGGCATTTTGATACTGTTTGCAAAAACACAGGATAGCGATATACCGCTTAGGGCGATCCTGCCAAGATTATTCCACGCGTATATACCCAATAGATTTCAAGATGGATCGCGACGGCAAGGGAGCGAATCCCCGGGAGCATAGATTACTATGTCATAGAGAACGATGTGACCGGGGTGAATGAGTGCAGCCAACAAAGAGGCAACTTGAAAGATGACGGGTATATACCCAATGGATTTCAAGATGCATTGCGGCGGCAAGGGAGCGAATCCCCGGGAGCATAGCAAACTATGTGACCGGGGTGAGTGAGTGCAGCCAACAAAGAGGCAACTTGAAAGATGACGGGTATAGATATCCTTTGAATACGGGTTTCTATTTAGCACTGAATAATCCTCTTGCAGTCTGCATTTATATGAATATTGATGCGGACTGATTAATCCCGTTTTTGTGAGAGAGTTGATGACAACACTAATGCCAAAACATGATAACCAAAGTATTTTGTTACCTTGTCGTTTGAGTGTGGAAGAATTGCGCCTGGGTTACGGTGAACATGTCGTCTGTGATGAACTGAATCTGCGTATTCCTGATAGCCGTTTTACCGTGATTATCGGCCCTAATGGCTGTGGTAAATCTACGCTGTTGAGAAGTTTATGTCGTCTTCTGCGCCCAGAATATGGCAGGATTTGCCTTGATGGTCATGATATTCACACTATACCGACGCGCGCTTTGGCTCGTCAGTTAGGATTATTACCGCAAAGTGTGCAGGCTCCTCAAGGGATCAAAGTTGTTGATTTAGTGGCGCGCGGGCGTTTTCCCCATCAGCGGTTATTGCGTCAATGGAGCCATAAGGATTATGAAGCGGTACGCCAGGCAATGGATGTAACCGGTGTAACACAGCTTGCTGAATGTGTTGTTGACGAACTTTCAGGTGGTCAGCGCCAACGGGTTTGGGTTGCCATGGTGTTGGCTCAACAAACGCCATTGTTATTACTGGATGAACCGACAACCTATCTTGATATTGCTCATCAAATTGAGTTGCTTGATTTGTTTTGTAATCTTAATCAAGGATCGGGATATACACTCGTCGCAGTGCTTCATGATTTGAATCAGGCTTGCCGGTATGCAGATCATCTGATTGTGATGGCCGGGGGGAGGATTGTGGTGGAAGGCGTGCCCGGTGAGATTATTACGACAAAATTAATCTCTGAGGTTTTTGGACTCGATTGTGTCATTATTGATGATCCCGTCAGCCATACTCCTTTAATTATCCCGCAAGGACGGCGTTTAACAAAGGGATAACCATGATTTTTAGATGTATTTATTAATTTCTGATAGATTCAATCAACAACTATTAAGACCTGGCAGAATAATAAGATGGTACGAAATAAAGTCTCTAAATGGAATAAGGGAGAAATGTTTTAGAAATATAAGTTTTAATAAAGTTAAATTATAGATAAATTTAATTATTGACGATCTAAGTCATAATTTTATTTGTAGCAAGTGATGCAAAATTATATCGAGGAAGAATTCCATTTTCGTGACTACACGATTAACCGATAGAGGTAAGACTTGTGTCAGATCTATATAGAGATGATTTGCTGACTGGTTTTAATGATCTTAATAATAAGGATTTTCTGTTTCTTTCATCCAGTAAAAGTTTGTTGGCTCGTGGGCAATATGCAGTTGTATCAAAGCCACTTGATGATGCAGTGAATCCTGACAGCCTGATTCAGCAAGAAATACGTCAATTATTTCAGCAGGCGAAGAGTGATGGGATTGAAAATCCTGTTCTGGTGGGGGCAATTCCATTCGATAAACAGCAAAATGCGGCACTTTTTGTCCCTAAACAATGCAATTGGTTCCAAAGACAGCAGTTTCCTTCGCTTGTTTCCAATTCCACCTATACAGAAAAGAAACGTTATCAGTGGCCTGATAAAGCCCATTTTAGCCAGATGGTGAACACTGCCGTTGATGCAATGCGCAATCATGCATTAGACAAAGTTGTCCTTGCGCGGTTACTTGATATCGAAACCCATCAGCCATTAGATTCAATTCAATTATTGCGACATCTTAATCAGCAAAATGGTTGGTGTTACAACTTCCATGTTCCTTTGGAAAATGGGGCATTGATTGGTGCGAGTCCAGAATTATTAGTACGTAAACAGGGCAACACTATCTTTTCTCAGCCGTTGGCAGGTTCAGCAAAGCGTAGTGAAAATCAGGAAGAGGATTACAAATTACGTCAGGCGCTTATTCAGTCCGTCAAAGATAATTATGAGCATCGGTTGGTGACCGATATGATAAGAAACGTACTCGAAAGCCGTTGTCAAAAGCTACATATTTCTAATATGCCGTCCACCATTAGCACGCCTGTACTTTGGCATCTTGCCACTGATATTGAGGGAGAGCTAAAGGCACCACAGGAAAACGCACTTTCTGCTGCTTGTCTGCTTCATCCTACGCCGGCTCTCTGTGGCACGCCGTATCAGACCGCGAAAAATTTAATTGAGAAATTAGAGCCGTTTAAACGAAACCTCTTTGGCGGCATTGTGGGGTGGTGTGATGCGAAAGGGGATGGTGAATGGGTGGTGACTATCCGCTGTGGTGAAGTGAATGCTTCGCGGGTAAGGCTGTTTGCGGGAGCTGGTATTGTGCCTGATTCGAATCCAGAGTCAGAGTGGCAGGAAACAGAGGTTAAATTTTCAACTATGTTACGTGCATTCGAGTTTTCACAGGAGGCATGTACGGCATGATAGTTGAATTTAATCGTTGGCCGAAAGCGTTGGAGCAACGCTATCGTCAGCTTGGTTATTGGATAGATCTCCCTCTTAGTGACATTCTTACCCGTCAGTCAGATAACGGGCAAATTGCGCTTATCTGTGGAGATCATCAGTTCAGTTATGCTGAACTTAATCTGCTAGTAGATAGTTTTGCTGCCGCATTACAACAACAAGGCGTTAAACGAGGACAAACCGCCTTAGTTCAATTAGGCAATGAGGCTGAGTTTTATATTGTTTTCTTTGCCTTATTGCGACTTGGAGTAGTTCCGGTTAATGCGATATTCAGCCATCAGCGTAATGAACTTTGTGCTTATGCTGATCAGATTACCCCCGCATTGTTAATTGCCGATCGCAACCATTCCTTGTTTTGCGACGACGATTTTATTGATGAACTTAGAGTCCGCATGCCGTCTTTATGTCACGTTGTCTTGAGTGGTGATAATGACGATATTCTGGATTTTGAGACTCTGCTGGCACAAGGCGCTGGTGATTTTATCGCTAATCCAACACCCGCTGATGAAGTTGCGTTTTTCCAATTGTCAGGGGGAAGTACGGGAACACCTAAACTTATTCCCCGAACGCATAATGATTATTACTACAGTATTCGCGCCAGTGTGGAAATTTGTCAGTTTAATGCTGAAACTCGTTATTTATGTGCACTTCCTGCTGCGCATAACTTTCCTATGAGTTCACCGGGGGCATTAGGGGCGTTTTACAGCGGGGGACAGGTCATTTTGGCGCATAACCTCAGTGCTGATTGTTGTTTTCCACTCATCCAACAACATCAGGTGAATGTTGCTGCACTGATACCGCCAGCAGTCAGTGTATGGCTTGAAGCGATAGCACTTGGTGGTCACCGTGACGCGCTAAAAAGCTTGCGATTGCTACAGGTCGGTGGGGCAAGGTTAAGCGAGAGCCTGGCCAGACGCATTCCAAAAGAAATGGGATGCCAGTTACAACAAGTTTTTGGTATGGCTGAAGGATTAGTGAACTATACCCGGCTGGATGACGACGAACAGCATATTTTTATGACGCAAGGCTGTCCCATGAGTCAGGATGATAAAGTTTGGATTGCTGATAACGATGGCAATCCTGTTCCTCCTGGCATTGCTGGCCGGTTGATGACTCAGGGGCCTTATACCTTCCGTGGATATTACCGCAGCCCACAACATAATCAGCAGTGCTTTGATAGTAATGGATTCTATTGTTCTGGCGATCTCGTCATCATGACACCTGATGGTTATTTACAAGTAGTGGGACGTGAAAAAGATCAAATCAATCGCGGTGGGGAAAAAATTGCAGCAGAGGAAGTTGAAAATCTACTACTTCGGCACCCTGATGTCATTTATGCCGCGCTTGTCGCTGTTCCTGATGAGTTAATGGGTGAGAAAAGCTGCGCTTTTGTTGTATTACGAAAACCGATAAAAGCCGTAGTCTTGCGGCGTTATCTACGTGAGCAGGGAATAGCAGATTATAAATTACCCGACCGGTTTGAATCTGTTCCTTCATTGCCGACAACACCTATTGGAAAAATAGACAAGCAACAATTACGTCAACTTGCTAAGCAATTTGTTCAGCCATCATTCGTTGGAGAAAGAAATGAGTATTCCTAAACTGAGTAGTTATGATTTGCCTGTAGCAGAAGGGCTTCCGACAAACAAGGTCAATTGGTCATTGGATAAAAATCGGGCTGCATTGTTAATTCATGATATGCAAAATTACTTTCTTAACTTCTGGGAAGAAAATAGCCCGTTAATTAATCAAGTTGTGGCTAATATTGCCAGACTGATAGAAACCTGTCGGGAAAATGGAATACCGGTATTTTATTCCGCTCAGCCTAACCAGCAAAGTGATGAGGATAGGGCGCTATTAAATGATATGTGGGGACCCGGGCTGAACTGCCACCCCGAACTGCAAAAAATTATAGATGCACTCGCTCCCCAGGCTGGTGATACTGTTATGGATAAATGGCGATATAGTGCATTTCAGCGCACTGATTTTGAGCAACAGCTCAAAATAGTTGGGCGTGATCAACTCATTATTTGTGGTGTTTATGCCCATATTGGTTGTCTAATGACAGCAACTGATGCGTTTATGCGTGATATACAACCCTTTATAGTGGCAGATGCTGTAGCTGATTTCAGTTATGAAGAACATATGATGGCGCTTAAATATACCGCTGGGCGCTGTGGACGTGTAGAGACTACCGAACAGCTTCTTGTTGCCTTAAATGCAAAACAAGTGCAATGGAATAAGACTCGCCTGAAAGGGCTATTACTGCCTTTATTAGATGAGGATAGTGGTGATATTAGTGATGATGAAAACTTGCTCGATTATGGGCTGGATTCTGTACGCATTATGTCTCTCATTTCCCATTGGCGCCAGCAAGGATATGAAGTGGATTTTATTTCATTAATGAAAAATCCAACAATAAATGGTTGGATGACGCTATTTACTGAGAGTCAGGGAGCTTGAAATGAGTATTACGCTTGATTTTAGCGATAAAATTGTCTGGGTAACCGGCGCGGGTAGCGGTATTGGTTATCAGACGGCTTACCGTTTTCAGCAAGCGGGCGCGAAGGTGATTGGGTTTGACATCACTTTCCCTGATGGGGATTTGCCTTTTACACCTTATTTGCTTGATATCAGTGATACTATTGCCGTTTCACATTGTTGCGAACAACTCCTTGCACAACAGCCACAACTTGATGTGCTGGTCAATGGTGCCGGAATATTACGCCTTGGTGCGACTGAAGAGATAACGTTTGAAGATTGGCAACAGTGCTTGTCTGTCAACGCGGGAGGTGCATTCAATCTATTTCAGGCGACTATTCCCCAGTTTCAACGCCAAAAGGCGGGGGCTATCGTCACTATTGCGTCAAATGCGGCTCATGTTCCTCGTGTTGGTATGTCGGCCTATTGCGCTTCTAAAGCTGCACTGCGTAGTCTCTGCCTGAGTGTTGGGCTTGAATTAGCACCTTATGGCGTTCGTTGTAACCTTATTTCACCAGGATCGACAGATACGCCAATGCAGCGTGATATGTGGCAAACAGCAGCTTCTAAGCAGCAAGTTATTCAGGGATTTTCTGAATTATTCAAACTGGGTATCCCACTTGGGAAGATAGCGACGCCAACAGAAATTGCTGATGCGGTATTGTTTATGGCCTCTGATCTCGCAAGCCATATTACTTTACAGGATATTGTCATCGATGGTGGTGCAACGCTTGGCGCTTAATCGTCTATCATTGTGAATAACGGGCTGGATTAGAGATTGCTAGAATTGACTGTTCTTCTTCCTTTAGGAATGTGAACAGTCAAGGCGTAAATTCTGCAATATCTTAAATGTCTGATGGGCGCTGAGTTTTGATACAGATAAGACGCTGGGTTTCCGGTTCATAACTGTGTTCAATGATCTCGCTGTTACCGTATTCTTCGCGTAATTTTTGTCCGGCTGCGGAATAAGTCAGGAATTTGACGATCATCTGTTCACTGTGGCCTTGCTGCGTCAACCAGCTACTTTTTAATTGACCGGTCACATCATAGGCCAAACGCTGGATATTTCCTTCCGCATCGGTCTGAGTCAGTAAAGCGCCAGTGGCATCCCAGTTGCTTTGGGTAGTATAGACCTCGCTGGTCAATATGTTCTGCCAAATAATTTCGTTGTCACCAGTCCAGTTTGCCTGTTGATCGTCGATCAGTAATTGCTGGGATTGTGATAAAACGCTACCCGTTAGCGACAAACTCTCAGGTCGAGTGACTCCTGCGGCATTGTAGTGGCGTACACACTGGCCGGCAAGGTTGTGGTTTTTCTCTGGTTCGGTACCGCTGGCCCAGATAAGACGTTCGATAATATGAGGCTTTTTTTCCTTTGGTTCTTGTTCTGTTATGGACAGCAAACGTCCGGGCAGGGAAGAAGATTCATATTGTCGGGTTTGTATGGTGCCGGTTGCTGTCACGGTTAGTACTGGACGGCCTTCAATATCATTCAGTATGACCGTGCGACCTGCATCAATGCTTTCGGTACTTAAGGGACTGCCAGTCAAATCATACTGCCAGAGAAAGTTAGGTTTTATCGTACTATCATTCTGTCTGGCGTCATACGGGGGTGTATCAATGCTCTGGTTCAAGTACCCGCGGACATCATACTGATGATGGGTGATACGTTGAAAGCCAATGACACTGACAGTCAGGCCCCGGTTATCGTGGACCTTGACGGCAGGTGTGTGTTGATAAAGTTTGGGGTCTATGACTTTCATGACTTACCTCTTTTTATTGTGTTGCTGCATTTAATCATTTCTGTAATCGCAGTTTCCTCAGCATAGTCGGTGTTGAGGTGTTCGTTATAATAGCGGTCAGATTCTTGTCACAATAAAAACCTGCTATTACTTTCCTCCGTGGTGAATAGAGAGTCGGCGCCAGAGCCAATTCAGCCCGGTACTTCCTGTTGTGCCGAATAGTCCGGCAATTGCAAAAGTCATATAGATGCTGCCGCCACTTTCAAAACTCATCAATCCTCCCAGTACACCCGTAAAGCAGGAGATGATGAGTTGACAAAGTACGTTAATCCAACTCCATTTATATTGTTTATTTTGCATATCAATAAGGTATCTGACTAATCCACCCCAGGCCGCAACAAAACCAACGATCAACCAGATAATAAGTTGAGTATCTGACGGTATTATGAACGACACCTTTCACCTCTATATTTGTTTCCCGCCCGTTAGCCGGGCGGGATTTATCAAGTTACATTTTCACCTCAGCTGCTGTGTCATTTTCATCCTCATTGACGGTAAACCAGGGAGTGAACAAGGTTCGGCGAAACCAGCCTTTTGCGGTGATAACCTTCACCTCTCGACCAACGGGGTCATATATATGGGTATCGGCATAAGCTTCTTTTCCGGTGCTGCTATCGCTAACATAACGCCAATCATTGAGAAAATAAGGCTGATAGGTCCGTATGGGTTGTCCTTTATTGTCATATTCAGTACGCCCGGTTACCGCCCAGCGATTATCGGTATCCTCAATTTTCGTGACCAGTGAACCCTCGTTGTTGCGTTGCCAGGCTTTTCCTGCCTCATGTCGGACCGCTGCTTGCAGCAAGCGGCCAAAGCCATCACTGAATGTGACGTGTTGGCGAATTTGTTGAGCTGTATCGTTGTCATAACGATCTGTAGTTAGTGTGAGACTGTGAGGCGGTAAACGGGTACTACTTAATAGGTTGACTGGTTGAGTGGATACACTTCGGTTTTGTAGCCAGCGGCGATAAGCGAGTATGCAGATACGCCCCTCTTTAGTGATGATTCGGGAATTTTGCAACATTTGTTGTTCTTGTTCTGACAGCGTATTTAGGGTTCTTTGACTTAGCACTGGCATCCAGCTTTCCGGTGCATAAACCTGACACTGTGCTACGGGGAGCGTTCCAGTCAGATCAATAGCTGCGTTTACGTTGGTTGGTGGAAGGAACGCGGTTTTTTCCGGTGAAGTATAACCCGTCATCACACCATTTTCTGTTCCCCAAAAGCGCTGTGTTATCGGACGGCCCAGTGCATCCAGCGTAATAAAGTGTACGTTGTCATTTGCATCAGTGAGTTGTACGGGAGTCAGAAAACGCCAGTCATATTTTGCTGATGCTGTCAGGCCAGCCGCATTGCGTGTTTGTATCACGACACAATAATTTGCATCCCAGGTTAATGTGATTTTTCCTGTGAGCTGTGTCTTGCGCTGTTTTAGTGGACGCCAGAACTGCGTGGCTGTGCCGTAATCGGTATAACCATGACGGGCTGTCCAGATTTTACCTTCTCCGGTACGAGGGAACAGATAATCTGCTTGTTGATAGCCGGCTTGTTTCAGCGTTGTTGGCAATTGGTCGGATGTGATACTCCCATCAAATGCTGACAATGTGGATTGATTGAAGACAGTCGTCTCTGTGAAAGCAATTAGCGCTTGCCGTGTTGGTATTGGCAGTGGTGTTGCATTTTGCCCATCGGTATAAAATGTTTTTTGCTGACCAAGGTATTCACGTGGCTTGTCATCCGCAATCAGGCTGTTTTCAGCACGCAGAATTTCCAGATTTAAACCATCGACAGGGAGATGTTCAGCGTCATAAGTAAAGATATCACTGCGAGTATCATCCGATAATCCCAGCATTCTAACGGTATTGCTGGTTAGATGGTGCCAACTGAATTGTTGATAGGTTAGCCGTAATTGATGTTGCTGGTCATCATAACTGTTGGCAAACAGGGTATCGGGCAATATATCGGGATACGGACTGGTTGCGGGCTGATTGCGACGAGGATATTGGACTGAAATCCGTTTCAGAGGCTGGCCGAATAGATCACTGGACAGCGTGATATCTTGGCTGCACTGCGGATCGCTGGCAATACGTTCATAGTGATAACTGCGGCTTTCTGCCATGGATGACCAAAGTACAGGATATTGACTATCTGTATTCTGTAATCGGCGGACCTGTGGACGGAATTCGGTGACCGTATAGGGAATTTGTTCTACCGCACTGCCATCCAACCCATACAGTTCACTGCGTAGCGGTTGACCTTTTAGCGCCCGATATAACCAGTATCGAGCGTTGTCATCTTCTGGTGTCAGGAGAACATCTTTGTTATTTATCCAGGCGGTAAAGCGTGGTGTAAAACCATTAAACGCCTGGATATCGCCTCGCCAATATTCGGTTGATAATGCGTTATCTATTTCAGGTAGACCGGTAGCATACCAGTTTTTAGTTAGCGCTGGTGGTGTACGCTCAGGTGCACTGCCTTGAGCCAGTTGATGGCTATCCGTTTGTTCAACATAACCAAATCCGCGAAATTCCCGTTCACGTCCGTCCCAGGCACCATGAACATAACGCATGGTTGTCACTAATTTGTTGCCGCTGATTTCGTCTTCTGTTTCCGTCTGCCAGAGAGTGTGTACCGGGAAGGGCAGATAGCAAACCGGTGTTTGTCCAGAAGCCAGTGCCTTGGCTTTTTCATCCAGCCAAAATTGAGCGGAGCTGCGGTAACGCAGAGTGTGATTGGCACCCATATTGTTGTTCATTTCACTGAGTAGCCAGGGTTTATGCAGAGTCAGGTCACAACGCCAGTGATGAGGAGCCATATACGGTACGCTCAGTATCAGGCTGGCGACTCCCTGGCCTTGAATATCGGCTACTTGTAACTGACAGGTATTATCAAAACGTAGACCGTCTGGGAAGGTTAATGTCACAGGGGCGGCGAAACTGTTGCCACTTTTATTTAAGAAAATATCCAGACGATTTGTGTGAACATAAATCAGGTCAGTTGGACCGCTGCCATCTAGGTCAGCCAGATAAACCTGAGCAGGGTTAAATTCAGTTTCTGGTTGGTTAAATCCCGGTAGGGTAATTGGCTGACCAAAGCGCCCGTGTCCCAGATTCGGCCAACAGGTAACTTTAGTTGCGCTGACTTCAACCAGATGTGCTTGACCGGAACCCAGTACATCACTAAAAGCCACTAATTTACGGGCATCAGCGCCCGGTATTGGCAAGGTTACATTACCGGATTGCACTATATCCTGTCCTTTGGTAAAGCCGCCGCGGGTATTGGCATACAAACGCACGCTTTTGGGACCGATCAGAACCAAATCAGAGAGTCCGGCTCCCATTAAATCGGCAAGTTGGGCGCGGGGATGAAAATATTCTACAGGCAGAGCGTTGAGCGGAGTAAAACGTGTCCAACTGCCATCCGGGCGTTGGCTATGGTATCCCCGTAATCCCGGTCCGGTGATTACCCAGTCAAGTTGACCATCACCGTTGATGTCTACCAACGATGCATTATTTTGCAGAGAGGGAATAATTGATAAGGGTTGCATTTTTTCCCAGGTGACCGCGTCTTGGTTGCTTCCGGTTTGGCGCTGTGCAGCACGGTACCACCAAGCTTCTTTGTCTTGATACAGAAGACCGGGTAGCCCTTCACCTTTTAGATCAACCAATTGCCAGCGCTGAATTGCATTGAAATTTTCCAATACATCCATCGGCTGCCAGTGAGCATGATGCTGTGGCGAAAAATCCTGATATGCAAATTCCAGTGGTGGAAGGGTGACGGCGGTGCCATCTTGTTCATGTCCCACCTTGCGAACCGATACCAGTGTGCTGGCTATTGCGTTTTCGTCATAATCCAGTATCAAGCGTGAAACTGGTGTCAGTTCATCGGGGTTTTTTGCCTGTCCGGCCAGTGTTTGCAGACGGTGATACATCAGTATCTGGCGGCATAAACGACGAGTACGCAATTCGAAACCGTATTCATAACGGGAAAAACGGTCTTGTCGGCAAAGCCAATTATCCGTTGTTGTAAATGCTGGTGATGTTTGTAGGTCATTATTGCGTTCGCCGTAATCAAATACGAGACAGAACAGCCAGCTTGCTTGAGACGGGATATGACCATCCAGACTTGGTAGCGTTTCGCTGGCTGTCAGGTTACCGTAATGTACGGTGTGGAGATAGCGTTGGGCTGTAGCTTGTGGATGTGCTGTAATCTCATCAGTTTCACAACCTGCTTCATTTTCGGTGCGGTACTGATAATAGATTTGCTCACCATGCGGTGACACTGATGCTTCTAGTAGCCACTGGGCTGTTTGCGTAGTGTCTGATGGGGTACTAATACGTGCTTGAGGATTTTTGCCTAGCAAGTGTACCTGTCCATTTGGGCTGTATATCAGCCAAAAATCTGTTGCGTTTGTTGTTTTCGGCTGCCAGTACTCTAACCGGCTGAAATGACTTTCCAAGCGGTAACGGTAGCCGGTAACGGTGAAAGTGGTACCCAAATTGATGTCTTGTAATGTGGATTCATCACGGGGGTGATCCACCATAACCAGAACTTCGCCTTCCGGTCCGAGGAAGGTATCGGTTTCATTATAATGGGGAACACCAAAATGTGTGCGGCGGCGAATAGCCATAACGTTGCAATCCCAGCCTAGTCCAAACGGGCTATTACCGGCACCGCTATTATAGTTCAGGGTTAATGAGGGGGCATAACCGCGCCCGGCAGAAATGGGCAATGGCAGAGAAAGTGCAGTCATACCATCCGGTCCGGCGGGTGTTAATGCTTCACCCATACCTGTGATAGCGCCCCCCCCTTTGGGCAATGACAGCTCTGTAATATTGAAATCTTGTGAATTTTGCATATAAAGACTCCTTGCAGGCCCCGCTTAGGGGCCTGTTTTAATACTTAGTTGAGATGGTTATTGGCGAATGGTGTAGCGAATATGCAGAATGATGTCGTTTAGACTCTCCAGCATGACTTTTTGTTTTCCAGTTGCATTTGGGAAGCTCAATGTCAACGTACCATTATCGATTGGGATTCCTTCAAACGGCAGGAACTTGCCATCATTGAAATCCAGCTGGAACTGACCACTGTCATTCATCCCATGAGAAACCGCCAGTGATTTGCAACTTTCAGCTAATCCGGTGACATTTCCGCCGTAAGACAGAATGGCTTGTACATCTTGATATGGTCCTAATAGCGCTGGTAGGGTAACACTGAGCTGTTTAATACGGCGAATGTTGCCTACTCCGCTATCTGTTGGATAATCATCACGGATTTGCAAGTCAGCTAATGAAATGGATGCTTGCAGAGAATTTCGGGCGTTCCCTGTACCAAACTTCAGGGTATTATTCCCGTTACCGGCATTGCCTGATCCACGTCTGACTAGTTCTGCAATTTTCTCTGACAGGGAAAATCGACCTTTATTTTTATAGAGTTCTGCCAGTGAGACGGTGCGTTCTATCTCCAGTACACGTTGTTCCTGTTTTAGGTGCGCATCTTCCATTTGTGCCAGATTCAGCATCAAGGCTTCACCTGCGAGCAGGCCGGCATGGGTTCCTTGCCAGGCTCCAGGTTTAATGAAGCGTACAGAAGCATTATTAGTTTCCCAGCAATAGGCCATTTCTGCCATCAAACAACGGGTTACCGCCAGATCGTAGAATTGGAAATAAATGGCGGCTAGGCGACCACGTAGCCAGTTGTACAGCGCCTGATTGCTGAACTTACGTTGCAGGAAGACCAATTGTGCTTGAGTTTGTTCCTGTTGGATTTGCAGGCTGGTTTTCTGCAACACAGTGGCTTCACGGCGTATAGTCAATGAATTGAGCTGAGCATCAATTTGTTTCAGCTCGGTTTCTGCATTATTACGCTGGATTTCCCATTCCTGACGACGACGACGATAGGCTTCAGATTGGCTGATTTTATCTGCTTCTGTGTTCATGACACTGGCTGAGAACTCCATGACATTACCTGTAGCTTGAGCAATTGCCCCCCAATGGCTGCCGCCATCAGCTAAGCCGAAAATGTTGGGTGCCAGATCAAGTGCTGCGCCTGCCAGATGTGATGCTTGAAGAGCAGTAGAAAGGCCAGCTATGGAGGCACGCAACGTCATTGCCTGTTTTTCACCGGCATTGATATTTTCATCGAACAGTTTGCTGTAACTGTCAAAACGTGATTGTGCTCCAGCGCGGTTTTTTTCCAGCACAGTTTTTTCAGCATCTAGCTCTTCGATGGTTTTGTCTTGTATGCTCAAATTGGTCAATATCAGTTCTGCCGCCTGATTCTGCAACAGCGTATTTAGTGCTTCTGCATCTTGACGTTCGATAATATTTTGTAACGTGGAACCAAACTGCGTGAGTTGACTTACCATGCTGCGCGCGTTTTCCAGCATGCGTGGGAAACGCCATAATGATATAAATGGTTGCGGGAGAACCCCTCCGGCCTGTGAGCTGGCGACAGTGGCGCTGAGCAGCGCTTTTGGATCTGCCGGTGTAGCGTAAATAGGTAGATGTAATGGCTGACCGTCGATAGAAAGGTTATGGCGCAGGTTGTATAACCGTTGTTCCAGTGTCTGCCAGTAGCTCAGCATGACTTCATTGACCTGCGGCAGGAAAAGATCTGTTTGTGTGTCGGTTGTAGATTGGCCCTGTCGTAAGGCTACCATTGAGCGGGAATGGGCTTTTTGTCTCTCAATATCTGCGGTATCTTTCAGATCGGGTTCGCTCCACACTGAATTGAGTGAAAGATGAGGCTTATCACCCAATAGGTGTAGTGCCTGCATATACCACATTTTTGCTTCGTTGAGCGTGTCCCGTTCCAGCTGGCGATAAGCATAATCTCCATGTGCTATTAACAAATCAAGGGTCCGCATAAACGTAGCAACTTTGTAATGCATCGGATCATGTTGAGCTACGGCGTCAGGATCAACCGAGTCTAATGGGTCATCGTTCCAACTGGTATCTTCCTGTAATGGGCGGACATTCCAGCGGTAATTTTGAATTTGACCATTAACAATATAACCAGACGAATTCCAGACATATTTCAGCCAACGGTTAGCTTCATCAAAGTTTTGTTCATGTAGCAAACGTTGAGCAATCAGCATCGGGGTATAATAGAACAGTTCCCAGAAATAGAGACTGTTAGCGCCGCTGAAATCCATCGGTTCGTTCTTAACATCTTTCAGAACATTAACGCTTTCGAAATGGGTCAAAATAGAGCTAGGACTTATTGTGACTACCCCATTAGCATCTCTGACAAAATGAGGGCCGCCCCAGGAACTATCTGACAATGATTTCTGAAAGGTCATATAAACCTTGGCGTGAAAATCTCGATTTAGTGGCGCATCATCAAGAGGGATAAATAAAGTTATGTTTGCGCGGGTATCGCCTAGCTGACCTGAATAGATAATATGTGAGTTATTATCTACAACATGTTTGAGATAAAGCTTAAACCAACGTTCATTACCATGAATCGATGGGCTATAAGGGGGTATGACAAACGTAGCATAGAAACCCTTACCTAATTGCGACTCCTGAATATTCTGAGTATCCATACTTAAGATAGTATCGATTCCAGCGGTGGCACGGCTAATTAATTTGCGGGCAAACAGCGTGTTAAGTCGAGTACGATAGATTCCCCACTGTATATATTGCGCCCCATTTGCATCATGGTTAAGGGTCAGGACATCATTATCGGTACTTACCTTACGAGTGACAGTAATACTGAAATGTTCCTCTCCCAGTTTACGATCATTTTCTCCTTCGGCAAATGGCTCAGCAAATGCGGTAAAGGTGATATCAATACTGGCTGAATTATTAATGAAATTCAGACCTGAACCCTCTATTTCCAGGGAATTAAATTGATAAATCATCTCTTCGAAGTTGGGTGATGGCTGAGTGGAAACCTGTTTGTCTGCTGTAAAAGTTTGTATTTTACTGCCAGCATTCACTGTTACTTGAACTTTTGTCGAAGAAATTGCCGTATTGATATTTATTGGTCCTGAAACATCAGTAGCAATTCCCATGTTGTCAATCATAAAGAGGTATTTATTAAGATCATTGGGCTGATTCTGGGGATCGGTAACATAATCATCACCAATGGCAGCATTGTCTTTGCTCAATGTTCGACGCGCATCAGGTATCCATGCTTCGACTTTAGATGAATAATTGGTATCCCGATGGAATAATAGTCTTCCTTTATCAAGCTTACTGGCATTTCCACTATACTGATAAATGGGGTAAAACAGTTGTTTCTTTGTTGAGTGATCTGGGTTGACGCCTAAATTGTTATAGATAATAAATTTGTCGCCCAATTTACCGTATTTCTTCATCAAGTTACATTGATTACGTTTTTGGCCTTCATATCCATTATGAATAACTCTTAATTTAGGTGAAATTTTGATTTTTAAATTATCTGATTGAGATTCTAGGCTGATAGCTGAAATATTCCCGCCATACACCATACCGAGGTAATGTTCTTCCCAATTGTAGCCCTTATTATTGTTTATTGATGAGGGGATTTCATATTTTTCTGCATAGCGGTTATTCACTCTTATGATACTGTTTGTATCGAAGTGTTTATAGCTATTATCCCGATAAGATGTAATTTGTGTAATTGGCATGGATTTGGAGGACATATCGGAGAAAATATACAGTCCTTGCATTGAGGCGTTTTTATAATTATCTAATTTATTTTCTTTGCCGTAAAACATAACCAACAAGGTATCTTCACCCTGATAACCTGCACAATAGAATCCGAGTGCTTTATTGGCCAATTTTAAATCAGATATTTTGCTATTTACATCAAAGGTGATTGGTGTATTCCAGGTTCCGTCATAGCGGATATGTGCTAGTTTTAATTCATAATAATACTCTTGGATAGTTTTTTGACCATTTTTTTCCTGTTTAGCAATCTTCTTCTGTTCCAGCCAGGTTATATGCAGACGGGATTGGTAAACTACCGGGCGGATAGTGTCCTGATAGGGATGAATCGGACAGTCAATTTTGTACCACTCACTCCAGGCGTTAGCGGCGAATTTGCCATTGCTGAATTTATTGTGATCCACGCTGCGCCAGTAATATTGATTAACTTCTGTTTTACTGTGTCCGATAAAATAGGTTAATCCCTGATCACTATTAATATTGTCGTGATAGGCGCTGACGATTTCCAGATTAGCTACTTGTTCGAATGACGTTAAATAAGAATTAAAGGCATCTTCTACAGTATCGGTATTTAATTGACTCTGGCTGACGGATTGCAGCAGTGTATCCATCATTTTTGTTTGTCCGATACGCATGGTCGGATCAATGTAATTTTCAGGGTAATAAGCGAGTTTCGATACGCTGGCCCAGGTGCTGTAGCGTTTATTATATTTATCCCAATCGGCAAAGAATTGACGGCTGGTTACATTCTGGACTGTATTTTCCTCTATGTTTTTCAGTGCCTGGTTAATATACAGTTGGATGCTAGCAATTGCTTCAGCAATTCGCGTGGTTTTAATAGCGGCGGAAACTTGATTATCAATCAATAAATACTGATACAGGTCATCACGGTTTTTAATCGCGGGGCCTTTATTAGTGATGTTGCGGATATAGTACTCGCTTAATGCCGTACTGCGGGATTCATCCAGAAATGCATGCAGGGTATTGGCCTTTGGGGTATCTAAACCAGCAGTTAATGCTGTAGCTATGTTTTCCCACTGGTTATAAGCAGCGAAAAGGTCATTGGTGAGTAATTCTGCCAGTTCTGAAACATTCTCTGGAGAGACATGTAATTGACGCGCTATATCAACCCATTGCAGAATGGCGTCGATAGATGCCCAACTGATGAAGGGATTGCTTGGCTGTATTTCATTGGTAGTTAATGAAATTAATGGATTATGTTTTTGTTCTAGGGTACTGGCTTGTAATAGCAGATTTTTATCAAGGTTCATGGCGCTAGCCAGCTGTTTTGCCGTTAATGTTCCTTTTTCAAGTTCGGTCAGGACGAAAGAAGCTTTTTTGCCCAGTGAATTAATCCAGTCAGCAAAGTGTGTCATCATTATCAATGATAATGCGTTAGGTGTTGATTCCGTTTCGGCTGTAGTGCCAAAGATTTGCGGTTTTGTTACAAACAGATGGAAAGCGTTTTCGTTGAGACCCGTGGAACGGTAGATCAGCGCCAGTTGTGCCAGGCACTGGCAATATTGAATAACGGGTTCAGCTTGTTGCTGGAATTCTGGTTGAGTTGTAACGGGGTTTACCCGTAACCAGCTCCATAATTTCTCAGCTGTCATTTTTCCTTTGCCGGGTTCTAATTTATCCGCCCAGGTGAGGATGGCATATGCCGTATGTTCAGACGGTAATTGCAAAGCGGCGGTGATATAAGGCGAAATAGCTTCCAGCAGATTTTTTTTGGTTTTCTCCGCTTTCTTATCAAAATCTTTTAAGCCGTTATATACAGTATCCAGCAAGTTGTATATTTCTGGGATCAGGGTTTTATCATAGTTATTAGTGGTCATGATGAACAACTGATATACACTTAGCTTCTGTGTACGCAGCCATTCGGTAATGTCATAGAGTTTGTTAATTAATAAGACCAGCTCATTATCTGTGATTTTGAGTAAGTTGGTTTTCCCTTCACCCGTAGCAATGAGCAATAAACCTAATTCATTAATAGTCAACTGATGGATATCTGCCAGTAATTTGGTGAGATAGAGATGAGAAAGATTCTCTATATTATGGATAATTTTTCTAGTGGTGCTACCACCATTGACGATCTTTACTAGGCGATAAAGTGAGACATCATCGACATTAAAAGCACGTTTAAGCGCAGTTTTTTTCCAGTCGTTGGTATTGTTTGGATTTAAATCAATCTCTTTATTCTCGGCAGAAAAATCTTGCCCATTCAGTTTGGGAGTATTAAACAAACGATCAAATTGGCTGGGGCTGTTATTATCATCACGTTGTGAAATGGGGGCTTTACACAGTATTAGTGCTGTTTCAGTATCAATACCGTAACGATGCATATAGTATTTTACACGAAAGACTTTCTTTAGTACTTCTGCATTGATGTTGAGTCCTGGGTTGGTATTGGAGATAATTTCTACCAATACGGGTAGTGGCAGATTTGTAGCTTTGGACAGACGAATAAATTTATTCCGTTTCAACAGAAGAAGATAATCATATTTTGCGTTGGAAGGTGTTGTACTTTTTATTTTTTTTGTAGTTAATGTAACATTCAATTTAGTTAAATGACTAAATTCTTCATCAGTCAGATTATAATAATTCCTCAGATATTCTGGGTTTTCTATCAGGGAAGGATTAATATTACCAAAATTTTTATTATAAAGACTCTTTGCATTGGCTTCGGTAATTTCTTCTGTCAGAATATTAAACAATTCAGGTGAAACAGATGAATTAATCTCCAACAGAGAAATTTGATACATGAGTTTGGCGACGGTTGTTTTCGGTGGTGTACTGGATTGTTCAAATACTGGAGCCTGTAACTGAATAATTTTACGCACGCTTTCATAAGCATCGTGATATGGCAGTGATCCAGCAAAAGGGAAGGTTGATAATTTTTCCATTATTTCAGCATAGTGACTACGTCCACTCTGATTGCTAATAATACTTTCGAGCAACACGTTATTAGACAGAGAAAGTGTGGATATTTCAGTATCCATATTTTTCTGGCTGAGCGTTAGTAACTGTAGATCCGGGCGGCGTGTATCCAGATGATAAATAGAATCGCTCGTATGTAAATCGCGTGCTTGACGGTAAAGTTCGGTCAGGTAAGCGGCAGGCGAGAACATGGAAGAAATTGAGTCTGGTGCTGCATATTGACTGGCGCGGTTGCCAAATTTACTGTTATAACCTTGTTGGTCAGCATGGGGTTTGGTCAAGGTAAGTTGTATTGCATTTTGTAACTGAGGATTAGCGCGTTTCAGAATACGAGCTTCATGCAGTAGATTATCTTTTTGCACCTGTTTTGCATCAAGATATAAGCTGACGGTTTGTGACCATGAAAGCTCGCCTCGTACTTTCTGGCGGAGTTCATCAAAAGAGAGATGGCAGATATCGGTCAGAGAAGTAAAGCTTTTTCCTAATGCTTGTTGGTATGCAGGATTGAGTGTATTCATATTTATTCCTTTTAAATATTAAGTAAAATAAGATACTTATGCGGCCTTGCTTATCGTGGGTTTATACCTGTTATCTTTCAAGTTGCCTCTTTGTTGACTGCACTCACTCACCCCGGTCACATCGTTATCTATGACATAGTTATCTATGCTCCCGGGGATTCGCGCCCTTGCCGTCGCGATCCATCTTGAAATCTATTGGGTATATATCTATCAAAAGCAGGCGGAAAATATAACGTTTGATAGCAGGCTGAATAGATTGAAAATAGTGGAAAAATAAAGAGAACCATTCAGCTATAAACTATTCCATGAAGTTATTATCTATTATTTATTTAAATGGTCGTTATGATGCAATAACAAAATTTATAATCACACCAAAGGTAATATAATTATCAACAATAACGAAATGAAATAATTGCATTTGTTACATATGGTCTACTATGAAAAAGAAGATGATTAATATTTTGTAATGAGCCGAAGGAAGTGTAAGACGGTCAGAAAGGAATCATGGAATTTCATTTGTGAGTGATGGAATATATTTTGTAATATTGATTGAGCAAAAAGATACAGGCCCCATTAGGAGCCTGTTTTAGCATTGAGTTGAGCGAGTTATTGGCGAATGGTGTAGCGAATATGCAAGATGATATCGCTCAGTGTCTGCAACATGGTTTTTTGTTTACCCGTTGCATTCGGAAAACTCAGCGTCAATGTACCGGTATCATTAATCGCAATTCCTTCAAACGGCAGAAATTTGCCATTGTTGAAATCCAATTGGAACTGACCGTTGTCATTCATTCCATGGGAAACGGCCAGCGCCTCACAACCTTTAGCTAACCTAGAGGTATCTCCATTGTAGGACAGAATTGCCTGTACATCTTGGTATGGTCCTAACAGGGCTGGCAAGGTAACACTGAGCTGTTTAATACGGCGGATGTTGCTTGCACCACTGTCCTCTGGGTAGTCATTATGTAGTGATAGACCTGCCAGAGAGATTGTGGTGCGTAGTTGGTTGTTTTTCAGCGTGACAGGATGACTGTCATCGTCAGGCGATTCGGCTTTACCTGTCAGCAGGGTGGAAATACGCGTTGCCAGATTAAACGGTTGTTCCAGCAAGGCGGCATACACTTGCGTCAATGAGATAGTACGTTCCACTTCCAGAGCGCGTTGATCCCATTTCAAATGTGCATCTTCCATTTGTGCCAGATTCAGCATCAAGGTTTCACCTGCGAGCAAACCAGCATGTGTTCCCTGCCAGGCCCCGGGCTTAATAAAGCGGGTAGAAGTATCATTGGTCTCCCAACGATAGGCCATTTCTGCCATCAAACAACGAGCTATTACCAAATCATAGAATTGGAAGTAAATAGCAGTTAATCGACCACGTAGCCAGTTATACAGCGTTTGATTGCTGAATTTGCGTTGTAGGAAGGTCAGTTGTGCCTGGATTTGTTCCTGTTGTGTTTTCAGGCTGGTTTTCTGCAATAACGCAGCTTCACGGCGTATCGCTAATGAACTGAGTTGGGAATTGATTTGCTTTATCTCTGCTTCGGCATTATTTCGCTGGATTTCCCATTCTTGATGGCGGCGGCGATAGGCTTCTGACTGGCTAATTTTATCCGCTTCTATGTTCATAACATTGGCGGAAAGCGCCATGATATGACCTGTAGCTTCGGCAATTGCCCCCCAGTGGCTGCCACCATCAGCGAAACCGAAAATATTAGGTGCGAGATCCAGAGCGGCCCCTGCCAAACGTGATGTTTGCAGGGCCGTATTGAGATCGGCAGCGGAGGCATGCAACGCTATCACTCGGTTTTCACCGGCATTGATATTTTCATCATGTAACTTTTTGTAGCTATCAAAGCGTGATTGCGCTGCGTCTTTAGTTTTTTCCAGCACGGTTTTTTCAGCATCCAGTTCTTCAATAGTTTTGTCCTGTATGCTCAGAGTCGTTAATATCAGCTCTTTTGCCTGATTTTGTAGAAGGCTATTTAATGCTTCTGCATCCTGACGTTCGATAATATTTTGTAGTGTGGAGCCGAATTGTGTTAGCTGATTCACCATGCTGCGGGCGTTTTCCAGCATCTGAGTGAAGTGCCACAGTGGTATAAATTCAGATGGCAGATTGCCGCTATCTTGTGAGTTGGCGATAGTAGCGCTGAGTAATGTTTTAGGATCTGTAGGTGTAGCATATATCGCCAGATGCAATGGCTGACCGTCAATGGAGAGGTTATGGCGCAGATTGTACAGTCGTTGTTCTAGTGTTTGCCAGTAGTTCAGCATCACTTCATTGACTTGTGGTAGGAAAAGATCTGTTGGTCTGTTGTGCAACTCAACATTACCTTGCCGCAAGGCGACTATTGCGCTGGAGTGCTCTTTTTGTTTTTCGGTTTTAGCCGTATCACCCAGACTTGGTTTACTCCACTCTGAACTGAGCGATAGATGAGGTTTATCACCTAACAGATGCAATGCCTGCATATACCACATCTTAGCTTCGTTGAGAGTGTCCCGTTCCAACTGGCGATAGGCGTAATCTCCACGTGTCATCAACAGATCCAGGGTGCGCATAAAAGTAGCAACTTTGTAATGCATGGGATCATGTTGCGCTATAGCATCAGGATCGACGGCTTCTAAAGGATCATCGTTCCAGCTAGTGTCTTCCAGTAATGGACGAACATTCCAGCGATAGTGTTGAATTTGACCATGTTTAATATAACCGGATGGGTTCCAGACATATTTTAGCCAACGATTAGCCTCATCAAAGTTTTGTTCGTGTAGCAAACGCTGAGCAATTAACATCGGGGTATAGTAGAACAACTCCCAAAAATAGAGACTGTTAGCACCGCTGAAATCCATGGGTTCGCTGTTAATATCACTCAGAACATTGACGCTCTGGAAATGTTCTAGATTAGAATCAAGTTTTACGAATACTTGCTCTTGATGGTTTTTAATAAAGAGAGAACCTGGTCGGTAATTATATGAATCTTCCCGGACTTTCTTGAAAGTCATATTAACTCTGGCGTGATAATCAGGATTCGGAAGAGCATTAGGATCGGTGATCAGCGGGATAAATAGTGTGACACTGACACTGGTATCTTCTAACTGACCTGAGTAGATAGTATATGGACTATCACCAGCAGGATATCTGACATGAAGCTTAAACCAGCGCTCACCATGAGTCGATGGATTATAGGGGGGGATCACAAACGTAGCATAGAAACCCTGACCTAACTGCGGCTCCTGAATATTCTGAGTATCTAGACTTAAAATAGTGTCGATTCCAGCAGTGGCCTTGCTAACCAATTGACGGGCGAATAGGGTATTAAGGCGGGTACGATAAATTCCCCACTGTATATATTGTGCCCTGTTGGTATCATGGTAAAGCGTTAAGATATTATCGTTATTAGTCTCTATTGATGGTGAGACTTCATACCGGTTATTCACCTTTATGACACTATTGACCCCAGCACCGGTATCAAACTGTTTACCAATGTTAGTTATGTAATCTCCGAGATTGATATCTTCAGATGACATATTTAAGGTGATATTCAGTCCTGTTATTGGTTCATCTATTGTGTATTTATTCACTGCCTCTTGTTTTTGATAGAACATTACCAGCAGTTTATTGTCTTGATAACTTGCACAATAGAACCCTGGTTTTTGCTCCAGTAGATACTGTTGCTTTTGTATCTCTTGTTGATTTAACTCTTTTTGTTTTCCCAGTATGCTTATTTCCGTCGTTGATTGCCCTTGTTCTGTCAGATTTTTCTCCCATAGCCTTAGTTGTTCCTTCCGTTGTTTTAGTAGCGCCTCTAATAGATCTGATGACTCCAGTGGCTCCACAAGTTCTGGTGGACTTATCGGTTGCAATGGTAGGAATGGTTTTAGCTGTTCTTCATATTCCTGCTGCTGCTTCAGTCTCTCCTCTAACTGTTTTTGATACTTGATCAATTGCTCCAATAATACCGATGTGTTCACTTGTTCTAACGGTGTTAATGTTCTAAAAACAGCAGATATTTTGTCATTCACATCAAAGGTTATTGGCGTACTCCAAGTGGCGTCATAACGAATATGTGCCAGTTTCAGTTCGTAATAATAGTCTTCGACAGTTTGATGTTTATCGTCTGCTTGCTTGGCAATCTTCTTTTGCTCCAGCCAGATTAAATACAGGCGGGATTGGTATATGACTGGACGGATAGTGCTGTTATAAGGGTTCATCGGACAGTCAATTTTGTGCCACTCACTCCAGGCGTTAGGGGCGAATTTTCCATTGTTGAATTTGTTGTGATCCACGCTACGCCAGTAATATTGATTAATTTCTGTTTTACTGTGTCCGATAAAATAGGTGAGTCCTTGATGACTATTAATATTGTCGTGATAAGCACTGATGACTTCTAAATTAGCGACCTGTTCAAACGACGTCAGATAAGACATAAAAGCATCTTCGGCGGTATCGGTATTTAATTGGCTTTGACTGACGGATTGCAGTAGAGCATCCATCATTTTTGTTTGCCCGATGCGTATCGTCGGATCGATGTAATTTTCAGGATAGTAAATAAGCTTAGCAACGCTGGCCCAGGTGCTATAGCGTTTATTGTATTTATCCCAGTTGGTAAAGAATGGACGGCAGGTGACATTTGTGATGGTATCTGCTTCCATATTTTTCAATGCCCGGTTGATGTATAGCTGGATACTGGCGATAGCTTCTGCGATCGGCGTCGTTTTGATGGCAGCGGAAACCTGATTATCAATTAATAAATACTGATATAGGTCATCACGGTTTTTAATTTTTGCACTTGTGTTGACGGCTTTACGGATATAGTACTCACTCAAAGCAATACTACGAGACTCATCCAGAAAAGCGTGTAAAGCATGGGTCTTTTGAGTATTCAGCCCAGCGGTTAATATCGCAGCTACGTTTTCCCATTGAGCATAGGTAGGGTGAGATTCTGCGGTTAGTAGTTGTGCTAGCGTAGAAACTTCTTGGGGGGAAATATTTAACTGACGCGCAACGCTAACCCATTGCAGGAGGGTGTCAATAGATGCCCAGTTGGAGAAATTATTTTGCGCTTGATGACTGGCTTGCAACAGCAGGTTTTCATCAAGATTCATGGCGTTAGCCAGTTGTTCCGCCGTTAATGTTTTACCTTCGAAGGCTGTTAGCACGGTGGAAGCTTTGTCATCCAGAGAGTTAACCCAGTCAGCAAAACGTGTCAGCATTATCAGTGATAGTGCATTATGCGTTGACGCTGTCATGCCAAAGAATTGCGGTTTTGTCACAAACAGACGTAAGGTATTCTCGCTGAGGTCAGTGGAGTGATAAATCAGTGCTAATTGTGCCAGGCACTGGCAATACTGAGCCGCGTGCTCTGGTGTGACAGGGAGCGGTGGTTGTTCTGAATTATGTTGTTCTGAATTATATTGAGCTTGCAACCACCCCCAGAATTTTTCTGCCGTCATTGTACCGTTGCCAGGTTTTAGTTGATCTGCCCAGGTAAGCACGTAGTGAGCGGCGTTTTCAGACGGTAATTGCAGAGCAGCAGCGACATAAGGAGATAGGGCTGCCAATAGTTGGTCTGGCTTACTTTCATCATTATTAAAGCCTTGCAAGCCATTGTAGGCAGTATCAAGTAAGTTTTGGATTTCTGGTGTTATCGTTTTGTCATAGTTGGTGGTAGTCATGACAAACAGCTGATACACACTCCATTTCCGTGTTCGTAGCCACTCGGTAACGGTATAAAGTTTGTCAATCAGAACAGCCAGATGGCTATCACTGATCTCGGATAAGTTGTTTGTCCCTTCACCGATGGCAACCAGCAGTAAATTCAACTCATTAGTCGTTAACTGATGGATATCAGCCAGCGATTGGGTCAAATTGAGGTGAGAAGGATTTGTTATATGAGTCCTTTCTGTAATAGAGACTTTGCACAGTATTAGCGCGGTTTCAGCATCAATACCGTAACGCTGCATATAGTATTTAACTCGAAAGGCTTTCCTTAATGCCTCTACATTGATATCCGGCTCGTCACGAAATTCATTGTATGGGGGAAGGGCAGGAACTTCTATGAGGTCATAAATATCCTCACCTCCAAGTTCTGTAGGTTGAGATGTATGGATACTACCAGAGATAATGTTTTTAAGGATTGCTGGGGAGAGTTTCGCTATTCGAGACAAACGAATAATCTTATTGAGTCTTAGCAGATAATATTGAGCAGGTTGCTCACTGTCTTCATTCTCCATCAACTGATGTACTCGTGCAATTTCTTCCTGTTTAATAAATTGATCGGCTTCTTGATCCGTCAGATGATAATAACTTTTCAACTGTTCTGGTTTGAACATTAGGGAGGGGGCAATATCACCAAAGATCCGTTGATAAAGGTCTTGAACATTATCTTCTGTAGCATTGGTCGTCAGAATATTAAACAAGTCAGGAGAGACAGCAGCATTAATCTCAAGCAGGGAGGTTTGATATATCAGCTTGGCAATTGGGGTTTCTGGAGATGTATTAAATGGATTTAATATTGGTGCCTGTAACTGAATAACTTGACGTATATTTTCATAAGCATCGTGATACGGCATTGAGTCGGCAAGGCGGAAGGTTGATAATTCTTGCATTACTTTAGTCTGGTCTTCTAACTTAGGTAGAGTTTTAATCCCTGCCAGCAACACCTTATTAGACAGAGAAAGGGTAGAAATTTCATCATCCATATTTTGCTGGCTGAGCGTCAGTGATTTTAGATCCGGGCGACGTGTATCCAGATGATAAATAGAACCTTGCACATGTAAATCCTGCGCTTGACGATAAAGTTCTGTTAAATAAGCAGCAGGAGAAAACATGGAAGATACCGCTCCTGGGATTACATACTGATTGGCCCGACCACCGAATTTACTGTTATAACCTTGCAGATCAGCATGAGGTGTTGTGAGGGCCAGCTGAATGGCATTTTGCAACTGAGGATTCGCACGTTTGAGAATATGCGCTTCATGCAATTGATTATCCTGTTGTACATCAAGATATAAACTGAGGGTCTTTGACCAAGAGAGCTTACCGTCCATTTTGTGGAGAAATTCGTCAAAAGAGAGGTGGCCAATATCTAGTGGGGAATTAAAGCCATTATCTTTTAATATTCTTTCGAGTTCGGGCGTGAGTGTATTCATGTTTATTCCTTTTAAATATTAAATAAATAAAACACTTATGCTGCCCTGAGTATCATGGGTACAATAATTTATACTCATTAAAATAAGGCAGAAAATATAACGTCTGATAATGATTGGAAATAAATTGAAATTAACTGACAAATAAGAAGAAATCATTCAATCATTAATTATTTCATAACGTTATTACCTTATTGTTTATTTAAACAGCCGTTGTTATGCAATAACAAAATTTATAATTTCATGAACAATAGTTGTTATTATTTATCATAAGAAAATGAAATAATTGCTTTTGTTCTGAACGAGGCTTTACGAAATGAGATGATTAATATTTTTCTGTAAGCAGAAGAATTAATGGAAAAGTGAACTATTCCGCTCGAATAAAAATGTTTAAACGAGCGGTGTAACCTCCTTTGACGAGGTTTTATTTAAAACAAATTATGCTTTTTGTTTTCCATTCATCATACGATTCAGCCTCGGTACCGTGATTGCCATGATGATGGCGACAATAAAGGTCGCAATACCAATTTTGCCAAATACGTTGGTATAGACTGGCAACGTTTCCAGTGGATCAGTAATACCTTCCGGTACCGCAGTAAAAGCTGCTACATGGCCGCCGAGTAAGAATGAGGTTGCTTGAGTTAAGTACCACATCCCCAGAATAAAGCCCATCAAATACTGAGGAACCAGAGCAGCGACCATTGCCAGACCGAGCGCACCGATCATTAATTCACCCAGACTTTGGAACAGATAAACCAGAACGATAAACCAGGGTGAAGTCAAACCTTGTTCATCAGCAAACCACAAACCGGCAGCCGCGGCAGTCAGGAAACCTAAAGAACACAGGAACATACCAATTGTAAACTTAGTTGGCATCGTCAGGTCTTTACCTTTAGAACCCCAGTGAGTGTATAGAGCCGCTAGTATCGGACTAGCAACCACTATCCAGAATGGGTTGAGGGCCTGGAAACTGACTGGGTTGATATCAAAACCAAGTAACTGATGGTGAACGTTATTGATTGCGAAGAAGTTCAGGGAAGTTGGCATCTGAGCATATAGGATGAAGAATACAATAGCTTGCAGCATCAGAATGAAAGCAACAAACATTTTGTTTCGGCCAACTTTATCCTGCTTGAATGCTTCACGGAAGAAGATAAACACGATAATTACAGACAGCCCAATCAGAACAATATTAGCTATGTTCACATTGTGCATCAGCCATGCACAAATGAAAATCATCACAACACTTCCAGCCAGTACCAGAGTCAGGTTTTTATAGTTGATTCGTTGATGATCGGGTTCAGAACCAATATTGCGAACCGTATTGCGAAAGAGGATATAGAACAACAAAGCAATAATCAGGCCAATACCACAAATATTGTAGGTAATGGCATAACCGAATTTTTCAGCAATGACTGGTGCAATCGCGAGTGAGAACAGGGAACCGATGTTGATTGACATGTAAAACAAAGTAAATGCTCCGTCCAGACGAGGATCTTTCGGTGGATAGCATTTAGATAGCAGGCTAGCCGGGTTGGCCTTGAACAGGCCATTACCAACGGCAATCGTTCCTAATGCGTAGAAAATTAATTCAGGTTTCAAGATCGAAAGACCTGTCATAAAGTAACCTATTGTCAGAACGATGGCGCCTAACACAATGGTTCGTTTGGTCCCCAGTAAGTGGTCACCTACATAGCCACCAATAGCGATCAGGCCATAGACCAGCGCAGCAAATGCTCCGAAGGTGGTAAATGCTTGTTCTTGAGAAAACCCTAATTTGTGTACAAAATAAACAGCAAGAATACCCTGTACGCCGTAGTAGCCGAATCGTTCCCAAAGTTCGACGAAGAAAATCATAAAGAATGGTTTGGGTTGTTGTAATAAACCGATGGATGCGGGTTTATTCATAGTTAATTGCCTCTGATTAGCTAATATTTATTGGAATACACACAAAAACTCACAGTAACATTCAGTAACATAATGTTTTGATAAAATTATGTTTTTATGTGATTTGTCCAATTGTTTGCGAACAAGGTAGATTATTATATGGTTAAAATAGGTTCTTGGTGGTTGATCACACTAATATAAATAACAATATTAAATTTAACAGTATATTCATCAGGTGAATGTCAGAAATTGTAGGGTTTAGAGAGTGGTTAACTGCCAGACAAGAAAAGAAGACTATTCAGGCCGGTTAGGGCCTGAATATTGGAGGAACAGTTTAATCATCTGATGGATGGGGGGTTAAACGGCAGCGGCAGTTTCCAGCATAACTGGACGGAAATTACGCTTGAAGTAGATCAAACCATGTCCTTGTTCGCTTACCGTAATATGTCGGATTTTGACCAGATACACATTATGAGTACCTACCTCTTGAACTTGTTCAATTTCACCTTCAAGACTGGCGAGGGTACCGGTTAACACAGGTTGGCCTAACACTCCTTTCTGCCAGATATTCCAGCGAAAACGTTCTTCCATACTGACGTCGGTCATGCCAGCAAAGTGGCGTGCCATCAATTCTTGCTCATGGTTTAAGATATTTACACACAGGCGGCCATTTTCCTGAAAAACAACATTCATAGCGCTGTTACGGTTAAGACATACCATCAGAGTGGGTGGCGTATCGGTGATCGAGCACACCGCTGTGGCAGTGATACCACAGCATCCGGCATTGCCATCAGTGGTGACGATATTCACCGCTGCTGACAGGCTCGCCATCGCATCTCTGAAACGCAGGCGATGTTCATTTTCTACAGACATAATTGGCCTCCTGCTACTGGTTATTTCAGCAGCTTATCTAACTGGTTAATATCGTTATTGTTGTATAAGTGTGGTCTGAGCCAGCCGTTCTGATCGTAATCAGAAAGGCAGCGATCAACCATATCCATCATTTTCTTCATATTGCCAGAACCATGGGCATGACGTAGACATTGCATACGAATTTCATCTTGGCTGCCAGCGTAATTAATTTCATACAACTCATGACGACCGCCGAATTCACTGCCAATTGCATCCCACATCAGTTTTAAGATCTTAATTCGTTCAACATGATCTATGCCGTTGGAACCGCGAACATATCGGGCCAGATATTTGTTGATTTCTGGGTTATTCATGTCACGTACACTGGATGGCAGATAAATCAGGCCACTGGTGACGTTTTTTTCAATAATATTCTTAATCTTGGTATAAGCCGTTGGCGCCATAACCCGATAAGTTTGTATCGCTTGAGTATCCGGCATATAGGCTCCGCCTTTCCACGGTTTAGCTTCGGCCCACATTGCATCACTCAGCGACCAGAACAGGTTACGCCAGGCAACAACTTCACCTAAATCAGCTTGAACACCTCGGAATTCTATCACTCCGGTACATTCCAAGCTCCTTTGCAGCAGGGCGGTAATAAAATCCAGCTTCACAGCCAGACGTACACAAGCCTGTAATGGGTATAGGCTTGCGAATCCTGCTTGAACTGCCCAGTGACGAGCGCGGTCAAAATCACGGTAAATCAGGACATTTTCCCAAGGGATAAGGACTTTATCCATCACCAGAATTGCATCGTTTTCATCAAAGCGGCTGGATAAGGGATAATCGAACGGAGAACCTGTCGCACCTGCTACGAGTTCATAGGAGGCGCGGGAAATCAGTTTTACCCCATCAGTATTCATTGGTGCGACAAACATCAGGGCGAAGTCAGGATTATCTCCCATTATTTGCGCGGAACCGAAACCAATAAAATTATAATGAGTCAGAGCTGAGTTGGTTGCTACCACTTTTGCGCCGCTGACGATGATACCTGCATCAGTCTCTTTTTCCAGTTGGATATAAACATCACGTGTCTGATCTGCGGGTTTATGGCGATCAATTGGAGGATTAACGATGGCGTGGTTAAAGTAAACACCCGCTTCCTGAATACGTTTATACCAGATACGGGCGTTGTCAGAGAACTGACCATAATATTCAGGAAATGCGCCTAGTGCATTGCCGAATGCCGCTTTATAGTCAGGCGAACGACCCATCCAACCATAAGTTTGACGTGACCATTCAGCGATAGCATCACGTTGCTGACGTAACTCATCTGCGCTGGTGGCAAAGCGGAAAAATTTATGAGTATATCCACCACTGCCGGTATCGGTATTCCAGCATAAAGTATCATGGGTTTCCGGGGAGTGCAGTGCGTCATATAACTGACCGATTGAAGCAGCAGAATTGCGGAACGCGGGATGTGTAGTGACATCTTTTACGCGCTCACCATAAATATAAATTTCGCGACCATCCTGAAGGCTTTTTAGGTACTCTTCACGGGTAAACGGGCGTTTCTTATCGGCGCGAAAATCTTCTGGTTTCATGTCTACCTCACAGTCTGAATAAAAAGCGCCTGTTTTGATATCAATATAATCAATGTTGGCACTGATATGTTAATTTAATGTTTATTTTGTGTTTCTTAATTGAAGCTTCAGAACGGCTTTTCTTGAATAGATTTTTGGAAGGTTCGCTGGTACTTTTCGTTGAGGAGTTGTGATTTGTCACTAAACTGTGATCCAGACGATCTTTTGGTGACGAACTGTTTTAAGATCTGTCTTTCGTCGGCTGAATTGATGAGGTGGTAATTGTATGATCTATTAAGTAAACGGTGACTAGGTTTTTCTCTTTAATATCTTGATAATCAAATTTTCTCCCGATCTTCCTCACATAATTGTTACAGTTTTATTATCTATTTCACTGTATTTCATTGTATTTATTTATGTTTTTTAAGATTTTTATTTTATTTGGTATAAAATGTTATTTTTTATTTTTTTTATGGTTTTTATAGTCTTATATTCCATTTTTTTACCATTGCCCATACATATAACAATTTATTAATGTTTGGTTTTTTTGTATTTAATTGATTTAAAAGGATTATGTTGTCTTTGGTTTTTGATATAAAACAATTTTTACTGGAATTTGAAAGTTAATCTAAACCGATGTATACCAATTATCATAAAAATAAGGCCAGTTTTATTGCCTTGAAAAATACAAAATAAACCAATATAACTCGCACATGCCTTATATACCCTATAGATTTCAAGTTGCAGGGCGACGGCAAGTGAACGCAGCCAACAAAGCAGCAGCTTGAAAGATGAAGGGTATAGATAACTCTGTGACTGGGGTGAGTGAGTGCAGCCAACAAAGAGGCAACTTGAAAGATAACGGGTATAACATGGTGGGGTATATCTATTAGCAAGGTACAAGGTAAGAGCATGTTATGTGTACTTATTGGTAGTATTTATTTTTTCCTCAGCAGCATGGCAGGAAACCCAACCTTCATTGATATTTCTCTGACATTATATTCACTGATGGCGATTATTTCCGTCTCAGGGGAAGTTATTTTTTACAGTACGGTTCAGACTGTCAGGAAATATGATTGTGAGAATAAGACTAATCTTAATAATAATATTCTTATAAACGCGGGACGAATGGTTAATGTACTTTTTAATCTGTGCCTTCCGTGCGTTTATCCTCGTCGTTTGTTTTGGCCCGAAATATGCCTTTGAAGTTGAAGACTGTGAACAACTGATGCAGTTCTACCTATATTATCTGGGGCTGAAATCGCAAAGCGATTTGGTCTCCCAAACACTGTATAACTTTCAGCACAGCGCCAAATTCCGTAGTGAAGTAAAGCGTGAGCGCGGCGTGTTACGTTATCGTCTAACCTGTAAATCGATTGATGCACAGTACCAAGATAATAGCACCACCTTGACGGCTATCTCGCTGATCTTCATTGCTGAAATCATCTATCGCGGCAACGTCATTGGTTTGTGCGATAACCTTGGGATAGGCTTTACTCAGCGCCTGTCTCTACCTTCCACCTCCTCTACGACACTGTTGACACAGGGAGCATGAAAAAATGAGTCATCGTTTGTCTGTTAACCAATCCGGCAGCCGACGCCCAACGTCCGCGCTGCCACTGACGGCGGGTTCCGCCAGTTTGTATGATCTTGACCACGCTCTGCAAGTAGTGCAATTGGGTGACGGGGTAGTGCTGTTACCGGCCAGTGAGCCACTTCCCTCCGAGCAGGCGGTTGTGCTCGGCATGCTACCGGCGGTGACGGAAGCTGATTTGGGGGATGACAGTTTCCGCCGGGATTATGGTGTACGCCTGGCCTATTACGCTGGGGCTATGGCAAATGGTATTCATTCAGAAGAGATGGTGATCGCCTTGGGTCAGCAAGGTATCCTGGGCATTTTTGGCGCTGGTGGCTTGAGCATTTCGCGCATTGCTGAGGCTATTACCACGCTGCGCCAGCACCTACCCAACGGGCCATTCGGTGTCAACTTACTTCACACTCCCAGCAACCCGGCGTGGGAAATGGCTTGTGTGCGGCTGTGTATGGAGCAGCAGGTCAGGGTGATTGAGGCTTCGGCTTATATCAACTTGAGCACAGCGTTAGTGTACTACCGCGTTTGTGGGCTGACGCAGCAACAAGATGGCAGCATCCTGCGTCAAAATCGCATCATAGCTAAGGTATCACGCCGTGAGGTTGCTGAGCGTTTCTTGCGTCCAGCACCGGAAAACATCCTGAAAAAACTTCTGGCTGAGGGGGTGATTACCGTCGCGCAGGCAGAGCTGGCGCGTCAGGTGCCGATGGCAGATGACATTACCGTGGAAGGGGACTCCGGCGGCCATACTGATCAGGGGGTACTGTCCTGCATCTTTCGTTCCATAGTGCAGCTACGTGATGATATTGAACGCGAGTCTTGCCACGGTTTCCGGGTGCGGATTGGGGCAGCAGGTGGTTTGGGAACCCCTCACGCTATTCTGTCTGCCTTTGCCCTTGGCGCGGCGTATGTGGTGACGGGTTCTATAAACCAGGCTTGTGTGGAAGCCGGCACTTCTGAGGTGGTAAAACAGATGTTAGGCAAGGCGCAGACAAGCGACGTGGCAATGGTGCCGTCGGCAGATATGTTTGAGTTGGGCGCTAAAGTACAGGTGTTGAAGCTGGGTAATATGTATGCAATACGCGCCCAGAAGCTTCTCGCGTTGTATAAACAGTACGACAGTCTGGATGCGCTCCCGGCGCAGGATGTGGCTCTGTTAGAAAAACAGATCTTCCATAAGCCGCTGGCTGATATCTGGCAGGAAACGGTGGCCTATTTCCAGCGTTGCAACTTGCCGGCGGTGGTTGAAAAGGCGGAGCAGCAGCCAAAGAAAAAAATGGCGCTGTTGTTCCAGTGGTATCTCGGTCAGTCATCACGTTGGGCGATAAACGGTGAAGAGACACGGCATATTGATTACCAGATTTGGTGCGGTTCGTCGATGGGGGCAATGAACGAATGGTTACAGGGTACGCCACTGGAGGATGTGGCTCAGCGCAAGGTGGCTGAACTTGCTCACCTACTGATGAGTGGCGCCGCTTACCTGGCTCGCATTGCACTGCTTGAGCTTATGCACGTTATGCTTCCTGAGTCGGTTAAGCAGTATGTGCCGTTTAACTTATCCAAAGATGCGGACTATACCAACGGTAATTTGACATCACAAACACAGGCGGAGGGTAAGCAACCTATGGGTACAGCAACAAAACTGTCATTGGAAAGTTCAACAGAATTTTATAAAAAGTGCTGTGATCTGTTACCGGGTGGCAGCCATTACAACTTTGGTGATCCTGAACGACCATTGGTGATCCCGTTCAACCGTGGGCGCAACTCGCGCATTTGGGACCTGGATGGTAATGAGTACCTCGATCTGTTCTGTAAATTCGGGGCACTGTTTGTCGGCCATCACAACGAAGCCTACAATGAATCTCTAATCCAGTACATGGGTAAGGTCACGTCAGTGGATACCTGCGACTTGGAAGTGGAAGTGTGTGAAACCATGGTGAAGCATATCCCCTGTGCTGAAATGGTTCGCTTCTGCCTGAGTGGTACTGAGGCGGTACAGAACGCATTACGTCTGGCTCGCGGTTTTACCGGCAAAAATCGTTTTATCCGTTTCCACGGTCATTACCACGGTAGTGCCGATAACATCATCGGGTGGCGGAATAAGCAGGATCTTCACTATCCAGTGCCGGAGCAATTCCAGGGCGACTTGCTCGATACCTGTGGACGAGCGACCGGCTCGATGACTGAGCAATCCTTTATGCTGCCGTGGAATGACATCGACGTACTCGCGGCCACTATTGAGCGCTATCATGGCGAAATCGCTGCTGTGTTGATGGAGCCTATCTGTCTCAACGGTGGGGGCATTTTCCCGCGTGAAGGTTATCTGGAAAAGGCCAAGGTGTTGTGTGAAAAATACAATATTGTGCTGATTTTCGATGAGATTATCACTGGTGTGCGCTTGGGACTCGGCGGTGCACAGCAACTGTTGGGCGTTACCCCACATCTGGCGACGTTTGGCAAGGCGTTGGGCGGCGGTGCAATGCCAGTTTCCGCCATCGTTGGCCGCCGTGACATCATGGACTTGTATACCCGTGGTAAGGTGATCCATGCCGGTACTTTCAACGGTTATCCGCTGGGGCTGGCGGCTATCAAGGCAACCCTCTCACTGATTGAGCGTGATCCGAGCTGCTACGACCGTATGGCTGACATTACCCGCCAACTTTCCAACGTCTTCGTTAAGGCTGCTAAAGCAGTTGATTTACCGCTGGTGGTTCAGGGTATGCCAACCGCACTGGTGTACCACTGCCAACAGAAGCCGCTTGAACGATCCCAAGACTACAGCGATAAGGTAAAGTTTTGCGATATCATCATCCGCGAAACCGCCAAACACTACGGCATCCAGTTCTCACCGTTATCGCGTATATATTCTAACGTGTTAATGTTGCAGGATGATGTGCGCTTCTTTGAAGAACGTATCTTCGATGCCATGGCGAACGCCCGCAAGATCATCGACATCACTTTTAAAGAAGGGATGGATTGAGTTGGTAAATGGCTGTCATCAGTGGTACAGCAGGCGGTTTTATTTGACGATTGTTAAGATGTTACTGGATGTCGGCTATCTGGCGGTCGCGTTGGGTCATAGGTGTTTCTTCTTGGAAGAAACACCTCATTCAATTGTAATTATTTCAAATTGTTATATACCCAATAGATTTCAAGATGGATCACGACGGCAAGGGCGCGAATCCCCGGGAGCATAGATAACTCTGTGACCGGGGTGAGTGAGTGCCGCCAACAAAGAGGCAACTTGAAAGATAACAGGTATAAATAAATTTATTCAACGGGTTGTAATGAAACAGCCATTTCCAAAGCAATTTTTGAAAAATTTACCCCACCATCTACAGCAGGCTGTAGTTTTAATTCATCAAGTGCATAAACAATAGCGGCTCTATAACCAATTCGAAAAAGTATGACATCATCTTTGTTGTTTACATAAATACCAGCAGTACATATAGAGCCATCACTTAATTTCAAATCAATGGTGTTGTTCATGCTGAAATTGTCCTGACCGGCAATATACGCATCACAGATAACACCAGAAAGAAACAACAGAGGCATCTTCCGTTGTTTGATATTTTTCCACCAGTCTGGCGATCCAAAAAGTCCATACTTCCCTTTAAGACCCATTTGGGGCTTTAATTGGTTAAGTGTTAACTCTTGTGTTAATGAGATACGTTTAGCATTGGTTTTTAGCTCCTCAGAGAGTAAAAAGACGCATTTCATAGGAATACAATCTTGTTCTAAATTAAGTAACATTAATTTTTCCTCTCTGAACGGACTAGTTTGTAACCAATAATGTTTCTATTGAACGTTTCTATTGCCATACCTTGACCAAGTTGTGTTGTCATTTGCCCACCTTCTACTTTGAAGCGTGCGTTTGTTTGCATCCACTCCCCGATGCCTTTTAACATATGAGGGAATTGAACTTCAGCTGGCTTATTGGCTGCGATACCAATTTCTTTAAGTTGCTCAAAGGTACCTGGTTTGGTTATAAATTGGACCGTATGCCCTTTGTAATCTAATGAATAAGATAAAGCCGGAGAAATAGAAGTTTCAGTGGTTGGGGGTAACTTACCGGTTTGTTGTAAATGTTCATAATGTTGCTCTGACATTGTTCGATAAAAGATCTCATTGCCATGAGCGTCAAACTCCAACACTGGATTTAACGGATTTTTTGTGCCTTTGGCGGGAATACCAGTTCCAATTGGTGTTTTAGTAAGACTAATTCTGTCTGGGTTTTGAGCGTTTTCATCAAACTTAGGCGTATATTTATCTGACGTTTTTCCAACGACCTTGGCGGCTTGGCTTAAGGTTTGGGGGTACCCTTTTGACGCCAGTTCTGACTCATCGGGGGCTTTTTTCTTCCGACTGTTTTCCAGATTAGTAATAAATTTTTCAGCAGCGCTGTGAGCATGGGCGTATGCAGAACCCCTTAGCTCTCTAATACCACCGAGATACTGCCTGATATCTTCAATATTATAATGTTTGAATCCAGCGACTGCATTGCGTGTCAATGAGACTAAGGACGGTGGTGATTGTACTGCCTCAGTTCGAGATGATGTCGGCTCTAACATTCGGCCATCTGTGTCTATAAAGGTGACGGGATTATTGCGCACCATTTGGTACAAATTCAGTCCATCTACCGTTCCGGCTGGATCGGCACTTAGCCATCTACCTATCCACGGCTGATAATACCGAAATCCATAATAATACAATCCCGTTGCATCTCTTTCTTTGCCTGAGTACCGGATAGTCTTGTAATTGGCTTCTGTCCTATTCTTTGCCGCCCATAAAGCGGTACCGCCAAATGGATAGTACTCTTCCTGACTAATAATTTGCCCTTCATGATCCAGTTCAAGTTGGCTGGAGCCAATCGAATTATCAACGCTGTAGCGTAGCTGATTGTTGCTGATATCTGCTGGTGGAGTGGTTTCCCAGTGCAATACTCGCACTTGTGCGTGACCCGCCGTCCCTACCGTAATAACATGCAGGTTTTCTGTTATAGCGTTGCCATTTTGTGTTGTACGTAGTTCCAGCCCGGGAAGATAAGTGACTCGTTGTTGTTGGCTGTGACCGGTTTGCTGCTCATTAACTTTTAACAGACGCATCCCGTTACTGTCATAACGATACCATTCCCGGTCACTGATATTTTCATGATTCACTGATGTTACCTGTTGCAGTTCGCCCCGTGCGTTCCAGCTCAGATTTTGCCCCGGCATCAGCAATTTTTGATGTCCGCCAGTATCAAACAACGCATCTACTTGTGTCGGATCTGTCGTTAGTGAATCCAGCACTGCACGGTTACTGTTATTCGATATTGTCAGATTTGTAGTGTAATTATTTTTAGTGGCTGGTGAGCTGTGTTGGATTTTGGTCAGGTTGCCACTGCGATCATGGGTGTAAGTTCGGAGATAATTGGTGTAGGTATTATTATCATAAGGGAGAGCAGGGGAGGGAAATTGATGCTTTTGCTGACTGATATTTGCCATCTCACGGCCTGTTGCACTGATGAGCTGGTACAGGGAATCGTAATTATAGGTATTTTCCGGCACCACTTTCTGATTGTGCCAGAAGCGGGTGGCTTCTGCATCGTTACGGATGCTTATCACGTTGCCTACTGGGTCATATTCATAGCGTAAATCTTGTAACACTTGGGAGTCTGACGGGCGGTGGGTTTTGATACCGATAAGCCGCTGAGTTTCCGGTTCATAGGTGTATTCGGTGATAACGCCGTTACCGTGTTCTTCACGCAGTTTCTGGCCTGCGGCAGAATAGGTTAGGGATTTGATAATGATTTGTTCGTTCCGACCTTTCATGGTTAACCAACTGTTTTTCAGTTGTCCAGCAATATCATAGGCCAGATGTTGTACATTATCTTTTGCATCTATCTGAGTCAGTAAAGTACCGGTAGCATCAAAAGTACTTTGTGTGGTGTAAGTTTCATTGTTCAGTTTCGCCAGCCAGTTGGTTTCGTTATCGCCTACCCAATCTGTTTCCTGATCATCGGTCAGTAATTGACGAGACTGAGATAATATGTTTTTGGTTAGCGACAATCCTCTCAGTTGATTCAAGCCTGCGGTATCGTAGTGGCGCACACACTGACCCGCGAGATTATAATTTTTTTCTTCTGGTGTATTCCCAGCCCAGATAAAGCGTTCAGTGACGCAGGGTGCTTTTTCTGGTATTTGCTCAGTGATTGACAACAGACGGCCTGGTAAGGAAGAGTCTTCATATTGCCGGATTTGTATGACTCCGGTTGCAAGTTTTGTCAGTACTAAACGGCCTTCAATATCATTGAGAGTGACAGTGCAGCCTGCATCCACGCTTTCTGTTCGTAGGAGATTACCGGTCAGATCGTACTGCCAGATAAAGTTAGGTTGTCCCGAGTTAGTATCATACAAACGTGGATCAATGCTGTAGTTCAAATATCCGTGGGCATCATATTGATGGCGGGTAATACGGGTATCTGTATTACCTTCTGCAAAGGCACGATGGAAGTCGATATTACGGATAGTCAGGCCACGGTTATCGTAGACGCTGACTGAGGGAGTGTGTTGATAAAGTCTTGAGTCAATATTTTTCATGATTTACCTCTTTGTTATATTTACGAATTTCTATCATTAAGTTTCATTTACATTAAGTTGTATAAGCGAGCTGATATATCATTTATCCAGGCGGTAGTAATCAGATGTGCCATCAATATGCTTGCCCATGCCAATTAATAATACATCTTCGGTATTAATTCTGGGGTAATTGAAAATATGGGTCGCTTTTCATTTTCTGGTCTGTTTTCCATGTATAGCTAGATTCAACTTAATCGATATTTATTTCCCTCCGGCTAGATCAATAAAATTTCCGGTTACGTATGAAGCTTCATCCGACAGTAACCAGGCTATGGCCTGTGCGACTTCTTCTGGTTGCCCGCCACGTTTCATTGGGAGGGAATTTTTTACCCGATCGACTCGATTTGGCTCGCCGCTATCGGTATGCATATCAGTATAAATAAATCCGGGGCGAACAGCATTTACCCGAATGCCTTGATCTGCGACTTCTAAAGACAGACCGATAGTCAAAGTATCGATCGCACCTTTCGATGCGGCATAATCGATATATTCGTGCGGTGAGCCTAGTCGAGATGCGACTGATGAAACATTGACGATTGAGCCTCCTTGGCCGCCATGTCGGAAAGACATTCTTTTAACCGCTTCTCGTGCACAGAGAAAACTTCCCACGACATTGGTGGCAAAAATATTATTCAGGCGGTCAGCGGTTAGTTGTTCAATTGATGCTTGTGGTTTGAGAATGCCGGCATTATTTACTAAGCCGGTTATACATCCAAGTTCTTTATCGGTTCTCTGGAAGAGTTCTATAACTTGTTTTTCGTCAGCGATATTGACCTGAATGGCGATAGCCTTACCGCCCATATTATGAATAATTTCTGTGACTTCCTGTGCTTGATCTTGATTAGTGTGATAGCCAATACCAATGTGATGCCCTTTCTCTGCCAGATAAAAAGCCGTTGCTCGACCAATGCCGCGTGATCCACCAGTAATTAATGTAATTTTTTGCATAATGTTCTCATTTACAGTTTTATATTAATAAATTAAATATCAAACGCGGTGATGTTAATAAGTCAAATTGAAACAAAAAAACTTTTGCATATGCTATAGAAATGTTTTCAATATTGCTATTGTTATTTATATAATTGTTTTTATTTTATCTAAATTTAACTTATTTATATGTGATTAATGTTCTTGCAGTTTGGTTAATAAATAGCATGGGAATTCATTGAATAGCGCTTTTGAAGTATAATGTATAATTATTTATTACCTTCAAAAGTACTTGTTTTTACTTGAAAACTTTACAGATAGAAAATTGATTTATTTATCTTTATTTAAGGTGTTCATTTATAAAATTTTGCATTATTTGGAATGTTTGATTCAAGTAATATAATATCAATAGCTTGCCGAAATTTCAGTTCAAATTCATCGTAATGCATGTTCTCAGAGTTTTTTTGATATCTTTAGCAATAGCAGATAAGTGAATGAATACTATCTAATAATACTAGTGGTGCGGTATTAAGATAATTTAATTGTAATTCGCCTAATTCATTAAGAATCTTGCCGAGTAACTCATAATCTTGACGATAAAAAGCTCTTTTAAACTTATTTATATACTGTAATCTTTCTTTAATGTCCATTGTATTTAACCTTTTTATTTACTGTTACATTAAAAATCACTATGGTTAGTCATCTTTCAAATTGCCTCTTTGTTGGCTGCGTTCTCTTGCTGCCGCACTGCAACTTGAAATCTATTGGGTATATATTCAGGTAGCATCTGCTAGTCGCCACCTGAATATCTGAAATTATTTTAAATGCATACTATAAGGCGGATAAAAAAACGCCATATCCAATATGCCAGTAAAGCCAATGTCATTATATTAAGGGAAAGTGATTTGAATCTTTTTTTCACAACTGCATAAATTAATGGTGATACAATTAGTAAACATACGGGAGCAAATACATCACGGTTATCATCTATAATTTCTTTATATACAACACAAATGTCTTTTATATCCCGATCACCTATATAATATTCTTCTTCCAAATATGACATCGTATATATGAATAAGGCGCAAAAGGTGGCATAAAGGGTATTTAAGGCTATGGTCGATTTGCACATTATAAGATGCCCATTATTGAATTTTTTCTTTTCTCTAAAGCTGTTCTGCCGGATTCATTATATTCTCTGTTGCTGGATAACCATTTATAACGTATGAAGGCTGTAGCATCAGAACGTCGGAATCCAAACTCATTTGCCGTATAGTTAGGATCTTTCATATGTTGTTTCCTTGTCTTTAATAAATTTATCTATATCATCGGCACTCCTATTGCCATCATTTTATCCGTCGAAATTCCAGTAAGTTACACATTCCAGTATATGCGGAATTTTAATTCTGGGAAGAGGTTTTGTAATAAAAATTCTTGAGTCTAAGGGAAATTAATAACAGAGAGCATAAAGTGCTAGAAAATAGATAGCAGGGTAATCATCATCCGATTGTAGTTTAAATAGGATGCTGTCTATTGATATGACAATTTTCTGGTTTCATATTTACTTTAGGATTGAAATAAGAAGTGCCAGTATTGATATACCCAATAGATTTCAATTTGCAGCGCGGCGGCAAGTGAAAGCAGCCAACAAAGAAGCAACTTGAAAGATGACGGGTATAGTCAATATTAGCATTTATTTTTCATAAATATTTCTTTCCCGCCAAAAACTGGGGGAGCAGCCAACCAATCTATTAAAGAAACGAGCAAAATAGGCGGGATCTTTGAATCCAAGCTGATAGGCAATTTCAAATACGGCACAATCACTGAATAACAGTAGTCGTTTAGCCTCACGTAGCTGGCGATCAAAAATCAATCTTTTAGGTGGACGGTTGGCAAACCGTCGGCACATATCTTTCAACCGTGATTCTGTAATTCCTAGTTTATTGGCATATTCCGGTACGGAAAGGTGATGATGGTAATAGTTGTCTATTAGTTGGTTAAATCGCTGAAATATTTTAATTTCCCCGCGTACACCATTAACAGGATGGTCATCAAGAGGAATATTACGCAGTAGCAAAGTGAATAATGCTTGTGCTAAAAATGTCAATGATTGTTCCCGTCCGGCAAAGTTATTCGCTGATTCGCGAGCTATCAGCGCCCAGTAATGGTTAAAAGCGTCTAATTCTGTCGGTTTATCTGCGACAGATAAGCAAATAGCTGGAATATCAAGAACATCTTTGTTTGCAGGATAGAGAGATTCCAATAGCGGTAATATCAGTTCCTGTCGCACGGTAAGGACATATCCGTCACTGTCATCTTGAGTAAGAAAAGCATGAGGAACAGATGGTGGTGTCAGGATAAACAGCGGTGCTTGTACAGAATAGTGTTGCTCATCTAACTGTAATTCAATATGTCCGGTGATCAGAAAATGAAGTTGGAAGAAACCATCATGACGATGAGCCTGCATGTTACGACCGAAAAATGCAGCCATTCGGCCAAATGTTTGATAATGCACATCATCAGTGCCTTGAGTTTCATCATAGTCTTTGCTGATATCAATATTGGCAATGATAGGCTCAATCATGACGATTTTTCCTTTTTATCGAAATTACGGCGTTGCTCTCTGTCTGGAATATTTCATTGGGATTGCCCAGATAATGGCGGCACCAATGACCAGTAATCCGGCAACGAAATAGAGACCAGTATTAAAGCTCCCTGTCTGATCTTTCAGCCAGCCGATTAATAACGGACTGAGTGCTGAACCTATGTTACCTGTAGCGCTAATAACTGCAATGCCGATTGCTCTTGCACGTAAGCTGATAGCTTGATCCGGCGTTGTCCAGAAGACCGCCATTGCGGTAAATGAACCGGTTGAAGCCATAATAATCCCAGTCAGTTGAATGACACTGTGGTTGGTTAATGAGGTCAATATCCAGCCTGCGGCGGCGAACAGATAGGGTAGAGCTGTGTGTACTTTACGTTCTTGTAACCGGTCTGAACGGCGACTCCAGTAAACCATCCCAATAATAGTACAAAACTGAGGAATAGCAGTCAGAATGCCGATCGTAATGTTACTGCTGCCCTGATTGAAGCTTTGCACAATCTGCGGCGTCCAGATATTAATCGCGCTCAGTGTGTTGGTCAGGCAGAAATAAGACAGAATATACATCAGCATGATCGGAGCGAAAATCTCACGCCATATACTGCGTTTTTGTATTGCCTGGTGAGTTGATGAGCTTGCCGGTTGAATCAGAGCGGATTGGTCATTATCCATCATCTCTTGTAAGCATTTTTTATCTTCATCTGTCAGCCAGTTAGCGCGTTTGGGTGAATCATCAAGGTAGAACCAAACGACAATTCCCAGTAATACCGAAGGAAAACCTTCCAGCAGGAATAACCATTGCCAGCCGTGAAGGTTCAGGAGGCCATCCATTTCCAGAATATAACCGGAAGCCAGAGAACCAAAAGCCATAGTCACCGGCATTGCCACCATGAATAGCGCATTGGCACGGGCGCGATAGTAAGCCGGGAACCAGTAAGTCAGATACAACAGGATACCCGGCACGAAACCCGCTTCGGCGATACCGACCAGCATACGCAAGATGTACAGGCTGGTTGGTCCGGTGGCGAACATGGTGGCAGTGGAGGAGATCCCCCAGAGCACCATGATCGTGGCTATCCAGCGTCGCGCCCCGACAATACTGAGCATGATATTGCTGGGAATACCGAAGATGACATAAGTGGCATAAAATAGCGTTGCCGCCAGACCGAACATTGTCGCGTTCAGCCCAAGATCTTTACCCATTGTCAGGCCGGCAAACCCAATATTAATGCGATCCAGAAACGAGAATACAAATAAGACAAACAGGAAAATAATCAGGCGACGAAATAGCTTGTTAATGACGGATTGCTGTTGTGCCGTTAGCTGCTTATGTTGACCAGCCGGGAGATCTGGCTGTTGCACGGCGGTTGATGAATCGCTCATTGTTATTTTCCTTACTTATTGTTTTATGTGTATTACGTTGTTTAGGAAATTAAAAGCTGGTTGAGTAAGTCGGTTGTTAATATTGTGATTGTTGAGACTAATAAACACTGGATGAAGGTGCTGCTGGAAGATCCTTACCCGCACCAAATCGTGCAGCCAGCGTTTCTGCGGCACGAGCCAGTAAAGTTGTATCAATACCAACAGCAACAAAGAGGGCGCCGAGTTTCAGGTAATGCTCAGCAACATCAGGCGCTGACATCAGAATGCCCGGTGCTTTACCCGCCGCTTTGATTTGAACGATTGCTTGCTCAATTGCGGCTTTTACTTCAGGGTGATGCGGATTATTGACAAAGCCCATATCAGAACTTAGATCTGCTGGACCGATAAAAACACCATCGATACCTTCTACTTCGAGGATCTCCGGCAAGTTACGTAGTGCTTCACGGGTTTCTACCTGAATCAGGACACACATTTCATCGTTGGCTCGATGCAGATAATCAGGAATTCTGTTCCAGTGGGAAGCTCTTGCTAAAGCACTACCCACACCACGGATACCCGCCGGTGGGTAGCGAGTTGCTCGAACCGCCTCGTAAGCCTGCTCCGCGTTTTGTATCATGGGGATTAATAAAGTTTGCGCGCCCACATCCAGTAGCTGCTTGATGATCACCAGATCATTCCAGGGTGGGCGGACAATGGGATGGCTTGGATAAGGGGCAATGGCTTGCAATTGGCTTAGAATCGTTTGAACGTCGTTTGGCGCATGCTCGCCATCAATCAATAGCCAATCGAAACCGGCTCCGGCCAGTAATTCTGCACTGTAGGAGCTGCAAAGCCCCAGCCATAAACCAATTTGTGGGCGGCCTTCTTTTAACGCTTGCTTAAATTTATTGGTTAACCGATCCATATTTTTCCTCTTTAAACAAAACGGCAGCTAATAGAACCGATGTGGCCGTAATCCACATGGAAAGTATCGCCTTTACGTGCCGGAACTGGGCGAGTAAAAGAGCCACCAAGGATGATTTGCCCTGCTTCAAGCTGAACACCATGTGGCGCCAGTTTGTTTGCCAACCATGCGACACCGTTAGCCGGATGATTAAGTACCGCAGCTGCGACACCAGATTCTTCAATCACGCCATTGCGATAGAGCAGGGCGCTGATCCAGCGCAGATCAAATTCTTCTGGTTTAATCGGTCGCCCCCCCATGATCACACCGCCATTAGCGGCATTATCTGAAATAGTATCGAACACTTTGCGCGGACGATGGGTTTCTGGATCGATGTTATGGCAACGGGCATCGATCAATTCCAGTGCCGGAATGACATAATCTGTTGCATTGTAAACATCAAACAGCGTGCAGTTCGGGCCACATAAAGGTTTTGCCAATATGAATGCAAGTTCGACTTCGATACGGGGAACAATAAAGCGATCACAGGGAATATCGCTGCCGTCAGGGAAAAACATATCATCCAACAGAGCACCGTAGTCTGGCTCACTGATCTGCGAACTGGCTTGCATAGCTTTGGAGGTCAGGCCAATTTTATGGCCCTTGAGTACCCGACCTTCCGTAATTTTTAAATCCACCCATTCACGCTGGATGGCATAAGCATCATCAAGGGTTATTTCAGGATGATCCAACGAGATCTGGCGTATTTGTTCACGGCTTTTCTCTGCCTGATGCAGCCGGTGCGCAATCTGTGATATGACTTCTTTCTGTAACATACGGTTAAGCTCCTGTGTCTTCTATGCCACCAAAGCAGAGATATTTCACTTCCAGATAATCTTCAATACCGTAACGTGAGCCTTCACGTCCCAGTCCAGATTGTTTAATGCCACCGAACGGCGCAACTTCATTAGAAATCAAACCTTCATTAATACCTACCATGCCGCTTTCCAGTGCTTCGGCTACCCGGTAGATTCGGCCAATATCACGAGAGTAGAAATACGCAGCCAGACCGAACTCGGTATCATTGGCCAGATGAATAGCTTCTGCTTCGTCACGGAATTTGAATAGTGGCGCAATGGGGCCGAATGTTTCCTCTCGGGAAATAAGCATGGATTCATTGACATCAGCCAGTACGGTAGGTTCGAAGAACAAACCGCCCAGCGCATGGGGTTTCCCGCCAGCCAGTATGCATGCACCATGAGAAACAGCATCACTGATGTGTTCCTGCACTTTATCAATGGCTGCCTGATTGATCAGCGGACCTTGTTGTGATTTGACGTTACTGGCAGGACCAACTTGCAGTGCATTGACTGCTTGTGCCAGACGTTTTGCGAATGTGTCATAAATCGTTTCTTGAACCAGAATACGGTTAGCGCAAACACATGTTTGACCACTGTTGCGGAATTTGGCGGTTAGTGCGCCCTGTACCGCCGCATCAATATCCGCGTCATCAAAAACAATAAATGGTGCATTTCCACCCAGTTCCAGCGATAGCTTTTTCACGGTATCGGCGCTTTGTGCCATCAGTAACTTACCGACACGAGTTGAACCGGTAAAGGAGAGTTTGCGGACAATCGGGTTTTGAGTCAAAACGCCGCCGATGGTTTTCGCATCTATTCCGGTGACAACATTCAATACACCAGCCGGAATGCCGGCTTGTTCAGCCAGCGCCGCCAAAGCTAGAGCTGAAAGTGGTGTTTCTGAGGCGGGTTTCAGTACCACAGTACAGCCGGCTGCCAGTGCAGGGCCAACTTTGCGGGTGATCATGGCATTAGGAAAATTCCACGGTGTGATAGCGGCAACCACACCGATAGGCTGCTTGATAGTGATAAGCCGACGGCCCGGTAGAGGGCTTGGGATGGTTTCACCGTAAGTACGCTTACCTTCTTCTGCAAACCACTCAATGAAATTGGCGCCATAAGCGATTTCTCCCATGGCTTCTGCTTGGGGTTTCCCTTGTTCCAGACTCAGTAATTCAGCGAGGGCTTGTTGATTTTCCATTATTAACTGGAACCAGCGTTGCAGAAGTTGGCTACGTTGCTTAGCGGTCGTTGCTCTCCATGCCGGTAGGGCTTGTTGAGCCGCTTCAATGGCGCGTTCTGTTTCAGCAGAACCCAGATCACTGACTTGTGCAATAACCTCTCCATTTGCTGGGTTAGTCACATTAAAAGTCACTTTGTTATCGGCATCGATCCATTGTCCGTTGATATAAGCTTGCTGACGCAGTAGTGCGATATTGACATTATTTGTCATTGTTTTTTTCTCCGGGAGACACCTGAGTGAGTTGCATCTGTTGGCGAAAAGTTGCCAGTTGCTGGCATAACCAACCTAGTCCAGCGCAAACTGCCATCACAAGGGCCATAGCAAAAGGGGTTTCATCCTGTAATAAAGAAACCGCAACGCTGGCGAGTGCAGCCATAGCGAATTGAGTAGAAATAGCGAGCGCGCTGGCGCTGCCGGCAAATTGACCACGATGTTGAAGTAATAAAGAGAGGCCATTAGTACCAATGGCATTAACCAGCGATATAACCAGTACAACCAAAATAACGATAATAGTAAGATTTTGTTGATAAAAAATAACCAGCAAAATACCAAACAGTAATTGCGCAGTGGTTTGGATCAATAACAGACGGGAAAGGTTGTAAACTTTCAATAACCGGACATTGAGCAACACCATAGCGATCATGCCCAATACGTTACAGCCAAACAGTAATCCGTAATAATTCGCTGGAACCTGAAAATAATTGATATAAACGAAAGGTGAGCCGCTGATAAAAGCGAACATGGCGGCACAAGAGAAAGCGACCGTGCCGATAGTTGCCATTGCTTCACTGTCAGCCAGTAACGTACCGTAATTTTTGAACGTGGTGATAAGCTTTCCTGCGCTATTACTGGCAGGCAGCGTTTCGGGTAATAAAAACAATAATAATAATCCGCTGATACAGCCGACCAGGGTTAGCAGAATAAATATTGCCTGCCAGTTGAAATAGGTTAACAGTAGACCACCGAGTAACGGTGCGATAAGTGGTGCTATCATGGTCACCAAAGTCATGAGTGACAACACCCGCGGTAATTCCTGTGGGCCATAGATATCACGGGCGATAGCTCTGGCCATGACAACCGCAGCACCGCTGCCAAATGCCTGTAATGCGCGGAGTAAAATCAGATGTTCAACTTGTGTCACCTGTGTACACAACATACTGGCGACGACGAATAACACCATACCACTGAGCAACAGTTTTCTTCGCCCTAAACGATCGCTCAATGGGCCATATAACAGCATTCCAATACAGAAACCGATGAAAAATGCGCCCAGGGTATATTGCATCTGCCCTTGTGTTGCTTGTAATTGCCTTGCCATTTCCGGCAAGGCAGGCAGATACATATCAACTGACAGAGGCCCGAATGCTACCAATGAACCTAATAAAGGGATCAACCAGCGCGGGGGATGTTGACTAAAGGGCTTCGGCATCATTATTCCTTACGAAATAAGGCGTGGGCGTTGTTTTGTTTGTAGTTTAATACTGGGTCCAATTCTTCCATCGTAAAAGAGAGAGCGAGATAGCGCTGTGCCATCAGAGAGGCAAAGTATTCTTTGATCAGCGTGAATAACATCTCGCCAACTTGTTGACGGCTTTCAAGACTGCGTCCAGCGCCGATTTTCAACGTCATATGGACGAATGCGTAATCATGTTGACCGTCAGCCATGTGCCAGGTATCCAGCCAGATGGCGCGACTGCGGATTCCTCCCAATGGGAAAATGCCAGTCTTCGCCAAAGCCTGATGCACTTTGCTAAACAATTCTGGCAGATTGGCTTGTTCACGAATATTTTCCGTACATTCAGCATAAAAATGTGGCATAAGTTACTCTATAACGTGATTAGTAATGTAATCAGGCAACGGGAATACAGCATTGACTTGTCCAGTGCCGGAACTAGCAAACAATTCAGTCAGGAATTCCACTTTACCGTCATATTTATCCCAGCCGAGTAAACCCAACAACATCACGGTGTCGTGCATATTGCCTTCGCCATAGCAATAATCTGCATATTCCGGCAGCATCTTGCAGAACTCTTTGAATTTGCCTTCTTTCCAAAGTTGGACAACTCGATGATCCATCTGTTCATCAAATTCGCGGGTATAACTGTTCATTCCTTCTTCTGCACGTTGATCATCAATAAAGCGGTGAGAAAGGGAACCACTGGCTAGCACGGCCACCGTACCATCATATTTTTCAATTGCTTTCAGAATAGCTTCCCCAAGACGACGGCTGTCTTCAAAAGCATGAACGGTACAGAACGCGGAGACAGAGACAACTTTAAAATGTTTGTCACTGTTCATATAGCGCATTGGCACCAGAGTGCCGTACTCCAGTTTCAGACTTGGGATTTCATGTGCTTGAGCTCGCACACCCATATTGCGGGCTTCTTCTGCAATGATTTGCCCAAGTTCAGGATTACCGTCATATTCATAGCTCATATCACGGATAAAGTGTGGCAATTCATTACTGGTGTAAATACCGGCGAAATGGTCGGCACAGTTGATGTGATAGGCACTGTTCACCAACCAGTGCGTATCAAACACGATAATGGTATCGACTCCCATTTCACGGCAACGGCGGCTGATTTCTTTGTGTCCGTCAATAGCTCCCTGACGGCAACCGTGATGTTTCCCCGGTAGTTCAGACAGATACATGGATGGCACATGTGTAATTTTGGCTGCTAACGCTAACTTACCCATAAAATCCTCGCTTGATATCAGGACGGCAAACCGGAATTTGCCGAGGTTAACGCTGATGAATCGGTTACATCCCCCAACGTGGGATTGGGTGATCGCCCATAGAAATACAGACGTTTTTCATCTCAGCAAACACTTCAAAACTGTATTCACCGCCTTCACGACCTGTCCCGGAGGCTTTCACGCCGCCGAATGGTTGACGCAGATCGCGGACGTTCTGGGTGTTAACGAATACCATCCCTGCTTCGATATTACGGGCCAGACGCAATACTTTGCTGACATCTTGCGTCCAGATGTAAGAAGCCAGACCATACTCCACGTCATTAGCAAGACGCAGACCTTCTGCTTCATCTTTGAATGGCAGTAGACAAGCGACAGGGCCGAAGATCTCTTCCTGAGCGACGCGCATACGGTTATCAACATCCGCCAAAACCGTTGGGCGCAGGAAATTACCGCCTTTTAGGTGTTCCGACAAATTAGTCGGTTTATCCGGGCCGCCTGCCAGTAGCGTTGCACCTTCTTCAATCCCCAGACGGATGTAACCGGAGACTTTTTCCCAATGCTGTTTACTGATAAGTGCACCAATCTGCGTGCTTGGATCTTGTGGATCGCCAACCCGCAGGCGATTAGCACGTTCAGCAAAACGTTTAATAAATTCAGGATAGATACTTTCCTGAATGAAAATGCGTGAGCCGGCGGTACAACGTTCACCGTTAATCGAGAAGATCGTAAACAAGGCTGCATCTAGTGCGCGTTCAATGTCGGCATCTTCGAAGATCAAAACCGGCGATTTACCACCCAGTTCCATTGAATATTTTTTCAGGCCAGCATTTTTCATAATCTGGCGGCCTGTTGCAGTACCGCCGGTAAAAGAAACTGCACGTACATCGTGATGTTTCACTAGCGCATCACCGACAGTCGCACCATAGCCTTGAACCACGTTCAGCACACCAGCAGGAATCCCGGCTTCCAGAGCTAATTCACCTAGCCGATTTGCGGTTAATGGAGAAAGCTCTGACATTTTCAAAACAGCGGTATTGCCCAGCGCTAGACAGGGGGCAACTTTCCAAGTGGCTGTCATGAATGGCACATTCCACGGAGAAATCAGAGCACAAACACCGACTGGCTGCACCAGCGTATAGTTGAGCATCTTGTCATCGACCGGATAGGTATGGCCGTTCATTTGCTGACAAATCTCGGCAAAAAAGTTGAAATTGTGAGAAGAGCGTGGAATGAGGACATTTTGTGTCTGATGAATTGGCAGACCAGTATCTTTGGTTTCCATTGCTGCAATTTCAGGCACATTCTCATCAATCAGTTCCCCCAAACGGCGCATCAGACGAGCACGCTCTTTCATTGGCAGGTTAGCCCATTTCGGGAAAGCTTCCTTTGCTGCGGCAACGGCTTGATTAATCTCCTCCTGACCACCAGACGCAACTTCAGCCAGTACTTCGCCGCTTGCAGGGTTTGTGGTTTCAAAATAATCTTTGCTGTTGACGTTTTTGCCGTTGATCCAATGATTAATCATCGTCATTACAAGCTCTCCTCATATTCTTGTTGACTGACAATACGGTTGACCAGACGCCCAACACCTTCAACCTCAACAATAACTTCATCTCCCGGTATCACATCAGCCAGCCCTTTAGGGGTACCAGTGGCGATCATGTCTCCGGGTTGCAGTGTCATAAAGTCACTCAGATAAGCGATCAGAAAGGGAATATCGAAGATCAGATCGGCAGTTGTACCGCGTTGACGCAGTTCACCATTGACCCAGGTGCTTAATGTCAGATTATGGGGATCGGGGACATCGGCTTTATCTGTGATCCAAGGGCCAATAGGCGTCAGTGTATCGCGGCTTTTGACACGGAGATTAGGGCGATAATAGTTTTCCAGATAGTCACGGATCGCATAATCGTTACAGACAGTGTATCCAGCGACATAATCCATGGCATATTCTTTGGCGACTTTATGGGCGGTTTTGCCGATGACAACAACCAGCTCAGCTTCATAATGCATGTATTCCACATTATCAGGGCGAACGGAAAACTGGTGATGACCGGTCAGGGTATTGAACGCTTTGATAAAAACCAGCGGCTCTTCTGGTGGCTTAAATTCAAGTTCAGTAGCGTGATCAGCATAGTTCAAACCGAGGGCAAATAGCGTGCCATTTGCTGGTGGTAGCCATTGCACGGATTTACTATTGACTTTACTGCCATCTGGCAGACAGATATTTTCCTGATCATCAACAGTAACATTCAGATCTTGCCCCTGATAACGGACTCTTGCGTGCTTCATGCTTTTTCTCCTGCTTGCACAACCTGATTCTCCAGTGATGGGAAACCTGTTGCCCGGATGACAACCTTGTCACCTGGTTTGATGGATACACGTTGGTGTGGCGTTCCAAGCAGGATCACATCACCTTCTTGCAGTGTTGCGAAATCACTTAATGCCGTGACTAATTCTGTGGCTGAGCGCACCAGATCTTTTGTTGACCAGCGATCAACTTCCTGGTCATTAATTTCAGTAATGATATCCAGCACATTAATTGATTCTGGATTCGCCATTTGACCTATAGGGCAAAAACCATCACGACACTTAGCTTTAATGGCTGGGCGATAGAAAGCTGTTTCAGGCAGGCTGACTTCATTCGCTAATGCATAACCTGCGATATATTCGGCTGCATTTTCAATAGTGATTTTGCGGGCAGTTTTACCTATTACTAGTGCCAGTGTTGCACCGCTCTGAACTTCTTCACCTATAGGATGGGGAATAACGTCATTGGAGGTAATAACCGTATTCCTTGGCTTAATAAACCATACAGGTGTCTTAGGTAGGGCTTTATAAGGTTCTTGCTGAAATGAGTCATGCCAGAAATCTACCTGGCTCTGATGATTGAGGGCTACGGCGAACACAGTGCCTTTCATTAACAACTCCTCATAAACTTAAGCAGACAGTTTTAAGATGCATTTATTAATATATTAATAAACCATAAGTCGTTTTGTTGCAATACGCCAATGTTTTTGTTAATTTTAATTGTGATCTTGGTAACAATTTCTTTGCTAAATTTGTTTTTTATCGTTATTAATCAATTGGTTAATATTTTTTTAAATAAAAATTTTATTTTTGCATTAACTTCTTATTAACCTTGCATTGGCATTTTATTTTTGTTTATTTATTAATATCTTTATGATTTTTTCTTTGTGGTTGGTGGTAGGACGTGCTAGTCTTTTTTTGTTGTGGTTATAAAATGGCATATATACCCAATAGATTTCAAATTGCAGCGCGGCGGCAAGAGAACGCAGCCAACAAAGCAGCAGCTATAGACTCTCGACAGGGAGTAAATCAGTGATTAACTAAGATAAGAGCCTTCATTACTCATGCATGAATCTCTGACAATTGCATTACTCCAGGCGCGGGAAACCGCGATGGGTTTTTTTCGCCCGATCCTCAAGAGTCATAATTTGACTGAACAGCAGTGGCGTATCATTCGCGTACTATCTGATAACCGGTCAATCGATTTTTATGATTTATCTTGTCAGACTTGCATTCTTCGTCCAAGTTTGACTGGAATACTGACACGCATGGAGCGTGATGGATTAATCTTTCGCCTTAAGCCGATGAATGACCAACGCAAACTTTATGTTTCTTTAACGCCAGAAGGGCAGAAACTTTATGAGAAGGCAAAAGAGCAGGTGGAACAGGGATATCAGGCCATTGAAAAAGCTTTTTCACCGGAGAAACTGGCTCAGCTTTTAGTTTTGTTGGAGGAACTGATTGCTGTGGGTGATAATCCACAAGTAAGTATTGATAGGTAAGGAATAAGAGAGGGATTTCACTGCTATAGTCATACTTAATGGGTGAGATTTAACCTCTGGATAGTAGGGGATAGATACATGCCAAAGGTCAGTGGCTTCTTCTGCTGATCACCGCAACAGAATTGGTACCAACGCTAAGAAATATTGCCGATCCGGAAAACGGGCAGGGGATGCTGGCATGGCTGAACGGGATGGCGATATTCTTTGAGCATGCTTTTCTGTGGTGTGGTGTCTTACTGCTCTCTTTTATTGTGGGCGTGGCGTATTCACTACCGCGGTGGGTCAACCGTCTGCGTCGCATTGCGGATCATCTTATCCCCTGGTCGGTCTATAGCGATATTCAGGGGGCTATTTTTTTACTGAACATGGCTTCCCTTTTGCGTGCCCAGGTTCAGACGCTGGATGCGTTAATTATCCTGCAACGCTTTGCATCTCCCTGGTTACAAATTCGTCTGGAGTCTATTGCTGATTGTGTCCGCGAAGGGGATCACTTTGGCCGGGCATTGCATCATTGTGGCTATGACTTTCCGTCAAAGGAAGCGGTGAATTTTCTGTCATTGCTGACGGAAGGTGATGGTACTCCTGACATGATTGGACGCTATGGTGAGCGGTGGCTGGACCAAACCATCGTTCGGGTGAACAGGCGAGCCAATTTTGTCATGTTGTGTTCACTGTTGCTGCAATTATCCTGAAGCAGCACGTCCACATTGTGGATGTTGCCAGTATGACGTTATATCGGAAAGTAACTGCTCAACGCAGTTACTTTCCAAACGTGCATAAAAAACAGCAATCTTTACCTAAACGTTCTAGACAATTAGCAATGCTTTTCTAACTCAAATAGATCTTAACGTGTCTACGATATTCGGATTTTTCTCTATTAAAAATAGCATCTTCAAGGCGGCCCCTGATGGTATTCTCTGGTTTTGTTCCCAACTTTGCACCAGTCTAGTGCTCACCCCTACCATTTCCGCAAACTCGGATTGTTTCATCCCGAAATTTTTGCGGATTAATTTAACATTAGGGATAGCATGACGATGAACATGCTCAGGCTTAGGCTGAAATTCACCGTTTTCTATAGCGACCATCTCATTTACACTACTCAAAAGTTCTTTAAACATGTTTTCTTCCATAATTTATCCTCAATACGTTAGATCATTCCATGAAAATTTAGATATAAAATTGGAGAAGTTAACCGCCTGAAGGCTGCATTTTATTTCATATGTTGAACAGCATTTTTCAATTGTGCTTTCTGATCTTGTGTCAGGTCTTCTTGTACATTTTTCGGATAAATAAACAACAAATACAATCGACCACTTAACGTCCTGACATAGTAAATAACTCGTACCCCACCGCGCTTACCCATTCCTTTGCAACCCCAGCGAATCTTTTTGCACCCACCAGTTTGACTAATCGTGTCGCCATGTTCGTGATACTTCAACAGGTAAGTTTGAAGCTCCTGAAACTCATTATCTTTTATGAGTTCTGCTCTAACCTTACTGAAAGCGGTAGTTTCGATAAATTCCAAATAATCCATCGTAACTTCTCCATGCTGTCTATGATGACATCATACTGACACGTCGTGTTACTTTTCAAGTAAAAAATGACACTGTGTGTTAGTTTGGCCAAATTTAAATCTTTTCAATATATAATATGTGTGGTTTATATTAGGCACTCATTATTGGGGGGGAATTTTCATTTTTTTATGTTGGATTTTTCATCGTCATCCTCTCAAGGATGTTGTGGTATGACAACTGAAATACCTCCTCTGCTGCCGACGTCTGAAGCTGAAATTGACAGCTTACGGCAGGCGGTTTCTCAAAAGATTCAACCCAGGTTGTTGTCGTTAAAAAAATGTCTGAGATATCTGTCAATATTGCTTGTTATTGTCAGCATAGCGTTGCTGGCATTTGTGGTACGGCAGCAACATCATCAGTTAGTAGAATTTCAGTCATTGATGCATTTTCCTGATGAGGTGCAAAAGCTGCATGAACGGCTTGATAAAGCAGATACCAGCTTTGTCTCCCGTCAGGACTGGCAAATGCAAAATGACCGGTTTCATCAGGCATTGATAGCGCAACAGGGCTCCGTTAACGACCAACAGAAACCGCTGGTACAGTCAGTGACTGATTTAAGCCGTGCTCATCAGGCTTTGTTCCAGGTACAAGGGCATCGTCAAACCCTGTCAGTCAATGGAGGGTAATGATGAGAAAAGATTTTTTCAGCCAGAGGAAGGGGTTGGTACTGATTGGCGTTGTTATGTCTCTGTCAGCTTCGGCGGCACAGGTTGCTATTTCTGAACAGACAGAGACGGGAATGAAAGCGACTCAGCAACAGGTCACGCAGGCTGAAAACCACCGTATTCAGGCGCAAATGTGGGGATTGACAGAAGCAGAGTTTCAGCGTTATCAGCAATTGATGCAGGGGCAACGGGGCATTCAGTCTCCTGGACTCGATCCGTTGAGTGCATTGGGCATTGAGGCAGAAACAGTACAAGCGCGTCAACGTTATGCAGAATTGTGGGTTAAACAGGAATATGTTCGTACTGAAAAAGAGTTGGCGTTCCAGCGGGCGGTGGATGCGGCCTGGAAGCGTCTGGCGCCGAATATTTTGCCGGTTAATTTAGGGAAGGGGGACGGAATCGCACAGGGTAATCAAGGGCGGCTGGCGTTATTTGTGAAAGAGGATTGCGCGGCTTGTGATGCCCGGCTGGCTGCTGTCTTGTCAGCTGACCGTGAGGTAGATATTTACCTGGTAGATAGCGAAGGCAACGATGATGTTTTACGTACCTGGGCAGGTAAACATCATATTCCCTCAGAAAAAGTCCGTAGCCGAAAAATCACGCTTAATCATGACAACGGACGCTGGCGACAATTTGGTCAGGGGAAAATGCCGGTCGTACTACAACATGGGGTAATGGGAGTGAAGCTACAATATGACGACATTTGTCTTGGATGGGGCTCTGACAACCATGATCAGCTTAACGCCTCAAATATCATGTCCATCGAAAACCCCTTGTACTGGAGGTAGCGAATCTGTTTGTTTTTTTCTTTGGCTTCTGATACCACCGCATCACCAAATTTACTGACTTTCAGGTCCCTTGCCATGGCATACCAGTCCACATCCACTTTCTCCAGCATCTGCTCGACCAACTCCTGAGAAAAACCTTTTTGCCTGATCTCCTGTTTGATTCTGGCCGGGCCATGTTTTTTTCGAACATGTTTATCAATCAGGTGCGTTATCAGGCGGTTATCATCCAGATAACCACACTCACCCAGTCTCGACAACGCCCTGTCGATATTCTCTCTGTTTTCCGTCATCTTACTCAGAGCCCGTGTCAACTCACCGGATGCGTAATCCCGCCTTGCCAGCAGTGACACCGCGTGGTCATACAGTTCCTGTGATGTCATGAGGCATCTCTGCTGTAGCGTAGGCCGTCCTTTCCTACGGATAATCCTTTGATTTTATCTGTCATCAGTGGCCAGAGTGCGGTTTTACGTTTATGTTGTTCGTAGAGAGTTCTGAGGTAGCCCTCTGTTTCCGGAAGCTGAGGGCAATCCTCCAGACCTTCGCCATAATCGATGGCTTTTTTCATGTCTGAAGCGGCATAGCTGTAATACTTGCTTTTTGATTGCTGAATGTTGTCCTCCACCAAAAAGCGGCGCAAAAGGGTCGCCGTATGCGCATAGCCGTGTTTATGCAGGGTACTGGATAATGTCCGTAAATATGAATGGGTGATATAAGCCAGCGAGTCGGCGAGGTTGTTTTTTGGCGTGCCCATAATGCAGGCGTCGATTAAGTCATACCGTTCAATGTCTGATGCAAAACAGACATATGGCGCTAATCCTGTATCTTTTGCTATTTTCAGGAATGCCGGGCTGTGATCGACATCTTTTTCAGCAGCTTTTGTGTACAGATGATAAAAACGGGTATCACCTTGAAAGGTGAATGCTGTAATACAGTGGGCTTTGGCCTCTTCTTTTCTCCCTTCCTCAATCAGGGCCTGAATGAATAGTTCATTCCATATGATATTATCTGTGATATCCTCATCGTCATTCCGCTGACTTTTTAATACGGCGAGTGCATCATCGGACCGCAGTTCTTCCATAAGTAATCTGGCATAATCAAAATAATGGGTGGAATGGCAAAACTCATCGTTTTTAAACGCCATCGTCAGAAAATCTAGGTCTTTCATTATCATGCTGAGACCCAAAGCTTCCCGGTGGAGTTTTTTTTGATAATACATGTCACGAATTATACGTAAAATATCCGTACCGAGTAAGGCGCGGTATTTTTTAAAGATTTCAATCCCAAAATAAAATTCTCTTTCAACAACGGTGAATATTTTTTTAGCAATGAATGCAGGATCGTTGTTTTTTTGCGCTCCCAGTGATTTCATCCACGCATCCAACAAAATGGTGTAGTAGTCCATCCAACTTCCGCTGGAGGTGTCCACGTTACCGGTGAATTTTTCGAACTCAAGCATCATTTTTACGCTCAGACTTTCCACCTGCTCGGGGAGCGCGTGGGCGATACCCACAAGGGGGGTCGCTATACTGCGTGTCAGCTCGTCAAAAAAGGCATCGGCATCATAGTAATCATAAAAACGTTTGCTTTTGGCGCGTCGGACATACTCCTTCTCGACGGCTTTGAGTACCTCCGCTGCCGATAACAGATACCCGTTCACCAGTGCGTTCCTGGCCTGTTTATTATCCTGTATCAGGTCATGAATGATATTGAGTAGCACGTCATGACCCATCTCTGAAAGCTGTGCGGTTTGTTTTTTTGTTAACGATACCATGAAACTCCTCGTGGGGCAGGCTGTATGAAACACCAGGGCGAATTATTTGCCCCTTCAGGTTATAAAATCATCCCGGCCTTTATTCTGTGAATGGTTTGCCGAGTTGTACTGAACTGACGGGCAACAGCACTGATGCTGTCTCCAGCTTTCAGACGAATGATCACCGCCTGCTGCTGTTCCTCATTTAATGCAGGTGGACGCCCGAAGCGTTTTCCTGCCGCTTTTGCTCTGGCAATACCAGAATGAGTGCGTTCAAGAAGCAAATCACGTTCGAACTCAGCCACCGCCGAAATGACCTGCATGGTCATTTTCCCTGCCGGGCTGGTAAGATCAACTCCGCCCAGCGCCAGGCAGTGAACCCGAATATCTGACTTTGCCAGCAGCTCTACTTTCTTTCGTACGTCCATCGCATTGCGCCCCAGACGGTCAAGTTTGGTGACAATCAGTACGTCGCCATTTTCCATACGATCAAGCAACCGGGCAAAACCGGGACGTTCGCTGGCGGCCACCGAACCGCTGATTTGCTCCTCAATCAGTCGCTGGGGTCTGATGGCAAAACCAGCCGCCTCAATTTCCCTGCGCTGATTTTCGGTGGTCTGTTCGAGAGTGGAGACCCGGCAGTAGGCAAAAACTCGTGACATAGTGAAAATTCCTGTACGTAATGGATGTCCGAATTATATGCATGTACGAAATAAATTATACTTACTTTCGTACATCTTTTGCAGAGGGTGTACGAAACCGCTGGGTTCTGGTCAGCCAACAATCGAGTTATGAACTACGATGAGTTACCCATGATGTAAATGATGTAGAAGTCCATAAGTTGATGTACTGACAGGTAGAACCGACTCTCTGCGAACCTGGTAAATAACCCAGTCTATCAAGACTGTTGAAATAATGAGGGCAGAGAGTGCGGATTTTCATCAGGACTCATTGAAGCCGAATATATGTTTGCGACTACGTTGTCAGAAAAATTTACTCACCCACTTTAATTGAGTTGGTGTCCATATACATTATATTAGGTGACAACTACCTTGAAAAACGCCGTTAAAGGGCGAACGCCTTCGCGGTAATACACATTCAATGATAAAAAAACAAACTGGTGTTGACTATGGGAAGCTCTTATAGTGCTTTAAATTCCGTTTTCTAAAACGACTTGATTTTTAGAAACGCGCCTTTGGCACATAACCAAAGGCGTGTCCTTAACAGTTCGTGTTAGTTGTAGTTTACCCAGCAGTCATAGCTCGAAATGTACGGCGGCTGATACAACCCGCCAGTGATATTTCCGACTTTCATTTGCAGGGTAATCCTACAGTCTGCTGGAACATTCGATCCAGCCGCATTGATAGTGGCCGAGTCGCTGGCTACATCCAGAAATGCTTCCCATGCAGCAGAATTATTCGGGGTGGTGATGAGAAGACGCAACGTGATTTGATTTTGCCAGCCAGACCAATTGACTCGGTCATAGCTACATACAATGGTGCTCACAATTCCTGCTGGAGGCGTCTGTCCGGGAGACAGGGTTGTACCAGAAATATACACCCCGCCTTGAGTTGGTTTAGGACCTATACCAGCGTGATACCAACGTGGTCCGGCTAGTTGCGCGAGACTATCCTCGGCTTCAATTTGCTGTTGTAGTAACTCCAATAGAGATGAATCTTCTTTAGTTAGATCTACTTGGGTCAACGAAACAGTTTGTCCCTCTTTCAACAATATATCAGAGGGAAGAATCAGCTTGCTCATTCATATTCTCCTAACTTATATCTAAAAGATGGTTACGGACATTAAAACATCGTTCGCAAATGCAACACAATCAATGCAGCTCATTAAAAATTAGAAGAGCTAGGATTGAATCCTATTGGTATAAGAGGAGCCAATCGTGAGAACTACCCAGCAAATAAATATTACCCTACCCAACGACATTGAAGTCTAAAGTACGCACTAGTGAATACGCGAAAGAAAGTGAAGTGATTCGTGATGGATTGCGGGTACTGATGGCGCGGGATCGTGCTGTGGAAAGCTGGTTACACAATCAACTTCGTCATGATAATAGTTGTCCTTTCTTTGTGTTGACGGAAACTTACTGATCGATGGTAAAACTAAATCTATATTAGCCAGTACCCGCAATAAACTAAGGGCAGAGAGCATCCTTACTTAGAGTTGGAGTGGAAATATGCCAGAGTGTAAAAGTACGTATCGGTTCTAATGAACGACAACAAAAAGCTAATCAATGCAGGCTTGAACAATTTCAAACACGGATCGCTACTGCGTATTTTCTTCCTCGGAGATCACCCAATAACGGCGTTTTTCAAGGCAGTTGCCGTTCTACTTCAGAGATAAATATCGTCAGGAATACGATAAGGTTCAGGTGCGAATAACAAGCTGTATCGGTGCTGAGCAATGTGTCGCCGTTGCCAAAGAGCTACGGGCATTACAGGGTGATTCAGTGCACGGATAGGTGAAATTCATGAAAATACGCAGCTGGGGCTGTCAGCATAAGTCCACCAGGATATGCAATGAATGAGCGGTGAAGGAAACTGAAATCTTGCCAAATAGACTCAGCTTCTCACATTGCACACGGCATATGATGAGCTACCTGCTCACAACACCACTGACCAGTGCTGGTAATTTACCCAATCGCTATGCTTACTTATTGGAAACATTAAGTATGTTTGAATTATCAACAAAGCTTCCTGACAGAAAATATCCGAGAGTAATGAGGCATAAACCGCAAAAATGCCTGGTAAAAAGAAAGGCCAGTCAGCTTAACTGACTGGCATTAGGGCCTCGTACCCGGTTTTTTTACCCTTTGTGTTAAAAAATGGTCTTCTGATTATTTTAGCTCTTCGTTAATGGCCTGCCGAACAATCAACTTGGCAGCCCAACTCGTTAAGTTGATGATTCCGTCGTTTTCTAAACCAAAAGTGTCTTTCAGAATAGTCATAGCCTCTGTACCATATAAAACTGAAATCAACATAATAATCTTATGTATTGTGTCATCTTTAAGCTGACCTTTTAGCGGCGCTAACGCCGTAGAAAGTGTCTCTTTGCGGTTACTTTTTTTCTTCAAAACAGATCGTTTATGGTTATCTTCACCGGATAAAGATTCCTGCCAGCGTAACTGAGAAATGCGTAAGGCATCCCTCATCAGGGCCTCATTGGTTTCTATTTCTTCATAACCCCATCGTAATAATTTCTCGATATTTTCCTCTGCATCATTGCCCATCGGGGGGATAACGAATGATCCAATAACTTGTTTTACAACGTATTCGACAAAATCACTGTGGGTTGAAAAGTAGCTGCGCAACGTGACCTTCGCATATTCAGCTTCATTAGCAATCTCTTCAGGAGACGGAAATTTTTTTTCTCGATATAACTTCAGAGCTGAATGAGTGATACGTTCCAGGGTACGCCGCCGCACTGGCGACAGATTTTCTTCATCAAACAGGATCATTTAACCCCCTTAAAGTTTTAACCGTATAGCATTCATAATAAAAAATATCACTAATGATAAAAAATAACTTGCATGTTGTAAAATATTACAATAGGTTTACATTCGTCTTTGAACTAGGTATACCACATAGGGTGAACACTATGACGCGATTTGTGGTTGTCGTTGGCACAGCAGACACAAAACTGGACGAACTGGTCTGGTTGAAATATTATTTATACCTCGCAGGAGTTGATTCAATCATCATTGATGTGTTTGCATCAATTCCTGGGAAAAATTATCAGAATAACAAGATAGATATTCATTCACTTCCGGTGGCTGAGTATCATCCCGCTGACACTGTTTTTTGTGACGTGCGGAATAAAGCGATAACCGCGATGTTTGTCGCCCTCACGAATTTCCTGAACAGCTCAATCGACGATATCGCGGGGATGATTGGTATCGGCGGAACAACGCTGATCACTCCGGCTATGCAAAGCCTGCCGATCGGTTTACCTAAAATCATGGTATCAGCGATGATGTCAGGGAATGTCTCGGCCTACGTTAGGGCCAGCGATATTGCCATGTTTTATACGGTAACCGATCTCAACGGACTCAACCGTATTTCTCGTTCAGCCTTGTCTAATGCTGCAAATATGATGGTTGGCTCTGTCAATTATTTTACGCCATTGGCTGATATTCATAAACCCGCTTTAGGGTTGACGATGTTTGGTGTGACAACTCCGTGCATTAATCAGACTAACATTAAAGATTATTTGGTTGTTGTTCGGATTATTACCTGTGAGTTAAGTTTGATTATTGAACCTAAATTAATAAGAAATAAAGTGTTTAAACAAGCTGAAAGCATTTTTTAATATGAAATCCCTTTAATGAAATTTACGATTTTTTATTCTAATTAAAATAAAAAACTGTCTTTACTGTTGATCATCAATGAAATAAAAATATCCATTTAACAATAAGGGTTTTAATGATTTGATATGTCAGAGAATCAGAAAGAAATCTTAAAACGGCTCAGGCGAGATCCATTGATGAAACCAACGGAATTAGCCGATATTTTTTGGATTGGACATTCATGCACTTCAGGGCATAAAGACATTGTTCACTTTGAACAAGGATGCTCAGCTTTAGTCTTGTCCTTAAAATTCACCAATAATCCCAGTTTATCTCACAATAAAGTGAAAAACTTTTTGGAATCAAAATGAAAATTATTTTGGCAGGGTAATAACGCAAAACATTACTTGCAACAGTAATGGGCATGAATGACAAGGACGTTTTTTAGTAATAGTAATTTGATCAATAACTAGGAATCATGGTCCTGTGTTCATGGACATTGGTAAGAAATTTTTTGCCGATGTGTCTGTTATTAGCCTTTTCATGGCGGTTCTGGTGGGAGAGGTTTTGGTTTTACTCGCCGGAAATGAACACTGATTCATGCATCCTATTTGAATAGCCACCATAAATCAATTAGGGGAAGTAAACAGAGATGATAACGACTCAAAATGACTGGCATCCGGCAGATATTATTGCTGCATTGCGTAAACGCGGCACCACACTTGCCGCATTATCAAGGGAATCGGGCCTGAGTCCATCGACACTATCTAATGCATTAATACGCCGGTGGCCTAAAGGGGAGAGGATTATTGCGGACAGACTAGGAGTACATCCTTCAGAAATTTGGCCAAGTCGATATTTTAATCAGAACGGGGATCTCATTAAGTAAAATTTTCGAAATTATTTGAATAACAGCACTAATGATAATAGTCGATATGCTATCCAATTCTAATTTAAATTCACCATGATTTTTGTGTATTCAGAGGGGGTACTATAAAAAAATAGGTTTCATTAGATCAAGCTATGCATATATCAGGTCTGGCAACTTCTTTATATGAGGTGATCCTTGAAAAAATAACTAAAGAATGTTCATAACCCTTATCGGGTCTTATTACACTGGCGTGTGATATAAATCAAGAAATTTATCGTACTCTTATCGCATATAATGAGGAAAGAGATGCTAATGTTATTAATAATCCAGGGTTGGTTAAAACTCTTTTAAAAATTCACATGAGAAAGTTGTAAATATAATTTAAGCGCTACCTTTGAACCTTTATTGATATCTCTTAATCAAGGTCGGGAGCGCTTTCTTTGGTAATAACTCTGATTTATTAATAGTGATGAATATTCAAATACTCCCGCTCCCCTATGTAAGCAGCACATTCAAACCATATTGACGGTGGCTAAGAAGTGAGATCGACCCGTTCATGCACCCGGTTTGCAGGCCAGTCCACAATATGACTAATGACATGGCGTAACCAGACCTCGGGATCCACTTTCTTTAGCCGACAGGTACCGATAAGACTGTACAGAAGGGCCGCTCGTTCGCCACCTTTGTCAGCGCCGGTGAAGAGCCAGATGGTACGACCTTTATATCATCACTTTAATTTTCTTGGTCGAAAACTCTGTTTTCCGAACAGGCATTGAGTTCAATGTTTTTATCCAGAACTCAGGTTATATCTAATCTAATCAGAGGATTGGTAACAAAAATTATCGGTACCAAAAGAAACTTTTACCGGGCCTTGTGCCCGGTTTCTTTACTCTTTGTGTTAAAAAATGATCTTCTGATTATTTTAGCTCCTCATTAATGGCCTGCCGAACAATCAACTTGGCAGCCCAACTCGTTAAGTTGATGATTCCGTCGTTTTCTAAACCAAAAGTGTCTTTCAGAATAGTCATAGCCTCTGTACCATATAAAACTGAAATCAACATAATAATCTTATGTATTGTGTCATCTTTAAGCTGACCTTTTAGCGGCGCTAACGCCGTAGAAAGTGTCTCTTTGCGGTTACTTTTTTTCTTCAAAACAGGTCGTTTGTCGTTATCTTCGCCGGATAAAGACTCCTGCCAGCGTAACTGAGAAATGCGTAAGGCATCCCTCATCAGGGCCTCATTGGCTTCGATTTCTTCATAACCCCATCGTAATAATTTCTCAATATTTTCTTCTGCATCATTGCCCATCGGGGGAATAACGAATGATCCAATGACTTGTTTTACAACGTATTCGACAAAATCACTGTGGGTTGAAAAATAGCTGCGCAACGTGACCTTCGCATATTCAGCTTCATTAGCAATCTCTTCAGGAGACGGAAATTTTTTTTCACGATATAACTTCAGAGCTGAATGAGTGATACGTTCCAGGGTACGACGCCGGACTGGTGACAAATTTTCTTCATTAAACAGGATCATTTAACCCCCTTAAAGTTTTAACCGTATAGCATTCACAGTAATAAATATCACTAATGATAAAAAATAACTTGAATGTTGTAAAATATTACAATAGGTTTACATTCGTCTTTGAACTAGGTATGCCACATGGGGTGAACACTATGACGCGATTTGTGGTTGTCGTTGGCACAGCAGACACAAAACTGGACGAGCTGGTCTGGTTGAAATATTGTTTACACCTCGCAGGAGTTGATTCAATCATCATTGATGTGTCTACATCAATTCCTGGGAAAAATTATCAGAATAACAAGATAGATATTCATTCACTTCAGGTGGCTGAGTATCATCCCGCTGGCGCTGATCCCGTTTTTTGTGGCGTACGGAATAAAGCGATAACCGCGATGTCTGTCGCCCTCACGCATTTCCTGAACAGTTCAATCGACGATATCGCGGGAGTGATTGGTATCGGCGGCTCAGGCGGAACAGCGCTGATTACGCCGGCTATGCAGAGCCTGCCGATCGGTTTGCCTAAAATCATGGTATCAACGATGGCGTCAGGAAATGTCTCGGCCTACGTCAGGGCCAGCGATATTGCCATGCTTTATACAGTAACCGATCTCAACGGACTCAACCGTATTTCTCGTTCAGTCTTGTCTAATGCTGCAAATATGATGGCGGGCTCTGTCAATTATTTTACGCCATTGACTGATATTCATAAACCCGCTTTAGGGTTGACGATGTTTGGTGTGACGACGCCGTGCATTAATCAGCTCACGACTGAGTTAAATACTCAATACGATTGCTTGGCTTTTCATGCTACCGGCAATGGTGGAACAAGCATGGAGAAATTGGCTAAGGACGGCGAATTAGTTTGTGTTTTAGATATTACATTAACAGAAATTGCCGATCTGTTATTTGGGGGTGTTTTGGGTTGTCCTGACACACGTTTAGACGTCATTGCAAAAAAAGCTATTCCGTGGATCGGCAGTGCTGGTGCTTTGGACATAGTTAACTTTGGTGCAAAGGACACCATTCCAGAACGCTACAGCAACAGGCTATTTTTTGATCACAACTCTCAGGTGACATTGATGCGAACCACACCTGAAGAAAACTATCAGCTTGGTATCTGGATAGGGAACAAACTTAATAAGTGTGATGGACCTATTCGATTCATTATTCCGGAAGGCGGATTCTCTGCACTAGATTGCCCTGAACAACCTTTTTATTTACCTGCATCAACACAGGCTTTCTGTCATGGACTAAAAAAAACAATAAAACAAACAGAATTACGAAAAGTTATAAAAACACCTTTTCACATCAATTCACCACAATTTTGTGCTCTTGTAATACAACAATTCAAGGAAATTGTAGAACACCAGGGAATTTCTTATGCAGAAAAAATATAATCAGATTATTGAAACTATAAGACAAAAAGTCGAACGTAACGAAACTATTATTGGCGCGAGTGCAGGCTCTGGTCTTTCGGCGCGTTGCGAAGAAGCAGGAGGGGCCGACCTCATTGTCATATATAATTCTGGCCGCTTCAGAATGGCGGGCAGAGGATCATTGGCCGGATTAATGCCATACGGTAATGCAAATGAAATTGTCAGAGAAATGGGTAATGAAATATTACCGATAGTTAAGGAAACACCTGTATTGGCGGGTGTCTGTGGTACTGATCCATTCTGTAATTTATCTCTTTTCCTGGATGAACTGAAGGCACAAGGTTTTGCTGGTATTCAGAACTTCCCAACGGTAGGACTTATTGATGGAAAGTTCAGAAAAAACCTGGAAGAAACAGGCATGGGCTATGCACTGGAGGTGAAGCTTATTCTCCTGGCACATGAAAAAGGAATGATGACCACGCCTTATGTTTTCAATGAAAAAGAGGCTGAGGCTATGGCACAAGCAGGTGCTGATATCATCGTCGTACATCTGGGGCTAACCATTGGCGGTGATATTAGTGCTAATACATCATATGATCTGAAATCTTGTATACCAATCATTAACGCTTGTGCTTCGGCAGCTAAAGCTATCCGAAATGACATTATTACTTTATGTCACGGTGGCCCAATTTTAGAACCGGAAGATGTCGCCTATATTATGGCTCATTGCCCCAATTGCCATGGGTTCTATGGTGCTAGTTCAATGGAACGTTTGCCAACAGAACAGGCCATCAAACACACTATCCAGAAATTTAAAGAAATTAATCGGGGTTAGTGAGAATTATACGTAAGCTACGTGGAAACTTAGTACTACAACCGTAATATTTGTTACGTTATGATGACGCATTGTTTTCTTTTCCTCAAAAATACGGGAAGATGCCCAATATGTCATCCTACCGGTCCGCAACAACTCAGTCTCGTTTGTCTCCGAGGGCTTACTCCGCGATGTTAATGAAAAAATGGCGGACAACTGGCTGGACAGAAGCCCCTACACCAGATGGCATTCAATACTTTTTTGAACGTGCTGATCGAGGCAAAAACAGCCCTCAATATTCTACGTCTAGTGCGTGCTGATGCCGGGCAAAGTGCACGGTGACGACATCTCGATGCCAGTTCAGACCTCGGGAAAGGGAAAAATCAGCTCTGATGAGTATCGAACACCCTGTCGGCGATAGTTTATGCCTTTAAACCGGAAAACCATCCAAAAATTTTCCGGTTTCATTTGACAAAGCTATTTTATCTCGTTTTTCGAAGTTCTACGACGATATTCACCACTCGCTTTTTCATACATGGTAAACAGCATCGGTAATAGAGAACTCAGCGCTGATAGGCTATGCCCAAGCTGACACAAACTCTCTGGAATAAATTCATGGATATTATTACTGGCAAACGACAACATTGAGTCACCAAGAAAAGTTACACCATGACAAATGCCCATATTAACGCCTTAAATCTATGCGAAGTAGATAAGCTTATAAAATTAATTCACCGTAAAGGTATTGAAGGGCTATTAACAATGGCTCATGAAAAGCAAGATATCAAGGATGCCATTGATAAGCTTCATATTAGATCAAGCTTGAAACAAGCAATCAAAATGGCTCTTGCTGGGGATGAATCCCTTTCAATTCTCACTTAGTCAAGCGAATAGCCAGATAAAAATGCAGTACATTGAGAAACAGCACGGAGAACTGAGTGTATGGGTCTGTGTAAAACACCCGAAGAATAATTACGAACTAGGTAAACCAACCTAAAAGCTCACCACCACTCAAAAGGAAGTCACAGACAAAGCTTTATCAAGCTAACGAAAAGAACAGCACTCAACGATAACAGGACGTTTCGTTAACGTACCTGTACGTTCAGCCAGATCAAAAGCAGCCCTAGCTCGACGCATGCCTTCAATTTTGCGTTCTTTTACGGACATTTGCTTAAGTTCAGAAATTCGGCGTTTTGATTGCATAACCTTCCTCTATCATCATTTAGTACTATAGTTATAAAAGCCAAAAATCTGTGTTTTTCTGATGTTCACGATGCTGAGAAACCGCATGACTTAAAGCTTTCCTATGAATGTACCTTCTGTTGAGACAAAAAAGATGTACAATTTATAGTACTAACAAATACCAGTAAATAGGATTTCCGTATACTAATTTTTGCCTTCTTAATTAAAAAGAACGAGAAAACCCCAGTTGATTTCTCAACTGGGGTTTATCCCGAATATCTTTCGGCATCAGCAGCATGATTTCCATCATCTGTGACCCTAGCACCTTGCTGGCGGCAATAGCCACAATCAGCAACAAGTATCCTACAGCAACAAACAGATAGCATCAAACACCCTACTGTTAAGGCAAAAACCCATTGATATGCTATTGACATCTTTCTCTTCTCTGGTAACACAAGTATCGACAACGCTCGCTACCTTCCTCCGGGAACGTAAGCGGGTTTTTTTTATGGAATCTTAAATCATGGTTCATATCCCCTACGCAAAGTCGCATCGTAAACCTATAGACCTTATTAGTGATTTAGAGGAAAAGGGGCTAAATTTCAAAAATAAAGCATTAGCTGAACACATATTATCATTTATCAGCTATTATCGTTTTAAAATTTACCTATTCCAGTTCATGTATCAAGATGAAGAAGGGAAAAAGCAATTTCGTGATGGCATTTTTTTTGAAAACGGCCTTGATATTTATCGTTTCGATGAATCATTACGCAATTACATATTTCGCATAATTTCTCGACTCGAAATAAAATTTCGCAGTAGGCTAGATCATACTATATCAGAATATACCCAAGAAACTTCAAGATGCAGTTTTTAGCACCTGAAAATGGTCGTTAATTCTAGGTAGTGTCCCTTAATTATATAATCTCCGGCAAAAGAGTCGAATACAGCCTAATTTCACCATCGACAGATAGTTTCGTGCTGTTTTTTCATAGCGTGTTGCAATACGTCGATTACCTTTCAAAAA
>NZ_RCWA01000018.1 GCF_018448905.1 Photorhabdus heterorhabditis | reverse complement strand
TTTTTGAAAGGTAATCGACGTATTGCAACACGCTATGAAAAAACAGCACGAAACTATCTGTCGATGGTGAAATTAGGCTGTATTCGACTCTTTTGCCGGAGATTATATAATTAAGGGACACTACCTAGTTTCAGCACTGTACCATAGGATGGCGTTAGGGCAAATCGCGACTAATACAAGTTATATTTAATACATTAAATTCAAATTACCTCATAACACAAACTGTTGACCCTACTGACCACAGCCGCTAATATTCCACCTACACTAATGATCCATCGCCTGTCAGGAATCGCCTTCGGGTGGCGAAACAAAACTCTCGTAGCCTGAAAGAGAGAGCAACAATTGCGGTACATCTGCACACCTTTGGAAGCAGATATTGTCAGGACACCTAAACCCTCGTCTGGCAATGAAGGTCTCTTAAACTAATAGATAACCCAAAAGGATATCTTTATCTTGTTACCGAAGTGTATTGAACGTGGATTCATACACTGGTGTTTCAAATCAACATAAATCCTATTTATCTTCAATGAACAACAGGATAGCTTTTGCGCATCCGTTCATATTTTTATCTATTCCTGTTTGAATTATTCAACAGACAATTTTTCTACAGCTAATCCATTAACATGACTACCGTTTGACATCTAACCTTACGGTGTTTTGCTATGCCTGATAGCACTTCAATGCTTGCACAGCTTTTGTTGACCGTTCGCGGAACTCAAGGCGTCACTTTTGGCGGGTTACCGCTGAAAGTGACGCCGCAGCAAAAGAGCAACTCAACCCTGACAGGCTCTGGCCTGCTTCACCATGCAGTGAATCTGACACTGCATTTTATAGATTGAAAAAGGAGAACTTGACGATATCGAGGCTGGCTTTTAGCCGGTGGTGATGACCTGTGAACACAGGCGGCAGTACTGAGTACTCAACCGATACCCCGCAATACCTCAACTTGCGTTCACTCTGGCGCACAGATATTCGTCAAGGACAAGGCAGGCATTTTCTGTTTTGTCCAAACTGTCGCGCGCCAGAGATTGCATGTTGTTAGGTATAAGTAAGGAAATTGATGAACTGGCTGATTGAAGAATTAAGCATTCGGTTCGCTGTCTGTTATGTCAAGCGTGTTTATAACCGTTAAACTTAGCCGTTCGGTTATTGAGTCCGATAAAACAATCAGTTAGAGTATTCCCGCCATTAGCAAAATCCGATGACCAGGGCTTCGCATCCCTGAAAACACTCCATTGGTAGGATGTTTCTCTACCAGTGCGTCTGCTATCACCTTTTCAATGGTGATTCAGGCCGGGGAGGCTTCGGCCTCGTCGGTTGAGTGTTTCCGGTAATGTGAACCTTGCTTGAATCGCCACCATCAATGTTAATTAGTGGAAGGGGTAGCAGGAATGAATAACAACGTTCGAAATGACTGGCATCAAGCCGACATTTATTGCTGCATTGCGTAAACGTGGTACAACCTTAGCGGCTCTCTCTCGTGAAGCAGGACTTAGTTCATCAACATTATCAAATGCGCTCAGCAGGCAGTGGCCTAAAGGCGAATGGATAATTGCTAACTATCTTGAAATCCATCCTTCTGAAATTTGGCCTAGCCGCTATTTTGATAACCATGGTCGATTAATTGAGCGAAAAGTTCACAATAAACCACAAGAATAATCCGTTTTAATTTGTGATCTAGTTCGTAAAAATGATAAATGTTTATATGAAGTCCTGAGCATGAAATGGAAGTCAAATTTGACCATTTCCAAATCTCATGGTTTTTTTGTTTTAACACGATGATTAAACAGTTATAAACCTCATTTCCACGTAAAAACTACCATGGTTGATGTAACAAAATAATGTGGGGGTACTATTGGGGGGATGTGACTTTTTTAATAAAATTAACTTATTAAATATTAATATGTTAGCATGCCAGTATTGCGCTCTCCGCGCCTTAGCAGCTTCAATTTTGAATTGAAGCTGCCTAGTTGTTTCCGTGGCTTCTGTATCTGCCTTTTGAGTGCATATTTCTATATCTATCTCTTTTGAATAGAATTTATATACACACTTAAAATTGTCATTTGTGTTTGTATCATCTTAATGAAGGACTTGCCTATTAATCCCAATAAGGATCAGATGTTAACACAATAAATTCAATTTCTGCGTGTTCATTATTGCTGAGATTGATAGCATCAACTTTATAATAGTAAATAAGGTTTGGAGGTGCTGGAAGCTTTCTGGTTTCTCCAGGCGGGATATCTATAGAAATATATTGATTATAATTTCCAGATGGAGGTGCCCAGTAATTTACAAGTCTAACTGGTGCCGGGCCATTGTTTTTTATAATTGCATCATTGTGTATAAAAGGGACTAATATATTACCTTTATTATAAATCTCAAATATCTGATTAGGGTTTATGTATATCATTGCCATTTTATTGTTTCCTTATTGTTACGGTTACTTAACTGCCTATATAGCAGGTGATTTATTGAAGAGATTCAACTTAACACTTATCTCAAACGGTTAAATATTGAATTTTATCAGTGATGTAAAAGGAATAAGGTAAGCATAACGGTGGTAAGCAGAATTTCTGCTTTATAGAAAAAATGGTAAATAAAACAGCTCTAATTGGGATGTAAAATTAAGATGGAGATATTAAATGATATTTGTAATCAGGGTGTAAATTTGGTCATAAAAAGATTGTATAATTGAATGTAAAAAATGTGGGATAGTAAAAATCGTAATAAATTATTTAAAGGAATTCGAGTTTTATTTGTAGGGCAATAATATTACACCCATTACTTTCATCCAGAGTTATTTAATTCTATTTTTATATGGTAATTATATAAGAAGAGAATGAAATATGATGTATTCAGTTAAAAGTGGCTAATATCACACGTTGGTAAATATACTTAAAAATATTAGGTCAGCATATTCTAAATAGAGTGAGAATAAAATTTATCTTATTTGATGGTTCTATCATGGCTGAACGTTTTGCGATCAATTCTTTCACTTACTGCATAGACATTAGAACGGGCGATTTAAGTGAGTGATGGTATTTTTACTAAACCCTATTTTTACCCTTTTTTTTGAGGTGAATTATAACTAATTGATTTTATAGTAAAATTAATTATCTCTTATAAAAAGGGTTTTTCACTTTTTAACAGTTATGCTCTTTGAAAATTAGCAGGTTAAAGTTAATATGTAACAGTGCACTGCCGTACAGGCAGCTTAGAAATACGGAGTGCAGACTTGGACTTAACTATTGTGGTGCACTGCCGTACAGGCAGCTTAGAAATCCTGACATGGTCGTCAGAATAACTGCCTTCAGTGCACTGCCGTACAGGCAGCTTAGAAAAAAGGCGATCAATTTCTTTTATTCCGATGTGAGTGCACTGCCGTACAGGCAGCTTAGAAACGCCTGGCATTTGCTAATCCTGTTTTGATTGGTGTGCACTGCCGTACAGGCAGCTTAGAAATGATAACCAATGAACGCCCCTGACCTTGCCGTGTGCACTGCCGTACAGGCAGCTTAGAAATTGCGTAGAGCTTAAGGCGTCTCCAGCAAAAAGTGCACTGCCGTACAGGCAGCTTAGAAACGCTCAAGGTGTTTGTCCATTTCTAGCTTGATGTGCACTGCCGTACAGGCAGCTTAGAAAATCAGAAAAGTTATTTTTGTATAACATTAAAAGTGCACTGCCGTACAGGCAGCTTAGAAAACCGGCGAACACCTGGCCGCACAGCTGCAGGAGTGCACTGCCGTACAGGCAGCTTAGAAAATAGACCTTTAGCTTCAACAATTATACCATTAGTGCACTGCCGTACAGGCAGCTTAGAAACCGATCATCTGAATAAACGGTAGGGTCTGAGTGTGCACTGCCGTACAGGCAGCTTAGAAATGAGTTAACTCACTCGTGATGAACGACTCCACGTGCACTGCCGTACAGGCAGCTTAGAAACCATTCTCGATTTTGAATGATTGACCGAAGCGGTGCACTGCCGTACAGGCAGCTTAGAAATACCCCACAGCGTTTCACGTGACACACGTTCCGTGCACTGCCGTACAGGCAGCTTAGAAAGTTACAGTACACAAGGAAGAACTGCATCAAATGTGCACTGCCGTACAGGCAGCTTAGAAAAGTTGTGGCTCGTTTGAATAATGACGGTGATAGTGCACTGCCGTACAGGCAGCTGAGAGTATAATCACTCTCGTTCGGTAAAAGCCTTATATTGTAGGTTGGTAAAGAATTGTAAATTATTATGATTTGCATGTGCGATATTTTACCTTGTATAAAATTTATGCATAATGTTTTCCATAAGTTAAATTAACTATTCAGGTAATTCTTAATTATGGATAACAGCTTTTCTCCAAGTGACCTCAAAACGATTTTGCATTCCAAACGCTCTAATATTTATTACCTGCAATATTGCAGAATATTAGTTAATGGTGGCCGTGTTGAATATGTCACTGATGAGGGAAAACAATCACTATATTGGAATATTCCAATTGCAAATACCACGGTAATTATGTTGGGAACGGGGACTTCTATTACTCAGGCGGCAATGCGTGAATTTGCTAAGGCAGGGGTTTTGGTCGGTTTTTGTGGTGGTGGAGGTTCACCACTGTTTGCGGCTAATGAGGTTGAAGTTGATGTATCTTGGCTGACACCACAAAGTGAATATCGTCCTACTGAATATTTGCAAGATTGGGTGAGTTTTTGGTTCGATGACGAAAAACGATTAGCGGCAGCGATTGCTTTTCAAAAAATTCGCATTGCACAAATCCGTGAACATTGGCTAAGTAGTCGAATGTTGCGAGACAACTCTTTTATGTTTAATCGTGAGAGTTTATTGTCATTACTTACACGTTATGAGCAGAATCTTGCAAATTGTCGTGATAATAAAGACTTAATGGCACAAGAAGCTGTGATGACTAAAGCGTTATACAAACTGGCGGCAAATACAGTGAGTTATGGCGATTTTGTCCGGGCAAAACGCGGCGGTGGTGTCGATTTGGCAAACCGTTTTCTTGATCATGGTAATTATCTGGCCTACGGATTAGCCGCTGTTGCAACTTGGGTCATTGGTTTACCACATGGTCTGGCGGTGTTACATGGTAAAACCCGTCGTGGTGGTTTGGTTTTTGATGTTGCTGATCTGATTAAAGATGCGTTGGTATTGCCACTAGCATTTATTGCGGCAATGGCTGGAGAAGATGAACAGGAATTTCGTCAACGCTGCATCAGTGGATTTCAAAAAGCTGATGCTTTGGACACCATGATTGAGGCACTACAAACAACTGCACAACAATTGAGTCAGGTGGCACGATGAATATTCTCTTAGTTTCCCAGTGTAATAAACGAGCGTTAACAGAAACCCGTCGAATTTTGGATCAATTTGCTGAACGAAAAGGTGATCGAACCTGGCAAACGGCTATCACACTGGAAGGTTTAAATACTTTACGTAAGCTATTACGTAAAACCGCGCGACGTAATACCGCAGTTTCCTGCCATTGGATAAAAAGTGGCAGCCAAACTGAATTGTTATGGATAGTTGGAAACTTGCGGCGTTTTAATCTCCAGGGCGTTGTACCGACTAATACAACACAGCGTGATGTACTAAAAAGTCAGGATGAAAATCATTGGCACAGTGTTGAAGCTATCAGCTTATTGGCAGCGATTGCCGGGCTATTCCATGATTTTGGTAAAGCAAATGTATTGTTTCAGCAAGGTTTACAAGGAGATGGGCGGTTCCAACCATACCGACATGAATGGGTATCTTTGCGTTTATTTCGGGCATTTGTGGATAAGCAAGATGATAAAGAATGGCTGACCTCATTGAGTCAGATTGAGTCTGATGATGAGGATAAAGTACTTTCCCGTTTGGTTAAGGATGGTATTGACTCTTATGAAAAACCTTTTGTTAACTTACCGCCATTGGCAACCACCGTCGCTTGGCTAATTCTCTCTCATCATCGTCTTCCTGTTTATCCTAGTTATGACGATCGATATGTACTCAGACCACAATTAAAAGATATTGATAGTTGGCTGATTAACCATTTAGAACCGTCGTGGAACTCTGTCAATATGGATAATGAGGACTGGAGTGATCAGGATAAGTGTGATGTCTGGACATTCCCAAATGGTACACCTATCCGTAGTCAGACTTGGCGTCAGAAAGCACAAAAATTTGCGCAAAGAGCGCTGCAATCAACGTCATTATTGCAATATGGCAATCTGAATCAGCGTTTCACCAGTCATATGTCTCGACTGGTTTTAATGCTGGCCGATCATCATTATTCATCATTGCCAGCAACTTTGGGTTGGCAGGATATTAATTATGGCGTATTTGCTAATACCGACAGAACCACCGGTAAGTGTAAACAACGGTTAGATGAACATAACATTGGCGTTGGGCAAAATGCTTTATTACTAGGGAGAAGTTTGCCACATATTCGTAAAACGCTACCTGCGATTACCCGGCATAAAGGATTTAAACAACGCAGCAAAGATGAAAAATATCGTTGGCAGGATCAGGCGTTCGATGTTGCATGTGCTTTACGTGAGCGTTCAGCAGAACAGGGCTTTTTTGGCATTAATATGGCTTCTACTGGTTGTGGCAAAACTTTCGCTAATGCGCGCATCATGTATGGATTAGCTGATGAAAAACAAGGATGCCGTTTTTCTATCGCTTTAGGGTTAAGAACGTTAACGTTACAAACCGGTGATGCATTACGTAAAAGACTGCATTTAGAAGAAGATGATTTAGCGGTACTGATTGGTTCGCAGGCAGTGAAGGAGTTACATCAATTTCGTCAAAAGGCACTTGAGCCTGATGTGGGTAGTATATCTGCGGAAGAGTTATTTGCGGAGCATCAATATGTCAGTTATGACGGTAGTTTAGATGGTGGTTACTTGGGGAAATGGTTATGCAAAGATAAGTTTAAAGAAAAAAATAAGTTAAACAAAAAAAATAATAAACTTAACGAACTACTTAGCGCCCCTGTACTGGTGGCGACCATCGACCATTTAATTCCGGCTACTGAAGGTATTCGTGGTGGAAAGCAAATTGCACCTATGTTGAGGTTACTCACTTCTGATTTGGTGTTGGATGAGCCAGATGATTTTGATATTAACGATTTGTCGGCTTTATGTAGGTTAGTTAACTGGGCAGGGTTATTAGGTTCGCGGGTATTGCTTTCATCTGCCACATTACCGCCTGCGTTGATTCAGGCATTGTTCAATGCTTATCGTGCCGGACGCCAAGATTATCAATTAGCATGTGGTCAACCCAATGCCCCGATGAATATCTGTTGTGCTTGGTTTGATGAATATGAAACAACGCAACAGGATGTGGTCGATGCATATCAGTTTCAGGAACAGCATAATATTTTCGTTAATAAGCGTATTGGTAGGCTTAAAAAAATAGTGCCATTGCGTAAAGCTGAACTTGTACCGGTTATTTCTGAAAGTTGTGAAGTTAATGATGTTATTAATACTATCGCCGAAGTGATGCATCACTCTATATTGAAGTTGCGTGAGGAGTATTATCAAACTCATTCATCGGGTAAAACCGTCTCTATTGGTTTAATCCGTATGGCAAATATTGATCCATTGGTTGCTGTTGCACAGCGGTTATTACAGGTACCATCCCCTAAAAATGTACGTATCCATTATTGTGTCTATCACAGCCAGCATCCTTTGGCGATACGTTCTCATCTTGAACATCGGTTGGATTCAACGTTAACAAGATACGATGAAGAATCGTTGTGGCAGGTGGCAGAAATCCGTAAGGCATTAGAGGAGATGCCAGAAAAGCATCATATTTTTGTCGTACTCGCCACATCTGTAGCTGAAGTTGGCAGGGATCATGATTATGATTGGAGTATCGCTGAACCGAGTTCAATGCGTTCGTTAATACAACTTGCTGGACGTATTCAACGTCATCGGCAAAAAGAGCCACGAATTCCCAATTTGCATATTTTGGCGAAAAACTATAAAGCACTTAAAGCGACTAATTTAGAACATCCGGTTTATTGTCGCCCAGGGTTTGAGTCAACAAATTATCGCCTTGCCAGTCATGATTTACATAAATTACTGGAGCCTTATCAATATGAGCTAATTAGTGCATTGCCAAGAATAAAGGAACGCGATAATGCTGGAGATAGTTCACCTTTTGAAAATTTGGTTGATCTTGAGCATCAACGTTTATGGGAAGAGCTTCAAGGTGGCTCTGATAATAAACACGGTTACTGCTCAGCTCTTTGGTGGCGTAAACAAGCCTCGTGGTGTGCGGAACTCCAACGTCATAAGCCATTTCGTAAGCCTGAAATTGGTTATAAATCCGATCAATTGTATTATCTGTGGCTTGAAGAAGAGGGTGGAAAGGCGAAATTTATGGCCCCAGACAGTGGTCCTGCTGGGATAAAAGACGATGGTGAGTTTAAGGATGTGCAGACGTTATCGTTTGCGTCGGGTGTAAATATTTGGATTGAACTTGATACTGAGACAATTTACCAGGGCCTAGCTGATACCCATGAGATGGAACTAAAAGATATCAGCCAACGCTTTGGTGAGATTTGCCTCAGGAAAAAAGATGACGGAGAAGTATGGTGTTATCACCCATTTTTAGGGGTATTTGGTGCCCCCAGTTGAAGGCACCACTGCCTGTACGGCAGTTTATTTAAGGAGAAAAGAACATATTTCTAAGCTACTTGAGCAGTAGTATGCATATTCTAAATATTTAAGAAACTAAGTTCTACAGATATTTTTTAAAGATAAAAGTACATAGGTTGATTTTTGTCGTGGCTGCAAGTAAGATGTGGTTGTAAGTTACACATTTGGAAAATAGCGATGAAAAGAAAGTCTGGTAAAAAACAAGGGAAGGCAGGAAATCTGCTGAGTATGGTTATCATGCTACTCATATATTTGCCTTCCGTGACTGATTTCCATAGGGAGTCAAGTGTTGTTCAGGGCCAAAAAGTAATCACAGTATCTGTTACTATCAGTCAAAGTTCTGCTAACTAGTAGACTGATTGACTAATAAGCGTAGTGCTATCTCTCTGTTTTAGAGAGATAGCGCATTCTAATGGTCATTATTGATAAGGTGGAATAAGAGGCTAGAGGCTATGAATGAAAATGGGTTGAGTCGATTTATTACTGATTATATTGGAAGCCGTAAACAGCCAAAGCTGGAGGCTTTTGATAAAGAGGCGGAAAAGAGACTGGCAAAGTTAACATCTTCGGAGGATATCACACTGGTTCAGCAAGAGATCGCTGAACAACGTAAAGCGTTGGAAGAACATTATGAAGTCAGGAATTGGTTAGATGATGCCGCTAACAGGGCAAAGCAAATCAGTTTAGTGACACATGCTCTGAAATTTACTCATAGTGATGCCAGAGGTAGCAGTATTTTTGCGACATCATCAAATACAACCGAAAATATTAAATATCTTTCTACTGCAACTTTGTATAAACCTGTAATCGATTCAGTTGGTAATGCTGCTGCGCTTGATGTTGCAAAATTATTGCAAACAGAATACCAAGAAGATTCATTGGTGGCGTGTTTAAATCGGGGAGATTATTCAGCATTAGCTGAATTGGCGGAAAATGAACGGCAACTTGAACGTTGGGTGAATGGGTTCCGGCAAGCTCTATCAGATGAAACGCTTTCCTCACATAAGCTGGCAAAGCAACTTTATTTCCCGATAAATAATAAGAGTGGTGAGTATCATTTATTAAGTCCATTATTTTCGTCATCTCTGGCTCATGCGATGTATCAGCGTATCGCTGAAGCCCGTTTTGGTGAATCATCGAAAGAAATTAATAAGGCAAAGAAAGAAGAACGTTGGCATCCTGAAACTAGAGTAATTTATCCCAATACGGCTGTGCAGAATATAGGTGGAACTAAGCCGCAGAATATTTCTTACCTTAATAGCGTACGAGGTGGACGAGCTTGGCTTTTATCTTGTTCTGCTCCTAACTGGCAAAGTAATATCAAGCTGCCGGAACGGCACAGATCCATTTTTGAACAGCGTAGTCAGTTTGTTCGGTTATCTTATCGTACTGTCAGATTGATGCGACAATATCTATTTCGTGCACAAAAACGTACGGAAGAAATTCGACAGGATCGTCAGGCATATATTGATGAAATTATTGATATTTTATTTAACTATGTCGCTAGTGTACAGGATCAGGTTGAATTTAAAGGTTGGAGTGCGAATTGTAAATTAAAACGTTCTCAGCAGCTTTGGCTTGATCCCTATCGTTGTCAACAGGATGAAATATTCAAATTTGAACGTGAAGGTGGAGACTGGAAAAAAGAAATTGCTGACGATTTTGGTCTTTGGTTGAACAACGAATTGCGTCATGAACGGTTAGAATTTGGATTGACTGAACGTAATGAGTGGGCCTCTGTGTTTAAAAAACGCCTACGTGAATTTGAGGATGAATTGCCAGAGGTACCGTTATGAGCTATTTAATTGTTTTACGTCACATTCGAGTAGAGAATGCTAATGCGATTACTGGCTTAACCTATGGTTTTCCGGCAATCACTCACTTTCTTGGCTTTACTCATGCGCTTTCACGTAAGTTACAACAAAGTCACAATTTAATATTGGAAAATTGTGGCGTTATTTGTCATAACCACCAATTGCACGCTCATCAGTCTGATCCGATTAGGGATAAAGTCTTTGCTTTAACTCGTAATCCATTAACCAGAGAAGAAAAGACCGCTTCATTTAATGAAGAAGGCCGAATGCATATGACGGTTTCTTTATTAATAGAATGTTCTGGTGAAGTTGCTGGTGATACAGAGGCTAAAGAATTGGAACAATATTTACTAGAAATATGTCCAACTCAGAGGTTAGCAGGCGGTACTATCACTGAAATTGCTAAAGTGGATGTTATTGCTTTTCCGCAAGAAGGACAAGAAACCCGTAAGTTAATGCGGCGTTTATTGCCGGGGTTTGCCTTGTTAGATCGCTCTGAATTGTTAGCTAAACACTACAAAGAATTAAAACGGGATAATCCTCAGGTAGAAATGATTGATGCTTGGCTTGATTTTTCTACTATTAAAATGCGGGCTATTCCTACTCAGGATGATAAACAACCTGAAATTGGTGATCCGGCATATTGGGAATATGTTCCAAAACCGGATTCTGGGTATTTAGTTCCTTTGATGACAGGTTATCAGGCAATATCGCCGCTATATCCCGCCGGGAAAGTAGATAAAACCCGTGATCCTAATACGCCATTTTGTTTTGTTGAAGCAATCTACGGGGTAGGTGAATGGAAAAGCCCGCACCGTATTAACGATATTCGCCAGTTACTCTGGTGTTATGACTATCAAGAGGGTGTCTACAGGTGTGGTAATCAACAGACTGTTGCCCGTCAATCCAAACCCAATAAGAAAGTAAGAATAATCGACTGATTAATTTAAAGAAGGATATCTACATGTCTAAATCAACTATTAAAACAGCTTCTGTACTGGCGTTTGAACGTAAACTGTCTAATTCTGATGCTTTAATGTTTGCTGGAAACTGGAAACAAATTGACGGTGAATGGCAACCTATTGCTATTCAGGAAAAAGCTGTCCGAGGGACGATTTCTAACCGCTTGAAAAACGCTTTAACTAGCGATCCGGCCAAATTGGATGCGGAGATTCAAAAAGCAAACCTACAACGTGTTGATGTTGCTGCATTGCCTTTTGATTTTGATACCTTAAAAGTCAGTTTCACATTACGGGTCTTAGGCAATCTTTCCACACCATCAGTATGTAATGATCAGGATTATCAGGTTGCACTAGCAAACATAATCAACCGCTATATCGCTGAACATGGCTTCAAAACTCTCGCAGCACGTTATGCAGAAAACCTGGCTAATGGCCGGTTTTTATGGCGTAACCGGGTTGGTGCCGAAGAAATTAAAGTTCGTGTAAAGGGTAAGGGTAGCAAATGGTGGGAGTTTAACAGCGAAGATTACAGTTTACGTGAATTTAGTCAGGTGGAAAGTGATTTAGCTGAACTGGCTGCTGAAATTGAGGAAGGGTTATCCGGTAACGGATCGACATTCTTCAACGTTGAGGCTTTTGTTCGTTTGGGTCATGGGCAGGAAATTTTCCCTTCTCAAGAGTTGGTTCTCGACAGTAACAGTAAAAAAAGCAAAGTGCTGTATCAGGTGAATGGAATTGCTGCATTACATTCGCAGAAAGTGGGTAATGCGCTTCGCACTATTGATACTTGGTATCCAGATGCATTTGAACTAGGGCTTGGCCCAATTGCTGTTGAACCCTATGGTTCTGTAACCAGTCGCGGTAAAGCTTATCGTCAGCCTAAAGCAAAAATGGATTTTTATACGTTGTTGGATAACTGGGTTGTCAAAGGAAAAGCACCAGAAGAAGTAGAGCAACAACACTATGTTATGGCGATTTTAATCCGAGGTGGTGTTTTCGGTGAAAAAGGTGAATAAGGGGATCAAATGGATTATTACTTTGAAATCCGTGTTCTTCCTGATCCTGAATTTAGCCAGCAAGACCTTATGGAAGCGTTATTTGCTAAACTGCATCGGGCTTTGGGGCAAGTAGGTAACGGGCGTATTGGGGTCAGTTTTCCTTGTGCGAGAAAAACACTGGGGGATACGCTAAGGATTCACGGTTCAAGCGAAGCATTGAATGATTTGCAGTCTTTATCTTGGTTAAAAGGACTCCGGGATTATGCTGAGGTGATTGATATCAAGCTGGTACCTAAGGATGCTCGATATCGTCGTGTTAGCCGAGTGCAGGTAAAAAGCAATGTTGATAGGATTCGCCGTCGTTCGATTAAAAAAGGGTGGTTAACGGAGGAACAAGCTCGGCAGTGTATTCCAATAAGCAAAGAGCAACGTACTCATTTACCTTTTTTGCGTCTTAAGAGTTTGTCATCAAGACAAACCTTTTCATTGTTTATCGAACAAGGACCAATAGAAGATAAACCAACTCCGGGAGTTTTTAGTTCGTATGGATTAAGTTCATCAGCTACTATCCCTTGGTTTTGACCCTTTTTTAGCGGCTAATTATAACTTATTGATTTATTCAAGGGATTAGCCGCTGCCAATAAGAAGGTTTTTTTCCACTTTTTGTAACTATGCTCTTTAATAATCAGTCGGTAAGAATTAATTATTAATGTTCACTGCTGCATAGGCAGCCAGAAGAAAAGAGTTTTGCTTTAATGGCAGAACTCTTTTTTCTCTCTTATAACCTTCAATATCAATAATGAGTGTTGAGGTTATTATCTTAGGAAATAATTGAAGTATTGAGGATGATATGCCCGTAGGAAAATAATGTAGCTTTTCCTAATAAATGTACTCGATCTCCATGCAATTCACACACAATGTCTCCACTGCGTTTTGACAATTGGCGTGCATACAATCTCTGTTTATTTAAACGGTCGCTCCAAAATGGGGCTAATACACAATGTGATGAGCCGGTTACTGGATCTTCTGATACGCCTTTAGCGGGTGCAAAATATCGGGAAACAAAGTCAATTTGTTGTTCACCTGGTGCTGTTATAGCAACTCCCGGTAGAGGCAGAGTCGCTATTTTGTTAAAATCAGGTTTTGTATTTAGAACTTGTTCTGCGGTTTCGAGTAAACAAATATAACGATTATGAGAGACAAAAAGCTCAGATATTTTCTGGCCTAGGGCATTTTCTATATTTGTTTGTAGAGTGGATTCTTTTTTGTATGTTGCTTTGGGTAAATCAAGTGTATAAGTACCGTTGTCATGATAAACGGCAATATCACCTGAGCGAGTCTGAAATACGATGGGATTATCAGTAATGGATAAATGTTCAATCATGACGAAAGCTGTCGCTAATGTTGCGTGCCCACATAAATCAACTTCAACTTTTGGTGTAAACCAACGTAAATGATTACCAACAAGAAAAGCAGTTTCGGAGAGATTGACTTCCATGGCAATAGATAATAGTGCCTCATTTGAAAGCCAATTATCCAATATAACAACAGCGGCTGGATTGCCAGAAAATAGGTGATCTGTGAATGCATCAACATGATAGATGGGTAGTGAAGTCATTTAATTCTCTCTTAAAATAGAATTATCTATAGGGTTATGAAAAGGGATCAATGTTTTTAATTTTTATTCAAAAATTACCCGCTATTTTATACAACTATATGTAATTGGAAAGAGAGTAAGCTGCACAGTTTTAAAATATTTAGTTGGTTTACCGAAACATTGGGTATCATTGTGTTAACCAGATATGGGACCCTATTTTGACCCTTTTTTTGTGGTTTGTTATAACTTGTTGATTTATCTATAATATTATTTGGTGCTTATAAAAAGGGTTTTTCTGCTTTTTGTCATTATGTTCTTTAATAATCAGTAAATTAAAGTTAGTATCTAACAGTTCACTGCCGCACAGGCAGCTTAGAAACTTCTATGTAGTCAAAGTAAACAATGTTCATAGTTCACTGCCGCACAGGCAGCTTAGAAAAGTCAATGCCGACATTAGCATTGATACCGTACGTTCACTGCCGCACAGGCAGCTTAGAAATTTAACAACTCCCTTCGAAGCGGGGATTTTTGGTTCACTGCCGCACAGGCAGCTTAGAAAGGTATTAATCGTAATGAAATTCTCATAATTCTGTTCACTGCCGCACAGGCAGCTTAGAAATGCCAAGAATTCCCTGTTGTTTTCCCGGTGTGGTTCACTGCCGCACAGGCAGCTTAGAAATCTATATTAGCCATCCATGGCATTGCATTATTGTTCACTGCCGCACAGGCAGCTTAGAAATGGAGAAGGCGCTGAGCCTTTAGATGAATAATGTTCACTGCCGCACAGGCAGCTTAGAAACAGTTAAACGGCAAAGAGGATAACCCCCCGGTGTTCACTGCCGTACAGGCAGCAGCGCACTCGATTGAATGCGCTAAATGCTTCCGTCTAAATATGCATCATTTCTTGTGCTTCTGAGCATATTCTTCACTATTAACCCATTGATGATCCTTTTCCCAAGTAAATAACCAATTACGGGTTGGTCCTGCCATGACATTGAGATAGTAGTTGTCGTAACCGGCAATGGTTGCTACCGGATGATAGCCTTTGGGAACCATGACCACATCTTTGTTGTAAACAGCCATTGATTCATCCAGTGAACGGTCGTCGGTATAGATGCGTTGTATACAGAATCCCTGAGGTGGGTTTAAACGATGATAATAGGTTTCTTCCAGATAGGTTTCCTGTGGTTGATTATCCGTATCGTGTTTATGGCTGGGATAGGAGCTGGTACAACCTTCATCGGTAAAGACTTCAACCACCAACAAGCTATCAGCCGGTTTGTTATCCGGTAGGATGTTGTGAACATAGCGCTGGTTATAGCCATTTCCACGTTGTTCTGCATCAATATCCTGTGGTGTAATCAGGCGAGTTGGATAGCTTCCTTTTCCCGGTGCTTGGCATACAGCCAGTTCGAGAGCGGTATCAGCAATAATTTCAACAGATTCCCCCGCAGTGATGTAAACGGCATAAGGTTTTGTGCGTTCAAATGGTTCCATGCGATCGCCAATATGCTCAAATTGCTGATGTGGCGTAGTCACTGTGGCTTTGCCTGCCACTAAAACCAGACAGGTTTCATTTTCTGATGCAGGTAATGTGATTTTTTCATTTAAGGCTAATTCATAAACATCAAAGTGGACATATTGCCAGTTTGCCGATTCTGGCGTGATATGTTGAGTTCGTTTATTCTGATCCGGTGCATGATATTTCGATAATAATCTGGACATGTTACTTACCTCAGCATTGCTTTTGCATGAATCAAATAAGTGACTAATTAAAGTAACCCTGCGTTTCTGGCAAGTTGATGTAAATTGTTGTAACCCATCGTTGCGTAGGTTAATGGGGGAGCCACCGCAGGATCTTGTTCTGCTTCAACTACTAGCCAGCCGTGATAATAATGCTTTTTCAGTACCTGAAAAATTGCGGCATAATCAATGCAACCATCCCCCGGTACGGTGAATACACCACTCAGCACAGCATCAAGGAAACTGGTTTTACGGTTTTTTACATCGTTAAGTACATCAGGTCGGATGTCTTTACAGTGAACATGATTAATGCGTTTTGCCCAGCGTTCTGCGATAGCCAGAGGGTCAGCGCCAGCAAATGTCAGATGACCCGTATCCAGTAACAATCCAACTTCATCACCGGTATTTTTCATCAGATGATCAATATCTTCCGCAGTTTCAATGACGGTTCCCATATGGTGGTGATAGGCAATCCGAACGCCTTGTTCTTGAGTGTAACGAGCGAATTCAGTCAATTTTTCACCGTATTCTTGCCAGCGATCAGCCGGAAATTGAGGACGAAGATGAACAGGTTTGTTCTGATCGCCGTGAATACAATTTGTCACTTCAGCCAATACCATGATGTTGGCTCCGAGTTCACGCAGCAGGGTCAGGTGAGATTGTACCGCTTTAATCTCTTCTGCGACTGAACGGGTAAGTAATTCGCTGGAGTACCAGCCAGATACCAGTTTTAGATCGTGTGCGGCAAGAATTGGACCTAATATGCTGGCTTGGCGAGGGAATTTATTGCCCAGTTCAAAACCAGTAAACCCAGCCTGACGGCCTTCAGTTAAGCAGGTTTCCAGTGGGGTTTCTGCGCCAAGAGTGGGCAAGTCATCATTGGTCCAGGTTAGAGGGTTGATACCAAGTTGAACAGTCATTATGAATCTCCAGTAAGATGAAATAATTTTGCTATATTTTTATCTACGCTGACGCCACAGGCTAATCAGGTTGTGATAGTTAATTTTTATTTTTTGGATCAAACTGTCATCATCAATCTCGTTTTTTAGCCACTGGAGGGATGGTTGACCGAACAAGGTTCTTCCAACGGCAAAACCTTTGACGATAGATTTCCCGGCGGCGGCATTAAAGCCGGTTTTCAATTCTTCTTGTGGGGCATCAAGACCAAGAATAACTACCCCACGGCAATATGGGTCCCGTTGTTGGATTAGATAGTTAATACTGTCCCAGCTATCGGCACTAAGGGGAGGAAGTTTCCACCAATCCGGTTTAACACCGAGGTTATAAAAGCGTTTCAGTGCACGGATATAGTATTCATCTGAATGTTCCATTTTTGCCGGTAAGATAATTTCCAGTAAGAGTTCATGACCCGATTTACAGCATGCAGCATAAATTTTTTGAATTTTTTTCTCTTGTTTCAGACGAAGGGTGTGAGCGTCTTCCGAGTGAAAAATAACCAGGCATTTGACGATATGTTCTAGCGGCCAGTCAATAAGTTGGGAACCGATGTTACCATGTTCCAGACAGAGCGGGCGGGAGCCTGGTAGCTCAATTGGGCGGCCTATCCACCAACCCTGACCTGTGATTTCATTCAAAACATCTTGACCAAAAGTGCTGTCACATAACAGACCTGCTTTCCCTTGTAATCCAGCTTCTATGGCAACTTCCCGACTGGCACGCAGTAAAAGTTGTTTTAATAATGAAATACGCTTGATACTGGCATTTGCTTGACGAGCCATTTCGATAAATTGGATTCGGTGATCAAATGCCATCACGCACAATTCATCCCATTGCTTTTTACGGGCGCCAATACGGTGAAGGTGATTAAGTATTTCATCTAAATCAGGGCGTAGTAGCTGATTGGCTCGTGACAAATAGTTATCAAGCTCTGTTTTATCTGGCATTGCTGGGGCACACCCATGACGGGAGACGACTAATGCACCACAGGCATTGGCGTAGGTACAAGCTTTTTCCCAACCTTCGTTATTAAGATAGCCGCGCAACAGGCCAGACATAAAAGCATCTCCGGCACCGAGGACATTAAATACATCGACACGAACTCCTTGTATGGTAATGCCATCATCCAAATCATCAGGGATTTTAGCGGTAAACACAGAGCATCCCAGAGGTCCACGTTTACAAACTAATGTAGCTGCAGTCAGTTTACGGATATTGCGTAGTGCTTCGATGGTATTTGTTGAGCCACCCGCAATGTGAAATTCTTCTTCTGTTCCAACAATCAGGTCAAACAGAGATAACACTTCCTGTAACTGAGCTGTCACCGGTTCCGATTCGATATAACGGGTTTCACCATCTCCCAGAGCAGTCAGCCCCCAAAGGACAGGACGATAATCAATATCAATAACTGTTTTGACATCATTACGGCGGGCGTAATTAAGGGCGGTCAATACGGCATCACGGGTATTTGGGTGAGAAAGATGTGTGCCGGTGATTGCTAAACAACGGGCTGATGCAATGTATTTTTCACTGAAATCATCACGGGTGATTGCCATATCGGCGCAATTATCACGATAGAAGATCAGTGGAAAAGTTGTTTTATCTTTGATTCCCAGTAGTACTAATGCGGTAAGACGTGCTTTATCAGTGATTAGATGGCTGGTATCACAGCCAACACTTTGTAACTCTTCCCTAAGAAAACGTCCCATATGTTCATCACCGACTCTGGCTAGCATGGAAGATTTAAGCCCCTGACGGGCAGTACCATAGGCAACGTTACCGGAAGAGCCACCAAGATATTTTGCAAAACTTCCCATGTCTTCCAGACGTGCTCCAATTTGCTGACCATAAAGGTCAACGGCGATTCGCCCCATGCAGATGACATCAAATTTTTTTGGCTGCTCCATTGAACAATTCCTTATTAAGTACAATATCAAGTGTTGCTATGATGAGCTTCGATAGTGGAGGGTTGATAAAAATAATTAATTTATTTCAGTGACATTCACCCAACGTTGTTCTTTATAAGAACGAGCAATGGCGTCCAGAATGCGTGAAACTTTCCAGCCTTCGGTGAAATCCGGCCAGATCTCTTTATTGCTGGCGATACCATTAAGCAAATCTCTGATTTCCACCGTTTTTTGATCATTGAAACCGATGCCGTGACCGGTACCGTTACAAAATGGTGCGTAGTCAGGATGTTCTGGGCCAATAAGAATAGTTTTAAATCCTTGACGGTTTGCTGGTTCATCGTGGCGGTAAAGTTTTAATTCAGCCATTCTTTCTTGGGTGAAACTTAAAGTGCCTTTTGTGCCTGTGATGATGTAGCTCAAGCCCATTTTGCGGCCACAGGCAACACGTGAAGTCTCAATAATACCCATTGCTCCGCCGCCGAAACGTACCATGGCATGCGCTTGATCTTCGTTTTCTACGGCAACCATGACGCTGGAGCCTATTTTTTCCGGGCGCTCTTTGATGACAATTTCCATGTCTGCGCAAACAGTTTGAATATCACCAACCAGATATTGCGCCATGTTAATGATATGTGCAGCAAGATCACCCAATGCACCTAATCCCGCTTTATCTTTGAAACAGTGCCAGTGAATAGGGCTGAGTGGATCAGCCATATAGTCTTCGTTATGAGTGCCATAGAAGTGAATGATTTCACCAATTTCACCATTTGAAATGATCTCTTTAGCCAGTTGTGACGTGGGGTTTTTCACATAGTTAAACCCTACCAGGGTCTTTACTCCGGCTTTTTGGGCTGCTTCAACCATAAGTTTTGCGTCAGTTGAATTTAGTGCCAGTGGTTTTTCGCAATAAACGTGCTTACCGTGTTTGATTGCTTCGAGGGCCATCTCTTTGTGAAGAAAATTTGGTGAACAGATGTCAACAACATCAATATTAGGATCTGCGACTAGTTCACGCCAATTATCGGTAAAACGTCGGAAGCCTAATGCTTTAGACTGTTTTGCTGCCAGTTCAGCAGAAACTTCCGCTACCATGTCACGAACTAACTTGCCTTTCATTGGGAAAACAGTGGCAGCTTGTGCATATGCAATTGCATGCGTTCGCCCGATGTAACCAGTACCGATTAAGCCGATATGAATCTCTTTCATAGCTGTGTTTCTCCGAATGAAAGCTGGCAAGCTGTCTATTGTTTACTGTAAGTTTGTGTGTGTTGTCAGTTGACCCTGGTTGTTGTCATATTCCCGTTATACGAAACATTTATTTCATTTTCAATTTAATTTGGATTTTTAATTTCGCATTGTGATCTGGTAAGGATTTTTTGGTTAACATGATGTTAAATAGAGGTAATGTTCTCATGGTATATTCATTATTTAGTAGTAAAGGTAAATTAAATGGGGTATTGAAATTTTTGTTCCATTCATGTTCTGGTATATAGTGTGGGCCTTAATGGTGGGAATAAATCACATAATTAATCTCTTCCCTATTGTTGTAGGGAAGAGATTTTTCTATTGCTTTACTTCCTGAGCAAGGATTTACCCATTTTATAGAACACATAAAACAACACTAATGCGGCAAACAAATAATAAATAACCATGATTACTTGGGGGACATGATGTGCGAGAAATACATACATAGAAATTGAACTCAATATAATTAACCATGCAACAGGTTTCACTATAGACCACGGTGTAATATCTACCTGCTCGGTATAAACATCTTCAAATGGTTTGGCTGGAAAGAAGTAGCCAATAGCCAGCATGAAAATGATATTGAGAACAAATAGAATACCGACCAGATGAAAGAAATGCAGATCAATTTTTAAAATGAAGTTGCAGATAATATAAGCGGACATACCGAATAGTAGGCCGAGTTTAGCGGCGATAGGGGGCACACGTTTAGTCATCAGACCAACTAATACTACACTGAGAATCGGTGCATTAAAAATCCCCTGTAATTGTTGAATGAGATAGAACAGGCCATCTGGCGCATTAGCGACTAATGGAGCAACAATCATGGTTGTTAAAGTTAACCCAATCCCCAGATATTTACCAACAGTCACTGTTTGAGCTTCAGTTGCGTTTTTATTAATTCGTTGTCTGTAGATATTGACGGTAAAAAGTGTCATAGATGAATTAAGTCCTCCACTGAATGTAGAGAATACTGCACCGACAACGACAGCCGCAAAGAAACCAACTAATATTTCAGGCAGAACCAGATGTACCAGTTCGGGATAGGCGTTATCGGGGTTATCTATTTGCCCTTTGAAAATATGGAAGGCAATAATGCCTGGCAGAATAATAATAGAGGGAATGATTAACTTAAAGAAAGCACACAGCATGACACCTTTTTGTCCTTCTGCCAGGTTTTTTGCACCAAGGGCTTTTTGAACAATAGATTGATTGGTACACCAGAAAAACATATTGGAAATAATCAAGCCAGTAAATAATGTGGAGAAAGGAACCAGCGAATCTTCACTGCCGATAGAGTTAAATTTATCGGGATTAGCTTGATAAACCTCAACTAATCCTTGCCAGGCATTGCCACTGCCGACGTAGAGCAGAGCAAAAATTGTCACCATTAATCCACCAACGATTAAACCAACTCCGTTAATGGTATCTGCCACTGCAATGGCTTTGATACCACCAAATATGGCATAAATAGCGCCTAATCCACCGACACCCCAAACCATAATCCACAAAGCTGTGGCTTTATTGACACTAAATACCTCAGAAACCTGGAACAGACTTTCCAGCGCAATCGCGCCGGTATACAGCACAATGGGTAGTAATGAAATAACATACATTGCCAGAAATAGAATTGAGGTAATAAATAAGGTATTTTTGTCAAACCGACGTTCAAGATATTCCGGTATGGTTGAAATGCCAAGTTTGAGGTACTTCGGTAGGAAATAAATAGCAAATAAGACGATTGTCATGGCTGCAATAACTTCCCAAGCCATGACGATAAACCCGGTTCGGAATGCCAAGCCATTTAAACCGACTAAATGTTCTGTCGATAGGTTCATCAGCAGCATAGAGCTACCAATATAAACTCCTGTCAGGGAACGGCCACCAAGAAAATAACCTTCAGCAGATTCTGTCAGGCGGGCATTATGTGTTTTGTAATAAGCAAAACCTGCTACTAATAAGGTGAAACCGGTAAATGAGAGAAAAGCTAACATATTATCCTCCATGCCTGATTGACTGTTTTTAGGCAGTAATATGCTGACGGGAAAAAAGGTTTTTCCCGTTTTTATGGTGAAAATAAATGTGAGTCAGTTATTCAGGTGTGGTCCTGTTTTATAATCTGACTTCTTGGCCGGAGTGCAGGGATTCGAGCGCTTTATCTGCCAGATAAAGTGCTTGTTTGCCATCAGAGCCATTGCATTCTGGTATAGCCCGGTCAGACATGACATCGACAAAATGATCCCATTCAGCAATATATGCTTCTCGATAACGTTGCAGGAAGAAATGCTCTGGCTTGGCCGTTAAACAACCCGTGTTTTCCCAAAGTTCAACACTGTTTTCTTTGATGTTACCAGCACGGAGTAAGCCTTTTTCACCATGCAGTTCAATCCGCTGATCATAGCCATAACCGGAACGTCGACTATTGGTAATGGCTGCTATTACGCCTGATGGAAATTTCATAACAATAAAGGCGGTATCGATATCATCGGCCTGCCCAATTGCGGGGTCAATTAAGTTACTGCCTTGTGCATAGATCGAATATGGCTCTTCACCGATAATAAAACGTGCCATATCGAAATCATGGATTGTCATATCTCGGAACATACCACCAGAGACTTTGACATATTCAACAGATGGAGGAGAAGGATCACGGGAAGTAATCAGCAGAGATTCAGCTTTTCCTATCGTGCCAGCATCAAATAGGGTTTTTATTCGACGAAATTGAGGATCGTAACGACGGTTAAAGCCAACAAATAGCGGGACCTGATATTGTTTAATCGTCTCAAGGCAATGATGAACACGTTCAATATCCAGGTGAATGGGTTTTTCACAGAAAATTTTTTTGTGATGCTTTGCTGCGATTTCAATTAGGTTTGCATGAGTGTCTGTTGCTGAAGCAATAAGAACACCCTCTATTTTGGGGTCAGACATGGCCTGTTCAATAGTCTGTATTTTTGTCTGATATTTCTGTGCTAAAAGTTCTGCACTTTTCTTATGCGGATCGATAACGGAATAAAGGCAGGTTTCTTTATGGTTAGCGATATTTGCCGCATGTACTTGTCCAATCCGTCCGGCGCCAAATAATGCAATGTTGAACATAAATGCTCCTTGATACCTGGGTAATCTGCTTTGGGTATACTTAAAAATATATCAATTAGAATATTTATTTCAATTTTACAATGATTGGAAATTATGTTTTTGCGTGACGGATAGCATTTTATTAATGATAATATTAAATTTGTGTTAAATAGATCACGTAAAGTGAGGGGAGTAGTAGATGGATTGATAAAAATTTCCTTTTAAAACAAATTATAACGTGTATTTTGTTAAGTAATTGCTATGTTTGGCGATAGGGGGTAAAGGAAAAGAAAAGGTGATTTTTTTCGAAATAAAAATTTCAAAATGACATTAGGCATGTGATTAGATAAGGAAAAATAACCTGCCACGCATCTGGGTGAAAGAAGGCGGTTTATTCTGACACAATTTAACGTGTTGGCAGGATTTGTTTGCGGTCTGTAGCCTGTCAAATGACAGGCTACCAACTTTTAGTATTGACGTATTTTGGTTGAAACCATCTCCTTTATCTTCTCTGAAGCGGATTCTATAGTGGGATTTTTGGCTACTTGCGCTGTTCCTATTCGCCACCATGATTCATAGTCATGTGTCATGGTCTTAGGTAGAACTTTGATATCTATTAACACTGGTACAGTTTGTTTTCTGGCTTCCTGTAATGCATAAAGCAATTGCTGTTCATCGTGAACTCGGTAACTTTTGCAGCCGTAGCTTTCTGCATTTTTGGCAAAATCAACTTTAATCAGTTTTCCATCCATGCACCCATTTTTGGGGTTTCGATAACGGTTTTCTGTTGCAAAACTGCCCATTCCTTGACTCATTTGTAAGTTATTGATACAGCCGAATCCAGCATTATCAAATAGCAATACCGTGATCTTAATGTTTTCCTGTACTGCGGTTTGCAGCTCTGAATGAAGCATCATATAAGAACCATCACCTACCATGGCATAAACGGGTTGGTCTGGGCATGCTATTTTGGCGCCAACAGCTGCCGCTATCTCATAGCCCATGCAGGAATAGCCATACTCAAGATGATAGGTGTCTGGTTGCTTGGGCTGCCATACTCGCTGTAAATCACCGGGAAGGGAACCTGCTGAGCCGACAATAATAGCTTCCGGTTCAAGATGTCTGTCCAGCAATCCTAGTACTCTGGTTTGTGTCAACTGGGTTTGTAATGTCTGGCTGTATTCTTCCAATTTATCATCAAGATGGCCGGAAATTTCTGGAATGAAGCCTTGCTGATATTGAATTTCGAACAAGCGGTTTAATTCTTTTCGCCATGCTTCCCGTACCTGAGAAATTTCATTCTGATAACCACTGCGATAACTTAGCTGAGTAAGTTTCTCTGCAATGGCGTTTAATCCCTCACGGGCATCTGCTACGACGGGGACAGCATCTAGTTTATAGGCGTCGAATTCCGTTACGTTGATGGTGAGAAATTCTACATCCGGGTTTTGAAATAGGGATTTGGATGCAGTAGTGAAATCAGTAAACCGGGTACCGATGCCAATAATCAAATCGGCTTCTTTGGCTATCAGGTTTGCCGCAAGACAGCCTGTTGTGCCTAAACCACCGCAATTGAGTGGATGATCGGCAACTACAGCACTTTTTCCTGCTTGTGTTTCAGCAAAAGGGATATTGAAGTTTTCTGCGAACTGACGGAAAGCCTTGTGTGCTTCTGAATAGCGCACACCACCACCGCAGATTAGCAGCGGTTTTTTCTTACGGCTAATGAGTGCTACGGCATTGTTGATCATGGCAGAGGAAGCAGGGCGGCGTTCAATGCGATGAATCCGTTTTTGAAAGAAGTAGTCAGGAAAATCCCAAATCTCACCTTGAACATCTTGTGGTAGACAAATTGTGACAGCGCCTGTATCGGCAGGATTTGTCAGAACCCGTATCGCATTAATCATAGCGCTCATTAACTGCTCAGGTCTGGAGATGCGGTCCCAGTAACGGGAAACCGGACGGAAACAGTCATTAGTGCTGATAGTGTAGTCATAGAACTGTTCAACCTGTTGTAAAACCGGATCAGGCTGGCGACAGGCGAATGTATCGCCGGGTAGTAATAATAGAGGAATACGATTGGCGGTTGCGGTTGCCGCGGCTGTTACCATGTTGGCGGAACCAGGGCCAACCGATGAGGTAACAGCAAAAATCTGTTTACGTTTTTTTTGCTTGGCAAAACCTGTTGCAATATGGGCCATGCCTTGCTCATTGCATCCCTGATAAACGGTTAAATGGCCGGGATCTTGTTCCAGTGCCTGCCCCAATCCGACAACATTACCGTGACCGAAAATGGTAAAAACGCCTCTGATGAATGGATATTGTCCATCATCTGTTTCCACATATTGCTGATTCAGGAATTTCACCAATGCCTGAGCGGTTGTCATTGTTAACTTGCTCATTTACAGAACTCCAATTTATTCCATAGTTGGCATCACAAAACTGCTGGAATGATGTTCTAATCGGATACTTGCCGGCCAGCGGCTGGTGACTGTTTTCATGCGGGTGTAGAAGCGAACACCATCATTGCCGTGAACGTTAAGTGGACCAAAAATTGAGCGTTTCCAGCCACCAAAACTGTGGAATGCCATGGGTACTGGAATGGGGATATTGATGCCTACCATACCCGCGTGTACGTCTTCGCTGAACTGGCGGGCTGTTTCTCCATCGCGGGTGAATATAGCGGTACCATTACCATATTGATGTCCGTTAATTAATGTTAACGCGGTGGCATAATCGGGTACACGAACAATTGCCAGTACTGGGCCGAAGATCTCTTCTTGATAGATTTTCATATCTGGTGTGACGCTATCAAACAGCGTCGGGCCAATAAAATAGCCGTTTTCATAGCCGGGAATGTTGAGTTGACGGCCATCAATTAACAAGTTAGCCCCTTGTTGTTCGCCATTAGCGATATAGTCACAGATTTTAGCTCTATGCTGGGCGGAGATAACGGGTCCCATATCATGTTCTTTGCTTGCCACAATACCGGGACCGACAGACATTTTGTTGATCTGTTGACGTAATTTTTCAATTAGCGCATCAGCCGTTTCATCCCCAACTGCCAATACAACAGACAATGCCATGCAACGTTCACCTGCTGCTCCAAAAGCGGCACCTGTAATAGCGTTACTCGCCATATCAAGATCGGCATCTGGCATCAGAATACAGTGGTTTTTTGCACCACCTAGCGCCTGGCAGCGTTTCCCATGAGCAGAGGCGGTTGTGTAGATATATTCAGCGACAGGAGTCGAACCAACAAAGCTGACGGCTTGTACTCTTGGGTCCGTAAGTAATACATCGACGACTTCTTTATCGCCGTTGACAACATTAAATACGCCGTTGGGTAAACCGGCTTGTTGAAGCAGTAGCGCTAATTCAATAGCAAGAGAAGGATTTTTTTCTGATGGTTTTAGTACAAAAGTGTTTCCCGTAGCCAGTGCGATAGGAAACATCCACATAGGAACCATGGCTGGAAAGTTAAAAGGGGTAATTCCGGCGCAAACACCTAAAGGCTGCATTAATGAATGGCTATCCACACCCGTTCCGGTATTAGCGGAATGTTCACCTTTTTGCAAATGAGGAATGCCACAGGCAAATTCAACAACCTCCAAACCACGTGTTAATTCACCGATAGCATCTGAATAGATTTTTCCGTGCTCTTCTGTAATCAAGCGTGCCAGTTTGCCTATATTAGCTTCCAGTAATGTTTTGAACTGGAACATCACACGAGCCCGTTTGAGAGGTGAAACTTTAAACCATTCGCTGTAAGCCTGATGGGCAATTTCAATCGCTTGTTCAACCTCAGAGGCGGTACTAAGTGCTATCTGGCGAATTTGTTCACCTGTAGCTGGATTAAAAACAGGAGAAAAACGGGAACTATGACTGGGAATGAGTTGCCCGTTAACGTAATTCTTTATTTGTTCCATGCTGAGTCTCTCTCGTGAATTTTGATGTTTGTACTGAATCGAAAACGTTAGTCATAGATATATGAAATATTTGTTTCGCTTTCAATTTAATTTAGAATAAAAGGTGATTAATGTGATCGGGGTAAAGTTCTTATGAATTACAGGTAATTGAATGAATAATTAGGTACTAATCAATAAGGTAATAATAATAATTCGTTACATTTAATGGATTATTTATTTCATTTTTAACTATGAAAATGCAATACAATTCAACTTATAATGTAAAACTATTACAATTGCTGACAATAAATTTTATGGGGGATTTATGTCTGTAGCATCGAATCTGAATGAATTTCAAGAGCAAGTCCGTTCCCGCTATGGTGAATTAAGTAAACGCTTACAACAAGTGGCTCGATATGTGCTGGATAATACCAATAGTGTGGCTTTTGATACTGTTGCTGTGATAGCCAGAGAAGCAGATGTTCCTCCATCAACATTAATTCGTTTTGCTAATGCGTTTGATTTCAGTGGCTTTAATGAAATGAAACAGCTATTTCGTATGCATATGGTGGAAGAGACGGCTAGTTATGCAGACAGAGCCAGACTATTCAGAGAATTGGATGGCGAACAGGAGCCGCCAGAAGATCCTCAACATATTTTGCAGGAGTTTGCTCGTTCTAATGTACAGGCTATGCAACAGCTGGCTGCCAGAACTGCCCCCGAAGATTTAAAGCACGCAGTAGATTTATTGGCTCAGGCTAAGAGTATCTACATCATTGGGCTGCGTCGCTCTTTCAGTGTGGCGGCTTATCTTACTTATGCTCTAAGTCATCTGGAATGCCGTCCCTTGCTGGTGGATGGCTTGGGAGGAATGTTCAGGGAACAGATTAACTTAATTGGGGAAGAGGATATTGTCGTTTCAATCAGTTTCACTCCTTATGCAGAAGAGACACTGATGATCAGTGAGAGAGCGGCGAAAGCAGGGGCAAAACAGATTGTGATTACTGATAGCCAGATTAGTCCTCTTGCCAGTTTCAGTGATGTCTGTTTTGTGGTTAAAGAAGCGCAGGTGGACGCATTCCGTTCTCAGTCTGCTACTCTGTGTTTGGTGCAATCTTTGGCGGTTGCTCTGGCTTATCGGCAAGGAAGTGATCTTTAATTGTGAGATAACTCTCTTGTATTCCTGATAAACAACTAACCCGCAGATTCAGCGGGTTAGTTGTTTATTAAACTAACGGAAAGTGCACAATTTAAATAGAGTTTAAACCTGATATTGATAACTGATTTGTTATGTGTAAATGTTATTGATTCCTATTGACAATAATTATTTAATAGTTATTCGAAGTTATGGTTTTAAAGAGGGATCATATGATGATTAAAGGATCGCGTTACATTTTTGTCATTTTATCTGCAATTTCTTTCCAGGTATTTGCCTTAAATTTTGACTACAAAAGTGATATTCCGGCTGACAATAAGCCATCAGCAGACTATTTGAAGAAACGGGAAAATCTCCAATCCAAGCATTGGAATGTCAATGAACTCATTGCGGATAATGAAGCCGCAGAAAAGCTAGAGCAGGAAAAACAAGAAGGATATGAAAAGAAATATACTGCAAATTGGCAAGAGAGCTGGAGATTTAATGATGAAGCTAATAAGAGAATTAATCGGGAAATTGAACGGGAGATTAAAATCAAAGAGAATGGTGGCATGACGAGAAGTAACTTTTTTGATAGAGAATGAGCACTACCCAAAGAGATCTCATAGTAAATTGAGTGATCTGTCGGAAGAAACCGGCAGTTTGTCGATAATTGTTGGCAGCCTTTCGAAAGAATTTCCTCTGCTGTTATGTGAATATATACCCAATGGATTTCAAGATGGATCGCGACGGCAAGGGAGCGAATCCCCAGGAGCATAGCTAACTATGTGACTGGGGTGAGTGCAGCCAACAAAGAGGCAACTTGAAAGATAATGGGTATAGTGATTTCACATTGAGGAGAGGAGTATATGGAACAGATCGAATGGGCTGACTTTGAGAAAGTTGATATGCGAGTTGGCACAATTGTTTCGGTAGAATTGAATCCTAAAGCCAGCAAACCTGCCTATAAATTACACATTGATCTTGGTGAGTTAGGTGTTAAAAGTTCAAGCGCCCAGATAACGGTGCATTACACGCCTGAGCAATTGATTGGCCGTCAAGTTCTTTGTGTATGTAATTTTCCGCCAAAGCGGATCGCAGGTGTCAAATCAGAGGTATTGTTAACAGGCGGTATGGATGAAAATGGTGCAGTGGTGATCGCAGAATTTACTCTTCCTGTCCCAAATGGTCATAAGTTATTGTAACCTGTGCTATTTTATTGCCGAATAAATAGAGTGTATTTTAATTATCGGCGATAAACATGGCTCCTCAATTACCTTCATTACATTTGCGTCAGTATTCAACTGAAACTATCAGCCATAGCCATCACGGACTATGGCAGTTTGTTTTTGGTTATAACGGGCAATTGGAATTAAATATAGGAGGGGAGCAAGGAGTTGTTAACTCCCGGAATGTTGTTGTAATCCCCCCTGATACTAAGCATAGTTTTTTCGCCAGCGGTGAAAATCAGCAATTAGTATTGGAATTACCTTCGGCGCAGTTTGGACCATTACAGCATGGTGATTCTTTTTGGCAACCGTTACCTGAGTCTGCATTGGCTCTTATTAAATGGTTGCATGATTACCCACAACCTTCAGCCAGCCATGCCGATGTTGCCCGTTTGCTATTGGCTCAGTTACCGCAAATAAGTTCATCTTCAGCGCTGATAGTAAAACTGAATCAGGGGCTTTCTGGGCGTTTACATGAGAAAATGACCGTGATGGATATGGCCGATATTTGCACGGTATCTGTCAGCACTTTGCATCGAAAACTTTTTATCGCAACGGGAATGAGTCCAATGGCTTATTTGAAAACATGCCGGATGAAACTCGCTTATAATTTATTGGTCAACAGTTATAATTCTTTGGCTGATATCGCATTTTTGTCCGGCTATGCTTCCCAGTCTGCTTTTACCTTTGCATTTAATCAGCATTATGGTTGTACGCCTGCTCGATTACGCAAGACAAAATGATATTTCCAGATATTGAAATATATAAAGCCATCTTATGAGCAGATGGCTTTATTGTAAGTTTAATATTTACTGGGCTTTTGCCTCTGATTTGTCAGCATTATTAAGCAGGCGACGTATTGGCACGATTAATACCATCAGCACAACTGCACAGATGACCAGAGCCAGAGATACGCGGGAGAATAGATCGGGCAGGTTGTCCAGTTGGTCAGCGCGGACCTGTCCACCAATTAGACCCGCAGCCAGATTACCCAGTGCACTTGCACAGAACCACAGGCCCATCACTTGACCACGCATACGGGATGGTGCCAGCAGAGTCATAGTTGCAAGCCCAATAGGGCTGAGGCACAGTTCTCCGAGAGTCATCAATAAAATACTTGCGACCAGCCAGAGTGGAGAAACGGTTTCACCTGTTGCTAGTACATTCTGTGCAGCCAGAATCATTAGACCAAAACCACCGGCACCAAACAAAATACCAATAATAAATTTACTGATGCTACTCAGGTTGACATTATTTTTGGCTAACATAGGCCAGAACCAACTGAATACTGGGGCTAGCAGAATAATAAATAGTGAGTTAATTGACTGGAACCATACTGTTGGGATCTCAAATCCCATCACAATCCGGTCTGTATAATCATTGGCAAACAGGTTGAATGAAGTCGGCTTCTGTTCAAATGCAGACCAGAAGAATGCAGCAGATACCAGTAGAATAAAACAAACCAGTAAACGGGAACGATCACTACTGCTCAAACCGGCAAACAGGAACAGATAGATAAAGTAAAGCGTTACACAGGATGAGATCATATAGACCATCGTACTGGCTACAGCTACCGGATTGAATGGAATTACACCAAGGATTAGCAAAGTAATAATAGCAATCATAGCGATAACAGCAGTAAAGACCCATTTACCAACGTTTTTGCGTTTAACCGTGGGGTAATCCCAGCTTGAGTCCAAACCACTCTCTTTATCATAGCTGCGCATTGAGGGAATTGCGTAGAAACGGAATATCAACAGAGCAACCAACATGCCCAGTCCACCGATACCAAAACCCCAGTGCCAGCCATAGTCACGAATCAGCCAGCCTGTAATCAGTGGAGAGATAAACGAACCTATATTAATCCCCATATAGAATAAGGAAAAACCGCCATCACGACGCGGGTCATCTTTTTTGTACAGAGTCCCGACCATGACTGTGATACAGGTCTTAAACAGCCCGGTACCTAATACGATCAGCAGTAGACCAATAAAAAACAGGTGATGGTTTAGGAAGGCGGAAAGGGCGATAGATAAGTGTCCTAATGCAATAATAATAGAACCGTACCAGACTGCCCGACGTTGACCTAACCAGTTGTCCGCCAGCCAACCGCCGGGCAGTGAAGTTAGATAAACACTCCCGGCAAAAATACCGACGATAGCAGATGCCTGTTCACGGGGAATACCCATCCCACCATCATAAATGGTTGCTGCCATAAACAAGATCAAAAGTGGGCGAATGCCGTAGAAAGAGAAACGTTCCCACATTTCGGTAAAGAACAAGGAACTTAATGGATAAGGATGCCCGAAGAAGGTTCGGTTTTTTGTATTGTTAATAGAGGATTGCATCTAAGTTTTCCTAATAATACTACACTCCAGGAGTGTGGTGTATGAGACAAATAAAGCTTTTAAAAAGCTCTTTCAGATTTAGGTCTGGAGCAAAAAAAAGCCGCATTCTTATTAAATGACGTCCTGTCTTATTAATATATATTTAACATATTTTCCGGCCAATTTTATTGGTAGACAGGATGTCTCGTACTTTATATTTCATTTTTCAGAGAAAAATCCGATAGAAATCTCATTTTTTACCATTGGTTGATTAAAACAAGGGGCGGACTATTGACTTGCCTATATTTATATCTGGGGGATTTTTATCAATAAGAATAAGTTAAAGTGAAAATCACATAATATTTATAATATATAAATATTAGTTTTAGTAGCCAATTATTGAAGGTAATTATAAAAAGTAAGAAAGTAAAGATGTTTAATTATCAGCTTTGTTTTTATTTGTCAGTTTTATATTAGTTTTGATTTCTTATATAAAACTCAGAGATAAACCAAATTAAAATACATAACATCAATATTGAAAAAAATAAGGATTATTGGATTGTACACAAAAGTTATCGCGGCTGTTTCTTGAGTGAAGAAACAGCCGTTGAGGGTATTTAATGGGTTCTATCAGCTTGACCGTACAGAGAAGGCATACCTTCAGGCCGAGTTTTAAAGCGACGATGTAACCACATATATTGTTCAGGAGCCTGTAAGATTTCCTGTTCTACGACTTTGTTCATAAAAGTAGCGGCTTTCACTTCATCACTTTTTGGAAATCCATCTACTGCTGGCTGAATAATGAGTTCATAGCCTTTTCCGTCAGGCAAACGGCGGGGAGTGAATGGGATCATTGCCGGATCGGCAAGACGTACAAGTATTGAGGTACCTGTGGTAGTAGCTGCATGTTCTACCGCAAATAATGGTGCAAATACGCTTTTTCGTGGACCGTAATCATGATCTGGTGCGTACCAGACAATTTCACCATTTTTAAGGCAGCGGATCATGCCCTTAAGATCTTTCCGGTCCAACATATATTTGTTGGAGCGCAATCTTCCCCATGTTTGCAGCCAGTCCATAACTGGATTGTCATTTGGGCGATAGACACCAATGCCCGGATTTAGCGTGCCGAGAATTCGGGCGCCCAGTTCCAACGTGAGGAAGTGGATACCAATAACGATAATTCCTTGCCCGGTAGACTGAATTTTCTGAATATTTTCCCGTCCGGTTACTTTAAACCAGTGTTCTATTCGCCAGTCCGGCCAAAACCAGGCCATACCCGTTTCAAATATTCCCATGCCGACAGATTCGAAGTTTTTGACTAGCATCTCGTTACGTTTTTCTTGTGGAATGTCAGGAAAACATAACTCAAGATTTCTTTCGGCGATTTTTGCACGCCTTTTTAGAAAACGCATGGAGAATCTGCCCAGACGGGTACCTAGCCAGTAAATAACTGGATAGGGGAGCAGAACCAATAAGTAAAGTAGGCCGATACCAAACCAGGTAGGCCAATAACGAGGATGAAGCAGTGAACGTTGAAAAGAAGGTGCTTGTATCATGGATTCTCTGGTTATTTAATTCCAACAATATGGATAAAACAATATATCTATTGTGACATCTTTTGGTTAGATGTCGAAGTTTTCAGACTTAAAATATTTATGAGATCGATGGTGGATAATATTCTGACCAATTCCGTCAAACTGCTGGCTACCTTCTTTGGGTAGATAATGGTGTACTCATTGATCATTCAGTTTTGATGTCTGCGAAAATAATATTTATAAATTATTGATAAATAATCATTAAAATAGTTTTTCAGAAGCTATTTACAATTCTCATGGACAATATTACTGTATGCTTAAACAGTGATGTTTGTTGAGGGAAAAATTATGCATGTAGAAGTAACTATCAATAAATCTAAGAAGTTGCCAAAAGGTGCTGTCCCTGCCCTAGCTGTAGAACTGGATAAACGCCTTAAGTATCTTTGGCCTGATATTAAGACTAATGTGAAATTAGCAAGTAGTGATGGGCTGTCTATTCGCGGTGGTACTTCCAATGATAGGGAACTCATTGAAGAGATTCTACAAGAAACATGGGAAAGCGCTGATGACTGGTTTCAACCTTGAGGATTAGGATTAGGATTAGGATTAGGCTGCTGGCAGTTTGTTGCCAATAAATTCGCAATCAATTGAAGGGAGGATGGATTCCTCCCTGATTTCAATTACCATGCTATAAATTGCTACTCGTTGAAAATCATTTTCGTTATCATATACCTTTGATGGCGGAGGCCATCACTTATACATCCACTCTTATGACTTATCATTTAGGAAAGTACACCATGCCAGTGTTACATAACCGCATTTCTAATAAAGAGCTGAAAGCACGTATGCTAGCGGAGACTCAGCCTCGTACTACCATCTCTTTTTATAAATATTTTAATATATTAGATCCTTGGGCTTTTCGTAATAATCTTTATCAACAATTTACCGAGCTTGCAGTATTTGGCCGGGTTTATATTGCCAAAGAAGGGATCAATGCGCAGATAAGTGTGCCAACCCATAATATGGAAGCGTTGAAAGCTTTATTGTATTCCATTGATCCTGCTTTAGATAATCTGAGATTGAATATTGCACTTGATGATGATGGGAAATCTTTCTGGGTTTTGCGTATGAAAGTACGTGATCGTGTCGTCGCTGATGGAATTGAAGATGAAACTTTTGATCCATCAAAAACGGGTGAATATCTTAAGGTAGAGCAGGTTAACCAGATGCTGGATGATCCTGATACGCTATTTGTTGATATGCGTAATCACTATGAATACGAAGTAGGGCATTTTGAAAAGGCAATTGAAATTCCGTCCGATACTTTCCGCGATCAATTGCCAATGGCAGTAGAAATGTTGCAGGATAATAAAGATAAGAATATTGTGATGTATTGTACAGGTGGTATTCGTTGTGAAAAGGCCAGTGCTTATATGTTGCATAATGGTTTTAAAAAAGTGTATCACGTAGAAGGCGGTATTATTGAATATGCCCGTAAAGCCAAGGAACAGGGATTGCCGGTACGTTTTATTGGTAAGAACTTTGTATTTGATGAGCGGATGGGAGAACGTATCTCAGATGATGTGATTGCTCATTGCCATCAATGTGGTGCGCCTTGCGATAGCCATACTAATTGCAAAAACGATGGTTGCCACTTGTTATTTATTCAGTGTTCGGAATGTGCAGATAAATTTGAAGGCTGTTGCAGTGAAACATGTAGGGAAGAAGTTAGATTACCAGAAACAGAACAACGTACTCGTCGGGCTGGTCGTGAAAATGGAGCTAAAATATTTAATAAATCTCGGTATCGTCTACAGGATGGAATGAGTTTAACTAAGTAAGAATGTTAATAACTGGCACAGAAATTCATGTGCCAGTTTATCTTTAGGTAATGGATTTTTTAATAGAGATATTTAAATACGTTGTAGATAAAACAGAGTTCAATTCTATTACGTACATTGATTTTCTCTGCAATATGCCTTTTATGAGAATATACTGTACTATTACTAATCCTTAACTTTTGGGATATCTGATAATTTGGAACTTCTTTCATCCAGTAGTTAATTATTTTATGTTCTTGTGGACTGAAAATAGAACAACATTCATCAATTTTTTCACGGTATTTCTGAATTTCCTGTAATGTTGTTTGACCCAGTTTGTTAAGTAAATAGGGAAGATTTCTCTTTGTTAGAAGAAAAACATTACTTTTCAATATAATATAGTTATCACAGTAAGGGTATGGATTATTAAGGTATATATAAATACGAGTATTATCTAAAAGGGTAATAAATTTATGTAAATTGGAGCAGTAACTGGTATGGTGACAATAATGAGTCAGGTTAGCTAAAACAATGTCAGGAGAAAAATGATTTATAATATCTATAGCTTCATTAATTGAAGAACAGCTAGCGGTTTCAATATCCTCAATGTTGTCATTTTTCTTTAAAAACTCACTAATACCTGAACGGGTATAATAGCATTCTTCAACTACTAAGATTTTCATTATTGTACATCCCTGTTCCTGTTGGGCGGAGTTCACAATAAACGCCTTATCTGTTAAGAGTCAACTCGGCAATTGCGATAATAAAGTCAGATTAATCCGAAGTTATTATATAATGGTATGGTATTCCAGATAAAATCGTTGAGATGAATCAATGTACCTCCAAGCTGGACACCCATTTGTTTGGGTGTCCGAATTTAAGATTAGTGCTTAATATGGTTCAGATCGCTGTATTCAGAGGATTCGATCTTTTCTATTCCTGCTTGGAGGATGTATATCAATTGCTTTGCAATGTCAGTTGTCAACCATAAGGTTCGGTCTACCATGACATGTTCTGGTGTTTGATCTTGGGAGGACAAGTAGTGAAGGCGTAACATCACTGCATCATACGTATCAACCGTACTGACATCCCAACCTACAACAGGATGCGTTTGAATAACTTCATCTTTACTGCCCATAAAACCTCCTAATCAGATCGCCGCATTAATTATTAATATCATTGACTAAGAGCAAACTACCTCATTCCTGAATGAGTTATTATTAGTATATGCTTTTTAATAAAAGTAAGAAGGTTTTTTGTTAGGAATTATTATCCGGCTTGTTGGTAGGTTGATAACTATACCCAATGGATTTCAAGATGAATCGCAACGGCAAGGGAGCGAATCCCCAGGAGCGTAGGTAACTCTGTGACCGGGGGGAGTGAGTGTAGCCAACAAAGAAGCAACTTGAAAGATAACGGGTATATACGAATTAATGGGGATGATGACCATCCCCACATATATCAATCTGCTGTTTTTACTTCCCAACGGGCATCTTCGCCAGCCAGGAACGGAATAAGCCTTTCATTGCCACAATCAATGTGTTCAATGATCGTAGAAGATTTGCGAGTCAGTTCGACAAATCCTTCGTTAACGGGTAATCCGTAGAATTTAGGGCCATTAAGGGAACAGAAAGCTTCAAAATGCTGTAATGCATTTATCTCTTCGAATACTGTTGCGTAAGCAGGTAATGCTGATGGGGCATTAAATACGCCAGCACAACCACAAGATGATTCTTTTTTATGTTGTGCATGTGGTGCAGAGTCTGTACCTAGGAAGAAGCGATCACATCCACTGGCGACGGCTGTGCGTAAAGCATTTTGGTGAACATTGCGTTTCAGAATGGGCAGGCAATACAGGTTTGGACGGATACCACCAACCAGCATATGGTTGCGGTTGAACATTAAGTGCTGTGGCGTTAACGTTGCTGCTAGATTGTCATCACCCTCAAGGACATATTGCGCTGCTTCTTTGGTTGTTATGTGTTCAAACACGACTTTCAGTGTGGGAAACTGGTTACGTAATGGCTCCATGACTTGTTCGATAAAACGGGCTTCACGGTCAAAAATATCAATATGAGGAGCAGTAACTTCACCGTGGACGAGCAGAGGCATCCCCAGTTTTTCCATAACGTTTAGTAGTGGATAAATGTTCTTAATATCAGAGACACCGTGGCTTGAATTGGTTGTGGCGTTGGCAGGGTAGAGCTTACAGGCAGTGAAAATTCCTTCTTTATAACCGACCTCTATTTGGGAACTGTTGGTAGAATCAGTGAGGTAACAAGTCATAAGAGGCTGAAAATTGTGCCCTTTAGGGATAGCTGCCAATATTCTGTTTCTATAGGCTTTGGCACGACCAACCTCTGTTATCGGAGAAAGCAGATTAGGCATGACGATAGCTCGGCCAAAAAAGTGACTAGTATAAGGAACGACAGTTTTTAGCGTTTCACCATCACGGAAATGAATGTGCCAGTCATCAGGGCGGCGGATTTTTATTGTATATGATTCAGTGGTCATGAAACCGGCTCCAGTATATATAATAGAAAAGACAAGTGCTGAATTCAGCATGTTCAAGCCGGGAATGGATAATAAAGTGAAAAAGATTAAATAGCTATTGATGAATGTAACTTTCAACGAAAATTCCACCCAAATCAATTAGATTAGGGTAGTGTAGGGTAACCAGAGGTAGATTTTCTTATAAACAGGGAAAAATGAAACATGAGGGTAAAATGATATGAAGTTGGCTCCTCCAACTGGACTCGAACCAGTGACATACGGATTAACAGTCCGCCGTTCTACCGACTGAACTATGGAGGAACTCCTTCACAACGGGGTGCATATTAGCGATACATTTTTGCTTTGTCAAAGCAGAAAACAACAAATAGGGTTTGTTTGCTGGCAAACTGAACTTGTTGATCTGTTTTTGTGCTAAACAATGGCTGGTTGCAGGAATTGTATGCTAGGAATGTAGGTTGAATAGCATTATTACATTGAATGTTGGGTCGTAAGAGCGGTAGTGTAAATCAGAAAAGCAAAAAGCCCGCATTAAGCGGGCTCTTCATAATTTGGCTCCTCCAACTGGACTCGAACCAGTGACATACGGATTAACAGTCCGCCGTTCTACCGACTGAACTATGGAGGAATCGTTCCTGAGAACGAGGCGAATAATAGCTGGGTATTTTAGGCTTGTCAAAGGGGAAAACTGCAAATTGAGTTTGATTGATTAACTGGTGTTCAAAATGGCGTTTGTTTGCTATTTTTTAGTCAATTAAGTCTCTTAGGACAGGTAATACCAATACTAATTAATATTTATCTATGATAGTTAGGTAGGGGGAATATTATCTATTTTTTTATTTAAAATATAATTAACTGGGGATATTAAAAATATAATGAAATATATTTTTAATTGTTTTTTAATGTTATTTATAGGTGATTTGTATTTCTTGCTAATCTTCCTATTTTGTTTTTTTAATAGATCGTGTATTGTCTTTTGATATTTATTAGTGGATTTTTTCGTCTACAATTCTTAATTGAAAGAGTAATTAATTATTTCAATCATAAATTGGAAAGCATAGTATCAGTCTAGGAAAAATAGTTCTCCGTTGATAATGAGGTTTTATCTGGTGTTAATGGATTAATATGTTATTAAATTAATAATTATTTTATATTTGTATATAATATGCAATAAAGTAAATAATATTTTACCAGAAAAGAGTGGCTAATTTTTCTGTATTTTTTATATAAAATGAGGAAAAGTCATGAAGTTCTTAATTAATACTGATGTAACTAACTGGGTTTCACATAAAGATTGGTTCAACGTTCCATTACGATTGTTTATAGTTCTAAAAGATGATGATTATTCTGTATCATTAGATAATTACAAAAGTAAAATTTCAGTACATGGTTTGAGTGAAGGAGAATATGAAATTGTAAATAACAATAAAATATTCGACTCTATTAGCAGGGCATCTGAAGTTTTAGTAAAAATTAAAACAGATCAAAAAGCTAATGCCACAATTAAGTTTGTTGCGGAAGTAACTGATGCTAGTGGTAATGTGGTTGCTGAAGCTGTTCTGGATCGATTCAAACTGAAGTCAGTGGGATTATCAGCACCTATATATCCGGCAAATTATGATAATATAATTGATAGCAATGATATAAATTCAGGAGTTAAAGTACTTTTTGTTGATTCTAATATTCTGAAAAATCATGAAGTAAAATTCATTTTTGATGATACTATTGTCTCTGTTCCAAACACTCAGGATAGCAATGATATCCGCAGCTTGTCTGTGAAAAGCGATCTTCTTACTAGCGGTAAACACGACAGTGTTTATTACACTATTAGTGAAAGTGGTAGCGCTAAATTTTCTACTGTTCAATATATAATTGTAGAACTAGATGAAGACCCTGGAACAATTCAGGTTCGCCGTGATTTGGAAATGCCTTATATTGATGAATATGATGAAACGAGAGGCCGACCAATTGGTGAGAGTATTATTGAATATGACATCAATATTATGGTCAGCGATGTTAAACTTCAAAATAAGGAGTTTAAAAAAGGCACAGTTCATATAAGAGGTTATTCTGATGATAATCAGGATGTAGGCGAGCTAGTATTAAAAATAGAATCTTTAGTAGCCAATGAAGATAATGTTGTCCGGTTGGGGATAATTAATCCTGAAGCAAATGCCGATGGCCAGCCAGGTGGAATTGATTTCTTTAATTATATCGGTAATGGTCGGGTAATAATTCATTACGAAATAGAACTTGTTGACGAAGTAAATATACTACACAAATCTAAAGAGAGAATTTATAAAGTGGTTTTGGATTAATCACCCCAGTACCCCTAAATGTGCTATTTTATAAACAAAAAAAAAGCCCAAATTTTATTGGGCTTTCTTGCAGACTATCTGTCTGATAGTACCAGAGATTCCTTTTAGCATCTCCAGACTTGAATTTGGCTCCTCCAACTGGACTCGAACCAGTGACATACAGATTAACAGTCCGCCGTTCTACCGACTGAACTATGGAGGAATCATTCCTGAGAACGAGGCGAATATTAGCGATGAACTGAAACACTGTCAACGCAAAAAGTCTTACAATTTTATTGTTTGCTCGTCATATGAGCATGTTGTGTTATAACTATGCTATTTTATTGAAATTGAGTACTTTTATTCATCATCGGTGGTGATGGTGTTTTGTCTGGTTGTTCAGAAAATGCCATTATGTAAACGTCATAAAAATATATTTCACCTTTCAGTTTCATAACACGTTTGATTTCATCTTTCATTGTTAACGGAACATGAGGATGAGAAAAGATCTCTTCGAGAGCATGGTCTGATATTTTTTCGCTGGCGAACCACTCACCGTTGTAGCATACCCGTAGATCAAGTACACCAATATCATCAAACCGATATACAGGTTTGATTTCAAATAGCAGAATAGTAGCCATAACAATGAAGAGTACAGTAAAGGCTAGCAGTGAAAATAAACCAAAGTATGGGGCGTACCAGATAAGCACAGCGAGAGACAGATAAGAGATGAGCATAGCCAGGAAAAGGTAAGGGTGGTTGCTGAGAAACTGGCTGTTAAAACGAGGTTTGCCATCACGCTGTTCTTCAATGTTAATTCGTTCAAGGTCCCGAATCAGTATCTGTTTAATGATATTCATATATTAACCTGAGTAGATGAAGGAAAAGTGGTATGTTTTCATAGTTATCGGTTCTTAAGGTTAGCATGAGGTAGATGATCTTACGTAGATCAGTTGTTTTACTTTAATCTATGATCTGTTATTGGCTAAGATTAATTCTAACGCTTTCATTAAGATAATGGTTGAATAAATCAAAAAAATTTATAACTAATTTGTTTTACTTGTTGTATTATTGTTCTAATAGTGAGCTTAAACGTGTTTTTTAAAACACGGATGCATAAAAAGGTTGCTATTCCTTTTCTATCATGCGTTAATGCTGCCGGCCTGATAAACAGACCTACTTTATGTACGACATCTTGAGTTAATGAGTTATGTGTAAGTGTTATCCTCAGATAGCCTTTGTTGACGCGTTTCCTTCTTAGTGCCTCCATAAGTAATAGCTGATAACTGGCCAATACATGCCCATGGTGGCAAAATTTTTTTGATATATAGGAAAGTCACAATGTCTGACAAAATGAAAGGTCAAGTGAAGTGGTTCAACGAGTCTAAAGGCTTCGGTTTCATCACCCCAGCTGACGGTAGCAAAGACGTATTCGTTCACTTCTCTGCCATTCAGGGTAACGGTTTCAAAACTTTGGCAGAAGGCCAGAACGTAGAATTCACCATTGAAAATGGTGCTAAAGGCCCAGCAGCTGCAAACGTAACTGCTATCTGATTGCCTGAATGATTTTCAAGTCCGTCACTATTTTAGTAGTGGCGGACTTTTTCTTTGTTGTTTTTCTTTGTTATAGTAATATTCCCTTTACTTATTAACTACCCCTGATTATACTTCATCCAAATTTCATTGGAGAAATTATCATTGGACAGTCAAAGTTTTCGATTAAATAAAAAATAACACGGCAAGCTGTTCATTTCCTCCCGATTTGCTGCTTGCCAAACAAGGCGGGCGGTACCACTCAAAATATCTGAGCTGTACTTACCTAAAAAGCATTGTTATTTGGTACTCGGTAGAGTAGCGAAGAATATTATATTGAGTTTTTATTATGCTGTTATACATTTACACCTTATTACCTCCAGGTATGTACAGAAAATAATGCTGAATTAAACATTCGGCACAAATTTCTGTGTGCAAAATAAATGCACATGATTATTTATCCATTTAATTATACCCAATGGATTTCAAGATGCATCGCGATGGCAAAGGAGCGAATCCCCGGGAGCATAGATAACACATAGATAACTATGTGACCGGGGTGAGTGAGTGCAGCCAACAAAGAGGCAACTTGAAAGATAACGGGTATATATGGAGAATGTCGTGTTAATAACTCCTTTTGTCTTCCATTTATTATCAGCTATGTGCTTTGGTGCATTAATTGGCGCAGAACGTCAATGGCGTCAGCGTATGGCAGGTTTAAGAACGAATGCATTAGTTGCGACTGGTGCTGCCGTTTTTATTCTTAGTTCGATAACAACTTCACCAGATAGTGCTGGTCGTATTGCTGCTCAGGTTGTTTCAGGTATTGGTTTCCTGGGCGCGGGTGTCATTATGCGAGAAGGTATGAATATCCGTGGGTTAAATACTGCTGCAACTTTATGGTGTTCTGCCGGAATTGGTGTGTTATGTGGTCTTGGGCAATATTGGCTGGCTGCAATAGCAACGGTTATTATTCTTTGCGCAAATATATTATTACGTGAAGCTGCTCAGCGTATTAATTTACAACCTAAACAACAGGTCACTGATTTGGCACGGTGTTATAGAATTCACGTGGTATGCGATAGTCATGACGGAATTCTGGTTAGAACTTTAGTGTTGCAAGCTCTAAATGGAGTGGCAGTGAGATTACAATCACTGAGTTTCATTGATATGATTCAACCTGAAAAACTCGAAGTGTGTATTGAAATATTAGCAACATCGACTGAGCAAAAAGAGATAGAAGCGATTGTTTGTCGCATGAGTCTGGAAAAGAGTGTTAGCTCAATAAACTGGAAAATTGCTTCTGAACTATAGGTCTGAAAATTATTGATATAAGGTAATAATAATTTAGTCTAAAAAAAGTGTCATTGTTGATGAATTGCCTTTTGTTATATGAAACAAATGGAGCGTTGCCTACTAAGTCTTTTCTCTGTTAGGCAACGCGTAATTAAGAAACTATTTGGAGCTTTTTCTCTAATAATAAGATGAATACCTCATCAGTAGGTTTTATTAAAATGTTGGTGATATTGGTAACAATCAAAGAAAGCAAATTTTATAGATGTCATCATCAGAGCGATTGTGGTTAGGTAATTTGTTAAAGTCTTGATAAGAATACCTTTCGAGCAAGCGGTGAAACCTGTGATCAAGCCAATAGTGGTTAAGTCATAGTATTGCAAATCCCAAGCCCAACCCCAACCCCAACCCTAAATACCTATCAAATATATTGTGTCAGGCAATATTATGTTCTTGCTACTTCTTGGGTGAAATATGAACAGTGATGCTGTCCAGTGGTTATTATTTTTATGGCTAAGTCTATTGATTGTTAGTGGTAGATTTCAGGCTAATTTTATCGTGGCGGTCGTTGATTATCAATTCGCTTTATACTGGAAATAATTTCGTATTGGTATTATTGATTGATGGTTTTACAAGAAAAGTGGGTAACGATGCAGTATTATTATGCCCGGGTACAGAAAAATTGATGAGTTGACATTTTATTTTGTTCGGTATTGGTTATCTATTCCAGTGCGGGATCTTTAGAGGAAATATCAATTAAGCTGCAAAGGTATAGTAGAGGAAATGATCTAAGTTTGTTCTTATATAAGAGTAAAATAGATAATAATTCTGCTTGATGGAGAACGCCGTGAAAAAATAATGGTACTAGCTAATGGTTACTATCAGACAAGATTTCAGAGTATTAATTTTTATCAGCTCGATATTTATCCTATGATAAAGTGGAAACATTTGTTGCTTTCTGATGAGAAAGATTGGCGATATTACAAGGGGAACGGATTTTTTTTGATCTGATAGAGAATAGAGTAGCCTCTGCTATTTCTGCATTAAGAGAGAATGGCGTAATAGCAAAAGTTCTTACCGAAGATAATTCTGCTATTACTGTCATAATTTGTCATGATCTAGGATTAGATGCCAAAGCTATTTTAACAACCTAACAAACTGAGCCGATGTGCGCTGAAACCCTGAAAAGTGAAATGGAATAAGATCGATATTTAACAAACTGCGTATTGTAAGAACCCTATGTTATAAAATAACAGGCATATAGTTAGTTTTTCTGGTGATGACGTTAATGACACTGAGGTATTGAGATACCCTGATGTTGGAGTTTTTGTTAGTACAAGTACAGATATATCAGAAAAAGCGATAGATATTACCTGATTTGATAAAAATTTGAGAGGATTAGATGAGCTGGATAGTTAAGGGAAGATAGACGAATAGAAATATCATCAACTACTTGAATATAACGGTAAGTTCAGACTTGGTAATGTTTTTTGCTGGTACCTTTATTCCATTTTTGTCAATGGGGAACATTCATTTACTAGTACAAGATCTAATGTATGATATTTCGTAGCCTTCTTTACCATTGAGATAAAATGCACTTGATAAAATTTTATAAATGAGATTCTAAAAATATTAGATGTTTGTGGTATTGATAAAAAGATTTTGTTTGATTTTCGTGATATAGATATATATGTTGATTTTATGCATTATTTAAGTAAAAAATGTTGTTTTTTGAGTTGCGATTCTACCAATCTAGTGTATTAAATGGTGATTTTTTCAAGAATTTACTGTTTATATATTGTGCATGAGAGGCGTGTCTTTTATCCAAACTGCAATGGAATTTCCAGTGTTATTGGTTACATAACTGATAATGATTCTCGATATCTATATTTCTTGCATCCTGTTTGTTGAACTAATGAGTATGGAGTTTTTGCCCTGAGAATATTTTCTGTGATGAGATGAGGCTGTAATCAGTTGCTGCATTATTTTCTATGTTTGATGAGCAGTTATAATTGTTTGAAAAATTATCATTACTATTTATATGGGAAAATAAATTTTTACTCAAAATCATATTTTTTCTCATCTTTTTTATAAAAATATCATGGTATTTTTATTAATAATGATTATTAACATTATTTCTCTGGTAAAGAATGGTATTGGGGTTTCTTATCATTCTATTACTGTTGGCTATTTTTGCAATAAATCTCAATTAACTATGTTATCCGTAATTATGATTTTAAAAAATGAAATCTATGATATCCATTAATAGCAACCTTATTTGTGTTTTTTACACGTATAAAAAATATTTTTGGGATGAGAGTCGTAAATATTATATGAAATAATGAAAAGTAGGAAAAATATCTTTTAGTATTTTATTTAATTTGTATCATAAGGACATGAATTCTGAAATGACTTATATTATTTATATGAAAATTAATGTATGAATTATATTTTTATTGAATTTTATAAAGAATGGTGATGCCATTTATGATTTTCATTTGATGAGGTTATATATTTATGTGGCTTGAAAATTTTTATTTCTATTATTATGTGTTTTAATAGCATTTTAAAATGGGCCATAGGCTAATAAATAATCGAAATTTATTTAAAATACCTAATGTTTTTAAAATATATATATAGATAATGTGTAAATTTAACTAATGAGTTATAATGAAAAATGAAAATTAAAGGTGAAAAGGGTAAAGTAATTAACAAAAGTATTTTGCATATAATGACATTAAAAAATATGATTTTTGATAAGTTTTTTTAATGATTTTTTCTGGTGATTGGACTGTAATGAAACAAAATGGATTGATTTTTGGGATTATCTCTATGCTAGATATTGGTTACTATGTCAGCAATGAAATGCTACTGTAGTTGTTTTTTTATTCATTATCTTACTGTATTTTATGCTATTTTTGTATGGTTAGTGTTATCTGTGAATGGTGGTACGCATTTTTAGTTAAGCCTTGAGGTTGAAAAAAGTACAAATCTAAACTAAAAGTGATCATACCAGCATCTTTTTTGTAACGAAATTTTACATAAATTTAATCAGTTTTATCGTGTAAATGGAGATGTCAGATCCCAGAATAAGATTATTGTTTACACTTGTTACCTGGAGATAAAACTGGCTTTTTTATCGATTGTTTGACTAAGGGTAGGATTTTTTATCGTTATTTTAAATTTATAAGTTTAATAGATCGTATAAAATCAAAAAATATATCTAATATTTTTATTTAGATAATTTAACTTATTAAAATTGGGATTTCGGATTTTATTTAATTGTTTGAATAGTTAATGAGCAATTCATCGATTAAATACATATTAAAAGACTTTATTTTTGTGAGTCATGTCACATAGTATTTAAAATGGCGGCCTCTTTCCGTTGTATAAGTTGATGATTCAGGAGTAAAGTTGTCTTGCATTAAGAATATTCTTAATCGACAGTAAAAAATGTTATATCAGGTAACGCAATAATACTTTTGCAACTCACTACCGTAATATTTTTGAAGTTGGACGAATCAAAAGTAATACAAAGGATGGTTACTACTCTGACTAAGCCTGTATATTTTAGTTATGTGAGAGATTATTAATCCCTAAGCTATTTTAGGAATTTTGTCACGAGTGGTTTTTCGAACACTAAACTGATTTTTTAATGTAATCGGACGGGATAGAGAAATGAGTACGGTTGAATTGCTCAAACATATTTATGACATAAATTTATCGTATCTGCTTTTAGCTCAGCGATTAATTAACCATGAAAAAGCATCAGCGATGTTCCGTTTAGGTATTAGCGATTCTATGGCTGATACGTTGTCTGAATTGACATTACCTCAGTTGGTAAAGCTCGCCGAGACTAATCAATTAGTCTGTAATTTCCGGTTCGAAAACAGTGAAACTATTCAGCAGCTTACCAGGGAATCTCGGGTAGATGATTTGCAACAAATACATACAGGCATTTTGTTATCTACTCATTTATTTCAGCAGTTATCTTCGAAAGACGATACTTCAGTGAAGAAAAGAGCATAGAGATGGCCGGGAAAAGTATAGTTCAAGAAGCGAAGGATATACAGCTTGCAATGGAACTCATCACTTTGGGCGCGCGGTTACAAATGCTTGAAAGTGAAACACAACTGAGCAGAGGGCGATTAATTAAGCTTTATAAAGAATTGAGAGGAAGTCCCCCGCCCAAAGGGATGCTGCCTTTTTCAACAGATTGGTTTATGACTTGGGAACAGAATATTCACTCATCAATGTTCTACAATGCTTATCGCTTTTTACTCAAGAGTGGTTATTGTGATGGTGTAGAGGCAGTTGTTAAAGCTTATCGGCTCTATCTTGAACAATGTCCTCCTATAGCAGGGGACGCACCTGTTTTGGCACTGACTCGTGCTTGGACTTTGGTACGTTTTGTGGACAGTGGTATGTTGCAACCTTCACAATGCCGTACTTGCGGAGGAACTTTTATTACCCATGCTCATCAACCTGTAAATAGCTTTGTTTGTAGCCTTTGCCAACCACCATCACGTGCAGTAAAAAAACGTAAACTTTCCTCTCAATCTGCCGATACTAATTCACAACTGCTGGATGGACTTGCTCAGCGCGCAATGTGAATTTAAATGGGAAATCATTCCTACAGGTTACGGATTTATACTTTTCTTCCTGTAACCTGGATTGAAATTGTCGCCATTCTGGATTCAAACTGTTCAACTTCCCATCCGCTCACCAACTTAGCTAAAGGATATCGCGTGTTAGTACTTTTAGGATATATCGTAGTTTTTGGTGCGGTAATCGGTGGTTACCTGATTGTAGGTGGTCATTTGGGCGCACTTTATCAACCCGCTGAATTTTTAATTATCACTGGTGCTGGTATCGGTGCTTTCATTGTTGGTAACAACGGAAAAGCGATTAAGGCAACATTGCGTGTTTTGCCAAAGATAATGCGTAGATCCAAATATAATAAAGCGATGTATATGGATCTGATGGCTTTGCTTTTCCGGTTGCTAGCAAAATCCCGCCAGCATGGTGTCTTGGCGTTAGAACGAGATATTGAACACCCTCAGCAGAGTGATATTTTCACCCAGTATCCGCGTTTGCTTAAGGATAAGCATTTGATGGATTTTATCACTGACTACATGCGGTTGATTGTAAGTGGCAATATGAATCCTCATGAAATTGAAGCTTTGATGGATGAAGAAATTGAAACTTATGAGCAGGAAAGTGAGATCCCAGCAACCAGTCTTATGATGGTTGGTGATTCACTTCCTGCTTTTGGTATTGTTGCTGCTGTTATGGGGGTTGTTAATGCTTTGGGTTCGGCAGATCGTCCGGCAGGAGAACTTGGTGCACTGATTGCCCATGCAATGGTTGGAACATTCCTTGGTATTTTGCTGGCATATGGCTTTATTTCTCCACTTGCAACACTGTTACGCCAGCGTAGTGGTGAGCACCTCAAAATGATGCAGTGCATTAAAGTAACGTTGTTATCAAGCCTGAATGGTTATGCTCCTCAAATTGCTGTTGAGTTCGGTCGTAAGACCTTATACCTCACAGATCGTCCTTCTTTCACTGAGTTGGAGGAACATGTTCGCCGGGTGAAAGTACCTGTCCAGCAAGAAGCTGAAGAACAAATATGAGGGCACGAAACGTCTCTGTCATTAGGGTAAAAAGACGTAAAAGAAATGACACCAAGCATCATGGTGGTTCATGGAAAATTGCATATGCTGACTTTATGACTGCCATGATGGCATTTTTTTTGGTTATGTGGCTGTTGGCAATTTCCAGTCCGCAGGAATTGACCCGCATTGCAGAATATTTCCGTACTCCATTGCAAGTTGCAATAAATAAAGGGGAACGTAGCAGCGATAGTTCTAATCCTATTCCTGGGGGAGGGCAGGATGTGCTTTATCAGGAAGGAGATATTCTTCGTCAGATTGAAGTTGTTGAAGCTAATGATGAAGCACGTAAGTTAAACAGACTGCGTGAGCAACTCGATCAGTTAATTATTACTGACCCCCGCCTTAAAGCATTACGTCCACACTTGTTAATCGACATGATGGATGAAGGATTACGTATCCAGATTATTGACCGGGAAAATCGGCCAATGTTTATGGTTGGTAGTGCAAAAGTTGAAAGTTATATGAGAGATATTTTGCGGGCTATCGCGCCAATCCTGAACGAGATTCCAAATAAAATCAGCCTGTCCGGTCATACGGATGACTTGAAGTATGCTAATGGTGAGCGTGGCTACAGTAACTGGGAACTGTCCGTAGATCGTGCGAATGCCTCCCGAAGAGAATTGTTGATAGGTGGATTGGATGAAGGAAAGATACTGCGAGTGGTCGGTATGGCTTCAACTGTTCGTCTGAAACAGGAAGATGCTAGCTCACCAGTTAACCGTCGCATAAGTATTTTGGTGCTCAATAAGCAAGAGGAAGAGCGGATTGAACAGCAAAACACTGGTAGCAACTCGTTGATTATTAATGATAGTAAGGAAGTTCACGAGGCGATTGGAAAGGATTTAGCTGAGAGTGAGTCATCACAACAATCCAAAGAAATCACAATATCAGCTCAACCAGTATCACCGAATGCTGAGCCTAACCGTGATACTGACTAAGGTGACAAAGTAACAATGGATATTACCGAGTTTTATCAGACCTTTTTTGATGAAGCAGACGAATTGCTTGAGGATATGGAGCAGCATTTATTGCAGCTCGATCCAGATGCGCCAGATCAAGAACAGTTGAATGCTATTTTTCGTAGTGCGCACTCAATAAAAGGCGGGGCTGCGACTTTTGGTTTTATCAAGCTACAGCAAACTACGCATGTTCTGGAAAATTTGTTAGACAGTGCCAGACGAGATGAAATGAGTCTGACAACTGACATTATCAACTTATTTTTGGAAGCGAAAGATATTATGCAGCAACAGTTGGATGCCTATAAAAGTTCTCAGGAACCGGATGAAAGTGCTTTTACCTACATCTGTGAGACATTGCGCCAGCTTGCATTAGAAGTACAAAAAGGCAATGAAGGTGAGGTTGAGTCCGCTGTACCGGTGGCGCCATCACAGCTACCTGGACCCAAACCAGAATTAAAACCAGAATCTGATGCGACCAAAAACCAACAAGGTAGAGTCCGGGTTCATCTTTCTGGTCTAAAAGAGCGCGAAGTCTCTTTAATGCTCGATGAACTGGGTAATCTGGGTGAGGTTTATGATGCGGAACAGACTACAGATAGCGTTGAAGCGTCGTTGGTAACATCAGCCACAGAGGACGACATTACGGCAGTGCTCTGTTTTGTGATTGAGCCGGAGCAGATAACTTTCTTGCCGGTAATTGAATCAAAAGATGAAGCTAGAAACAAAGATACAGCTAAAATCAAATCCACTGTGCCGGAAAAAAGCTCCACACCACCTGTCGGACGTCCGGCACCCATGCCACAGGCCGGCTCACCACGTCAACGAGCTGAATCTTCTAGCATCCGGGTTGCGGTTGAGAAAGTTGATCAGCTTATAAATTTGGTCGGTGAATTAGTTATTACACAATCTATGCTGGCACAGCATTGCAACGATCTTGAACCGACTTCATATGGCGATTTACTAAATTGTATGATTCAGTTACAGCGAAACTCCAGAGACTTGCAAGAATCTGTTATGTCTATTCGTATGATGCCAATGGAATATGTGTTCAGCCGTTACCCGCGTTTAGTCAGGGATCTTGCTGGCAAACTGAATAAAAAAGTGGATTTGACTTTGGTTGGTAGTTCTACTGAACTGGATAAGAGTTTAATCGAGCGTATTATTGATCCGCTGACTCACTTGGTCCGTAACAGCCTTGATCATGGTATTGAAGAACCTGAAATTCGACTCGCTTCAGGCAAGCCTGAAACGGGTAAGTTGACCCTCTCAGCTGAGCATCAAGGCGGAAATATCTGTATCGAAGTTGTTGATGATGGTGCAGGTTTGAATCGTGAAAAGATTTTGGCTAAAGCAATGTCACAAGGGTTGTCAGTCAGTGAAAACATGAGTAACGAAGAGGTTGCTATGTTGATTTTCGCTCCCGGTTTCTCCACTGCTGAAGTGGTGACAGATGTGTCTGGTCGCGGCGTGGGCATGGACGTAGTTAAGCGAAATATTCAGGAAATGGGAGGACAAATCCAGATTAGTTTCCAAGCCGGTAAAGGGACAGTTACACGGATTTTGTTACCTCTGACATTGGCAATCCTTGACGGTATGTCAGTGAAAGTTAATGAAGAAGTGTTTATTTTGCCATTAAGTGCAGTAGTGAGTTCTCTCCAGCCACAGGAAGAAGATATTTATCCATTGGCTGGTGATGAAAAATTACTGCATGTTAGAGGCGAATATTTGCCACTGATCAAGTTATACCGAGTCTTTGATATTCCTGATGCAAAAATAGATCCGACTAAAGGGATTGTTGTGATTGTACAAAGTGCTGGCCGGCGTTATGCCTTACTGGTTGACCAGTTAGTTGGACAGCATCAGGTAGTTGTGAAAAATATCGAAAGTAACTACCGCAAAATACCGGGGATCTCCGCTGCCACAATTATGGGAGATGGCAGTGTAGCACTGATTATTGATGTTGCTGCATTGCAGCAACTCAACCATGACCAATTGGCAATCAGCAAAGCTGAATTATCAGAAAAAAATAAGCACTGAGTGGGGCTTGTCTCCATAGAAAAATAGTCAATCTCACAGTAAAAGGTAAGATCATGTCGGCCATAGAAGCTTTTAATAAATTGTCAGGAGAAACTGCTGGAGAAGGATATCTGGTTTTTACCTTGGGTGATGAAGAGTACGGTATTGAAATACTCAAAGTGCAGGAGATCCGTGGTTATGATCAGGTCACTCGTATCGCGAATACGCCTGCGTTCATTAAAGGAATAACCAATCTGCGCGGTGTTATCGTTCCTATTATTGATCTGAGAATTAAATTTGCTCAGGAAACGGTTACCTATAATGATAATACCGTTGTGATTGTTTTGAATCTGTTAAACCGCGTAGTTGGCATTGTTGTTGATGGTGTTTCAGATGTCTTATCGCTCAAAGCTGAACAAATATGTCCGGCTCCAGAATTTGCCGTGACATTGTCTACTGAGTATTTGACTGGATTGGGTTCACTTGATGATCGCATGCTGATTCTGGTGGATATTGAGAAGTTGCTTAACAGTGAAGAGATGGCTCTGGTAGATTCAGTGGCTAAAAATTAGTTGTCAAACTTATACCCAATAGATTTCAAGATGCATTGCGACGGCAAGGGAGCGAATCCCCGGGAGCATATACCCAATAGATTTCAAGTTGCAGTGCGGCGGCAAGAGAACGCATCCCCAGGAGCATAGATAACTATGTGACTGGATAACTATGTGACTGGGGTAAGTGAACGCAGCCAACAAAGCAGCAGCTTGAAAGATGAAGGGTATAGATAATTATGTGACCAGGGTGAGTGAGTGGTGCAGCCAACAAAGAGGCAACTTGAAAGATAACGGGTATATAGCTGCCACCATAGATAGATGGCAGCTATTTTTCTTTTTATCCTCCTCCAATGACTGCCATAAAAAATATTCAAATTTCTTTTATTCAATCAGTAAAGTTCCGTTTAGTTATGCCGATAACAGAGCCATGCCGATCTATTGTTAAAAAGGGAAAACATGTTTAACCGAATGAAAATAGTGACTGGATTGATGACGGTCATCATATTGTTTGGTGCTTTGCAATTTATATCCGGAGGGCTTTTCTTCCATGAGTTGAAAGGTAACAAAGAAAATCTAGAAACACTGGATAAGATGCGTGAGCAGCAGACATTTTTGAATGAGACTTGGGTTAATTTATTACAGGCTCGTAACAGTCTGAACCGTGCTGGCATTCGGTACATGATGAAGGGTGAAGGTGTTGATAACTATTACACGTTGGAACAGTTGCTGACTGATGCCAGAAGTAATCTTTCTATCGCAGAACAGCGCTTTGAGCAGTATGAACAAACTGCTAAATTGCCTATTCATGAATCAGAAAGCCTTAATCGTCTAAAAAAAGCTTATGATGTTTATATTTCGGCACTTCATGAGCTCATTGTCCTGATTGAACATGATCGGGCTGTCGAATTTTTCAATCAGCCAACTGGCAAATATCAGAGTGCTTTTGAGGAAGAATATAATTTCTATTTAACTCAAAACGACCATCTCTATTCCGATGTTGTATTTGATGCGGGCATATCCTACAGAAATGCAATGATTATGTTGGGTATTATCATGCTGATTCTGGTATCGGCCATGATTTTCAGTTGGGTGAGCATCAAGCATAGTTTGCTGAATCCATTAAATAAATTGCTGGAGAATATCAAGGCGCTTTCTACTGGTGATTTGACACAGAATATTACGGTTTCAGGCAGAAATGAGATGAGTATGTTATCTGTTGGCCTGAAGCATATGCAGAAAGAGTTCATCAATACTGTTAGTAGTGTTCGTCAGAGCAGTGAAAATATTTATGATGGGACCAGCGAAATTGCTGCCGGAAATAATGATCTTTCTTCACGCACTGAAGAGCAGGTTGCTTCTTTGGAAGAAACGGCGGCAAGTATGGAACAACTGACAGCCACAGTAAAACAGAATGCTGAAAATGCTCGTCAGGCAAGTAACCTAGCTGATAGTGCTTCTGAGATTGCCCGTCAGGGCGGGAAAGTCGTAGCGAATGTTGTGCAGACAATGCATGAAATTGCGGGTAGTTCACAGAAAATTTCTGATATTACCAGCGTTATTGATGCCATTGCGTTCCAGACTAACATTCTGGCGCTTAATGCTGCGGTAGAAGCAGCGCGTGCGGGTGAACATGGACGAGGTTTTGCGGTTGTTGCGGGGGAAGTTCGTAACCTCGCACAACGTAGCGCTGAAGCAGCAAAAGAGATTAAGGCATTAATAGAAGATTCAGTTAGCCGTGCGGATACGGGGTCTGTTCTGGTTGAGAGCGCCGGTGAAACAATGAACAATATTGTCAGCTCAGTAACCCGCGTAACTGACATTATGGGTGAAATTGCCTCTGCTTCAGATGAACAAAGCAGAGGGATAACTCAGGTTGGTTTGGCTATTTCTGAAATGGATCGTGTAACACAGCAAAATGCTTCTTTAGTTGAGCAGTCAGCAGCAGCAGCAGCAGCACTGGAAGATCAAGCCGCTGGATTGAAGAAGCTGGTTTCTCTATTCCAATTACCGAATCTTGACGGTAAACCTCAGCCTGAAACAAAAACTGAACATTTACCTGTGGTTAAAACTCTTCCTGTTAAATCGAATTCACCTGTATTGAAGAAAGTTAGTAACGTGGAAGAACAGTCTAATTGGGAAACATTTTAAAACACTAAGCGATAACCACGGCTGCATATGCAGCCGTTAACAGAGGTGATTACATGTTAGGGCTAGGCAGGCTTCGTATATCAACCAGTTTATATCTGTTACTGATGATGTTTTGTTTAATGCAGATAATCTCAAGTGGTTTATCTCTTAGAATAATTCACACAGATCAGTCTTATATCGAACGGATTGATCTGGGAACACAAAAAAGAGATTCGTTAGGGTTGAGCTGGGCAGCTTTGCTGCAATCGCGTAATACACTTAATAGAATCGCCGTAGGAAAAACGCTACAGCAATCTGAGGATCATATTAGCGGTATGGTCGCTAATGTCAGAGAAACGCTGGATAAGGCTGAGATGCATTTTGCAGCGTTTATCTCTTTGCCTAAATTAAGTGAGGAAGATGGCAGCAGTGTCTTACTGGCATCAGTGGAAACCAGTTACAAGGAATATATAAAAGCACTTAGAGAGCTCTCGGTTTTCTTAGAAGAGGGTAATTATGATGCTTTTTTAGACCAGCCGACTGAAAAATATCAGCAGCAACTGGAATCTGATTTCAACCATTATATGCAGTACATTGGCGAGGAGATTACCACTGCCGTTCAAGATGGTCGATTTTATTATCAGATTGCAACTGCCATGTTCGCAGGCGCGATCCTGATGGTATTGGTAGTTGCCTGGGCTGCTCATTGGTGGCTAAAAAGAAATCTTCTCAGACCATTCGCTAATATGCGTAGTCACTTCCAGCTTGTTGCAGAAGGGAAGTTAAACAAAGAAGTTGCTGTTTTCACTAATGATGAAATTGGTGAAGTGTTTCTCAAGTTGCGTGATATGCAGCGTTCACTGGTTAATTCTATTACCTTGATTAAAGAGAATACTAACCTGATGTATAGCGGTATTCAGGAAATTACTCAGGGTAATACGGATCTCTCTTCCCGCACTGAAGAACAAGCTGCATCTCTGGAAGAAACAGCGGCCAGTATGGAACAATTGACTGCAACAGTAAAACAAAATGCTGAAAATGCGCGTCAGGCTAGTGAATTGGCAGTATCTGCATCGAAAACAGCCTCTAAAGGTGGTGAACTGACAACGGGGGTTGTAGAAACGATGGATGCAATTGCTAACAGTTCACAGAAAATCAGTGCAATTATCAGCGTTATTGATGGCATTGCATTCCAAACCAACATCCTGGCACTTAATGCGGCAGTAGAAGCTGCGCGGGCGGGTGAACAAGGCCGTGGTTTCTCCGTTGTTGCTGGAGAAGTTAGGGATCTTGCGCAGCGAAGTGCTGAAGCAGCAAAAGAGATCAAGACATTAATTAGTGAATCAGTTCAGCGGGTAAGCCAAGGTTCCGAATTGGTTAGCCACGCAGGGAAGACCATGAATGAATTGGTGACTTCTGTAAATCAGGTTACAGATCTCATGGCCGAAATTGCTGCGGCCTCCGATGAACAAAGTCGGGGTATTCATCAAGTGGCACAAGCTGTTACGCAGATGGATCAGGTTACTCAGCAGAATGCCGCATTGGTTGAACAGTCTGCGGCGGCAGCAGCGGCACTTGAAGATCAAGCGGATATTCTGGTGAAAACCGTAGCGCAATTTGAATTACCAAATAATTCAGAAAATAAGCTTGAAAATGAACTTTCACCTACGCTGAGGTCTGCGGATAGCGAAGGGGCAGTCAGTCAGACTCGCTGAGGCCAGATGAAATCAAATTTAATTGCTTCAGCTACAAGCTTGCCGTCTCCACCGCTGAATCACATGATTCAGCGCTATACCATGTCAGATGTGCATTTTGAGCGCATCTGTCAGTTTATATATCAACGTGCTGGTATTGTGCTTGCTGCACATAAACGGGAGATGGTTTACAACCGTTTAATTCGGCGTTTACGTACTCTTGGTATCCGTGATTTTGGTCAATACCTGTTCATTCTTGAAAATGATATTGATAGTGATGAATGGCAGGAGTTTATCAATGCATTGACGACTAACCTGACGGCTTTTTTCAGAGAAGCTCATCATTTCCCTCTGTTATCTAAGCATGCGAGTAAGAAAAATGGATCGTACCGGGTGTGGAGTGCGGCAGCATCTACAGGGGAAGAGCCGTACTCAATTGCAATGACACTGAGTGATGTATTGGGGCATCGTTTTCATCGGGTAAAGATTATTGCCAGTGATATTGATACCAATGTACTGGAGAAAGCGCGTAAAGGTGTTTATCGTCTGGATGAATTGCGTCAGCTGACAGATCAACAGAGGAAACGCTACTTTTTTAAAGGTACTGGTGCTTATGAAGGTTATGCCCGTGTCCGGCCTCAGATTGCTGACATGGTAACATTCCAACACCTCAATTTGTTGGATGCTAGTTGGCCGCTCGAAGGTAAGTTTGATGCTATATTTTGTCGTAACGTAATGATTTATTTTGATAAAAAGACGCAGGAACGGATACTACGTCATTTTGTTACTTTATTAAAACCCGATGGATTGCTCTTTGCCGGGCATTCCGAGAATGTCACTCAAATCAGCCGGGAATTCTACTTGCAAGGACAGACCGTTTACGGTGTAGCCCAGGCAAGGAGAGGTCATGAATAAAATTAGTGTTCTTTGTGTCGATGATTCAGCGCTTATGCGGCAAATCATGCGAGAGATCATCAATAGTCATCCGGATATGGAAGTAGTGGCTTGTGCGCCAGATCCATTGGTGGCTCGAGATCTCATTAAAAAACATAACCCACAGGTATTAACGCTGGATGTTGAAATGCCACGCATGGATGGCATTGATTTTCTTGAAAAATTAATGCGCTTACGACCGATGCCTGTGGTTATGATTTCTTCTCTAACAGCTAAAGGTTCTGAAATCACATTAAGAGCATTGGAACTTGGCGCTGTTGATTTTGTAACCAAACCTCAATTGGGTATTCGTGAAGGGATGCTGGCTTACAGTGAACTTATTGCAGAAAAAGTGCGGACAGCAGCCCAGGCTAAATTATCTACGCAAATAACCACACCGGTAGATTTTGCTCCTTTGAGTTTTAAGCCTCTGTTATCCAGTGAAAAACTGATTGCAGTCGGGGCTTCTACTGGGGGAACGGAAGCAATAAAGAGTTTGTTGCAACCATTGCCTGTAACCAGCCCAGCACTGCTAATTACTCAACATATGCCACCTGGTTTTACCCGCTCTTTTGCTGAACGGCTGAATAAACTTAGCCAAATTACAGTAAAAGAAGCCGAAAACGGCGAGCGAATTTTGCCAGGCCATGCGTACATTGCTCCGGGTGATCGCCATATGGAACTATGCCGCAATGGTGCTGATTATCAGGTTTTGATAACTGATGCACCGGCGGTTAATCGTCATCGTCCGTCTGTGGATGTATTGTTCCGATCAGTCGCTAAATTTGCTGGAAGGAATGCTGTTGGTGTACTACTGACAGGAATGGGCAGTGATGGCGCAGCGGGATTGCTGGAAATGAAGCAAGCCGGAGCGTACACGTTAGCCCAGGATGAAGCAAGTTGTGTTGTATTTGGTATGCCCAGAGCGGCAATACAAATGGGGGCTGTGGATGAGGTTATGGATATACTCAAAATGAGCAAGAGAATGCTGGCAAAAATAAGCTCGGGGCAGGCTGTTCGTATTTAACGGCAGTTGGATAAATTTAATTTTTTAAGCAGCTCTGTGCTGACTAGTAAATAATTTCAAGGAGTTTTTATGGCGAATAAGGATCTTAGATTTCTGGTGGTTGATGATTTTTCAACCATGCGGCGCATTGTTCGTAACCTGCTGAAAGAGCTGGGTTTCAACAATGTAGAAGAAGCTCAGGATGGAGCAGAAGCTCTGACTAAGATTCGTTCATCCCAATTTGATTTCATTATCTCTGACTGGAATATGCCTAATATGGATGGTCTGGAGTTGTTAAAAATCATTCGTGAAGATGCACAATTATCCAAAATACCCGTTTTGATGGTGACAGCAGAAGCGAAGAAAGAAAACATTATTGCAGCTGCGCAGGCCGGGGCTAGTGGTTATGTTGTTAAACCTTTTACAGCTGCCACTCTGGAAGAGAAGCTTAATAAAATTTTCGAAAAATTGGGCCTCTAAGGAGACATAATGAGTGTAAATCCAGTCATGCCGAGGGATGAGACCATTACTGCCAGTGAGATTATCAGCCGTATCGGCCAACTTACGCGGATGTTGCGTGATAGTTTACGTGAGCTAGGGTTGGATCAAACTATCGCTCAGGCGGCTGAGGCGATACCTGATGCGAGAGAACGCCTGGACTATGTTGTTCAGATGACTGCGCAGGCAGCCGAAAGAGCGCTGAATTGTGTTGAGGCGGCGCAACCTCGTCAGAATGAGTTGGAATCATCGGCAATATCACTGACAAAACGCTGGGATGAATGGTTTGCAAATCCAGTTGAAATGCCTGTGGCGCGCTCATTGGTTGTGGATACCCGAAATTACCTCAATACAGTACCTGATCATACTGCTTTTACTAACGCTCAACTGATGGAGATCATGATGGCACAAGATTTTCAAGATCTTACTGGTCAGGTTATCAAGCGGATGATGGATGTTATTCAGGAAATAGAAAAACAGCTGGTGATGGTATTGATGGAAAACATGCCGGCTGATCAGATGGTGAAAACCAAGAAAGAGACTGATAGTTTGCTAAATGGCCCGCAAGTGAATCAAAATGGCGTGGGTGTTATTGCTAATCAGGCTCAGGTTGATGATCTACTGGATAGCTTAGGTTTCTGAATAAAAGTGGCGGGCTAAGCCTGCCACTCAGAATTAAAAATTTTTCGGAAATATGATTGGTGGTATTGAGCGACATTAATCTTATTCTCCCTGATGGGATAAAATAGAACGGTTGGGGTTATCTTTTGGCAATTGTTGCTAAAGGTGAAACAATTTATGGCCGCCGTTTCACTTCTGCCTGGCAGCCAGACTAGTAAAACAAGAGAGTAGCGATAATATGTATAAATGAATTGTTGATTTTGTAAATATCCATCAGTTTTTGCCATCCTCAGAAGGAAATGTGGATTCAATCTTTCATGCTACTCTGGTACTCAGCATAGATCAAAATCGGGTCTGATTGGACCCGGAATAAAACGGTCAGGCTATTGTGATCAAATGCTCAAATTCGGCAGAAAAATAAGTAACAGTGGGGTAGGTACCCATCACTGTGTGTTTGCGAGATCGATAGGAATAATTGGCATGGTGCGAAAGTGGTAGAGTTGTTTATCAATGTTAAACAAGGGAGCTGTCAAAGCCGTTGTTATTTAAAATAAGAAGTAGTAATTAAAATTAAAATAATTGCATGAATTAATCGTTTTTCCATAGTATGAAGAGGATTAATAGTATCGAGAGGGCTAAAAGGACAGATGTATTTGATGTTATTATTTATAGAAATAATTTGCACACAACATAGGGATAAATTCATTCAGATCAACCTTGCTGAAATTATATTTTCTATTATTATTTTTTTAGTTTACTACTATAAGTAATTGATAAAATATTCAAATGGTTAAGCAATATATTTTTATATGTAGATATGCTATTAACTGCACTATAATATCAACGATATTAGACTTGTAAATTTAGTAGAATCAGGTAGTTAAATATATCAGCGCTTTTGTGATCATTCACTCATTACGATTAGTTTTTTTATGATAAAACATAAGAGATAATAAATTAATTTTTTGTAAAGTATCAGTGTTGGTGCTATATGGATTCATGAATTTAATGGGATGTATTTGGCAATAAGTGGGGTTATTATTGAGGTTTATCACAAAATATAAAGATTTGTAATAAGTATAAAATCATTGAATTTAAGCTTGATTGATGTAATGCTATTTTAGGTCTATTTCTCAGTTAAATGTAAAAATACCTAATGAAGAATCTGTTGCGGAAGTATAACTTTAAAATCGCTTAACAGAGTGAGAAATTATTCCAGCGTCTTATCATTGCAGGATTCAAAAGTATAGGCAAAAACCTGTTTTTTAATCGTATCGTAATCATGGAAATGCCGATGTTTATTGGTTTTGTCCTTAGCAAATGGCTATTGTTCATCGGTTGGAGCTTTTTAAATGGTATCACATTGTGATCAGGACAATGCTCAAAATTCGGGGAATATCGTGACAGTCAGAGCTATTCATGGTCATGGAGAGAATTTTGCCTACCATTCCAGATATGTAAATGTTATTAAAAATCGTGACCGTATACTTCTATCTTTTGTAATCTGTGTGAAGGTATTACCCCGCTTTCACTTCTTTATCGGGATCTATAGTCTCTCAGGTAATCATGAATGGGACTATCCCGTATTCGCTTTTTTATCAGGCACTAAGCGCAATAACGACAATTACCACGTTAACTATTTGTGAGGAAAAAGAGAGTGATAGACGTACAGATCAATGAAGTACCTCTTAAGGAACACAGCCCTTCAATGGATAATTGTTTAGATGAGCAAAAGTTACTTTATGACATGCTGCTGTCACGGGAATTTGATAATCGTAGTGCGTTAGTTACCCGACAGGGCAGAGCTTGGTTTCATGTGTCGGCTGCTGGACATGAAGGACTGGCAGTGTTGCCACAGCTTATGGAAAAGAATGATGTGCTGGTTCCTTACTATCGTGATCGGGCATTAGTATTAGCGCGTGGTATGTCTATTGTTGAAATGACAAGGGAACTGATGGGAAAGGCCACTTCTCACTCAGCTGGCCGGACCATGTCGAATCATTTTTGCTCCAAAGAGCATAATATTTTCTCGGTAGTCAGTTTGACGGGAACCCAATGTATTCCTGCGGCTGGCGCTGCCTGGGCAAGCGCGTTGGATAATAAAAATGGACTTGTCGTGTGTGGTGTCGGTGATGCGGCAACCCGGCAGGGAGAATTTTATGAAGCGGTTAGCTTTGCGGTTGAAAGGCGTTTGCCCGTCGTCTTTGTGGTTTCTGATAATAAATTGGGTATTAGTACCTCAACGGAGAAGATGGCTCCGTATCGATTGGGAATATTTGACGAGTGTTTGATTCGCCGTGTTGATGCCCGCAGGCCGGAAACCGTATTTCCTGTTGCACAGGAGGTATTCAATAAGGCGAGATTTGAGCGAACACCTTGCATCTTGGTTTGTCGAGTGGACCGGTTAGATTCTCACTCCAACTCAGATTCTCACAAACTGTACCGTACCCAAGATGAGCTGGAAGCATTACAGGACCCTATTGAAAATTATGTTGCCTATTTAAAGGAAAAAGGGGCGATTACTGAACAGGTCCTGACTGAACAAAAAGAGCGCATTAAAGCTGATGTCGTGGAGATATTTGAGCGTGTTTATCACGAGGCAGAGCCTGATCCTGCAAGTGTCAGTACCTATTTGTGTAATCGTGAAAGCGCTCCTGTTGTACATATTGAAATGGAAGCCGAAGAGACACAGTTTAAAGCGGTGAATCAGGTCTTGGACGAGGCGTTGAGCCAGCATCCAAATGTGCTGTTATTTGGTGAGGATATTGAAGATCCTAAAGGGGGGGTTTTTGGTTTCACCCGCGGCTTATCCACCCGTTATCCTGATCGCGTTTTTAATGCTCCCCTTTCTGAAGCCACGATTATTGGCTCGTCTGTTGGATTGTCCGCCTGTGGTTGGCGTCCGATTGTTGAACTGCAATTTATCGACTTTGTTGGGCTAGGACTCAATCAGTTACAGTCACAACTTGGCACTTTAAGTTGGAGAACCGTGGGAAAATGGCGCTGTCCGGTAGTGATATATGCTCCTTATGGTGCTTATCTCCCTGGAGGTGGTATATGGCACAGCCAAAGCTCGGACGGTATCTTAGCGCATATTCCCGGTATTAATGTGCTTGTTCCAACAACACCCGCTGATACAGTCGCGTTATTCCGTACCGCATTAAGTCTGGATATGCCGAGTCTGATCTTGATCCCTAAACACCTGATGAGAGAGCGTCATGAGCGCCGGTTGGTGACTCCAGTGTCGCTTGGGCAGGCAAATATTGTCAGGGCTGGTAAGCATATTACACTGGTTGCTTGGGGAAATACTGTTCAGCTTGCGACGATGGCTGCTCTTCAGGCGGAAAAAAACAATATTGACATTGAAGTGATTGAGTTACGTAGTCTGGTACCTTGGGATAAACAACGGATTGCCGCATCTTTGCGCAAAACCGGGCGGCTTATCGTTGTGCAGGAGGATACCCGGACGGCCAGTGTTGGAGCATCCATTATTGCTGATATTTTGGATGAGAATGACAATTTCTTCTCTTTGCTGGCACCTCCGCGCTTGGTGACGCGTGAAGATATTCATATTCCTTTTAATCCTTGTTTAGAAAAAGCTGTCTTACCCAGCACGGATGACATTTTGGCTTCCGTTTATGCGGTAATGGGCTAAGGAGAATTTATGGCACAGTTGTTTATTCCTCCGATGGGAGAAGGAACCACGGAAGTTGTCGTCATCCAGTTACTTAAGCAGGTGGGAGATTATGTCAAGCGTGATGAACCTGTTTATGAAATGGAGACGGATAAGGCTGCTTTTACCATTGAATCTGATGTTGAGGGGATACTGGAAAAATGGTTAGCGGCGGAAAATGATATTATCCCCGTTGGATCGGCTATTGCAGTCATTAGAGTCGCCGGCGAATTGGCGGAGCCTTCCCCTGTCAGTGAAGAGTTAGCGCCTCAGCTGGAGAACGTGGAGACAGTGGTGGTGGCTCCTGAAGCTGAGGTATCAGCTCCTCCAGCGCGTATTCCGCCTAAAACCCGTCAATACGCACAAGAACATCACATTGAGCCACAAATTCTTAGCCAACTGGCGGAAAAACATGGGACATTATTACCCGTCCATATTGATGATTATCTTCAACAGCACCGTGAAGCCAAACCGTCAGAAAAGGGCAAGGTAGAAAATGGCAATGTGGGTTTTCTGTCAAGAGATCAGCAGCGCCTTAATCGTGCAATACGGTTAAATAGTGCGACTGTACAGCCTTGTTGGGCAGCTAAACCATTACCGATGGAGCTTGTTGATAGTGCCGTTCGTCATTTGACGGAAACCTCTGGACAACAAGAGTGGATAACGCCATTTCAGGTAATCACTTATGCAGTTGCTCAGGCACTGAAAAAATTCCCGATGTTGCGCTCAAGACCGCTTGATCAAGAACGTTATCACACTTATGCGGATATCAACCTGGGTATTGCTTTTCTGAACGAAAAAGGTGATTTGAGTTCGTTAAAAGTACCGGGAACGCAGACAATGGGCTTTTTCGAGTTTAGACAGCATCTAAATAGTGTCCTTGATCCAGATGCTGAAAAACTGCCCGTTGATATTGATGTTCCTATGATGATTTCATATACCGGCAACGATGGTGCTACCTTTGCTGTACCTGTTATTGTGCCGCCATCTCAGTCAACATTGTTCATCGGTGCGCCTCATAACAAAGAAATGAGCTTGGTTCTGGCATTTAATCACTATTTGCTTAATGGGGTAGAGGCGTCTGCATTTATTACAGAGGTTATTACTCAGGTTCGTGCTCTGACTGGATCACAATCGGTAGCCCATCAAATGGCAGGTAAATCCGTCAAATCGGTCTCTGGTCAGTTACGCACACTTTTGGCTGATTTTCTAAATTGGGATGAAGATTTTACTGAATCAATGATGCAACGTACCTGGGCTGATTTGGGTATTGATTCGCTTAAAGCGGTAAAACTTGCGGAACTGATGTCACGGGATTTTCGTCGAAAATTATCTCCAACCCTGTTCTGGCGCTATAGTTCGCCGCATCGATTAATTGAGTATCTTGACATTTCCAGCACTGAAATGACGGAGAAGAAAAAGCATTCCTTAGATGACTTTACTAATGCAGTGCGTGACCTTGATGGTGAAGCTGCATTAAGGTTGCAGAACCTCATAGAAGGAGGGAAGCAGCATGGATAATCTGTATCACATATATCATTCACTCAGTCCAGATGAACAACAGATGGCTAAATCTGTCTTGTTGGAACATCTGAACGCCATTGCTCCATCAATAAGTGATGCGGGTGATACGAAGCAGATGCCTATTGCTATTGTAGGCATGGCTTTCCGGCTCCCTGGAGCAGAAGATTCTCCTGAACAAATGTGGGAGATCTTAAAATCTGGTCGCAGTGTGATAAAAGAGATTCCCGAGGAACGGCTTGCATCTGGGAAACCTTACGCTGTTCCGGTGCCCCAAAAAGCATTGAAAGCAGGGTTACTTGATAGTATTGATGGCTTTGATGCGCCATTCTTTGGTATTTTTCCGCGGGTAGCGGCTATGATGGACCCGCAACAGAGAATGCTATTGGAGCTGACCTGGCAGGCAATTGAAGATAGCGGGGCTAATCCGCTTGACTACTCAGGATCAAAAACGGGTGTTTTTATTGGTTCGTGCAGTAATGACTATCGTGAACTCGCTGCGGCTGATATGACGATGGCAAATGCTTATGTCACGACGGGAACACTGAATTGCCTTCTGGCAAACAGATTGTCATTTTATTACAACTTCGTTGGCCCGAGTTTACAAATTGATACCGCGTGTTCAAGCGGGTTAACTGCATTGACTCAAGCTGTAAATTCATTGCGTTCTGGAGAATGTCAACAGGCGGTAGTTGGCAGTATTAATCTATTGAGCAACACATTTAACATGGCTGCTTATTATCGAGCGGGAATGTTATCTAAAGATGGATGTTGTCGGGTTTTTGATGCAGATGCTAATGGTTTTGTCCGTGGTGAAGGGGCTGTGTGCCTATTTCTGAAAACGCACAAACAGGCATTAGAGGATCGGGACCCGATTTATGGCTATGTTCGGGCATCGTCGATAAATCATGGTGGGCGAGCCAACTCACTGACTTCACCTAACCCTGAGCAGCAAATCGCATTAGTCAATGATTGTTTGCAACAGGCTGGAGTCTCTGCGGAGCAAATTAGTTACATGGAAGCCCATGGAACGGGGACTTCGCTGGGTGATCCTATAGAATTTAACGCGCTTAACGAAGTCTTTAACCATGATAAATCAGGAAAAACCCGGCAGCCTTGTTATATTGGTTCAGTAAAAGCCAATATAGGACATTTAGAGGGAGCGGCGGGATTAGCTGGCATCGTTAAAGTCTTATTGATGTTGCAGCATAAATCTATTGTACCTAGTGCAGCGTTTCAGCATTTGAATCCTGAAATTGATAACACGGATACGCGCTTACAATTGGCTACGGAAGTACATTCCTGGCAGGTGGGGGTAGGGCAAAAACGTTTTGCTGGGTTAAGTTCCTTTGGATTGGGTGGAAGTAATGCTCATGTTATTTTGGAGGAAGCTCCGACTAAAACACAGCAATCGGTTAAAGCCAGTTCGGAGAAATATTACTATCCTATTGCTGCTAATAGCCCGGCATCATTACAAAAAATGGTTGTCATGCTGGGAGATTTTATTGAAAACGAGGCAAATATCGATTTACAAGCGGTGAGCTGGACATTGCAATTTGGTAGGGCAGCTTTACCTCATCGGGCATTGTTTGTTGCGACATCAAGACAAGATCTCCTGAGCCAGTTACGTGATTTTGTTTCATCTGTTTCAGCCAATGAAGAACAATGGCTCCATATGGCGGAAGACGATTCTCGATTTTTATGGTTACAGGGTCGGGATATAGATTGGCGTACCTGCTGGCCTTCTGGGCAGAAACCGTTACGCATTAGATTGCCTAAATATGCTTTTGAACATCGGCGTTACTGGTTACCTAACCATGAGTCTGTGATTGCAAAACCGTAATCGGTGCCGGTTTTTTCCACACAAATTCCCTGTTGTACAACAGGGAATTTTCGGTTTGGTGATAAATATTTTTTAAATCCAGTACCTGGTAGTTCCTGGAGAAATCCTCTCAGTTGGTTACTGATACACCAAGCTTTATGGGAGAATTAATAAGAAAGTCTTATTTATGTCAACGTGATTAAAAGACGAACGTGTATCCTTCCAACGCCTTTGCAGTCATGGGTAAGCCTTGCTTAAGCAGCATCTCTAGGGGGGTGAATGTTTCATCAGTCAGTTCTAATTCTTGTGCCTGATAGGCTAATGCCTGCATTGCTTTAAGGCTTTCCTGATCACGTTTTTGCTTATAGGCCATCAGATCAGCAAATAGAATCTGACGGTGACGACCTGTCTTGTGGAAAGGTAACAACCTGATGATTTGCCAAATCGTTTTGTTGATTAATAAATTGGGTCTCAAGAGAAACGATCTCTTTTATTGACTACTAACGCACTTCTGAGGTGGGAAATAAAATCTTATTCTCTCTTTTAAATGCCAAATACACTCCTTCTTTAGTCATATCATATGATATACCTTTTATCTTTCAAGCTGCTGCTTTGTTGGCTGTGTTCACTTACCCCAGCCACATCGTTATCTATGCTTCTGGGGATGCGTTCACTTACCGCTGCTCTGCAACTTGAAATCTATTGGGTATATATTTTTGAAATGGTTATTTTTAGTGAGAATTAATGTCAACTTAATTAACGCCATTATTGTCATGGCTTAATAATGTAATTAGCCTAAATTTTGCCAGATATTATTTTAAACTGAAGTTATCTTCCACAAAGATATTTAAAATAAGTATTTTACAGTGATTGTTATCACAAAGTGAGTTTTTGTAAAATACTACTATAGAATTACATATTTCTATTTGATATGTTGTTAAGAACCAGTTAATTTCTTTATCAAGATAATTTTTTGAAGATTAAAGTTTTACTGGGAAATATTATTTTATTTGATAGAGGGATAGTTACTTTAAAATAAAATTTTATTTGTAGAGATAAAAGGAAGGTAATATGGAATTTATTAAAAATAGATTTTGTCACTGGAATGGTGAGCATCTCGTTGTAGATACAATGGCTAGAAGTCATAAAATGGTTAACAGTATGGGAACGGGCGAGGGATTAGTTTCGTTTGATGGCTTTGGTGCTGATCTAATTCGTTTCAGCAAAGATGAAGGGATGAAGAATCATACTCACGTAGGGCATCATATCTTATTTGTACTCGCAGGAACGGGTTATGTTATTTATGCTGGTGAAAAGCATGAAATAGAACCTGGAGTTTGTTATTTTGTGAATGGAGAAATAGATCACGCGATTAAGGCAACCAGCGATTTGGTCATGGTTGTTGTTGGTAATAATCATTGTGCGGTTGATTCACAAAATAGGACGACGCTGGTGCCATATAGAGAGGGAACCCCAGAGGAATTAAAGGTTTAACTTGGGATAAATTAAATATGTGCTAGTGCTTGATGGGTTATGAGAATGCTATGATATTCATGAAGATAATTATATACCCTATGGATTTCAAGATGGATCGCGACGGCAAGGGAGTGAATCCCCGGGAGCATAGGTAACTATGTCATAGATAATTCTGTGACCGGGGTGAGCGAGTGCAGCCAACAAAGAGGCAACTTGAAAGATAACGGGTATAAATCAGGATAAGTTATTGGGGTGATAAAAGGATGATATGAGATTTTTTCGATTAATATAATATGAGCATCTCATGAAGGGGATCAGGTACTAGCCTATGAAACATTAGATTTACTGGAAATAAAATGGAGAAATATATTAGAGATAATAATCATATCTAAAGTGATATCAGGATTTCTTGGGTATCCTATTGGCTTCGTTTTATAAGGAATTAAGCCGTTATCAAAAATTTCTTGATAAGATTTACCTAAACTATTAACTAACGTTTCAATGTTAATCGGCATTATTTATATAACCTATTTTTTCAATTAAGAAAATTCATTTTCAGTTTAGGTTTGTAAACTGTGGATTAATGAATTGGCTCTCAAAAAAATCCTCTCTTTATATTAGTTACCAACGTACTTCTGAGGTGGGTAAAAATGCGGTTGACTTAACTCGTTCTAACTTGTTCTATTTGAGTGGGAGTGTTTCGGCCCCCATATGTGGCACTGATTTTTTGGTGTATCTCTGCTGGAATAATAGTAGCAGCAACCTCCTTCATCTCTGATCCAGCGAAAACGCACTCGAGTCGGGGCTTTATCAAATCGCTCAGCAATCTCGCTAAGATGATACCAATTTAAATAATCCTCTTCGCCTTCATTAACCGAGTTAATAAATCTGGCCCGACAAGGGCAGGTACTCACACTATCCAGTGTGCGTCCCATGTTAAACATATCTGAGACATCAGCGACAATCATATGAGTACCGGGGTGTTTACACAGGTCACCCTACCACCGATGAGCAGATAATATCCTATTGCCATCTCTTCACCTCTGATTAATATTTGGTTAAGAAACAGTAAATTTCCATAGAAAATGTTGCAGGGAACTTCATTTGTCTTTGCTGAATTGCCTCAGATATCGAACTTGATCCTACAAATACCCCGTCAAATTTCTCATTGTTCCAGCCATCGAATTTTTTCTCTTTTGTCATGCTAGCAGCCATTTGATTCCATATTTTCTGACCGACCGCGTTTTGAAAGTTAACAAGGAAAGCCGTGGCTGAAGATAGCGATCTTGAGAAGACAGAAGAACCCACGCCCCATAAACGGGAAAAAGCCCGGAAAGAGGGGCAGATTGCGCGTTCCAGAGAGCTGAGTTCTATATTGATGCTGACTAGTGGCCTGAGTTTGCTCTGGTTAAGCGGTCAGTCAATTGCGCATGAATTGTCGTTGATGGTGTTTGAAGGTTTTAATTTCGACCACAGCATGGTCAGCAATGATAAACAGATGGTTCAGCAGATTGGCAGATTGCTTCGGCAAGCTGTTTGGGCTTTATTGCCGGTTTTTGCCGGATTAGTGTTAGTGGCATTAAGTGCCCCGGCGCTATTGGGTGGGTTAGTGTTCAGTACCAAATCCATCAAATTTGATCCGAAAAAATTGAATCCGATTTCAGGTCTGAAACGTATTTTCTCAATGAATGCGTTAGCTGAATTATTCAAGGCGCTGCTTAAAGCTGGGTTTGTCGGTATTGGTGCTGCTTTATTTCTTTGGATGAACTGGCCTTCCATGTTGCGGTTAATCGCGCAACCACCGTTATTGGCGCTGGATGATGCTATGCAAATGCTGGTGTTTGCCGGTTATGTGGTCGTCTTCATGTTAATACCGATGGTGGCTTTCGATGTTGTTTACCAGATATACAGCCATTTGAAAAAGCTGAGAATGACTCGTCAGGAAATAAAGGATGAATTTAAAGAGCAAGAAGGGGACCCACACGTTAAGGCGCGTATCCGTCAACAACAACGGGCGGCTGCTCGTCAACGTATGATGGCGGATGTTCCGAAAGCGGATGTTATCGTCACTAACCCAACTCACTACGCTGTCGCGCTGCAATATGACGAAAAACAGATGAGTGCGCCAAAAGTATTGGCGAAGGGCGCAGGAATAATTGCATTACGTATTAAAGAAATGGGTACAGAAAACCGCATTCCACTCCTTGAAGCGCCGCCACTTGCCAGGGCGCTTTATCGTCATAGTGAAGTAGGGGGACATATTCCCGCAACACTTTACGCGGCAGTGGCGGAAGTTCTTGCCTGGGTCTACCAATTGAAACGTTGGAAACGGGAAGGCGGCTTGAAGCCGAAGAAACCTGAAAATCTGCCAGTGCCGCCAGCACTGGATTTTGCTGGAGAAAATAATCGTCATGGCTAATCTGGCCTCTATATTTCGTTTACCGGGCAATATGAAAGGCTCGCAATGGCAAATTCTTGCCGGGCCGGTATTGATCCTCATGATCTTGTCAATGATGGTATTGCCGTTGCCACCATTCATGCTTGATTTGTTGTTTACTTTTAACATAGCCCTGTCAATCATGGTGTTGCTGGTGGCTATGTTTACCCGGCGTACTCTGGATTTTGCCGCGTTTCCGACAATATTGTTGTTTTCAACTTTACTGCGTTTGTCTCTTAATGTGGCTTCAACGCGTATCATTTTATTGGAAGGGCATACCGGCTCTGCGGCTGCGGGGCGCGTTGTAGAGGCATTCGGTCACTTTCTGGTTGGCGGTAATTTCGCTATCGGTATCGTGGTATTTGTCATCTTGGTATTGATTAACTTCATGGTGATTACCAAAGGTGCGGGGCGTATTGCTGAGGTTGGCGCGCGTTTTGTGTTGGATGGTATGCCAGGTAAACAGATGGCGATTGATGCTGATCTGAATGCCGGATTGATCGGTGAGGAAGAAGCGAAGAAACGCCGTGCTGAGGTAACACAGGAATCTGATTTTTATGGCTCTATGGATGGTGCCAGTAAATTTGTGCGCGGTGATGCGATTGCCGGCTTAATGATTCTGGTTATCAACGTCGTTGGTGGCTTAATTGTTGGTGTGGCCCAACACGGCATGAGTATGGCTGATGCGGGAGAAGCTTATACCTTGTTAACCATTGGTGATGGCTTAGTTGCACAGTTACCCGCCTTAATTATTTCGACCGCTGCTGGTGTGATTGTTACCCGTGTGGCAACCGATCAGGATGTTGGTCAGCAGATGATAACTCAGCTGTTCAATAACCCGCGGGTGATGATGTTGAGTGCCGGTGTTCTCGGATTACTGGGTATGGTTCCGGGGATGCCAAATTTTGTTTTCCTGTTATTTACTGCGGCGTTGGCAGGTATTGGTTGGTATTTATATCGCCGTGCGGACAGCCCGACGATAAATATAGAAAAACCAAAAGCAGAAGAGCAGCAACAGACATCTGAAGCTTCATGGTCCGATGTTCAGCTTGAAGATCCTTTGGGTATGGAAGTGGGCTATCGTCTGATTCCGATGGTTGATTTTCGCCAGAATGGGGAATTACTGGGGAGAATCAGCGGAATTCGTAAGAAATTCGCTCAGGAGATGGGATATTTACCCCCCGTAGTTCATATCCGGGATAACCTTGAACTGGCGCCAGCGGGCTATCGCATTTTAATGAAAGGGGTAGAAATTGGTCGAGGCGAAGCGCATCCGGGGCGTTGGCTGGCAATAAACCCCGGTGGTGCAGTAGGTGAATTGCAAGGCGATATCACTAAAGATCCGGCTTTTGGGCTGTCTGCGGTTTGGATTGATGACAGTCTCAGAGAACAGGCTCAGGTTCAGGGTTACACCGTGGTGGCTGCCAGTACGGTTGTTGCTACCCATATGAATCATCTATTGACTCAATATGCCAATGAATTGTTTGGTCGTCAGGAAGCCCAGCAGTTGTTTGAGCGAGTCAGTCAGGAGATGCCAAAACTCACTGAGGACTTTATTCCCGATATTGTCAGTCTGACAACCTTACATAAAGTTTTACAAAATCTCTTGTCTGAGCAAGTGCCGATCCGCGATATGCGGACAATTATTGAAACTCTGGCTGAACATGCCCCGGGACAAACTGATCCTTATGAGTTGACTTCTGTAGTCAGAATTGCGCTTGGTCGGGCGATAGCTCAACAGTGGTTCCCAGGAGCGCAGGAAATTCAGGTCATTGGATTAGACGTGGGCCTTGAGCGCTTGTTAATTCAGGCGTTACAAAATGGTGGCGGTCTGGAGCCTGGATTGGCGGATAAGTTGCAACAGCAGGCGACTGAAGCCTTGCAACGTCAGGAAATGCTAGGTGCGCCTCCGGTACTGTTGGTTAATCATGCATTACGTCCACTGTTATCGCGTTTCTTGCGAAGGACTTTACCTCAATTAGTGGTTTTATCTAATCTTGAAATCAGTGATAACCGTCAAATTCGTATGACAGCGACGATTGGTGGTAACGGATAGTTGTCGCAATAGAATAGTGGGCCATTTTCCTAAAAATGGCCTGATATTAATTATCTGACAGCATAATCCTTATTTCCAACGATAAAAGTATTTCGGGATATTCCTCAATAACGGCAAGTTTTACTGATGTTATTATCCTATTCAGCATGAACCAATATTTTGAACTTTCCTCTAATTTCCTATTCTTCTTTCTTGTTTATATTAACTTCAATTAACATTGGTTAAATATACATAAAACTGTCAGTCGGGGTTTGGAAAGTCACAAATTATACAAAAATAGTTAATCTTATAAGTAATAAGAACACTCCATTGTTATTTTTATGAACTAAACTGTTATTTATGCGAATTGAAAGAAATCGTCTTTTTAATGGTTAAATATGTTTCTTATGAAAGAGTGTTATTTAATTCGAGGAGTGTATATGAGTACCAAAAATGATTTTAAAGCCTTTTCTATTAATAATAATGCAAACGTAGTGAGTCAGGAGAAATATGAAGAGGAACAAAGTTTAAAAATGGGGTTTCCCCCAGATAATGTTACCACTCATGTATTAAATAAAGTATTACGTCAGTCGTCAACGATAGCATCTGTTGTGGCTAATTTTATGTCCATACAGAGTGGGAATGATGTAAAAGATAATGGGGATATGGAAATTCTTAATAAGGTTTTTACAGATTCATTGAAGAATCATACGAAGGAACAATTTCCTTCTCAATTATCGTTTAATGGTTATCAGAAGTTTCCTGGTGGATTGATACTTCAATGGGGCAGACATCCATTTAAAGTATTAACTGAAAATACGGTAGTTCTACCGACTTCTTTTCACCATAGTTGTCTGGCTATTATTATGATCGATACTGGAAGTGCTTGTTTACCGATGGCTGCAACACCTAACGGAACATTGAATAGTTTTAAGGCTTGGGTGAGTGGGCGGGCTAATGATTATCTTGGAAAGGAATGGGTTTTTACTCCTGATTATCCGCCAAATGCTATAAATGGACAATATCTTGCAATAGGTTTTTGAATAGTATTCTTAAAGTAAATCATCGAGAGTTGAAATCAACCACAGCTGACAATGTTATTATTTACTTATAATATCAAACAGGTTAATTATATGATTAAAAAAATTTCTAATGTATGACTAGGATTCTCTTTAGCGGGTATTTATGTTTAATTGCTTGTATTAATGGGGGAGTTGTGGAGTGTCCTCTGCCAGGTGAAGATCACACTATTTCACTTGGCATTATTGGTAATACATATTCACATGGTTTTTATTTCCTATAACTTTATGATTTTACTTATTCCTGTCAAAAAATAAAATTACCCTTAATTCCAGTCTTGAGCAGGAATTAATTAAAATTAAAGGGTTGCAGTAAGTTATCGGGAGCTTAATGGGTGCTTTTTTTGTTTGTACATGAATGGTATATGTTTTTGCGTAAAGATTGCATTTAGTTGATTGTTTTTATTTAATGTTTGTGCATTCACATAATAAGTGAGAATGATTTTATCTATACGATAAGTGAACTTTATTTATTTGAAAATAATTCATTGGGTGTTTTATTCTGAAATATCTTATGTGGACGATTATTAAATTTATTTATAACGTGCCCTGTTATATCTGAAAGTTCTATGCTCCCTGGGAAATATTGGAAAATTAATTCATAATGCAATTGTTAATATAAATGGTATATGGGTGTTATTATAATATAATAAAACTAAGGAAAATTAATGGGGATTTAAGATTATTATTTAATTATATATTTGTATTGAAATAGTGAATAGTAAAAACAGCTATATTTCCATCAGTTAATGATTTTATAAATAACTTTACATAATATCGCTACACTTTTTTCACTGTTGACTTATCTCCCTAGGAGGGCGAAGTAGAGGATATAAATTGATTCACTTTTTCCAATCGTTGCTACGTATATTGCTAACGTATGATTTCAGATAATAGTCTCAGGTGAATAACAAGTAAAAGAACGTACAGCACACAACGTTTTAACCATCAGAGCAACGCAATTGCCATGATATCGCCTCAGCATCGTCAGACAGAGGGAAAGGTTTTTACCTGTTCGTGTAATAACGAAAATCTGCTTTTTGCAAGTGATTTTTTCCAGAAATGAGACATTATTTTGTGATGCACATCACAAAATAAAACAAAAAAATAAAATTAATTTGAAATCATTACTATTGATTATTAAATGATTAATATTAATCTATTTTTTATACGATTTGTCACATCATAATAACCTGCGTCTATTTTTTGCACTAAAATATAACGCCTTGTTTTTGCTGCTATCTTAGCCTAATCCCTGTTTTTAATTTCCTAAGTGATAATCAACCACAAACATTGATCGCTAAGTGAAATTTAGGGTTAATACCGCTTCAAATTTGTGGAATTAAGCAACAATGAAAAGCAGTATTTTAGTATTCACGGTTTTTTGTAGCGCAGTTTCAGGCAGTCAAGCCGCAGACATCGCAGATCAACAACTCATTCATCAACAGGCCCGCCAGCAAGCCCTGGAGGCGCAATTAGCCCCGCCGCCTGCGGAGGTTCACCTGTCGGTACCGGAAACGGGGGCGTCATCCGTCTTTCCGGTGGAAACCCCGTGTTTTCCTATTACCCACGTCAGACTGGCAGGCACCGAAAATTTCCCGCACTGGTTACCGTTCCGGCGTGTCGCTCAACAGGGCGAAAACCATTGCCTGGGCGATAAAGGCATTAGCCGGTTAATAACCCAATTGCAGGATCAGCTCATTAATCACGGCTATGTCACCAGCCGGGTTCTGGTTTCTCCCCAGGATCTGCATACCCAAACGCTAAAACTGGTGATGGTACCGGGAAAAATCCGGCATATCCGCTATACCCCTGACAGCGGGAAATATATCCAGCGGATAACTCCCTTTCCCGCGCGTGAAGGAAAATTACTGGATTTACGGGATATTGAGCAGGGACTGGAAAATTTGCAACGTTTCCCGACCGTGCAGGCGGATATGAACATTGTTCCGGCAGAACAGCCGGGGGAAAGCGATATTATGCTGGACTGGCGTCAGTCCCGGCACTGGCGGATCGCCACGTATCTGGATGATACCGGCTCGAAAAGCACCGGGCGTTATCAGGGCGGACTCACCTTTTTTCTGGATAACCCCCTGGCGCTCAGCGACCTGTTCTATTTCTCCGGTGGGCGCGATATTCATTCATCTGCCGGGAAAGGCAGCCAAAACGACACGCTCTATTACTCTTTGCCCTTCGGCTACTGGATGGCGAGCGTGACAGCCAGTCATTACGATTATACCCAGACGATAGCCGGGCTGAATCAAGCGATCCAATACCGGGGCAAAAGCCAAAACCTGGCGGTCCAGCTTAGCCGGGTGCTGCATCGTAACGCTGATCAGAAAACCCTGCTTAACGGTGAAATTTATCGTCGGGCGTCGCGCAATTTTATTGATAACACTGAAATTGATGTTCAGCGCCGGGAAACCGCGGGCTGGAAGCTGGGGCTGTCCCATCATCACTTTATCGGCAGCGCGACGCTGGATACCCGGGTGACTTACCAACAGGGCATGCGCTGGTTTGGCGCACAACCGGCACCGGAAGAGTACCGCAATGAAGGAACCGCTTTGCCTAAAATCACCCAGTTCTCAGCGACGCTTGCCGGGCCGTTCACGCTGTTTTCTCAGCCTTTTTCTTATCAGACCCAATATTTGCGTCAGATAAGCGCCAGCTCATTGACGCCCCAGGATCGATTTTCAATCGGTGGCCGCTGGACGGTGCGCGGCTTTGATGGCGAGTTGACCTTATCCGCTGATCGGGGTTGGTACAGCCGCAACGAACTGGACTGGCAAACCCCGCTGAAAGGGCAGTCGCTGTATCTGGCAATGGATTACGGCGAAGTGGGCGGCCGGGGCAGCGACGCGCTGCTCGGAAAACACCTGGCAGGGAGCGCCCTGGGCTGGCGCGGCAGCCTGAAAGGGGTGAGCTACGACCTGTTTGTCGGCGTCCCGTTGTCCAAACCCGCCGGCTTCCAAACCTCCCCCGTCACAGCCGGATTTAACCTGTATTGGCAGTATTAATTCAAATAGCAAAACTGCCAGTGGGTAGTGTTGTGTGGAGTAAACGTTATGAATAAGCAGTTATATCGTATTATCTTTAACCAATCTCGCCAAATGTGGATGGTGGTGGCCGAGATAGCGCGGGCCAGACGGGGAAGAACCGGACGCCGCCGAAGGCGGCCATCAGCTCAGCGGCTTTGCCGGCTCACCGCGTTACACTTCAGTGTGTTGCTGGCCTTGGGCGGGATTTCGCTCACCGCACAGGCGGCGATTGTGGCGGATGGACAGGCGCCGGGGCGCCAGCAACCGACCATCGTTCGCAGCGCCAACGGCACGCCGCAGGTCAATATCCAGACCCCGGGAGCCGACGGCGTTTCCCACAATACCTATCGCCAGTTTGATGTGGATAAACAGGGAGTTATCCTCAATAACAGCCATCAGGCCACCCAGACGCAACTCGGCGGCATGGTGGCCGGTAATCCGTGGTTAGCCAAAGGGGACGCCAGCGTTATTCTTAACGAAGTCAACAGTCGTGACCCCAGTCAACTCAATGGCTGGATTGAAGTCGCCGGGCATAAAGCTGAGGTGATTATTGCCAACCCGGCGGGCATCACCTGTAACGGTTGTGGGTTCATTAACTCACATCGCACCACGCTCACTACCGGACAAGCCCTGATGGAGCGAGGCCGGCTGAAAGGGTTTGATGTCAATCAGGGGGAAGTGCGGATTGACGGGCACGGCATGGACAGCACACAGCAAAGTTACACCGATATTATCGCCCGCTCCGTCGCCATCAACGCCAAATTACATGCGCAAGACCTGAAAGTGACCACCGGGCGCAATATTGTGGATGCGGCGCATCAGCAAATGGAGAAAAAATCGATTGACGATGAAAAGCACCCGGCGTTTGCGTTGGATGTGGCGGCGCTGGGCGGCATGTATGCCCATAAAATCAGGCTGATAGGCACCGAAACGGGGGTGGGCGTGCATAATGCCGGTAATATCGGCGCGTCTGCCGGGGAGGTCCATATCACCGCCGATGGCTGGATAGAGAACCGCGGCACCCTCAGTAGCCGGGATACGTTACAATTAACTTCGTCTGCCGATATCACTAACACCGGCAAATTGCTGTCACAATCGGCGGTGAATTTACATACCAGGGGAGCACTGCGCAATCAGGGCCGGGTGGAAGCCCGCGGCGATATCACCGCCAACGCGGGCACAATACACAGCAGCCATGACAGCATATGGGCTGCGGGGCTGGATGATAACGGCAACACTACCCGACCCGGCTCATTGACCCTGACCGCGCAGCACATTCAGGCCAATGGCAAAAATCTGGCCACTGATACGCTGGCTGTCCACAGCCAACAGATTGACCTGAGCGACAGCCAGACCGCAGCCGGTCAGATTCAACTCACCGCCGGTCAATCGGGCATCAGTACCGCTCACGCTACCGTCAGCGCCGACCGTTTGACGGCGAAAACACCGGGCCAGTTTAACAACGACGGCGGCCAGTTAGTGGCGCGGGAAATCCACCTCACGACGCCGGATTTATCCAATCAGCAGGGAAAAATTAACCAGACCGGCAGCGGTGAACTGACGCTCCATACCCGCACCCTGAATAACCATAAGGGGACCGTGTTCAATCAGGGGACATTGACCCTCACCACTGACCGGCTTAATAACCGTCAGGGCACGATTGCCAGTCAGGGCAAGGATCTGCATCTCACCGCGCATCAGGCCGATAACAACCGGGGGACGGTGCAACTGGCCGGTCAGGGGCGATTATCGCTCAACACCCAACGGTGGCTGGGAGATAAGGGCAAACTACTGACCAATGGTGCCCTGACGATACAGGCCGGTGAACTGCAACTCAACCAGGCTGAAACTCAGGCCGGGCAGATAACCCTCAACGCCGACACCCTGAACCATCAAGGCGGCGTGATGCAACAACGGGGCAAAGATACCCTGTCCCTCACCACCCGGAGGCTGGATAACCAGCACGGCACCCTTGCGGGCAACGGCAACCTGAACCTTAAAGCAACGACCGTCGATAATCGTCACGGAAACATCGTGGCCGCCGAAAAAGGCTCGCTGACACTGGCAGTCAAAGACACGCTGGACAATCAGTCGGGCCGGGTGTTAAGCGGCGGGCAGTTAACCCTGCGCACCGGCGACATCGATAACACCGGCGGGATAATCGCGGCGGACGGCAATACCACGCTGACCAGCACCGCGCTTAATAATACTCAGGGCCAGATAGCCGGCAATGGCGGGCTGGACATTCACAGCCGACAACTCACTAACCGCAACGGGACTTTACAATCCGCAGATGCCCTGACTCTGGATACTGACGGACAGTTGCTGGATAACCAGCAGGGCCATATTCTCGGTGAGGGCAAGACGACCATCACCAGCGGCCCGCTGGACAATCGCCACGGTCATCTTCAAGGCGGACAGGTGGTTATCGACACTCGACAGGCGCAGACCGATAACCGGGACGGCAAGTTGTTATCCACCGACACGTTAACCCTGAACACTCATCAGCTCGATAATCGTCACGGGCAGGTGCAGGCGGTGGGCGACACCGCGTTGAATGTTAAGACCGAAACCGATAACACTGGCGGCCTTATCCGTGGCGGTCAGCAGTTGACCCTGAACACCGCTCACCTGATTAACCGGGAAACAAAGCAGACGGATAACGGGTTGGAAGCACAAAACCTGACGGTCAACGCCCAACAGGTGGACAATACCCAGGGCGCTTTACGGGCAGCCAACCATCTGCAAGCGAACATCCGCCAGACCTTGAATAATATCCAGGGGCTGGTCTCTGCGGGCAAACAGCTCACTCTCAAAAGCGAGGCTCAGCAACCGCATCTGGTGATTAACAACCGGCAAGGTACCTTGATTGCCGGGGAACAGACCACGATTAACGCACACTCTCTGAGCGGTGACGGCCAACTGTTATCACAGGGCGATATGGCGGTCACCTTAACTGAGGATTTTCACCATACCGGCAACACCGCGGCTAATGGCAATCTGACGCTGAAAACGACCGGCAATCTTATCAATGACCGCCAGATAAAAGCCGGTCAGGTGCTGCATCTTGACGCACACCATCTCACCAATAACGCCTCCGGTGAAATCAGCGCTAAACAAACGCAAATCCAGGCTCACGATACGCTGAACAATACCGGGCTGATTGACGGCGGCTTAACCCATCTCACGGCCAACACTTTGAACAACACCGGCACCGGGCGCATTTACGGGGACCAGCTGGTCCTCCAGGCGGGGACCCTGAATAACACCGCTCAGGACGGCAAAGCCGCCGTGATTGCGGCGCGTGACCGGCTGGATATCGGCACCGGAACACTGAACAACAGTGACCATGCCCAGATTTACAGCGTGGGCGACATGCGCATCGGCGGCCGGTTGGATAATACCCTGACGGCCTCCGGTCAAGCCCGTGAGCTCAATAACCACGCGGCGACGATTGAAGCCGGGCGCCACTTGAAGATTAATGCCGACCAGATTAACAACACCAACGCCGTGTTGGTCACTCAGGTCGTCGAAACGGAAAAGTCTCAGCATCACGATGCAGTACTAAGCGGCCAGACCACTCGCTATGACTGGTCACAGGTGGACACTTCCCACCACAATAAATACAAAGTGCACGATGCTATCATGCCGGATGGCAGCCGCAGTAATGACTTTTACGAATATCAGTACACCCGGACCGTCAAGGAAACTCAGGTTAAACAGAGTGACCCCGGTAAAATTCTGGCCGGGGGCAATATCACGCTCAACAGTGCGCAGGTCACTAATCACGACAGCCAGATTGTCGCTGGCGGCACGCTCGGTGGTGAAATTGGCGAACTGCACAATATCGCTACTCAGGGAGAACGGATTACCACCGATACGGGCAGTCAGACCCACTGGTATGCTAAAAAAACCAAAAAGAAAAAGTTCGGGTTCGGTGGCACCAAAACCTCGCAGGGGAAAAGCCGCAGCAATTATGACCCGGCCCCCGTAATAGAAACCATCGACCTGAAAACCCTGGCCTGGCAGGCGCATACCCGTCCACAGGGCACCGATATCACGATTACAGACCGACAGACCGGTCAGATACATTCTGCCCCCACGACGGTCACACCGGTGAACGGTATCAAAAATCAGCCACTGGTATTGCCCCCGGAGACCGTCAAAGGGCAAACAGTCGATCCGGTGATACGCGTGGTGACGCCCGATACGCGTTTGCCGAATAACAGCCTGTATACCGTGCAACCGGGCAGTGACAGCCACTATCTGGTGGAGACCGACCCGAAATTTACCCAGTACAAACAGTGGCTGGGCTCGGACTATATGCGGCAACAATTAACGCATGACCCGGCGCTGGTCCACAAACGGTTAGGAGATGGGTTTTATGAACAACGTTTGGTGCGGGAGCAGATTACCCAGCTGACCGGCCAGCGCTATCTGCCGGGCTACAATAACGATGAAGCCCAGTTTAAAGCGCTGATGGATGCCGGGGTGGCTTTCGGCAGGGAACAGCAGCTCACCCCCGGCGTCGCCCTGAGTCCGGCGCAGATGGCGTTGCTGACCTCGGACATTATCTGGCTGACCAACCAGACGGTCACGCTGCCGGACGGCACTACCGAGGTGGTGACGGTGCCGCAGGTGTACGCCCGGGTGAAATCCGGTGACCTGCGCGGTGACGGCGCCCTCCTCGCCGGCAATACCGTGGCGCTTAACAGTCAGGGCGATATCACCAACCGCGGCACGGTCAGCGGGCGTGATGTCACTCAACTGACGGCCAACAACCTGACCAACCACGGCTTTATTCGCGGCGGCAAAGTGGATTTAACGGCCCAACAAACGCTCACCAATCGCGGCGGCCAGATTCAGGGGGATGACCGGGTGACGCTGAAAGGCCGCGATATCACCAGCGCCTCGACCGTACGCGGGGATGAAGCTAACCGCTGGCTGGACCGTCCGGCGGGCATCTATGTGCAGAACGATAACGGTACCTTATCGCTGAGCGCTATCAACAATGTGCAATTAACCGCCAGTGACGTCAAGAATGCCGGTAAAGACGGCCACACCGAGATAACCGCAGGCCATGACCTGACGCTGGACACCTTAAGTACGCGCCGCACAGAGCAGGGGAATTGGGGGAAAGATAACACTCGCCATCTGACCCAACAACAGGATATTGGCAGCCAGATAACCGGCACCGGTGAGGTGACCCTGCAAGCCGGGCATGACGTGAACGCCACTGCCGCCCATGTCAACGCCGGTCAACACCTGACGGCGCAGGCCGGAAATACCCTGACGCTGACCACCGGTACAGCCTCATCCGACTTAGTGGAGCACAGCAAGCAAACCAGCAAAGGCTGGCTGTCGAAATCGTCAGTGGAAACCCACGATGAAGTGCATGACCGGCAGGTACTCAGTACCACATTCAGTGGCGATAAAGTGAATCTCCAGGCCGGAAAAAACCTCAATATCCGCGGCAGTAATGTTGCGGGCACGCAAGATGTCAGCCTGGACGCCGGTCATCAGCTCACTGTTACCACCGCTGCGGAAGCGCACGATGAAACCCATTTGCGGCAGGAGAAAAAATCCGGCCTGATGGGGACCGGCGGCATTGGTTTTACCGTTGGTAAAGCCAGCCAGAAAGTTACCACCGACAGTGACCGCCAGCTTAGCAAAGGCAGCACAGTTGGCAGCAGTCAGGGCAACGTCACCCTCAATGCCGGTGAACAGCTCCGGGTTCACGGCAGTGAGGTGATTGCCGGTAAAGACCTGACGCTGACCGGTCAACAGGTCGATATCACCAGTGCGGAAAACCGCAATCACACCACGACAAAAACCGAACAGAAACAGAGCGGCTTAACCGTGGCGCTAAGTGGTACCGCCGGGGGTGCCGTCAACAGCGCGGTGCAAACCGCCAGAGCCGCCCGCAATGAAAGTGACCCTCGAGTGAAAGCCCTGCAAAACACTAAAGCTGCCCTCAGTGGAGTGCAAGCGGTGCAGGCAGGCCGACTGGCGGAGGCTCAGGGCAGTGACGAAAAAGGCAATAATAATCTGGCCGGGATTAGCCTGTCCTACGGTCGCCAGTCTTCCCGTTCAGAACAGCAGCACCGCCAGACCACTCAACAGGGCAGCCATCTCGCTGCCGGGGATAACCTCAATATAACCGCCAAAGGGGATGGCAAAGGCGCATCAGGCCAGAATGGCGATATTCGTATTCAGGGCAGCCAGCTACAGGCGGGTAAAGACCTGCAACTCAATGCCAGCCGGGATATTCAGCTCTCCTCCAGCCAGAACACCGAACAGACTGCCGGCAAAAACAGCAGCCACGGCAGCTCTCTGGGCGTGGGCCTGACTGCGGGACCGGGAGGCACCGGTCTGAACGTCTCGGCCAATGTCAGTCGGGGCAACGGCCGTGAAAACGGCAACGGCGTCAGTCACACTAACACCACGTTACAGGCGGGACAGACCGTCGGGCTGAACAGTGGCCGGGACACCACGCTAAAAGGGGCACAAGTCAGCGGCGAGCAGATTACCGCCGACGTGAAACGTCATTTGACATTAAGCAGCGAGCAGAACAGCCAGCGTTATGACAGCAAACAACAGAATGCCAGCGCGGGCGTCAGTGCCACCTCAGGCCCCCTCACCAACGGCACAGCGAGCCTCAATGCCAGCCGCAATAAACTGCACAGCAACTATGACAGCGTGCAGGAGCAGACCGGGCTGTTTGCCGGCAAAGGCGGCTATCAGGTTAACGTCGGTGACCATACCCAACTGGACGGCGCGGTGATAGCGAGTCAAGCCGACAAAGCCAAAAACACCCTGAACACCGGGACGCTGGGCTTCAAGGACATTCAAAATCAAGCGGACTTTACTGTCGAGCAGCAGAGTGCGGGCGTCAGCCTTGGTAAACCGACCGCCGGTCAGGTCCTGAATAATCTGGCGGTCAATGGGCTGAGCGGTTCCAATAACCAGGGCCATGACAGCACCACCACGCACGCCGCCGTCAGTGACGGCAACCTGATTATCCGGGACAAAGCGCACCAGACGCAGGATATCGCGAACTTAAGTCGCGATACCG
>NZ_RCWA01000017.1 GCF_018448905.1 Photorhabdus heterorhabditis | reverse complement strand
TGGGGTAGATGCGGACTTTGGTCGCTCTTAACATATTCAGCGCTCATTGATAAAGTGCATTCATTTTAGCCTGTTTTACAGGCAGATATCAATTCAGTCAGGATACGTTGGAGTAGCCAGACCTAAAACCCTTTGGGCTTTTCGCCTTATATCCCCGCCCGCACTAGGCAAGGGTTTACGGCGGTTTTTGCTAAAGGCTTCGGTTCTACACTCGGCAGTATTGGTATTGTCATCGGTTTAGGTGTCATGATGGGAAGAGTGCTGGAAGTTTCTGGCGCTGCTGAACAGATAGCTTACAGCTTTATTAGGTGGTTGGGTAAAAAACGCGAAGAGTGGGCTTTAGCAATTACCGGTTATATTGTCAGTATTCCAATTTTTGTCGATTCTGCTTTCGTTATCCTCTACCCATTAGCTAAGGCGCTGGCTAAAAAAGGGAAACGTAATCTACTGACTCTCGGGGTAGCCCTGGCAGGTGGATTAGTTGTTACCCATCATGCCGTCCCGCCCACTCCAGGGCCGTTGGGTGTCGCAGGTATCTTTGGCGTAGATATCGGCGCTATGATGCTAGCTGGAATGGTGCTGGCAGTTCCTTGTGTTATTGGCATTGTGTTCTATGCCAAATGGCTGGCAATAAAATATCCAGAATTTCAGCCAGCTGATGAAGCAGAACAAGCTCAGGATCTGCAAGCAATCCATCAGCGCTATATGGAAGAAAAAGCGAATAAATCACTACCGGGTCTATTTTTCTCCCTGCTGCCGATTATCGTTCCTATCGTTTTAATCTTCATTAAAGCTATTAATGGATTGCTATTAAGTACTAAAACCTTTACTGGACAAGAAAACAACTTCTATTTTCAAGCATTTGATTTCCTTGGCGCACCCGTTATTGCTTTATCAATCAGCGTATTGTTGGCCGTTTATACCTTAATGCCAAAAATCAATAAACATGAAGTGATTAATCGACTGGAAGAAGGTTTACAGACTGCTGGTATTATTTTATTAGTGACAGGAGCTGGCGGTGCGTTAGGTGCGGTACTACGTGAAAGTGGCACAGGTACTATGCTGGCACAACATATAGCAAGCCTACCTCTGACACCGGTGATGATTCCATTTATCATTGCAACACTGGTTCGCTTAATTCAAGGTTCCGGTACCGTGGCAATGATTACCGCAGCGTCTATTTCTGCCCCGATCATTAGTCAGATTCCGGGGATCAATATGCTGGTCGCCGCACAAGCAGCAACTATGAGTTCACTATTCTTTGGTTATTTTAATGACAGCCTGTTTTGGGTAGTTAACCGGATGATGGGAATTAAAGATGTGAAACAACAGATGATTGTCTGGTCAGTACCGACCACGATTGCATGGGTAATTGGCTTATGTGGTGTCATCATCCTGGATCTGGTGTTATAAACACAAAATCATCAATAAAAATGGTGATTTGAATCACCATTTTTGCATTCAACTTAAATGCAAGTAACAAACAATATTTTAGATTTCTATTTCTTGATTTATATACCCAATAGATTTCAAGATGGATCGCGACGGCAAGGGAGCGAATCCCCGGGAGCATAGATAACTCTGTGACCGGGGTGAGTGAGTGCAGCCAACAAAGAGGCAACTTGAAAGATAACAGGTATATTACTATTGTAACTTTTACTTATGCATCAGATTATATACTTAACTTACCTAGAATATTAGGTTAAATTATAAAAAATTAGGATAGTCATTTTATGTCATACATGATTTATTTGTCTTTGAATGGTAAAAAACAAGGGCTGATCTCTGCTGGGTGTTCAACCCTAGATTCAATAGGAAATAGGTATCAAAATGGACACGAGGATCAAATACAGGTACTGAGTTTAAACCATACAATAACAAGACAGCAGAATGTTAGTCATCAACCCATACAGTTCATTAAGCCAGTAGATAAGTCATCACCATTGTTAGCTATGGCAATAGATTCAAATGAATCGCTAAATGGTAATTTTATTTTTTACAGAACAGGTCAAACTGGGCAATTAGAGTTGTTTTATGAAGTTAAAATAATTGAAGCTACTATTACTGATATTTCCTGTGTATATCCACATTCTATAAATAATTTCGATGCCATGCCATATGAAAGAGTTTTTCTAAATTATAAATCAATTTCATGGAATCATATAACAGCCGGCACATCAGCCTATAGTATATGGGAAGACAGAGCCTATTAATAAAATAAGCTCCATAAGTCTCATCTAATAAGCATAGCAAATGCTATGCTTATTTACAGAGTGATATGTCTTTTACATACTTATTAGTTGCCATCCATGATGATTTATCACATAGAAAATAATTTTCATTTTTTAGTTCAAAATCAACATAAAAAGAAAAAAACAAAGCAAAAATAAATCCAAATATCGCTATAAAGGTAACCAGACCTCCAATTCTATTACTACTCAAATTTATCTTTTTTTTATTACTTAAAAACACCTTATTATTATTTAAAAGAGACTTAAATAACAATATGGATATATACATACACAATGGGCTACACCAAATAAACCAAGCACTTATGGTTGAAGATGTAATAATATCGCTTCTAGTTAAAAACCCTCTATAATCGATTGTCGACGCTAACACACCAATAACCGAAGCACTCATAAATATTAATGCAGAAATAAATATCTTTACTCTAGATGGAGTGCTTTTATTACCCACGATAATACCTTCCCCAAGCATTGAAAATTTGATCGGGATGATAAGTACTTATAGGAGTTTTTACCTTATGTTCTTTTAATCTCTTAATTATAGTTTCACTAATTTTAAATTCATCATCTAACCACATTAACCCCCAAACAACAAGCGCCCCAATTATGAAAACGCCGATAGCTATAGCAGTAGTACTAAGAGCAGCAGTAACAACAAACGAAGTTGCTGCTGCAACTGTTGCTTTTGCTATTATAGTTGCGACAATTATCTTCGCCATATCCATCGATAAATTAACAAAAAAATTAGTTAAATCATACTCATTCTTAAACATCAATTCAACAGATCTATATGCAGCAGAATATATAACACCAAACCTAGCCCCTTTAACAATACTACCTTCCATAGCCACAGAACCTATCCCAACTTCCATTATTTTTTTATTATTAATAAGATATCTTGTAGCATTCAAATATTTTCTAATACCTGGACGATCAGTTAATTTTATATATCTTTCTCCATTCTTTCCCAAATATTCTATAGCTTTTATCCCCTTTCCTTTAAGTTCATTTATTATATGCGTAAAAATTCCAATATTTATAGGCTTGAAATTTTTTGCCACTTTAAAAACCCCAAGCGCATCTTTTATATTCCCTGCAAAATTTGACAAAACATCAGTTACTGGAAACGCAGTATCATTTAGAAATGATTTAATATCACACCCTAATTCTTTCAAAAAGATAATAGCTTCATTTTCATCTAATAAGGCGTAGTAATCTACATTTTCGTTTAGTTGCTTTTCAAGATCTTTATAATTGATATAATCCATTTGTTTTTTAAAATTCTTTTCATAATCAAAATCATCTTCAACCCATGTTCTTAATCGTGGATCATATTTCACTTTATAACTCCATTGATATTTATAGTTAATTGATATTCCATATCTTATCGGACTCAGCTATTTTTTCTTTAGTTTTTCTGAACTTTTGTGAACCTGATCAAGTTTCCTTGTTGAGGACTGACACTCTGTTTTAGATAATATCGTCATGAAGAATATCTGCTATGAGCATCGTCTATTTCTCATGACGACACCATATAAGGCGCTAGCTAAAAAGGGAAACGTAATCTATTGACTCTCGGGATAGCAGTTACTGGCAGCGCCTTGCTTATACCCTTCATCTTTCAAGTTGCTGCTTTGTTGGCTGCGTTCTCTTGCCGCCGCGCTTCAATTTGAAATCTATTGGGTATAAACACAAAATCATCAATAAAAATGGTGATTTGAATCACCATTTTTACATTCAACTTAAATGCAAGTAACAAACAATATTTTAAATTTCTATTTCTTGATTTATATTACTATTGTAACTTTTACTTATGTATTAGATTACATACTTAACTTACCTAGAATATTAGGTTAAATTATAAAAAATTAGGATAGTAATTTTATGTCATACATGATTTATTTGTCTCTGAATGGTAAAAAACAAGGGCTAATCTCTGCTGGGTGTTCAACCCTAGATTCAATAGGAAATAGGTATCAAAATGGACACGAGGATCAAATACAGGTACTGAGTTTAAACCATACAATAACAAGACAGCAGAATGTTAGTCATCAACCCATACAGTTCATTAAGCCAGTAGATAAGTCATCACCATTGTTAGCTATGGCAATAGATTCAAATGAATCGCTAAATGGTAATTTTATTTTTTACAGAACAGGTCAAACTGGGCAATTAGAGTTGTTTTATGAAGTTAAAATAATTGAAGCTACTCTTACTGATATTTCCTGTGTATATCCACATTCTATAAATAATTTCGATGCCATGCCATATGAAAGAGTTTTTCTAAATTATAAATCAATTTCATGGAATCATATAACAGCCGGCACATCAGCCTATAGTATATGGGAAGACAGAGCCTATTAATAAAATAAGCTCCATAAGTCTCATCTAATAAGCATAGCAAATGCTATGCTTATTTACAGAGTGATATGTCTTTTACATATTTATTAGGTTCCATCCATGATGATTTAGCACATAAAGAATATTTTTCATTTTTTAACTTAAAATCAACATAAAAAGAAAAAAACAAATTAAAAACAAATCCTATTACTGCTAAAATACCAAAAATACTCCCTATTTTATTATTGAATACCACTTTTTCTTTAGTTATAAGGTACTTGAATAATAATAAAGAAAAATACATACATAATGGACTAACCCAAATAAACCAAGCGCTTTTAGTTGAAAACGTAACAATTTCATTTCTAGTTATAAACGAAATATAATCATTTATTGATGCTAAGCCAGCAATCACAGCAACGCACATAAATGCTACTGCGACTACAAATACTTTTAATCTACTTACATTATCCACGAGAGTATCTACCCCACATGCTAAAAAATTGGTCTGGGTGATAAGGTGTAGGTGGTTTTATCTTATACTCTTTAAGTTTTTTAATTATAGTTTCACTAATTTTATATTTGCTATCTAACAAATATAAAACATAAGCAATACCAACTCCAAGAGCAAAAATACCAATAGCCACAAGGGTGGCACTAGCCCCAATAGCAAAAATTGGCGAAGTTACTATTGCTCCAACAGCAAGCCTAGCTATTGTTGTCGATACAATCAACTTTGCCATATCCATTGATAAGTTAACATAAAAATCTATTAGGTTATATTCATCCTTAAGCATTAATTCAACTGCTCTATATGCAGCGGAAAACACAATACCGAACCTAACTCCTGAAGCAATACTACCTTCCATAGCCACAGAACCAACTCCAACTTCCAGTATTTTTTTATTATTGATAAGGTATCTTGTTGCATTTAAATATTGTCTAACCGCTGGATAACCAGATAATTTTATATATCTCACACCATTTTTACCTAAAAATTCTTTAGCTATTACACCTTTTCCTTTTAATTCATTTATTATATGAGCAATTATTCCTATATTTATAGGTTTAAAATGTTTTGCTACTTTAAAAACTCCAGGAGCATCTTTTATGCTTCCAGCAAAACTTGACAAAGGATCAGCTACTGAATAGATATCATCTAGATATGATTTAAAATCACCTCCTAATGTTTTCAAAAAAATTATAGCTTCATCCTGATCTAATAAGGCATGGTAATCTATATTTTCATTCAGTTGCTTTTCAAGATCTTTATAATTGATATAATCCATTTGTTTTTTAAAATTCTTTTCATAATCAAAATCATCTTCAACCCATGTTCTTAATCGTGGATCATATTTCACTTTATAACTCCATTGATATTTATAGTTAATTGATATTCCATATCTTATGGGACTCAGCTATTTTTTCTTTAGTTTTTCTGAACTTTTGTGAACCTGATCAAGTTTCCTTGTTGAGGACTGACACTCTGTTTTAGATAATATCGTCATGAAGAATATCTGCTATGAGCATCGTCTATTTCTCATGACGACACCATATAAGGCGCTAGCTAAAAAGGGAAACGTAATCTATTGACTCTCGGGATAGCAGTTTCTGGCAGCGCCTTGCTATATACCCTTCATCTTTCAAGTTGCTGCTTTGTTGGCTGCGTTCTCTTGCCGCCGCGCTTCAATTTGAAATCTATTGGGTATAAACACAAAATCATTAATAATTTATCATCCAGCCTCCTTAACTCGGGAGGCTGAACAGCGTATTAATAACTCTGTAATTTTTGCAGGATTTTATTTCTTAAGTGGCATTGGAAGCCATGTATTTGTGCCTCTTTTCCTGTACGAGGTTATATAACTAAGGGGAATAGGAGTGATAAATGTAAGCTCTTCAGAGCGTGCTGGTATCATGGCGACAAACTCTGATTCTGCAAGCGTTAAATGGTTCATTAAAAAGTGAGGGTAATTAATTCCCCTGCTATCTTGTCTAATTTTTTCACCAAAAGTTCTTTCATTCATATCCTGCGGTTTTAATCCAGGGATTTCCATCTTATACAGATAGTTAGATTGCTCTCCAAATCCACCTGAATCCATATTCATACCCGTTGAAACATAGTTTTTATTTGGACTTCTGACATGCCCCATCATATGAGCTGAAGGCCCAATTGTAATAAATTCATCTATTAACTCTTTTTTAATTTTACCCGCATCCTGTTTTGACCATGGATAGAATCCACCTGCTGCTACGATCTGTTCAGGAGTCCGATTATCCCCTCTAAAAACAACGACTTTTCCTTGACTTGTCAGCTCTAACTTATATTTGCCAACAGTTAAAGTTGAAGACGTTGTATCACAACTATTTAATGATAATAATTTATCAGAACTTGCAGCTGCTGGCGTGGGGATATTAACCGGTGATGTTGAATTTTCAGTAGCGACAGCAATCGACGATCTTCCTGGATTAATATTTACAACAGATCTATTGGATGTATAGGATCTTGCAAACTGAGGAACAAGTTGCTCGTTGTTAGATGATGCGTTTCTCTCAAACATTGCTCTACGTTCACTTATTGCAGTCTTACGACTTAACTGCGAGAGATTTTTTGGTTTTTCACTATATTCTCTTTCCATATTCTCACCTATTAATTTCTGGTTAAAAAAGCATATTAGGAAAATCAACTTCCAAATTCACAATATTTTTATATTGGAGATTCTTGTAACATATTATATCGAGATAATGTTGATGAAAAATCCCCCCCTGCACTTTCTACCTTCCCGGTAATAACATTGACTGGTGATGACAATATCCCAGAACAATTATGGCAAGCAGCAAAATCTTTCCCAGCATTTACTGTTGTCAATCGCTGGGTAAAAATAGATGATTCCAACATATCTCGTATATATTTCCATTTTTCGCGTTTCTCTGTTCCTTTATCTCCTAAAATAAATAAGTTGTTAAGTGCCTGTACCTCCGCATGCAAACCAGCAATACCCGCCATCGTAGGTAATATATTTTCATTGTTAATAATATGCTTTCTAATCAAAACCTCTGTTTCTGCATGCAAAAATGTGTTTCCCTGTCGATACATACCCCTAACCCCAGAAATAAATTTCTCAATGTCAGTGACTTCATAAACTTCGGCCTCGTCAATTTCTTTGTATTCCCATTTTCCTTCTTTATTTTTTACTATTGAGAGTTTACGACGTTCAATCAGGCTAATACCAGGAAACAGCTTTCCTTTTGCTAAATTTCCCTTATTATCCTTAAAATTGACAAATTCATCTTTATAATGACCATTATGCTCATATCCTGCATGAGCAGAAAAATCTTGCAAAGATTTTTTTGAATAAATAAAACTTCCATTATAAACACCATTTTCGTTTAAACCTGGCATAATGAATTTACATTGCTTCGCATATTTTAACTTCCCAAATTTTTCTGAAGAATCTAGGATTAATTTTGTTTTATCACTAAATGCTTTATATTTACCAGTAAGTTTCCTATAAGCTAACATTACCGCTTCTACATTAGGAATTTCCAGACATAATGAATCTGTCATTCTATCTAAAGTTTTTCCTTTGTCAGATTGAGTTGTTTTTTCATTACGAATACGATTCTGGAACATTTATAAACCTCTATTATTGGTTGATCCTATTACACCTAAAATTATCATTACGATGTTCTGACGTCTCAATTATAAGAATTTAGATAAAGAGCGTTCTGAACAGCTACTTTAGTCAAAAAACATTGTCACACTTTTCAATATGCTACAAAAGGAACAAAGAAATTTCTGACAAATCAGATAATGAAAAATATTGCCAAGTAAATAAAAAACTGCCAAATTTAACCTTTTAAATATCATGAAAAATTATATATTATTGTTAATATAGGAAATTTAAATATTTTCAAGCTTCCATAAATAACAGATAAATTAAGCTAGTTTGGTTTTTAATTTTTCAATATTGCTAATGAAATCATTGATATCATATTCTCTTAAATAAATATCCACCACTTTATCTTTTTTAACTTCACCTAACTTCACATTGGATATATCTTTATTTAGATCAAGAAGTTCAGCTATTAACTCTCTTTGTTCATTCTCAGGTAGCATAATGAATTCATTACTTAAAAATTTCTTTAATTTATTCAAATCAATCGATTCTTTTCCTCTGGAATTTAACCAATCTGCTATTTTAAGGGCGGGTAATGCACCATCTCCCAAATCTGACTGATAGATATATCCTACCCTTTCCCGATTCATTGATGGAATATCAATTAAGAACATATGTCCAAGTCGGTGGTCATTAATTAATGCAATATAATTATTTGAGTCATTGAGCTGTTCCAGTTTTTCAGCAAATTCATTACCGTTTATTTTTCCTGTTTGCGCCATTTTTACCGGGTCAACAGCATGTTCTCCTTCAGTCATTAATTTAAATATATTTTGTGCAGAATAACCACAAACTGGCTCCGTAGGATCATAAGGATTTTCTCCAACTATATCTTTATAACTTTCAAGCCCACCAAAGGCAGAAACCATTTCGTCAATTTTTTTAAACATGTTTTCCAGATCCCTATCGATGATTTTATCTTGCCAATTATCATTCCAGAGTAATTTGTTTCCCTTGGGATCATTATGTAGTTTTATAATATCATCTATTAACTTTTCGGAGTTTAATCTAGGATCTTTTTGCTCTGGCATACCATTTAGATTAACTAAACAAGTGAGATAATCTATGTCCAGATAGTTATCTTCCTTTGCATTTTCAGATTTTACTAAATTTGTTTTTTCTTTTACACAATCATCTTCGCTACTATATTCTCGCATCATATTACCACCTATTACATTTATTAAAAAATATATCAAAAAGGAACAATACATTAATTAATAAATTATTTACATTCCATTTTTAATTAATGGATAATAAATTAAAAATTTATTATCTTGTATTTCAATTAATTCTTCAGAATATTCCTCAATAATAATACCGGTATCACTTACATTCACAATGGCACTATGACTATTTTTCCAAGTTGAAAGAATATATCTTATTTTTGATAAATAATTCGAATAGGTAATACCAGAAACATTAAGAATAACGTTTTTATTTTCCCGATTTTCATTATTCTTTACGGTGAATTCAGTTTTTAGATTCACTTTAGTAAGGGCAAAACGTGCATCTTCTGTGCCACCCAAATCTAAATACAATTTCTCTGCCAGAACCTGATTTATTTGTGAACTGTCCAGACCCGATTTTTGATTTACAGAAGAGAAAATTTGGCTAACGGGTTTTATAGCATCCATATTTAACAGTTTTACCGGGGCAGTGACTGAATACAACAAAGAAAGTCGAGGGCGATTGCTGAGAGCTTGCCAAAAATTACCCAGGCTATTTAGGTTTTCTTGCGGCGGGATCACTCTGGTATATGCCCCAGGAATTGTAGGTAATTGCCGGTTATTAACCAATGCGTTCAAAACACATGTCATGACTTTCGCAGCTTGATTATTAGGCTGGCTATCAGGATTGGCGCTATCTCCTGATGGCTTATTTGAATGCCAATAAGTAATTAAGTAGTTGTAATTAATATTTACCCATCCCGGCAATAATGTACTGGAGGCAGGACAATAACTCCTGGGTTCGGCAGAACGTAGTTGTAGGTCTTCATGTATATCATAAAGAAATACACTAACTGTAGGACATGATGGAATTGATTCCATTTCAGGTAGATCAAAACGGATATCAATTTTCTGACCATAAATATTTAAATACTGAGATAAGATTGTATTTAATGCATTATTAACCTCAACGATTGCATTATCAGGTTCAATTATATTTATCATATTAACTCCAATTCTATTAAATGTTTAAAAAATCAATCTACCCGTTTTATTTAATTCAAGTATCACGGCCCGTTCTATATATTTATTTTCAATTTTAACGCTATGATTTTCGGCTGCTAATATCGATGCTAATAAAGCAATGTTTCTAATATTGGCTCCGGTTAGATCTGCCCGTTTAGCCAAATGTTCAAAATTAATCTCATCCGATAATCTAACTTGTTCAGGCCAAATGGTCTGCCACATTTTTTTACGCAATATTTCATCAGGATAAGTGAAACGAGTAATAAAGGTAAAGCGGCGATTAAATGCACTGTCCAGATGGCTGCGGTTATTAGTGGCTAAAATGACTAATCCCGGATAATCCTCCAATCGTTGTAAAAGATAAGAAACTTCAATATTAGCGTGTCTATCATGAGCATCTTTAGTTTCACTGCGCTTGCCAAATAATGCATCGGCTTCGTCAAAAAACAGGACCCCGGAATCAGCTTCCGCCAGGTCAAAAATACGGGCAATATTCTTCTCAGTTTCACCGATATATTTATTTACAACAGTAGAAAGATCCACTTTAATCAGATCAACACCAAGATACCCAGCAATAACCTCTGCCGCCATGGTTTTTCCCGTCCCTGATTCACCATAGAATAAAGCACTAATACCGGTACCATAGCTTATTTTATCCTGAAAGCCAGAACTCAGAATCTGGTCACGATAATTAATTGCCGCGATAATTTCTTTTAATTGTTGGACCAATTCATCCGAAATCACTAAATCATTAAAGTGGCGTTTTGGGGTAACTCTCTGGGCTAATTTACCGAAATTCTGTTGAGCGCGGAAACTTAATGCCTTGTACAAATCTATTTCTTCTAATTGACCTTGTGGTTGCCGGAGTATTTGGTATTGGCAAGCCTCTTTAAGAATTAAGGGTAATGTTTCGGCTGTAAATGAAAAACGCTGACATAATTTAGCGATATTAATCTCATCTGAAGAATTACTCGGTAAACTTGTTTTTAACATGATTCCTTTTTCTGTCAATGTTGCCATAGGCATATTAATTTGCACCATGGACAGATGTTTAATCCACATTAATGATTCTCTTGATTCTACTAAACAAACTACGCGTAATTTTGGTTGGTTCAGCAAAATAGATAATTCACTATTTAATATTTTCTTTTCTGCGGTAAGCAAAGAAAAATTGCGGATTAATAAACAGGCATCGTGTAACCGGGCTTCCCGTACTGCGTTTTTTAACAAGTCAGATATTGTGGTTGAGTTCTCTTCATTTGGCAGGCGAGCTAAATCAAGGATTAACGTATTAATGCCATGAGACACCATGATATTACTCACCGCTAATTCTCTGGCGCTGGCCTGTTTTCCTCTGAGTATTACCAGTGGATACACCTCGTCTGCTTCATTCAATAATATTTTTTCAAGTTGACGATAAAGCGTTGGCGGATACCAAATGTGTAATGCAGGAGTACACCAGTAAGCACAGGTTATTAAAGGAGGTAAAATAACTCGCTGATCAAATAAAAAATGCCAAATTGCACTGTGAGTTAAAAATTGCGTTTGTAACCAGATAGACTCCTCGTCATTATTGAGTAGTAATAAATGATGACTAATTAATGGCGTGGGTGGTAAGAAGCAGTTTTGCAGTAATTGTTGATCACTTTGACGTTCACTAAATAATTCAATCGCTAAAGCAAAACTGGGCCATTGTCTTTTGCTATTACCATGCAGAGCAGCAAACAGCGCATGATAGCGGCTGTCAAAATGTGGCAATAAACCTAACAGTAAAACATCACATTCAAATTCAGTGAGTTCAAAACGTTCGACCAATAGTAACAAAGCATTAGAGGCAAGGTGCTTTTCAGTTTCTGGGTAGCTAACAATATTACTTTCCTCAGATAACCAATGAGGAATGCCCTGCGGTTGTACCAAATATTGATCTACCTTATCTTCGTCAAGTAAAAAACTCTCTGGCAAAGAGTCGTATTTATCTCTCTTTTGATAATAGTAATGCTGCAATAATAGATCAATACGTTCCAAATGAGGATAAATCCAACGTAACTCAGCCATCATATAATGGTTATTTTTGAGTAAAGAATTCATATAAACCTTTTAAATATTTTGCCAGTCTATGGATAAAGGCTGATTCAGCCAGGGAAGTTTTGCGATATGTAACGGCCATGGCCAGTCATTTAATAGCAGATCAAATGTCTGACGTTGGATTATGATTTTGATTTCCTGTTCACCAATGAGCAACTTACCTGGCCGTTGTAAAAACAGTTGCCGGACGTCATTACGGCTTAAGTTTTTCCAGCCAGGAAGTTGGGCGATAACGGCATCCAGCCATTGCTCTGTTATCAACCGTTTTTCTGGCTCAAGAAAAATTGATTCATTATCTTCATTGACCATTAAGCCACACAATACGTTATTCAATGTCTTTCGTTCTATTTGCCTCTCTTCGTCTCCCCAAATCAGGTAGTCCAGTAAATCAACTGCACTAAACTGAGCCTGATGATGAATAAATTGTTGTGTTTCAAGCAAACCAAAATGATTAAATAATGTAGCCAACATCGGCCATAGAATTAATATTCCAGCATTATTTACTTGATATAAAGGAGTTTGTTCAGTCAATAAATCCGGCCAAATGCGTGGTCTGTTAATAGTTTGCAATTGACTACAGTGATTATCTTTAACACATAGGTTATCTGATGCTAATAATATTGAATGATCTTGAGAGATTAATTTTTGATCCGCATTATTTGATATAAAGCGTTGCGAAAGATGTTGATATTGTTCAGCAGAAAGATATTTTTTACCGAGTTGTGAAACAGGAGTCAATTGCCATAATGGGGCTAACCACGCTGTACCTGCTTTGTTATATAACACCGGATGTTGCAATAGCTGGAGAATATTTTCTGTTTTGACCTCCCCTGTTTGAATCGCTGTAGCTATTAATGAAAGTTGATGCTGATTTAATGGTGGTAAATCTTGCTGAGGCTCCATTGCTAATATCTGTAATAACTGAGCCAATAGAAGATTAACTTCCGTTGTTTTACGGAAAGCATGTTCTCTGAAAGTTTGCTCTTGATCACTAAAACGATTAACTAAAGTTTCATATTGCTGAATAGAGAGGTGTTTTTTGCAAAGTTGCGGAATGAGATCTGTTTGCCAAAGTTGTACCAGCCACTCATGTAATAACGAATGATTAGTCACGATAACTTGACGAAATAACGTAAGAATAGGTACAACATTAAGCGTCCCTTGATTGAGGTCAACGATAATACGTGATATCACTTGCGTATCTGGCTTGATTATTTCTTGTATATTATGCCACTGCATATATCCCAGCGCATTCAATATCAGTTGACCAGCGGAAACTAATTCTTCCTGATGCTGTGATATATTTATATCCTCTAATAATTTGCAATTAATGGCAGTTAATAAAGCCGGTTGATTGATAGACAAAAGTCGTTGCAAACGATATTCAGATAAACAGCTTTTTGCTAATAATAATGTTAAATGACTTTCCATTCGCGTTAATTGATTAATTAACTGTTTGACATTGATATTATCTAGCATTACTTTTTTTGAATTTAATTTAAAATCTTTTTGAGATAAATAATGAATAAACTCCTCTATATTAATTAAACGATTATCCTTAAGTGAAGGAGGCTTATTGGTATTTTTTAATATAATTGGATCTTCCTGAAAGATTTTTTCTTCATTATTATCCTTATAACATTGGCTAAATACTCTATTTAGCGCAGCATTAAGCCTAATCGGAAACAATGAATTAAAATCATGCAAGCTTATTGTACCAAGATCCAATGATAATTTTTCCAAACAAATATCTTGATTGATAGTATATTCATTAAAATATAAGTTAAATAGCTGATATATATTGACTTTATTTAGTAGAGAACCATGCAATACTTTTTTAGCCTCCTGTTGATTATCAGCGTCAATATTAATGGTAATCTGATCCAGCTGATTTTTCTCAGAAATCATATAAATATTTCCTTTCTAATTAATAAGAATATACCCTTCATCTTTCAAGCTGCTGCTGGGTATAGATGACATGAATCTGCCAGTGTGGAATAAAATTAAAGTTTTATAATAAAGGCTAATAAATAGTAAGGCGGAACCACGTCAACTTTATGGCTATGTGGAGAAGACGATCCTGTTGCTGGGTGATTATGTCCTTTTCCCTCCCCAACTTCTGATGTATGTGGATGCAGATCATCATAATTACTATTTTTATCTTTGTGCCAAAGTGACGAATTAGGTGTATTATCTATTCGGTATGGTGTTTTCCCCCAATTAACATGGGAATATCCAAATCCTCCATCACTATGATAAGGAAGACATTGAATATGTTTATGCTTAGGTATTTGTGAGATATCCAGTATAGTATCTTCTACTTTAACGTTGACAGAAACTGTAATTGATTCTGTATCTTTGAAGGAGTTTTTCTTATCTCCACTACCACTGGCTTTACTACTTTCGCCTTTTTCAGAAAGGGTTTCACCGCACATAATAAAACGGTTTCTTAAATCTGGGGTTTTGTTATCACCATTACAAAAAGCCCAACCTGGTGGGATTTCATTCTCTGAACCTGAAAACATCACAATCATTCCTTTAGGGAATACTTGGTTTGGATTAATACTAATGCCATCTGAATCAACAGTGATACCATTCCCAGTCTTGATTTTAACCACTAATCTACCATGCTCATCCAGTTTCAGCGCTGAATTTGGATTATCGGCTTGTCCAGGCGCTTGCCCGGTTGCTTTGCGGCCAATATCAGCCATATCAATTAAATATTCATAATCAGTCTGTAATGGAATACTGCCGGCTTTAAAACGATCTTTTAAATATTTTACTGAGAGATTTTTTGATTCACTCTTAGTATCTTCCGCTTTTGGTAGATTATGTTCTTTTTCCATTTTTATTACCTCATATAGTATCGAATTATTTTAAATACCCATGTGGATATTACTACTCAATAATATACCCGTCATCTTTCAAGTTGCTTCTTTGTTGGCTGCACTCACTCACCCCGGTCACAGTGTTATCTATGCTCCCGGGGATTCGCTCCCTTGCCGCCGCGATGCATCTTGAAATCCATAGGGTATAAAAGATAATTAATTTAATAGTAAAATAAATGGTTCCTATTATGATGACACATTACCCCTTCTCATATGTAAATTAATCTTTGTTTTTATCATTTTCAGACTGAGATTGAGAATGTTCAGATAATGTATTTTTATCACTATCTTCATTAATCTCCGTATTTATCTGAACTCCTGGTACATATAACAGTTGGTCACTCTCAATCATCTTAGCACGCAATTCATCATTAGGTTCTTTGATGACTTCATTTTTCTGTTTTTCAGTCGCAATGCGCAAATTTCCCGTACCGGTTAATGCCGAAGGCAAACGACCCAAGGTTAACATTTCTAATATATGATAGGCTTCATCCCCTAAAGGAGCACCATTATTTTGCCAACGCTTATAAGTGCTGGCAAAATTTTTAAAACGTTCTGGTGACAACCAATGAATAATCATAGAAATATGCGCCGGGAATTCAGCTAAAATCTCAGTTTTTATCCAAGATTCCAGTTTGTGAGGATCAACATGACTATTATTCCCAATTAACTGGCGATTAATCACTACACTGACGACAAATGAAAAACGATCGGTATAAGCATATTTTTCACTGGAGAAATACCAACGATAACGCCACGCTTCTTCCTCTGGTGGAAAATTATGTTTCTGATCTGCCATTTTTTCGAGTTTTATCCAACCCTCAATACGATCAAAGTCCATTATCTTGGCTTTTAGCTCATAATCTGATGGAGAATCTGAACCCATCGACGTATTTCTTGGTGATACATGAGATGTAATGACATATTTCAGGGTGATTTCATCACCTTTATTGATCATTGCAGGGAAAGGGCTGTAGGCATTAGAGACAATCCATCGTTCATCTTTTCCACTACTTTCATGTAATTTATCGTCATAAACCAGTTGATAATCCATATCTTCTAACCACACCGGACTATCACACCAGAATAAATTATTATTATCAAATGCCTGCTGGACTTCTTTCAGTCTGTGTTCCAAAACCACACTGTTATGGGTATCAAGATAAAATGATTTTTCCGTAATTTTAGTAATTATTTGCCCCCGCAATGTGAATCCATTATCGCCTTTAATAATCAGGTCAATCATTTGCCCGCGCAGTAACTGCCCTACCACTTCTTTTTTCTGGGTAATAATTAAATGATGGCTTTTAGAACTAGGGTTATCCTTAATATCCAGAGCATCAGGCTCTTGCTCCTTGTCGAATTTCGCATTAGATTTTACGGGTAAAAGCCGACGATGCTCAATCAAGTAAAAAGGAAGGTCTGCCAGATCTGGTGGTTCATTGAAACATTTTTTCCCCAAACCCAGCCGAGCTGCAATCCGTTTTTGCAGTGCCGACACCTTATCAATACGAATATTATTACGGTGATAGGCCAATTCTGGTTGTTGAGCTAAGTAACCGCGCTGGGTAGATAGAAAATCCTGTCGGCTAAGTATCAGAGGTCTGGCTGCACGATGAGCACCAAAATAGCCTAATAGGTAATCCAGAATTTCCAATTCCTTAGAATAACTTCCGTCATTACTGTCGATTTGCGCATCATCATTTAACTTCTTAATTAAGTCAGGCATTATTTCCTGATGCACTTTTTGACTTATCGTATTCGTTTTAAAAGGCCATTGCACACCGTATACTGCATTTCCTCGCTGTTTAAAAGCCAATAGTTTTGGCAATAAAGCGAGTTCAGCGCAGCCATTAGCCAACATTTGTTCAAAAGGCAGCATAAATTGATGCAATTGTTTTTGTTGTTGAGTATTAGCGTCAGTCTGCAATCCATAACAGGCAGGTAATTTATTGCTCACCGGATAGTAATCCCGGACTTTACGATGTTTTCCCCAGTTTAATAATTCTGCCCGTGTATCAATCAGCGGTTCTGTAATGAGCTTTTTCTCTATATCTTCTTTAGAAACCGAAACTTTCACACCACCTTTAGCAATAATAGTCAGCGGGCCGTTTGGTGAGGTAATCAATGCTAAGGGATCTTGGCCCCATAGTCTGGGATAATAATGTTCTTTAACAATTTTCCAGGACCAATTATCGCCCGATATCGGAGAAATAAGGTGAGTATCATATTCGCCTAATTCCAGCCGGGTGACACTTTGAACACCTTTAATCGTCAATAATCGGTTAACCAGAGGACTTAGCTTTAATACCATCGAGCCGTCGTAATTTTTAATCGGCGGTAATTGAGGTATCCAACCGTGATGTAAATAAGGCCCATCAAAAATTTCTTCATTACTGTAATCCTGTTCCTTCATTGCCTCAGTGGTATAGCGTAATGGCTTTTCAATCACTATTTCTTCCGCTGTCATATAAATTTTAGCCAATATGTCAGCGATATCTTTGACATCATCATTTAGCTGAATATCAATCTGTAATGGTAGATCGACGGGTTCCAGCCAAATAATTTTACTGACAAACTCTCCCAGGTTACGGTTGTTCCGCAAGAAGTCTTTCAGGATTTCCTCAGCCTGAGTTTTATTGGTTTCAGTTTCCCGGCTGGGGAGTAAATAAAGCCAGTAGTTTCCTCTTAGGGTTAATTGGCTATCTGTTCCAGAATTTTTAAATCTATATTCACGTTTCTCTTTGTTATACCAGTATTCATAGCGTTGGCCTTTAGGCTCACATACCAGCAGCACATCATTAAATAAAAAATAACCATTAACTGTGTCGCAACTATGTAAAGTGTTGCCACTATGTAAAGTGTCGCCACTATGTAAAGTGTCGCCACTGTGCAAATCCAACAAGGCCCGGCGATAATCCTCCGCCGTAATGGGGCCACAAGTCAGCATTTGTTGCGGACCAAATTCTTGTGGAAAAATACCATCACCGGATGTCCGTTCTTCTGGTTTAGGGGTAAGGAGATCTCGAAGTGGTAATGAATGGCGATAGGCTAAATCGGATGCACCATAGCAACAGGCTTCTAATAGCGTAATACCGGGATCATTTTCCCCCATATCACTCCAGCATTGCCCGGATTGTTGCTTAATAATCGCTTTTGCTTGAGTGAGTAAGGTATCAAAGGCAATATCGTCTTTAACGATGGAAAACAATGCATCCTGATTATTCATTGTTAACTCCTTGATTTAATGAATTCTTTTCAGGCCAAACTAAAATCAGTACTTCATTATCGTCAGCTTCAATACTTTTACCTTTATCACCTACACTCTGGCTGCCTTTTTGCAAAGTTAAGCCAGTGACCCGCTCAACCAAAGGTGATCGCTGAATCGTGGCTAACAACTGGTAATAATCAATGTGACTCCCGATTGCGACACCGATAACAGGATTTTCCCCCCATGGCATATATTGCCGACTCAATTCTCGTTGTAGTTGATCATAGCCATAAGCGGGACTAATACCGGAAACAAATGCCAGGTGATAACGGATCAGGACGTCAACATAAGTAGGATTGCTAATTTCAATGTCTACCCAAGGGCTACTTAATCGACCTAACCACTCAATCATCTCTTTCAATTGAGCCGCGTTCAATTTCGGGCGTAGCGCATCATCGTTATCTTTGTAACGGTTGTCCGGGATCACGATCAATTGTTGCTTTTCTGGTGCCGGAATAGTGGTTAATTTACTGCCAGAATGGTGTCTGACATCAAATAAGCTAATAAAATGATCTTTTAGCAATGTCACCATATTCCCCCAACTCAACGCTCGGTTACGATGAGACAGCCGGGTAGGAATCCGTTTCAAAAAGGCTTGCTCAGTTTCTGGCGGGTGACCATTCCAGGACGCCCAAGGTTGGGTAATACCATTGATTGCAACGGATGCAGTGACCAGTTGTTTAATACTGTCGGCGGCCAATCCATTGATAAAATGATCCTGCTCAACCGTTTCTGAATTAATTAAGGTGGCGATTGTGGCGTTATACAGCAGGCCCTTAATACGTGGATAATCTTGAGGTTTAATCTGATTGGTTATCTCTGCTTTCAGCCAGTACCGGCCCGTCGGCATCAGAGCGACTTGATTTGCCGCGTCCTCTGGTAATAAGGCACGCCAGATACCCCGATCAAACAGATTACGCGTTTGATCGTGAACTCGTTTATCCAATGGACTCCAGATGTTGTGTTTGTTGAGATAAAACCAGGATAAATTAAGCGCTTTAAGACCTTCTAACTGCCAATATAAGGATAGCGTTTGCCCTGGCAGTACACCGGTAAATCCCAAATAAAATGCTTCATGGGTGAATGCTGACGTTTCCGCTGCTGCCTCGCCACGGCCAAAAGGTGCCAGAGGATAAACGGCAAATTGTTCAGGTTTGGCTTTAGCGCTGAATTGAACCTGTAACGCACTGATTTGTGGCGTATAGGGTAAATTCTTATCTTTGGGATTTTTCCAGTATTGGGGGTGCATAAAATCTTGCTTGGCCAGTTCTATACGCACCGATGCAGGCCAATCATTAGGTTCTGGACTGTCTGCAAGAGGGTAATCCATTGCCGGTAAGGTAAACGTTAGACTTTGCCCTTGGGGTTCATTAGCTCCATCGAATAATGACTGGAGTCCATTAATCGTCTTTTTTTCCTTATTAGGAGTAACTAAATAACCCTGAATCTCAAATGCCTTATTATCGGGTTTAGTATCATATGCTGCATACCATTGTGAAAAATTTTGTTGCGGCAAGCCAACCCATTGAGGCGTAATCGTCAATGTTGCGTTTTCAGAGCCATACCATTCCGGGGCAACCAAATTAAAACCGGAGCCTAACGACGGCAATTGACCAAAGGGAAAACTGGTTGTATCCGTTTGTTCAATACCGCCATCAGAGGCATAGTACACACTGCGGTTACCATTAACATTGACTTCGATCTCGGTAATTTTAGGTAGAGTAGAGCCTTGAGTGGTACCTAGCTTTAACACCGGTACATCAAACGTCATATTATCCAAACCATCAGGCGGAGTGATGGGATCATGGTTAGCTGACAAGTAAAATGTAAGGCAATGGACGTCAGTATTTTCTTTTACTTCTGTTGTTACAGAAGGTTTCGGCAGTGAAAGCCAATGATCTCCCGAACTGATCTGAGCAATGATGTGATCACGATTACCTTCCCACTTGTTCGCCAGTGTCACTTTAATACTGCGTTTTCCTGCTGACATGGTAAATAGAGGCGAAGTAATCAGATAGCCTGAAAGCACTGAAACATCATTAGATGTTGGGCTAAAAAGCCGGATATCGTTTTCTGGTAATTTAATGCTCTCTGCAAGATTCAATAGTATTGCCGATTGCCAGCCATCACCCTCTTTTCGATACCAACGCAAATCGGTTAATGCCCCCTGATTCGCTAATAAATCGGATTCGGTCACATACTGTAACGGATTTCCCGCCCTATCATGCCCGGCATCAAAAAGTGTTCCTTTTGGAATAAGATATTCGGCACAATCAGCATTCAGGGTAATACCTATTGCAACCTGATCCGCCCGCGCATTTCTGGGTTTCAAACCCAATAACTCCCGGTAATAAAGATTACGATGCCGTGCCGGGAAGGTATTGAATAATATTTTAGTTGTTTCTAATAGTTTTAAAAAAGCCAGTAAAAATGCCTGATGGGCGGGTAAAAGGCCATTTGCTTTATGCACATTTTGGTAAATATCCACTAATTGCTGAGGATGATTTTCCTGAATAAAGTAGAAACTATCCCAGAATTTCTTTTTCTCCTGATCAAAGGGAATTTTTTCCGCATATGTTTTAAGCCAATTTAAAATATCCAACATACTTCTTTCATCAAGTTTAAAATTGGTATCCGGTACGATAGCGGTAAGTTTATTATTTAATCCGGTCTGTTCCATATTTACGCCACCTGTTATTTGAATATAACCTTAATATGTTTTCAGGAGATCATGATTATTTGAAAATAAGATTAAACTGTTATCTACCCGGCACTAACGGCATATTGACTGGCAATAAAACGGCCTTTTCCCATACTGGGTGCTGTCACATCTGGGCCAGCCTGACTAGTTGCTGGTTGTGACGGCGTAAAACGGGCAGTAAATTGTTGCCCAACAATAATCACCGTGACAGGGCTGCGACAAAAGTTTACCTGCTGGCTGGCATCTAACTGAGCAATGGTGACCATGCCCATACCGGGTATCGGGTGGCTGGGGGTAATATATTGCGCTTGAAACTGTACTTTTTTTTCGTCCCCCACAATAACGATCTTTTTCCCCCGGATTTGCGCGTGCCCGCTGCCTCTGATGGTTGCCGGCCCCAAAATGATGACCTGCCGGTTACCAAACAACGGTTCGAATAGCAGGATGTCGCCATCAACAACCAGTTGTTTACTCATAAGATCACCCGTATCGGCCCTTCGCCAATCTCAAGAATACCTTCAATTTGCTGGCTAATTTCGCTACCTCTCAGGGCATAAGTCACCTGAACATGTAAGGTATTAGGCAAATCGGTTCTCTGGCTCCCCTGAATTTCTGTCACTTCTGCACGGGGTTCATAACGTAATACTCGCTCTTCAATGCGCGTTTGAATTCGTGCTATCAGTTCATCACTGATATTTTCAAACATATAATCATTCAGGCCACAACCATAATCTTCACGCATAATCCGCTCGCCAGGTTCCGTTAAAAAAAGGATTTTCATACTCTGGCGAACATGCTCGGCTCCTTCCGCCATTTTTACGCCGGATTGTGTTTCAGGAATATTTTCATCGATAAAAAACTGTGGCGGAAATGCCCAGCCCCGACCATAAATATCAGCCAATATTTTGTTTGTCATTTTACTTTCCTATTATTGGGTTAAATTAATTTTCGCCCCTTTAATCTCTACCCCAGACTTTCCAGCGGCTGACAGGGATTTTTCAGCCTGAATATGAATTTCCTGTGCATGCGCTATTATATTTTTAGCAGAACTCATCGTGATATCTTTATCCTGTTGCAGAGATAACGTATTTTTGCCACTATTAAAAGCGAGCGTTTTATCTTCATTATCGAATAGCAATGCCTGCTGGTTATCCCCCTGTTTAATCACTAACGTTTTCACCAAATTTTTTTCACTGGGTTTTAACGGCGATTTATTTTTAGGGTTGTGCATGGAGCCTAATATCACCGGGAAACGGGGATCGCATTCAAAGAAACCGATAATCACCTCATCCCCCGGCTCTGGATAGAAGCAAAATCCACTTTCATGACTGGCATAAGGTTTACCCAGCCGGGCAAAAAGCACACCATTGGTCAAGTTAAAAGCGGGGATTTTAACCGGGATACGCTCCAGTGACTGGCTGTCTTGTTGGTATTTCTCCACGATACCGACATGTAACTCTTTAACTTGCGGTACAGCCTGTTCTGCGTCTGATTGCATGCCTAAAGTTAACCGGGTACGCCAACCTTGTCGCTGAGTGATTGTCTGACTGACACCGGTAATAATTGCCTGACCATCCATCCCCTGACCAAAGCCGTTTAATGCCAGAATATGACCCGGTTGATAGCGATCATTACCTTCAACTTCAAAACTGCCAGATATGTTATGACTTCTCCGGTTGTCCATGATGCCTTGAGCAACATGTTGAGTTTGTTCATTATCCAACGGATAGCTGAAAATCCATTGCCATTCCTGGTCAGTCAATGATTTCAGATTGTCTATAGCAAGTTGGTTTTGACCCAGTCCACTATTTTTTACTTGAATGGCCTTCGATAGTTTTTGTTGGCTAATATCCCAAGATTGCACACTGACCATTTTAGGACTACGCTGATTATCCCATTGCAGATTAGCTTCAAATAACACAACGTCCTGATGACTACCACGCTGACGAAGAGTATGCACGGTTGAATGATTAAGTGACTCCGGTGTGACCAACGTAATAGCATCGTGACCGGGTAACAACCAAGTATGAGTGGCATTAAGCCGACTTTTTAAGAATGCCCAGTCATTACAGCGAAACTGAACCATTTGCTCATGAACCGTTTTCAGCTGAGGGGCCTGTTTTATTGTCACAGATAGGCCCGCTTGACTGAATAGCTTTCTGATAATCGCCTCATCACTCTGTTTACTAAATAGCTGCGAGTGGAAACTGTGCGTTAATTTTTGCAGCGGATGTTTTGCCGTCAGCATAATCATGCTGTCCTGACCTTTAAGCCCCAGTGCCTGCCGAACGATGACACCTTTAAATAACACTTTTTTTTGGACCTGCACGATAAGCTCATGATTCGGGCGGCAATTTGTCAATTCAGCCTGAGCCTTTGCCTCGAATATATGACTCACATCACCAACGATACCCAAAGTCATGTTAGCCGAAGGAATACCATTAATATGGTGGTTGATTGTCAGACTGATAACCGTAAATTGGCTGAGCGTTTTGCCATCTATCTTAATGGCTATCTCGGGTATATTCATGCCTTCCTCCGTGCTTGCAGCGTTTGTCCTGGCGTGAAATCATCCAGATTATCCAAACCGTTTTGCCAAGCCAGAGAGAGATAATCGATACCGCCTGCCAGAGAAGCGCCGGCACCCAGTGCGATCAAAGGTAGAGAGAGCATATCGGTTACACTGACCGCAGTAACCGGTGGCGATTTTAATTGTTGCTCGGTAGCTTGAATAACAAAACTTTCATCTGCCACCACAGATAAGGTGGCAGTTGCCCGCAACGGCGTAGCATCCCGGTCAAATAAGGTGTAATGAATATTGAGGCCGTTGGCCCGACAAGCAAAATAACCTTTATTTTCCCAGCGCATTTTGCCCCATTTGATTTTAAGGTAATGGGGGGCTTTAGTGCCAGCATCAACGGCACAGAGGGTTTTCAGGATCGCCAGCTGGGTTTCGATCGGCGTATTGTTGCCGGGCATAGAGGCATCAAACAACAGATTTAATGACAAGCCAGCAGGCTGAGACGATACATATTGGTTGCTTTGGTAGGTACCGGTAACGCTTTCTTCCTTTTTATAACTGGCCTGATAATTGAACTGGATTGCATCCGGGTTATACATGACCTGTAAACTGCCCACCAAGATTTTACCTTCCCGATCTTTAAAAGCAGTCAGCGTGAGTTTGGACAGACTACGTTCAATTAAGCTCATAATGACCTCCTGCTTCACGTAATGCCTCTAGCACCTCTCGCTTCACCCTTTCAATCAAGCGGGCATTATCTAACTCTTCCTGAACTAATGTTCGTGGAGATGATGAATCACTCATGGAATCAGTGACTTTGGCCCGAATAATCAGTTCTTTAATTTCTACCGTCATACTGTCACTCCTAACCAGAGCATATCCTGATAACGTAATTCCAAAGAGTTCACCAAAACAGCATTGCTTTTGGCATCAAAGTCACCGGTAGACCAACGAACCGGTAAGGCGTTACTCACTGTCCAGCTTGCCACGGGTAAATAATTTTCATTCAGCAACATAATGACCACATCAGCATAAATCGCTTTTTCCCCACGCAGGACATGATCAAATACCAGAGTGAGCGGCGTCACCGTCATCACACCGCGTTCCAACACCAAACTGCCATGTTGGATCTTATCGGCCAGCCAAACATTTCTAGCATTTTCTCCACCCTGGCTGTGTTGGGTGGTTTGCAGTTCACGGCTCAGACCCGAGATCCGCTGAAAGGCAATATCAAGTGGACTGGGAATATTGTTAAACAAAAAACTGGCGATAAAACGGTGTGATACTGACGGGGTGTAGAAGTTTTGCATATTTTGCCCCTGTTTAACTTAACCTGGTTGTACCGGTACGCGTATCAAACGTCAGACTCAGCTCAATAAATTCTGACGGAATTAACAGCGCTAGCCTGATTTTCATGATCATTTTCCCGGCCCGCATATCCGCTTCACTCATTGACTCATCAACACCGAGTAAGATGTCAAATGCCCGTTCTTCCTCAGTCCCCCGCAGTCCACCTTTTAACCACAGCTGATGTAGCCAGTTATAAGTTTGGCCTTTAAGTTTCATCCAAGTAATCGGGTTATTTGGCTCGAAAACGAAAGCATGGCCGAGTCGGGTCATATGAGCTTCAATATAGGAAACCAGACGGCGAATTTGAATATAGCGCCAGGGAGAGTCGGGTGTGTTGTCCAGAGTGCGACATCCCCAGATTTTTATCCCTTTGCCGGGAAAACTGCGAATCAGATTCAACGGGGTGTCATCATCCCGATTAAAGAAGGCATTAGCTTCAATAAAAGAGCGTATCGGACTCACCACTTTGGCTAAAGCCACATTAGCGGGAGCAGTCCATATGCCTTTCCGTTTATCGTTACTCTGAATGACAGCAGCAACCGCAGCCGTAGGCGAAAGTACGACAGTATTTTGTCCTGCGTCTTGGTAAGCACTGTTCAGTGCTGGCCAATATACCGCGCCCCATTGCCGATCACTTGAGGAAAATTGCTCTAAACATTTAGCCGCCAGTGCTAGGTCATCAGGGGCATCCAACAATCCTATAATGCCACGCCGGCTCTTACAAAGATCGAGCACTGACTGCCAAAACTGCAACCAAAGATCTATTTTTGCGCTGGGATCACCCATCCGATTAAAGCGGGCAATATCAGGAATGACAATCAGTGTGATAGCACTCTCTGCGGAAATGACCTGTTTAATCCAATCCTGTTGTAACGCAGTGATCAATGATTGAAAATCTTTTAATTGCGCATTAAGACCCAGTGGCAATACATAGGCTTGCTGTCCCCCATTTTCAAAGAAATGGCGCACGGAATAGTACGTTAATCCTGACTGAGCAAATGTCAGAGTAAAATCGGTCAGACTAGTGAGTTTAACGGCTTTATCGCGACTGCTTTCGTTTACAAGACGTTGGATATCACCGATAAAAACAGGTACCCCGATGAATTCATTATCCTGTTTCTGCGATATTAGGTTTTCCGTTACGGTTACGCCTGGCTGTTTTATCATCTCCATGATCATCTCCTTAGCAGTAAACAGACGCAGCGCTAAACCGCGTCTTAATGCAGTTACTGTGCTACGTTTTGCGAAAATTGCAGGATAATAAATTCAGCCGGACGGACCGCCGCCATCCCAACCTTGACGATCATTTTTCCGTCCCTAATATCTGTCTCGGACATGGTGATACCTTGACCAATTTGCACAAAATAGGCTTCCTGAAGGTGACTACCGACCAGCGCCCCTTGCTGCCAAAGTTGGTGGAGATAATTGTCAATGGCTGACCGTACTCGCTCCCAGGTGGGTTGGCTATTGGGTTCAAAGACAGCAACTTGCATTGCCTGTTTGATATCCCGTTCTGCACTATTAAATAAGCGACGTACCGGAATATAGCACCAGTCATCACTTTCTTTCAGGGTACGTGCGCCCCAAATCAGGGTGCCTTTACCAGTAAAGTGACGGATAGCATTAATGCCCGCTTTATTCATAGCACCTTGCTTATCATCGGTGATCACCTTGTTTGGTTTAGCATTATTCAATGCTACGTTGGCGGGCGCTTTCCAAACACCACGACTAGCATCGGTTGCCGCATAAGCACCCGCAACGGCGGCGCTGGGTGGCAAGGTAATTGGTGTTGTGGGTACGTTAGCTGCCTGCCATTTGTCATAAGCTAATTTTTTAGCTTTTTCATACTCTTCTTTATACTCTTTTGGTGAATCCGTATTCAGATCAGCTAGCGTATTCACCTCTTTATTCCCCTGATAACCCCTTAACACAATATCAGCATCCGTTGGCGGGTTATAAGTAAAAGAGGTCTCTAAATCAGGGTAATAGACAGCGGTTTTATCCGGTTGGGTCGTTGGCTTATTTGTTCCATCTTTACTGTCAGCAATCAGAAAATAACCCACTTTTTTTTGCAACAAGGAATTTATCGCATCGTAAACAGCCTGTTTTGTATGAGGTTTTAACGTTTCATCCGTTTCAGCACAGAGCAGTAAAGTGATCTCCTGCTGTTTTTCAATCAGGTCTGGCAGCGTTGCTAATTCTGTTGTCGCAGTACCTGCATCAGTTGCTACCAATGGCAACAAATAACAGATACCACCGCCATTATTAAAATAATGCTGCACAGCAAAGGCACTTAAAGAAATTTCTGTGATAGTGGCAACATAGGTATAGGTGTATTTAACCTCCTTTTCCTCTCCTTCCTTTTTCTCTTTTTCTTTCTCTAGCGAATCACTACCTTCAGTAACAGCAAGTCTCTGAATGTCTTTTGGTTCCGTAGTTTTAGGCTTAGGTTCAAGTTCAGGTTCAGGCTTAGGCTTAAGTTCAACCTTGGTAGCCTCAGCCTTTACTGACACTACAGGCGAAAACGAAAACTGTGAGGTAAAATCCAACCAACTGGTGATTTTAATACAACTACCCGGTTTTATCGGGGTTCCATCTTTTCTAAAAAACTTACCAATAAAAACCGGAATCGCTGTTGGGCTGGTGCTAATTGATAACGAGAGTGAAGCATCCTCTTCAATATAGACACCGGGTGTAGTATATGCGACAGAAGGCATTATAACGTCCTCATTCAATTTAGATGATTTTTACCGAGCTTGCCCAATTGACTGGCTAAACTGCAAAATAATAAATTCAGCCGGACGAACCGCCGCCATACCCACTTTGACGATCATTTTGCCCTGTTTAATATCATCATCAGTCATCGTGGTGCCTTTACCAACTTGAACGAAATAAGCCTGATCAGCTTTATTTCCCACTAATCCGCCTTGTTGCCAAAGGGAATAGAGATAATTATCAATAGCCCGGCGCACAACCTCCCAGGTGGGTTGGCTGTTGGGTTCAAATACCGCGAAACTCATGGCGTTTTTGATATCCCTTTCTGCACTGTTAAACAGGCGACGAACCGAGATATAACGCCAGTTATCACTACCTTCAAGTGTTCTGGCTCCCCAGACAAGCGTGCTGCCCTTAGGAAAGGTACGGATCATATTCAACGCCTTATCTGACTTTTCTTTACCTTTGTTATATTCCCCTTGTAAATCATCAGTCACCGGGTATTTAGGTTGTAATCCGCCTTGAATAGGGACGTTAGCCGGTGCTTGCCAAACCCCCCGGCTGTTATCGACATTGGCATAAATACCGGCCATCACGGCACTGGGTGGAATATCAACGGGAGCTTTTTTATCTCCCCATTCAGCTGTTAGCCAGGGATAGTAAACTGCCCCGTAAGGGGTCGCAGGGTAAGATTGAAGTATTTTTTCGGGTTCTTTTATTTCACTATCACTCTTTGGGCCATCAAAAATGGCGAATAATCCTTTACCCGGTTTACAAAGTGTACTTACAGCCTCTTTGATATCTTCTCCGGCAGCAACCAACAAGGTTACATCATCAAGTTCTGGAACCTGGCTGGCTAAATCTTTGGTTTTAACCAGATAACCATATCCACCGCCATGAATAAAATAAGCACGTAGTGAAATATCAAGCATGTCAGTGGGATTAAATTGCCCTCCTTTTCGTGTCAGATAGTCCAACCAGCTACTAATGCGAATATGGGTCGCTGACATTAATAAATTGTTATTTGCAACAGCAAAAACAGGCACTGCCGTTGCACTTGTACGGACAGAAAGTGCCAATGAAGCATCTTCTTCAATATAGACACCCGGATAAGATGTATCAATTGTCATAATATTAGCCTTTAAAAAGCACTGTATTAACGTGCCAGATTATTCCTGACACCAAACAGTGTATTAATGGAATTCAACAGTAACCCGATCTGCTTTCAAGCTTATCTCTTGCACCGCAACTTCATTACTGGTTGCATCAAAACTGGGAGCAGTTAGCTTTTCTGGGAAAGCATTAGCGATATTCCAGGTAATCAGCAGATTTGAACCTGTTTCATCGGTCAGACTAATAGAAATATCTTTCTTCTCTATCTGATTAAGAGAAATAGAATTAATCCAATCGTACAACTTAGATTGCCCTTTAAAGATACCTCGCTTCAAGGTAATAGTCGGTCTTTGACGCTGTCCAGGCATTTGTAGCCAGTTACCTACTCCATCACGATATTCAATTGTGTCATAGCTGATATCTAATCCTGATACACTTTGAAAACACATTTGTTCATCACCAATGGTAACGACAAAACGATAGGTTGGGATTGGGTATTGAACAGCAATTTGATCGGCAGTTGTAGACATCGTTATTTCCTTCCTAAAAAAATTTATATTGAGCTAAAACACTCATCATTTCAGGTACGCTACCGCCCTTAGGTATCACGCCTAATTCCTCTGGTGTATTAGCCCGGCTTTTATATCCAAATCCTCATAGAAGAAATGAGGCGACCTAACTAACACCTGAACCCACTAAATTAGTACGTGATTAGTACGTGATTAGTACGTGATAAACATCACACTAGAGCCATTCGCTGATCAATAGTCACTCACCCATACCTAAATAAAAGTTAAAAATAAAAACTAATTATTTTTATCGCTGCTTTTGCTCAATGATTCAATACAATTACCCAACAATCACCCAATACTTCCCAGTTAGCTGGGGCATCACTCATAGTCATCTATTCTCTAATTCGCATAAAAATGATTTATAAAAATCCAATAATACCTAAAAAATTTTTATCTATATTATAAAACGCCCCTTTATTTCATAAATAAAAATAACCGCCATCAAAAATATAAATAAAATTGATAAATAAATAATTATCATTAATTTTATTTCTCAATAAAAATCAGAAAAATAACATGCATTACAAAACAAAATAAAAATTTTAAATTATTTATTTTCTTGCATTATTAATGCAGAAATTATATAAATTTTAACAGGCATAAGCCTATTTGAGTCTCCTGGCTATAGCGGATAGGTAAACACTAAACACATTAAACAGAGGCAGAGAATGCGTTATGCTGAAAATAACTAGAGATGTTTATTTGGACTGTGACTCCAACAAAATAATCCATGGTAAGAATATGTTTATCATTACGGAGAAAGAGAAACGCCTGCTACTCGCACTGTGGGAACATGCATCACAAGGGAACACCTTAAACCGGGAACAGCTAATCCCGCTGGTTTGGCCTGAACGCCAAAACGGAGTAGCAGAAACCAATCTATTGCAATTGATCTGTAAGTTACGCCGGACACTACGCTATTGTGAGCTAGGCGAAGCAATACACACAGTATACCGACAGGGCTATCGTTTTATTTTGCCATTTCAAGATAAAGAACCAGAAGATAGTCAGTCTAAGAATACCGAATCATTCATCCCCACAAATACAATTCCCAAGCCATCTTATTGGCGTTTCACCAAACTTATTATCATGTTCATCACGGCAAGCATCTGGTTATCTACTATCTTATATACTGCTCCTTTTTTTAACTGAGAAATAATGATGACTTATATTTTAATAATTGAAGAAAATATTAATAAAATATGAATTTTTATTTTCAACCCTATTAAACATTCACAAATGGAGATAAATTAAATAAGAAACAACCGAATTAATTCAACTATCGCCTGCGGCTCATTCCATAAATTCATGAGCCGCTTTAATCATTAATTATGATTCATCATTATGAAAATTCAGGTTGACTTTAACTAAATAAAATCGTCACATAGCTCTTGTAATTTATTAATAGCACGCCCAACATGGAAACCATCACAAGTAGCATGATGCACTTGAATTGCCAAAGGCAACTGCGTTTGATTTCCATTCTTGTAAAATTTTCCCATCGTAAATATGGGTGGAAAATAATCTGTAAAATTCGCAACGTTCAAGTTAAACCCATCAAAACTTACCCACGGCACTGACGATATATGAAAGTGGTTTTCAGGTAGTTCTGGTTTAGAAAAAAAACAAAGATCATCTTTATAGGTTTCATAATCAGCAGAATAGTTTTTCATAAACTCTGGCAGATCACAATTGAACTCAGTCCAAATCGCTGAGAATGTTTCTGTTTCATTGTGAAAGATTGTATACGCAGGATTTACACTATCCCATACAACTAATTCTTCATCTTTTACAGCCACTCTGAACTCAGAGTAAGAGTTCACAACTTTTGATATTAAATAAATCATGGTCGGGTAGAATTTATATTGTTTTTCTACCAACGAAGATAACAAATGGGTAATATCAATTTTTGTTGTCAGACTAAATCCACATTGCACGACATTACGGAAATGCAAGAAATGCGCTTTCCTATTCCAGAGATCTATATCAACCTTTGAGTAACTCATATTTTTCCCTTCTAATGTAAAATTTAACAAATTGATTAAATTAGAAGGGCTGCTCTTTCTGTTTGTATTGGGATCATAATCACTCCGGTATGAAATTGGATTAAATACCCAGTTTCTGATGAAGAAAAATTATATATTAGCTAAAAATAAATAACCACCAATACAGAGTTATCTTTATAAATCAGATAGTAAGAGACTCCACACCATGAAAACTTACACAACACATTGTAAAATTGGTATTAATGTTCACTAGCGCTGAGTTTTGATGTCACCCCGCAAATATTGAGTTTGCTGCTCGTTCTCAGCAATCATTCTTCGTAGATCAAAATAATCTTGTTCAGTTACTGAAAAACGTCAATTTCAGATTTAATATTAGCAAGTTACTCTATATGTTTATCATCCAAATCAGACGAGCGTTTTATCCGCTCCTGCTGACTGACAATTTTATCCTGTTGCTCCAACAGCCGACAATGAAAAAGCCCCGCAACCAAGCGAGGCCATAATTGAATTCATATTTTTAGGGTTTTAACGACTGGTTTGCGTTTCATACACCTCAACGCACATGTTGCAAACAATCTTCATCTGGCTCATACCCCATAACTATCTGGGGAGCATTACGCTCTAAGCGTTCAGCCTGCTTCCAATTAATACCAAATTGTTCCATTGGAGTTCTACCATCTGCGAAAAGTCCAGAAATGATCTCTTCAGCCATTTCCTCTATTCGCTGCATTGAGTATGACATGATATCCCCTCGGATACGGCTCTTTCTTAAGAAAAGAAACGCCCTTAATATGTCAGTATTTGAAATTTACTCTACTTGACAAAAAACCACCCTATCTTTGAGTGGTGTCACATGTTCTTACGTCTGTTCAATATGCAATATAACCTAAGCTATTTCAACTTATTTTGTTCATTAATTCATGTATTAGAAGACAAGTTATCCACAATGAATACATTAATAATGGGATAAATATGTTAGTCATCACTTTTATCAGCTACAAGATTTTCAAACCGATGGGGAATTCCGACGTTTTGACTATCGCAGGAGAAAAGTTTTGGAAAAGCCAATAGATTATGTATTTGTATTACTGGGATTTTCTTTATCGATTCTATCAATGATAATATTCACTCGTTGTTGGTATACTCTAAGAAATATCTTCCCCCATCTCAGGCAATAACCTTTTAAAACCTGCCGCAATCGGGGAATTTTCCCACCCTTACTTGTCTTGGGAAAGAGAGATCAATAAGAATATCAATGGGTTAATTAGACAATACTTTCCAAATGGAACCGATTTTAATGAAGTCTCTGCTAAGAAAATAAATTTTGTGGTAAACCGATTACATCATCATTCCCGAAAAACATGGGGTGGTAAAACATAAAATGAATTATTTAAGGGAATACGAACATGCTTACTTCCAGATTAACGATGTTGCATTTATTATGTGAATCAACCAACGCTCAAAGAGAAGTTGTAATTATCAACCTGATATCATCGATTAATGAATGGAATAATCCAGCTTCCACATTAGCAGAAAAACCGCAAAACTTTCTTTATACTTTATCTGATAACCTCCATCAGTTACGCCCTCTGCAAGAACGACAGGATATTGATGGTATGCAAATTATTTATAACTGGAAGCAATTGGAAAGTGCATCAAGGAAATATGATTTCTCCGCGATCGAAAAAGATCTGATGCCACTTAGCAAGATCAAAAAGAAGCGGGTTGTCCAAATCCAAGATCGCTTTCTTGAGAAAAAGGAAGGCAAAGCACAAGGCTATGGATTGCTATTCAGTGGAATTCATAGAGTTGCGCAAACGCTACCAGAATTTGCTTTCTGCGCTAGCAAAAGAGTTTGATGGTCGTCTTACCGGTATTAACTTGCCAGAAACCGACATTAATATTGACATGAAGTGACAAAACCGGATTTTGCTGCCGAACTTGGCAATGTTAAATTTACCCGTCAAGTATTCAAAAAACCCTATGCGGTGCAATATGTTAATTTCTGACCATACGAATGGAATAACGCTCATCAGTATATACCCGTCGTCTTTCAAGTTGCCTCTTTGTTAGCTGCTCTCACTCACCCCGGTCACATAGTTCTCTATGACATAGTTATCTATGCTCCCGGGGATTCGCTCCCTTGCCGTCGTGCCGCATCTTGAAATCCATTAGGTATATATCTTGCCTGTTTTATTTCGTGTTGAAAAATAAGATAGGTCTTGGTGGTCCAGATATCGTGCCATATAAACCCACTCAGATGAAAAACGCCTATCCATTTTTCAATCGTTACAAAGGTAAACTGGATTTGGTCGCGATAGCAGTCTAGGAGACTGCCCTGATCTGTACCAACCCGAAAATCATTTATCCAAGAGAAATTCACTGATTTTGCCGAAAACTATCTGGAGGCTAACATCATTTTTTAGCGCGCCACTGCGCCGTGGCTAAAACAATAAACCAAAATCCATGCTAGTTGATATAGTATGTGTGATGCCAAGATGAACTGTGACTGACAGTTAAACAAGAAAAGGCCATAAACAATGGCCTTGAATAATTTGATACCGGGAAAATACCGGCCCGGAAATAATATGTCATTAACCATAAGAAATGAATGGTATTTATTCAAAGTTCTTTTACATATCGAACAAGGTTTGGTTGAGCCTAATAAAACAACAAGGCAGTAATTGGCCCAACGGCAAGGAACAAGTCACCTTTCCCCTCCACCATAAAACATTATCTTAGATATTCAAACAAAACCAAAATAAATATAGATTTCTTATTTAACTACAGTGAAAACTTTCTATAACTATCTTATAGAATAACAACGCGGAGCTTACAATAAGCTACTCCGCGTAAAATAAACTCTAGCTCATATCATTAACTGAATCGATAAAACGATTGAGTACACTTGAATGCGACTTAGATTTATAAATATAACATTGGTTTGCTACGCCAGGTTTTACAATAGGAACAAAACTCAAAGCATCTCCTCCTTCCAATTCGTCAGGATGAGAGTCTGTAATAAAAATATAGTCTCTTGAATAAATAAAATTCAGACAGCATCCCATATTATCCATTTGGCGCATATTCACTTTACTACCACTTTGAATAACTTCTTCTTCCAAGTTTTTAATGAAACTGCTTTTATAAAGTACAGGGTCGCATAACCAAGTATTATTTTTTAGCAATTGCATTACATCTCCACCAGCAATATCCAATAATTCTTTTCGGCAGCAAATCCCCAATTCAGGCCCCTTTATTTTACGAATAAGACTGAAACGGTCGCTTAGTATCTTTTCTGAGCTTAGAATCAGCGTGTTGCCGTCATAATCCACTATTTCTTCAATGTTATCATAACTAAACCGGAATATATTTACCTGGGAGCTATTTCTATCAGCTGCCTTATATAAATAAATTAGATGCTTGTTTTTCCCCCAATCGTAATAAATATTAACTATGTTACATATACTACCACTGATATGTTTTTTAGTTATTTCTTTTTCTTGTAAATAAAGATCTTTAAGATCGTTATATAATTCTAAACCATCTTTAGTCAGACTCATCCCAAATTTCTCCCTTTTGAAAAGGCGCTTCCCTAATGTTGCCTCGAAGTCTTTGATTGATTTAGCTACTGGAGGAGTTGTTCGGTTCATCACTCTTGCCGCTTTACTTAAAGAACCATTTTCCACCACTGCCATGAATGCTTCTAATTTACGAGAAAAAAACATAATTCACCGTTCCTATATAACCTGTGGCTAAAATAATTTCTTTGAAATAGCCTTCACCAAATGACAGTTAAATCAAGTTTGATACGCGAAGGCATAAATTTTGTACAAAAAAACAAATACTTCTCAAACATATACCACATAAAAAAAGCTTATGTTCAATACATAGGTGGCTCAATAAACGCTATTATTCATGTTTATCATGGTTCAAAAATTAATCTCAACCAATCAACCATTAGAAAATATAAACATTACTAACGAGCTCAATTTTCTATCAAAGATTAGGATAGGGTTCTACATTTTTCAGTAATCAATTTTTGTAACACTAGAGATAAAAACGGTCTATCGGAGGTGGTTTCTCACTATAAATTATTATATTTTTCACAATGAATTATAATATTGAAAGGTCCGTTACTATTTCGCTCTGACCATTGTCAATAGTTACTTTTTAAAATCCATCTGTTATTATTGTTCTTGTGTCTTTTTACTGGATGGCTGTAAAAGATGAAATTTATCTCTTTTAATATTAATGGATTACGTGCCCGCCCCCATCAGTTAGCTGCGATCGTAGAGCAGCATCAACCCGATGTTATTGGTTTACAGGAAACAAAAGTTCATGATGAGTTGTTTCCTTTAGAAGAAGTCAGCAAGCTTGGCTATCATGTATTTTATTATGGTCAGAAAGCCCATTACGGCGTTGCGCTGCTAACGCGTCAGGCTCCTGTTGCTGTACGCCGTGGGTTTCCAGGAGATGATGAAGATTCCCAACGCCGTATTATCATGGCAGACATAAAAACCCCTCACGGGCTATTAACAGTCATTAATGGCTATTTTCCACAAGGGGAAAGCCGTGACCATCCAGTGAAATTTCCCGCAAAAGAGAAGTTTTATCAGGATCTGCAAAGCTATTTGGAGCAAAATTTATCTCCCCAATCACAAGTGCTTGTCATGGGTGATATGAATATCAGCCCAACAGATCTGGATATCGGGATTGGTGATAACAATCAAAAACGGTGGTTAAAAACAGGTAAATGTTCTTTTCTGCCAGAGGAACGAGATTGGATGGATCGTCTGAAAAATTGGGGATTGGTTGATACATTCAGGAACCTGAATCCAGAATGTAACGACCAATTTTCCTGGTTTGATTATCGTTCAAAAGGGTTTGATGATAATCGCGGGTTGCGTATTGATTTGCTGCTCGCAAGTAAACCATTAGCGAAGCGCTGTATCGCTACAGGTATTGATTACAAAATCCGTGAAATGGAAAAACCTTCAGATCATGCACCTGTTTGGGCAGAATTTGAAATTTGATATTCTAATTAACCCTGAATATCAATGACTTTTTGCAGAATAATGCAACAATTGCGCCTTAAGGCGCAGTTGCTTTAGTTTTCTTCCCAGATTTTACTTTTTTCCCGTTTTTACCTTTAACCGGGACGGGAGGTAAATCACGGAAAGCTTGCAAGTTGCGGTTCTGCTTAGCCTGCCAGATTAACTGCTGCAATGTCTCCTCAAGCGGCCCCATGAAATCCTGATAGCGGAACTGTTTTTCACTGATTTGCGTTAACCGTGATTCCCAGTGTGCTGTCATATCCGGTAAAGCTGCTATATCCGGCAATACATGAATCAACGCCCTGCCCGCTGGCGTTGCATGAATATGACGTCCTTTTTTATAAAGAAATTCTCGTTTAAACAACAATTCGATAATGCCAGCCCGCGTTGCTTCAGTCCCTAATCCATCTGTGGCCCGCAGAACTTTTTTTAATTCCTTATCCTGTACAAAACGGGCGATTCCCGTCATAGCAGAAAGGAGGGTCGCATCAGAAAATGGCTTTGGTGGTTGAGTCTGACGGTCTATCACCTCTCCTCTTTCACACAATAACTCATCACCTTTCGCAACCACGGGTAATGGCGTTCCATCATTTTCTTCATCACGCTCTTTATTACCAAGCAACGTTCTCCAACCTGCCTCAGCAAGAAAACGAGCTTTCGCAATAAATTTTCCACCAGCAATTTCCAATTCAATAACACATTTTCGAAATATCGCATCAGGGAAAAATTGCATCAAATATTGTCTGGCAATCAAACCATAAATATTAGTTTCGTTGTCTGTCAAATTGGTATGGCTATTTCGGGCGGTTGGAATAATTGCATGATGAGCATCAACCTTCTTATCATCCCAACAGCGATTCTTTCTATCTACTTCCAATAAATCTTGGGGTAATAGATTTGTTGTATGAACAGATATCGCATTAAGCACTGCATGACGCCCGGCAAAATGCTCTTCAGGTAAATAACGGCAATCAGAACGGGGATAAGTAATCAATTTATGCGTTTCATATAACCGCTGACAAATATCCAGCACTTGTTGCGCATTCAAGCCAAAACGTTTAGCGGCTTCAATCTGCAATGAGGATAACGAAAACGGCAAGGGAGCAACTTCAGATTCCCGTTTATCTTGATACGATATTACATAGGCTGGCTGACCGGTTATTCTGGCAATAACATGTTCAGCCAGAGGCCGGTGTATCAATCGACCTTCTTCATCCTGAAAATCGATACAAGATTCACTCGGCTGCCAAATTGCGATAAAACGTTCATCTTTCGGCGTAACAATATGAGCTTTTACTTCAAAGAAGTCTTTTGGTACGAAATGCTCAATTTCTTCATCCCGACGAACGACTAATCCCAAAATAGGTGTCTGAACCCGTCCAACAGATAATACACCCTGATACCCCGCATTGCGTCCAAGCAAAGTGTAAGCCCGGGTCATGTTGATACCATACAACCAATCAGCCCTGGCTCTGGCGAGAGCTGAAACGCATAGCGGAATAAAATCCCGGTTATCTCTCAAACGGTCAACCGCTTTAGCAACTGCTTGTGGATTTAGATCATTTACCAGACAACGGCGAACATTTTTTCGTTTTTCACTATCCAAATTCAAAAAATCCAACACTTCATCTACCAGCAGTTGCCCTTCGCGATCCGGGTCCCCCGCATGTATCACTTCATCTGCTTTTTTTAGCAATTCCTGAATGATATTAAGTTGTTTCGCAACAGAGGGACGAGGTTTTAACTGCCATTTTTCAGGAACGATAGGAAGGTCGACCAATGACCAGCGAGCAAAACGACTGTCATAGGCATCAGGTTCCGCCTGTTCCAGCAAATGTCCAATACACCAGGTAACAAGCTGGTTATCTCCACAAGCAATAAAGCCATCACCACGGCGATGCGGTTTAGGTAGAACATCCGCAATCGCTCTGGCTAAGCTTGGTTTTTCTGCAATAAAAAGCCGCATGGATATTATTCATTCACCTCAATTAGCACTCTGCCTAACCGTTGCTCAGACAATTCACCAATTGCTGTCAGTTCAATGCCATGACATCGTGCAATAGCTTTCACTTCATCCACAGCCTCTGGCAGAACGGCCAACAGCAAGCCACCGGATGTCTGCGGATCACATAACAGTTTGCGCTGAAGTTCTGTCATTTCGCCAATAAGATGACCATAACTGTCAAAGTTACGCCCGGTTCCCCCCGGAACACAACCTTTTTCAATATATGATTCTACTTCCGGCAATTTGGGAATTTTTGAAAAATAGAGCGTTGCCTGAACACCTGAACCTTCACAAACTTCACTCAAATGCCCTAAAAGGCCAAACCCAGTCACATCAGTCATTGCCGTAACACCAGCAACTTCGGCAAAATCAATCCCCATTTTATTCAATCGGCACATTGTTTCTGTCGCTATCCCCTGATGCTCAGGCAACAACAAGCTTTTTTTCTCAGCCGTGGTTAATACGCCAATGCCAAGCGGCTTTGTCAGAAATAGCTGACTACCTGCTTTCGCTGCACTGTTTTGTTTCACCCGGGCAATGTTAACGATACCGGTTACAGCCAAACCGAAAATAGGCTCAGGTGCATCAATAGAATGCCCTCCCGCCAGTACAATCCCCGCCTCTTTACAGACAGCCCGGCCACCTTCAATCACCTTACGAGCAATCTCTGGTGCCAGTTTCTCAATCGGCCATCCCAAAATAGCTATCGCCATAATGGGCTTGCCGCCCATTGCATAAATATCGCTGATAGCGTTTGTTGCAGCAATACGCCCGAAATCAAACGGATCATCGACAATCGGCATAAAAAAATCTGTCGTGCTGATGATACCCGTGCCATTCCCTATATCATAAACCGCCGCGTCATCTCGTGTTTCATTACCAACCAGCAAATGAGGGTCAAGAAACTTTTCCTGTTCACTGTGCAGAATGGTTTCCAGAACCTTTGGTGAAATTTTACAGCCGCACCCAGCGCCGTGGCTGTATTGGGTAAGGCGAACTTCTGTTGACATAGCAGACTCCGGTTAGAAGTAGCTGACAAAATTAGTCATATCTGGCATGGCAACCTTGCCTGGTGCTTTCAAAGCAGGTGTTCCCAAGTAGAGAAAACCCACTATTTTATCATGTTCATTACAACTCAGACCGGCACGCACTGTATTATCATCAGTCCATGCGCCGGAACGCCAAATACCACCAAACCCTTGTGCTACCGCAGCCATTTGCATCGCATGTACAGCACAACCAGCAGCAACGACTTGTTCCCATTCCGGTATTTTGGAATTCTCTGTCACTCTTGCAATAACAGAGATGATTAATGGCGCACGATAAGGCGCATTTTTCGCTTTTTCTTCTGCCTCAACACCCAAATTACTGTTAACGGCAGCCTGATGGAGTAATTGACTGAATCGCTCAATACCTTCATTCTGCATGACAATAAAGCGCCACGGGCGTAATGCACCATGATCAGGCGCCCTCATACCTGCAGCCAGAATATTCTGTAATGCTTCACCTTGAGGCGCAGGTGTCGTTAAACGTGATGCTGAACGTCGATTCAATAAGAGTTGCAATGCGTCCATATTTTTCTCCTAGATTAAGATGTTTTATTATAAGCTAATATTTTCTGTTTGTTTGTTAATGAATAAAAGCCCAAAAGCGTTTTTTTCGGGCAATATGCCATTATTTGAAGCTGACATTGACATGTCTGGTCATTAGGATAGCCTCATTTGATCCCATCTTTGGAGATGATATGCGTATTTTATGGAAGTTGATCGCAAGATTATTTAAATGGAGTTGGCAACTACTGAATTTTGTTAGGGAAGTCGTTTCGAACCTGATTTTTATCATACTCATTCTGGCTGTTGTTGGCGGATTTCTGATTTATCAACAACCAAACAAAACGGTAGATAGTTATCAGGGAGCCTTGTATGTCAATCTCACTGGCGTTGTTGTAGATCAAGTTTCCAATCGTAACCCGTTGAATCAGTTGGGACGAGAACTGTTTGGTGCCTCCAGCAATAAATTACAGGAAAACTCCCTGTTTGATATTGTTGATAATATTCGCCAGGCAAAAACTGACGACAAAATCACAGGTCTGGTACTGAAACTTGATGATTTCATGGGCGCTGACCAATCATCTATGCAGTATATCGGTAAGGCAATTAATGAGTTTAAAACTTCCGGCAAACCCGTTTACTCTATCAGTGACAGTTACAATCAGTCACAATACTATCTCGCTACCTATGCCGATAAAATTTATCTGTCACCACAAGGGACCGTTGGTCTTTACGGCTATTCAACCAATAATCTCTATTATAAATCCTTGCTGGATTCACTGAAAGTTACCACCCATATCTTCCGTGTCGGGACGTATAAATCAGCTGTTGAACCCGTTATGCGTGATGATATGTCTCCAGCCGCCCGCGAAGCTGACAGCCGTTGGGTCAACGGTCTTTGGCATAACTACCTCAATACTATCGCCACTAACCGTAAGCTTTCTGTTCATCAAGTATTTCCAGGTGCTGATGAGATGATTGCTAATCTGCGTGCGGCTGGGGGTGATAACGCCCAATATGCACTTAAACACAAGCTGGTCGATTATGTTGTTCCACGTAATATTATTGAAAGCGAAATGACCAAAGCCTTTGGTTGGGATGAGAAAAATCAGCATTTCAATGCCATCAGTATTTATGATTATGCACCACAGAATAGATCATCATCCAAGGGCAATATCGCCGTTATCGTAGCACAAGGTGCGATCATTGATGGACAGCAAGCTCCGGGGATGGTTGGCGGTGATACAACCGCTGCTCAGATCCGCCAGGCTCGTCTGGACGATAATATCAAAGCAGTTGTTCTGCGAGTAAACAGCCCTGGTGGCAGCGTCAGCGCTTCTGATGTTATCCGTACCGAACTGGCTGCCCTACGTGCAGCAAATAAACCCGTTGTCGTTTCTATGGGTGGGCTGGCTGCATCCGGCGGTTACTGGATCTCCACACCGGCCAATTACATTATCGCAAACCAAAGTACGCTGACCGGTTCTATCGGTATCTTCGGTGTTATCACAACTTATGAAAACAGTTTGGATCATATTGGTATCCACACTGATGGGATCGCTACAACGCCATTAGCTGATATATCCTTCACTAAAGGGCTGAGTAAAGAGTTCTCAGAACTCATGCAGCTTAATATTGAGAATGGCTACAAGAACTTCATTGGCTTGGTTGCGGATGCTCGCAATAAGACACCGGAAGAAGTTGATAAGATTGCTCAGGGGCATGTGTGGATTGGTAATGACGCGAAAGCCAATGGATTGGTCGACCAATTAGGTGATTTCGATGATGCCGTTGCAAAAGCCGCTGAATTGGCAAAATTGGATAAGCCAGAACTTGACTGGATGCAACCCGAAATGTCATTTAGCGAATTGCTGATAAGCCAATTAACGACAACCGCTCAAGCCATAATGCCGGAAGCTATTCAGGCATGGCTGCCTGCTCCACTGGTTCAAGTGGCCCAGCAAGCGAAACAACAGGTAGAGTTCTATCGCCATTTGAATGATCCACAAAATCGCTATGCATTTTGTTTAAATTGCGAGGATATTCGCTAAAATGCCGTAACCATGCCATTAGCAAGAATATGTCATGATAATTCATGACATAGCTCTGGCAATATTTGAATGCATTAAATCATTAGCCTGATAGATACCCTGTCAGGCTTTTTTTATTTGGTAATATCCCTATAATCCAGTTGATCTTTTTACGAGGTACACAGTCATGCAGAAGAAATCTATTTATGTCGTCTATACCGGCGGAACAATTGGGATGCAACATTCATCTCAGGGATACATTCCCGTTTCCGGGCACTTACAGCACCAATTAATCAAAATGCCTGAATTCCACCGCGCTGAAATGCCGATATTTACTATCCGTGAGCATCAGCCACTGATTGATTCTTCTGATATGACCCCCGAAGACTGGCAATGTATTGCTGACGATATCCAGCAGAATTACGATGATTATGATGGTTTCGTGATTTTGCATGGCACAGATACGATGGCGTTTACCGCATCAGCGCTCTCTTTTATGTTTGAGAATCTTGGTAAGCCAATTATTGTTACAGGGTCACAAATTCCATTAGAAGCACTGCGTTCCGACGGGCAAACAAACTTGCTAAATGCGCTTTATCTTGCCGCTAATTATCCAGTTAATGAAGTCAGCCTGTTTTTCAATAATAAACTGTTCCGTGGAAACCGGACAGTTAAAGCCCATGCAGATGGTTTCGATGCCTTTGCTTCACCAAACTGTTCTCCATTAATGGAAGCGGGTATTAATATCAAAGCTTTCAATACATGCCCGGCGCCTGCCAGCCAAGGTGAATTTATCACCCATCGGATTACCCCCCAGCCAATTGGCGTAGTAACCATTTACCCCGGTCTTTCCAGTCAGGTTGTGAATAATATTTTAATGCAGCCAGTTAAGGCATTAATCCTACGCTCATATGGCGTTGGAAACGCGCCACAGCACCCTGAATTACTAAAAGAGCTAAAACAGGCTACAGAAAGAGGAATTGTCGTTGTCAATCTGACTCAATGCATTTCTGGTAGGGTAAACATGGAAGGATACGCAACAGGCCATGCTCTGGCTGAGGCTGGCGTGATAAGCGGTTATGATATGACTTTTGAAGCAACTTTAACCAAATTACACTATTTACTCAGTCAATCGTACAACCACGAAGAGATTAGATATCTAATGCAACAAAATTTACGTGGTGAATTGAGTTATGCTGACAAATAATCCAGGAAAAAGATGAAAACAGTACTATTACTTATCGATATACAGAACGATTTCTGTACTGGCGGAGCCTTGGCCGTAAAAGAGAGTGAACAAGTCATTGATGTTGCAAATCAGGCTATTGATATTTGCCTAAAGCACAATATCAGTATTATTGCCAGCCAAGATTGGCATCCTGCTGAACATATGAGTTTCGCAGTGAATTCCGGTCAGAAGATCGGTGATATTGGTGTACTGAATGGTATTCCACAAATATGGTGGCCGGAACATTGTGTTCAAGGACAACATGGCGCTGATTTTCATCCACAACTAAACAAACAGGCCATTATCGAGATTTTCTATAAAGGCGAAAATCCACAAATCGATAGCTACAGCGCTTTTTTTGACAATGGTCATCAGAGTAAAACCCAGCTTGATGACTGGTTGCAAACACAGCAAATTGAACGTCTGTTCATTATTGGTATCGCCACCGACTATTGTGTGAAGTTTACCGCACTGGACGCATTGGCATTAGGTTATGAAACCTGGGTCATTACCGATGGCTGCCGAGGGGTTAACCTCAATCCAGACGACAGTAAAGTGGCGTTCAAAGAGATAAAAGAACAAGGCGCTATGCTAATAAGAATTGATCAACTAGAAGATACTCTTGTCTGATACCAACAAGGGCCAGGCTGAGTTCAACAAACTCAGCCTTTCCGCTAACCTAACCTTCTGAAGATTATGGTTTCAATGTTGCCACCATTTCAGACTGAAAGGCTGCTTTCAGCTCTTGCTTACTCTTCATTACCAACCGACCATCGGTACCGATTGTCATATGCTCCGGATCATGGTTATGCTTTGCTTGCCATAACATAACCATTTGCAGGCTATATTCCTTCTGCTCCACCGTCAGAGGTACACCATCCTGCCATTTGCCCAGTTCCACTGCCTGAACCAAGTTTTGATATATTTCTGGTGTCATTACAGATAAAAGATCATCCAGTTCCATTGATATTTCCTCATTACTTTCCAGAATTAGCTGAAACGATTTAATTTCTTAAATTAATGGTTGTACCGACAATGATAAAAATAACTAACCTGCTGTTTTTTCGCCTGTATTTTCATCAGTAAAACTTAACGCAGCCGAGTTGATACAAAAACGTTCGCCTGTCGGTTGCGGACCATCAGAGAACACATGTCCCAAATGAGCATCGCAATGACTACAGCGAACCTCAATACGATGCATATTATGACTATTATCATCAATATACAGTACTGCATCATTACTGACAGGCTGATAAAAACTCGGCCAGCCACAGCCAGAATCAAATTTAGTATCAGACATAAACAACGGCCGTCCACAACACAGACAATGATACACGCCACTTTTTTTATTATGGAGTAATTTCCCTGAGAATGGAGACTCCGTCCCGGCATACTGGGTAACATGACGCTGAATATCAGTAAGCTCTGTATAAAGGGAAACATCAGAATTCTTAGCCATCACGACCACCTTAATAAAAATAAGACTAATGTTCTTACAAAATTAATTAATAATAACAAAAAATTAACATCACATCAGTGGAATTTATTTTAAGTGGTTAACTGGATATGTTTATCCTATTATTTGTGATGTGACTCGCATATCTAACCGATTAACTTTAAATATCTATCTGTGCCCCGATAATGATGAGCGGATCGATTGCCAGTATCCTAAGAGCAAACGTCTAAATGGTGGACTCGAAGTCGAAGTTTTTCGATTATTGACACGATTCCGCTTGACGGCTGGCAAGGTTTTGGTAACTTTAGTAACAACTTTTAATTCACTAAAAAATAGCTGGTGGAATACTATGACTATCAAAGTAGGTATCAACGGTTTTGGTCGTATCGGCCGTATTGTTTTCCGTGCTGCACAAGAACGTTCAGACATCGAAATCGTCGCAATCAACGACTTGCTAGATGCCGAATATATGGCTTACATGCTGAAATACGATTCAACTCATGGTCGCTTCAATGGCACTGTTGAAGTAAAAGACGGCCACCTGATTGTTAACGGTAAAACTATCCGTGTTACAGCAGAAAGGGACCCAGCTAACCTGAAATGGAATGAAGTAGGCGTTGATGTTGTTGCCGAAGCAACGGGTATTTTCCTGACCGACGAAACAGCACGTAAACACATTACCGCTGGTGCGAAAAAAGTTGTTCTGACCGGTCCGTCCAAAGATGACACACCAATGTTCGTTATGGGTGTTAACCATAAATCTTATGCAGGTCAGGACATCGTTTCTAATGCTTCCTGTACCACTAACTGCCTGGCGCCACTGGCTAAAGTTATCAATGATACATTCGGTATTGTGGAAGGTCTGATGACCACCGTTCACGCAACCACCGCAACTCAGAAAACTGTTGACGGCCCTTCTGCAAAAGATTGGCGCGGTGGTCGTGGTGCTGCTCAAAATATCATCCCATCTTCTACTGGCGCGGCTAAAGCTGTCGGTAAAGTGATCCCTGAATTGAACGGTAAACTGACTGGTATGGCTTTCCGTGTTCCAACCCCTAACGTATCTGTTGTTGATCTGACTGTACGTTTGGAAAAACCAGCCACTTACCAGCAAATTTGTGATGCCATCAAAGATGCGGCTGAAGGCGAACTGAAAGGTGTTCTGGGCTACACCGAAGATGACGTAGTATCTAACGATTTCAATGGTGAAAAACTGACTTCTGTGTTTGATGCAAAAGCAGGTATCGCCCTGAATGACAACTTTGTGAAACTGGTTTCTTGGTATGACAATGAAACAGGTTACTCCAATAAAGTTCTGGATCTGATCACTCATATCTCTAAATAACTGAGTAATCACCTTACCTGAAAAGAGCTGCCGGGAAAGGCAGCTCTTTTGTTTTTTTAATCTGTGTACAACATGCATTATTCTTGGATAATGCAATACCCCTGTTTTAGTTTTACAAGGTTATACGGATGAACGATAAAATTTTTGCATTACCGGTTGCAAAACAGATATCCCCCTCTATCAGTCAACGAAACATGGATGAACTTCCATTAATCGTCATCTCTCATCCAAAAGTGCGTGGTGCAATCAGTCTGCAAGGAGCGCACCTCATCTCCTGGCACCCCAAAGATCAAGAACCGGGATTATGGCTAAGCAAGAAAACCTCATTTAAAGCAGGCACAGCTATCCGCGGTGGGGTCCCTATTTGTTGGCCTTGGTTTGGCTCGGCTGGAACACCAATTCATGGTTTTGCCAGAATTCTTCCCTGGGAATTTAGCGCACACAATGAACATGAAAATGGCGTCATATTAACTTTCACCCTGAGAGACAATGAATATACCCATAAATTGTGGCCTTATGATTTTACATTAATTGCTCGTTTCAAACTGAGTGATACCTGTGAGGTAGAACTGGAAACTTATGGTAATTATCAAGCAACCTGTGCCCTGCATACTTATCTGAATGTAAGCGATATTAACCAGATTTCAATCAGTGGTCTGGGTAAACATTACATTGATACTATTACTGGCAAAGAGCAATACACAGCAGAAGAATATCTTATTTTCAATGATCGTATTGACCGCATTTACACAGAGCCAGAAGATTTTAGCCTGATAAGGGATAAATCACTGAGACGAACGATTGAAATTCACCATTACCATCACAGTGATATTGTATGCTGGAACCCAGGTGCTGAACTGTCGGGTAATATGAAAGATATAGGTAATGAAGATTATAAAAATATGGTTTGTGTAGAAACAGCCCGTATAAATAAACCGTTAATCACCAAAGATGATAGTCCAGCCCACATTTCGGTTATAATCCGTAGCCGAAAAGACAACCCGTAAATATCTTATGCTACTCCACACCAGAAAATCTGAATCCAATTCTATGGATTCAGATTTCATCCAGAATTAGCGCTAATTAGAAGCTATATGTAACGCCAGTCCAGACGATACCTACATATGACTTATTAACCATCGGGCTATCTTTAATTTCATCAGGTAACCGTTCAACACGTCCCATCATAAACGCAGACCATTCCTGATTAAATTTATAATTGGCAGATAATTCCAGATAAGGCGTCCAACTATCGCCTGGCGTATATTTTTCCAGTCCACTACGATGTGACTCACTACCTTTAACTCCATATTCGTAGCGGTTTTGTTTTTTGCTACTCCAGACCACACCAAGTCCCGGTTGTAATGACCAATCATCATTTTCAAAATTATACAGATAAGCAAGGTCAACCGTCATACCTTTGCTTTTACCCAAAGTATCAGCAGCAAAAGAGCTACGTAACGTCCCCCAGTCTTCAATATGACGATAACTGAAACCACCCATAATGGTATCATGACGACGATCCAATTTTTTCATCTGTTCATCTTTATTATCTTTTGGGCGGAAATTTTGAGGATAATAATACACGTCTAAAGATAGCTGATCTTTCGGTTGATTCCACAAATAATACCCAGCGGCCAAAGTATGAAAATAGAAATTTTCACTTTCATAATTAACCATTGGAACAGGTAGTATTTTATCTTTATTCTTTACCCCCTTATAAGGTGATGCCTCAGCCAGAACAGATGCACCAATTGACCATTGCCCTGCATAGGCTACAGATGAAGAAAGACAAAAAGTTACAACTAAGGTTAAAATTTTAGCTTTATTAGTCATTACTTACGATTTCCTATAAACAATTATGCAATTATCCGGTTTCAAGTGTAAAAGTCATTTCCCTTATTTCCAAGTAATAAAGTTCTACTTTTGCTCAAAGCGCATCATATGCTTAAGCTCTGATTAATCTTACCAGCAAAAATAACAGATTATACCCTTCATCCTTCAAATTGCTGCTTTATTGGCTACTTTCACTTACCCCAGCCACATCGTTATCTATGCTCCTAGGGATGCGTTCACTTGCCGCCGCGCTGCAAATTAAAATCTATTGGGTATATATGAAACAACGATATATTAATTTAGTGAAAACAATAACTCATTTCCTTCAATAACATCAGCAATAAACCGTTATTTATCATTTCATCTTGCAGGGAAAACTACCTGTCTAATATCTAACGACACACAGATACCGGAACCCGATTTGCTAATGCACATAACAACTCATACCCAATAGTTCCAGAAACGCCAGCCACATCATCCACCGGCAAATTTTGTCCCCATAATTCGACAGGGCTGCCAATTTGTGCCTGTGGGCAAGGCGTTAAATCCACTGTCATCATATCCATTGATATTGCACCTAACATTTGAGTTCTGACGCCATTTACAATAACCGGCGTTCCAGTCATTGCGCTGTGAGGATAACCATCAGCATAACCACAAGCAACAGTGCCGACTCGGATAGGGCCGGATGCTGTATATTTGCTGCCATAACCAATCATTTCCCCTTGTTTGAGATTCTGAATTGCAATAATCTCACTTTGTAAACTCATTACCGCTTTCAACCCAACATCTGCAATATCTTCCCACTTTCCACTGGGTGAAGCACCATAAAGGGCAATACCAATACGTACCCAATCTCTATGAGTTTGCGGATACCACAGAGAAGCGCCTGAATTGGCCAAACATTGAAAAATATCCAAACCCTGACTAACTGAATTGATAACGTTAAGTTGTTCAGTGACACCTATCTTTTTATCTGCATTAGCAAAATGCGACATCAACGTTATTTGCCCTATTTTTCTACTCTTCCTTGCTAAGGATAAAACCTCTCGATATTGATCAGCAGGAAATCCCAACCGATTCATACCACTATTGAGTTTGAGATAAATATTGATTGGCCTACTCAAATTAGCCATTTCTATTGCTTTAAGCTGCCAATGGTTATGTATTACTGTCGTCAATTGATATTCATCAATTATTCGCAAATCTTCCGGTTGGAAAAAACCTTCCAGCAGTAATATTGGCCCCTGCCAACCCTGTTCTCGCAATAAAATTGCCTCACTAAAATCAAGTAAGGCAAATCCATCCGCCTGATCAAGATGCGGCCATATACAACGTAAACCATGACCATAAGCATTGGCTTTAACTACAGCCCAAATTTTGCTATTACCGACCTTATTACGAATAACAGCTAGGTTATTTTCCAATGCATCAAGATGGATAGTTGCCGAAATCGGACGTGGCATATTAGTTTCTCAGTTCAGTGTGTAATTGGTAACTCAATGGCCCCAGTTGTGTATTGAAACCATTAATATAACGAAATACTGACAAATCATCAGAGGCAATGGCCGTTTTTTTACCTGAAATAAGATCGGCCAGTAGCTGACTGGAACCACACGCCATTGTCCATCCCAGCGTACCATGCCCTGTATTTAAATAGAGATTGTTATATTCGGTAGGCCCAACAATTGGGGTACCATCCGGTGTCATTGGACGTAAGCCCGTCCAAAAATTAGCTTGAGTAATATCCCCTCCTCCTGGAAAGAGATCCTGTACCACCATTTTCAGTGTTTCACAACGAGCTTTAAGAATATTTAAATTGAAACCCACAACCTCCGCCATCCCACCAACACGAATGCGGTTATCAAACCGGGTCATAGCAATTTTATATGTTTCATCCAACGCAGTAGATACCGGAACCCGTTCTGCATCTACGATAGGCATAGTTAATGAATAACCTTTCAATGGGTATACCGGGATTTTGACAAGATCTTTCAACAGCTCGGTGGAATATGACCCCATCGCAACAACATAACTGTCTGCCGTCATGACACCATCTTCGCACTGTACGCCGGTGATACGGCGCCCTTCTACCAACAACTGCTTGACTTGTTTATTAAACAGGAACGTCACGCCAGCAGCTTCTGCCATTTTTACCAACTCTTTGGTAAAAAGCTGACAATCACCCGTTTCATCGTTAGGCAATTGTAAACCACCTGTCAGTTTGTGAGCGACATGCGCCAATGCTGGCTCTACCGTCGCCAAGTTATCCGCAGTTAACAAATTATAAGGAACACCTTCTTGTTCAAGAACCTCGATATCATTCACCGCATTATCAAACTGTTTATTCGTACGGAATAATTGAAGAGTCCCCCCCTGACGGCCTTCGTATTGAATGCCGGTATCTGCTCTCAGTTGTTTGAGACAGTCACGGCTGTATTCTGCCAATCGTATCATCCGGCTTTTATTTATCGCATAGTGATTCGCATCACAATTGCGCAACATCTGCCACATCCAGCGCAACTGAAACAGTGATCCATCAGGGCGAATAGCCAACGGAGAATGGCGTTGAAACATCCATTTAATTGCTTTCAGTGGAATACCCGGCGCTCCCCATGGCGTCGCATATCCAGGAGAAATCTGGCCAGCGTTAGCGGCACTAGTCTCCTCAGCGGCACTTCCTTGACGATCAATAACGGTTACTTCATGACCTTGCTGCACTAAATACCAGGCACTGGTTACACCTATAACACCACTACCTAAAACAAGAATTCTCATCATGGCCCCCTGATGATAAAAAATTTAGGCAAGCATAATATGCTGTTTATAAAAAACCAATATAGAACAATCATCGGTAACGTCAATAATCTACATTTATGATTTAGGTCACAATTAAATTACAATTATGCAACAACATCATTTATTATTTATGCACAAACGATTTATAAAAAAACACATTAAAATCATAAAATTAAAATAAAAATTGTGGTGTAGATCGCATGCTAATTATTTCATACCCAGTAATTATTCTTAATTTTTTGACTAAAATAGCGAGTCAATTAAACAACCACAAGATACCAATAACCATCAATTAATCGAAATAAAAACTCAGACAAAAACCAAAATTTCGGAATAATATTCCGAAACAGGTACATTGATAATTGGCGTAAGACTAAGAGGAAAGAAAAAAACAAAATTCCCGAGGCAGAGAACTCTGCCTCGGGCCAACTCAAAATAATTTTGATTTGAAATTAATGAAGCAAGATCAGGCTTGAAGTTAAACAAAAATACAAATGAGATATCAACGGCAAACTTCAGCCAAATCACTAGGCATCGTACTTTGCATGCTGTGCCAAATTACACCACTCTCTTTACCATAGCTACGCACACATTCCATGACCTTATCGTAGGATTTATCACAGCATAACGTCACCAATTGCTGATAAAAATTCATCGCTAACTTGCGTGCTTCAGGATTAGAGAAATAATAACGACCTACACGGGTATACAGCCCTTTCAACCCATTGATAATAAGCCCATAAATTGGGTTTCCTGAAGCAAAAGCCAACCCACGGAAAATGTCATAATCCAAAGAGCTAAATGACTCTGAACTATCTTCCACATTCTCCCTTTCTGCCAACACTTCCAATGACTGCTCAGGGTTATGCCTGAAAGCAGTGCGAATAAATATTGCTGCAATATTCGTTCTTACTGCCAATAGGTTATCAATCAATTCAGGAACACGATCGTGATCAAGACGGGCCAGCGTTTCTAAAATATTAAGACCCGATGTTTCCCAAAAATTATTCACCTTTGTTGGTTTGCCATGCTGAATAGTTAACCACCCATCACGTGCCAAACGCTGCAATACCTCACGTAAGGTAGTCCTCGTTACACCAATCAACTCAGATAATTCACGCTCTGCTGGCAGAATGGAGCCAGGAGGAAAACGGCCGTTCCATATACTCTCAATAATATATTCTTCCGCAAAACCTGCGGGACTTTGAGCCTTAATGACCATATTTTTGTTATTCCAACGCGATTATTTCAACTAATAATAGATGAAATTATATCAGAATCCGCCCCTCCAATATAGCGATCTAGTCTAGAAACCAGAAAAATGACCATAAAAAAGACACGCTAACAACTTAATTATCCCCAATCTCTCTTAAAATATTTTGTATTAAAGCGTACTATTGTTTAATGAATATAACCTTACATACTTGGATGAATTTTAATCACAATGAAAACCAGTATCCGACAAGCAGTGACAAAAAACTTTCTCGGTAACTCGCCAGATTGGTATAAGCTAGCTATCATCAGCTTTCTTATCATCAACCCACTTGTATTCTTCTTCATCAACCCATTTGTTGCCGGATGGTTGCTTGTTGCCGAATTTATCTTTACTTTGGCAATGGCACTTAAATGTTATCCATTACAACCGGGTGGCTTGTTAGCAATTGAAGCCGTTATCATCGGCATGACATCGCCTCAACAAATTAGTCATGAAATTGCTAATAATCTGGAAGTTATTCTGTTGCTGATATTTATGGTTGCAGGGATTTACTTCATGAAGCAGTTATTGTTGTTCGCTTTCACTAAACTACTTCTTTCCATAAGATCCAAACGAATGCTTGCCTTAGCATTCTGCCTAGCCAGCGCATTCCTCTCTGCATTTCTTGATGCCTTGACGGTTATTGCGGTGGTTATCAGTGTTTCCCTTGGCTTCTATTCTATCTATAACAATTTTATATCTAATCAACATGACGTAATTAATGATAATAGTCACATTAATACTGTAGAAAAGAAGCAAACTCTCGAACAGTTTCGTGCTTTTCTGCGTAGCTTGATGATGCATGCAGGTTTAGGTACTGCACTCGGTGGTGTGATGACGATGGTAGGTGAACCACAAAATCTGATTATCGCCAAACACGTTGACTGGGATTTTGTCACTTTCTTTATTCGCATGGCTCCGGTCACTTTACCCGTTTTTATCTGTGGGCTGTTAGTGTGTTTCCTGGTCGAACGTTTTAAACTCTTCGGTTATGGTGCAGAATTACCGGAGCGTGTCCGAAAGGTACTGGAAGATTATGATGAAAAAACCAGTGCAAAACGAACCCGGCAGGAAAAAACACAGCTTATCGCTCAGGCACTGATAGGTATATGGTTAGTTATTGCGCTAGCATTTCATCTGGCAGAAGTTGGCCTGATCGGCCTTTCAGTCATTATTCTTACCACTTCATTCTGTGGCATTACAGAAGAACATGCATTGGGTAAAGCGTTTGAAGAGGCGTTGCCATTCACTGCATTACTAACGGTATTCTTTTCCATTGTTGCAGTGATAGTTGATCAACAACTGTTTACACCATTTATTCAGTTCGTTTTACAATCTTCAGAAACCTCACAACTTTCTCTGTTTTATCTATTTAACGGCCTGCTCTCCGCAGTATCAGATAACGTATTTGTTGGTACGGTTTATATCAATGAAGCTATGGCTGCTATGCGAGATGGTCTTATCTCACATAAACAATATGAATATCTGGCGGTTGCTATTAATACCGGCACTAATCTGCCTTCCGTTGCAACACCTAACGGGCAAGCAGCATTCTTGTTCCTGTTAACCTCAGCATTATCACCATTAATCCGCCTGTCTTATGGTCGAATGGTCATAATGGCACTCCCCTATACCATTGTGATGACACTGGTCGGTTTACTGTGTGTGGAATTTTTACTCATTCCGGTAACGGATATGATGGTCCAGTGGGGATTAATCACTTTGCCATAACCGGTAAGAAACTTATGCCGTGTGGAGCACAAATTAGCTCAATACGGCTTTATTTTTTTACCTGAAAATCAGATTTACCTTAATTGACTTTTTTTATTCTAGGTAAATCGGCAAAATAAGCATTCAATTGCTCATCTTAATTTGCACGGAAAAAAGGAAATGATGCGATTTTTAAACTACTGTTCTCAAGGACGGGGGGCATGGCTGTTAATGACGTTTACGGCCCTGATACTGGAAGGCTCAGCATTATATTTTCAACATGTGATGAAATTACAGCCCTGTGTGATGTGTATTTATGAGCGGGTGGCTCTGTTTGGTGTGTTAGGTGCCGGATTACTCGGCGCGATCGCCCCCAAAACGCCGTTACGTTGGCTGGCTATTATTCTGTGGATTTATAGTGCCTGGAGTGGTCTGCAACTGTCATGGGAACATACTATGATCCAGTTGTATCCTTCTCCGTTTAATACCTGTGATTTTTTCGTAAACTTTCCTTCATGGCTGGCATTAAATCAGTGGGTTCCTTCTGTATTTGAAGCCTTTGGTGACTGTTCTGTAAGACAATGGCAATTCCTGACACTAGAGATGCCACAATGGTTAGTCGGTATTTTTGCAGTTTATTTGGTTATGGCTGTCTTAGTACTAATCAGCCAATTCTTTAGTCATAAATAATTTCCAACTCAGACGGCTGAAAATAGGTTGTCTGATGAATCAAAGATACTCGCAGAATCATGCCAAGGGACAATCCATCACCAAGTCCCAGCGGCATGTTCCTGCTCATAACAGGTATTTTAGTTGCTTGATTGCTATATTAAATTTACGCACAAAAACCTTGCAACAACGCCCTTTCATCACAACGTTTACCATTCGCTAATTGACAAACAGGTACTTTCGCACCGTTTAATTGTATTGCTAATGCAGGCGTACCACCTGCATAAACACACGTCGCTTTGGCATCATCTCCAAGACTAATTTCTGGCCGAGAATATTGTATTGCCTGATATTGGACAAATGTTTTCCCTGCCTGACTACTACAGCCAAACAATAAAGCACAATTAAAGAATACTCCCCCTAATAAGGCTACTTTGAATCCTTTCTTATCGCCGAAATTTAGCATATCTCTTCTCCAAAAAACGATTCAGGGAAAACCAAGTAACATAGTTAATTCAAGTAACATAGTTAATTAATGTGCACTGCTGTTAGAAAGCAAATTTATTACCATCACACCAGCAATGATGAGCACCATACCTAAAATAGCCGCCCAATCCAACTTCTGCTGATATAAAAATATCGCCGCAATAGAAACCAACACAATACCAAGGCCAGACCATATCGCATAAGCAATTCCTAATGGAACAACTTTGACTACCTGAGATAATCCCCAGAAAGCGATACCGTACCCAACGATGACCAGTATAGAAGGAAACAGTTTACTGAACCCATCGGAGGCTTTTAATGAAGCTGTTGCTACGACTTCAGCCACTATTGCCATTACTAAATATACAAATCCATTCATCTCTTTACTCTCTATAACAGAAAAAAAACCAATTGTTCAACATTAATAGATAAAAACGAGCTGAATCTATCACAAACTCTTTAAGGTGTAACGTAACAAAAATGATATATTTCGCTTTCTAAACCCCATTTACCGTGAGTTTACGGGAGGATTTCCGATGGATAAAAAATATTAAAGAAATTCTACCAGAAATGGAAGAAAGAGTTAATGACAGGTTACAACTTTAAGATTCAGGCCAGAATCATTTGACAATTATCTAATAAAAATATAGAATTACAAATCAGAATATTTATATGTTAAAGATAATCCTATTATACCAGTAAGCAATAAACTGAAACCATAAAGAATTTATGCTACCTAAACAAAATAGTCATTTTAAAATAAATTCGCAAATAAAAATAATATTAAAAAAATGATTTTTTGTGTTGTCATATTTTTCTTCTCACGCGATATGAGTTGACGTCCAGAGTGGCAAGGCAAAGTTCATTCCATACTCAGAATATTATGGATTTTATGAATATTGTCATTTTAAAAAATCATCATAAGCAAACCAAATATAATTTTTTTCTACATGTTGAAAAAAAATCTTTAGTAAATACCATAATTTTAATATTCGGATAACTTCAAAGGTATCACCAGAAACAATTCAAGTTCATATTTGTCAATTATTCTTTTTTGGTTTTCTTCAGTAATTTGCAAGAAAAAATTTTGATAAAATTCATCTCACCATTTACCTTCATCCTTTTTATTTCCTCTCCAAGTAAGATTATTAAAATGATCCTTCAGAATGTGGCAAACTTCTGACGATGCATGATTTAGTTTAGAAATGTAATTATCAAGTTTATTATTTAAGAGGCTCTTTTTAGAAAGCAAGTCAAAAAGTAAATCAAACGCGAACTCATCACCAAACAGATTACCAAAGTAAACACCCTTCATTGAATCAATTGTTTTACCTAGCTTTAGCAACATTCGTCACTATTTATCAATCACTAATCTCTTCTATCACAATAGATTCTAAACACTCCTTTTGGAACGAAAAAAATTTGATGTGAAAACGGCCAATCCGAGCGGTTGATTTTTTATGGTTATAATTACATTGAGTGACTATTTACAGGCTTTTCTATTAGGCGTAGTATCGGGGCCACCTGATAACTTTCTATACGATAGTTATCAGGTATGTGAGTCAGTTTAGTCACTTACTCTTTATTAAATTGTGTTGTTTTTGGTGGTTCTTCTCTATCTAGTCAAAGTCAAGTAAGCCGATGAACAATCATTTTTAATTTATCTCATGAAGGAGCCCAGCAATAAATACTTAAATCTTTACAAAACAATCCTTTAGTTCCTTTAACAAAGGGGAAAGACCATGAAAAGTCACAAGAGGTTATCGTTATTCACGCTTTTACTGTTTACTACCAGTCCAGTAGCATTTGCGGTACAGAACAATTGGCCCGGCACGAAAGTCGATCAACCAACACCTAAAATCCAAGGGATGCCCAAAGCTCTGGCAAGAAATTTGGCTAACTTTGACGATCTTGATTTCCGTGTCTATACACACCAAAGATGGTGGGATCTACATAAGAGCCATGCCATGGACATTATTGTTCACTACCCTGATGGTCATACTAGTCAGGGTATTCGAAAGCATATTGACGATCTGAAGTATATGTGGACATTTGCTCCTGATAACCGAATCACAGAACATCCGGTACGGTTTGGTACTGCTGATGCGGAATGGACCGCTGTAACAGGATTTACTGATGGAACATTTACGAAACCCATGGTTCTCCCGGATGGTAAGGTTATTCAACCTACAGGTAAGGCGTATCACCTCCCCATGGCGACACTCGGACACTGGAACAAAAAAGGGGTTATGGATGAAGAGTATCTGTTCTGGGACGATTCTGTGCTTATGAAGCAGATAGGTGTGAGTGAGTGATTCAACAATTTTGTACGGACTTGCTTAAGAGCAAGTCCGTATCCGTAAATGTTATATGTTTAGGTCTTTCCCAATGGCAGCTAAGAGCATGATAACTTGTATACTTGTTGTCTTTCAAATTGTCTCTTTGTTGGCTGCGCTCACTCACCCCGGTCACAGAGTTATCTATGCTCCCGGGGATTCGCTCCCTTGCCGTCACGATGCATCTTGAAATCCATAGGGTATATACACAATTCCTTACAAAACCGGTTAGTCAGAAAAAAGAGGTGATCTGACAATCAGTAGATACATAAAAATTCACATATCAATACTAATATCAATAAACATTGATTCATCAATGTTAGTCGACGATATTACTGCTTCGTTAAATGCGTATTCTTCTCTTTCACCTTCACGATACAGCGGCAAATTGACAAAGTCGAAAAGCGCTTTATCTGCTAATTGACTTGGGCTAACATTTTGAATAGATTTGAAAATACTCTCCACCCTGCCTGGTGTTTTCTTATCCCAATCTACCAACATAGCTTTAATCGCCTGCCGCTGTAGGTTTTCTTGAGAACCACATAGATTACAAGGAATAATTGGAAACTCTTTATATTCCGCATAATTAACAAGGTCTTTCTCTCGACAATATGTTAGTGGCCTTATGACTACGTTACGTCCATCATCAGATCGTAACTTTGGCGGCATAGCTTTCATACGTGAGCCGTGGAACATATTAAGAAATAGAGTTTCAACAATGTCGTCTAAATGATGTCCAAGTGCAACTTTTGTTGCCCCAATTTTTTCAGCAAAAGAATAAAGTGTTCCACGGCGAAGCCTTGAACATAACCCACAGGTGGTTTTACCTTCCGGTATCTTCTCTTTAACAACTGAATATGTGTCTTTGTCTACGATATAATATGGAATATCCAGACTCTCAAAATATTGAGGTAAAATGTGTTCAGGAAAACCAGGTTGCTTCTGATCAAGGTTCACTGCAACTACTTTAAATTCTATTGGTGCAGCCTTTTGCAGATTCAATAGGATATCTAACATCGCAAATGAATCTTTACCACCACTGATACATGCCATCACAATATCATTTTCTTCAATCATATTGTAATCAATAATAGCATTGCCAACATTCCGCCTTAAGCGTTTCTGAAGCTTATTGAATTCCAGTGTCTCTTTTCTCGTATCTTTCTGATTCATCGCGACTTCTCACATTGTCGATTGTATCGACTATGGATTTCCTATATAGATTTTTGCAGGGAGTGGATTATACGGATTTTTCTTTTTGTTTGAAACATATCTGTAGGTGACGACTCCCCGCCCAATCGAGCACTTACGACTATTTTCACTAAAGGCGAACGACTACAGCCAGCTATTTATATGGCAAGTTAATCGTCACAAAAAAGTAACAGGTTATTTAACACGGAATAATTGGATTCACAGTTATCGTCTCTGATTGGGTACAGAGGAAATCTCTCGTAGCGAAACCCACGTGTCGTATGAGCGTACCAACAAGATCCGCCAACAGGGATTAGCTGATACGCCAGGGCATAGCAGTTATCAACGGTGCTTACTATCGACCTCCTCTTAATTGGTCCGACAAACTCGGTCTGTCATCGTTTCCGTACTAACTGCCTCAATCCGAATGAACAATGATTTTTTCCGTATAAGTACCACTTTAGACATATTTAAGAACGGTAATTTATTTTTCACCTTAATTTTCATTTATTAGTTTCTTATTCTAATTAAGATAATAATGAAAAATAAAAAAAGCCGATATTAGAAAATAATATCGGCACAGGAATGGGCAATTATTCTATACCCGTTATCTTTCAAGTTGCCTCTTTGTTGGCTGCACTCACTCCGGTCACAGAAAGATTCAATGTGAGAAAAACTACAATTATAGAGCACAACGTTCATCGCTTAACGTTGTTTTCACCTGCGGAAGTCATCATGCCTCAATTATTCTTGGTGAATATTGATATACCCGTCATCTTTCAAGTTGCCTCTTTGTTGGCTGCACTCACTCACCCCGGTCACAGAGTTATCTCTGCTCCCGGGGATTCGCTCCCTTGCCGTCGCGATGCATCTTGAAATCTATTGGGTATATATCTCAAATTAAAGGCCAGTTTTAGCAAAGCTTTAGTAATTATGTTTTATTTCTTTAATATAACCCTTTGACCGTCATAGCCATTTACTTCGCCTTAACCACCACGCAACAAATAAAATCAATCCCAATAGTAATAAACAAAACACACTGAAACCCAAATAATATTCATTACCAGGAATACCGCCAAGATTGACACCAAATAACCCAGTCAGGAATGTTGTTGGTAAAAAAATCATAGCAAGTAATGACATAGTATAGGTACGACGATTCATGGCATCTGCCATCATCGAGGTAATTTCATCAGAAATAACTGCCGTTCGGGCAATGCTACCGTCCAAATCATCCAGTTCTCTCCCCAAACGGTCAGAAATTTCTTGCATCCGGCGACGATCTTCATCACTCATCCAGGGAAATCTTTCACTAGCAAGACGTGAAAACACATCTCTTTGGGGCGCCATATAACGACGCAGAATAATCAGTTGTTTACGTAGCAACGCTAATTCTCCCCGCCCCGGCATCTGTTGATCCAAAATCGTATTCTCAAGCTCAATAAGATTGTCATGCAGATCTTCAATAAAGTTACCAACCTCATCGGTTATAGTATCAACCATTTCTACCAACCAGTGCCCGGTCGCTTTCGCACCTATACCATTTTGCAAATCACTTAACACCTGTCCAAGTGAATGAACTTCACGATGACAGCTGGAAACAATGATTTTATCATTGATATAAATACGGAAGGTTACCAATTGCTCAGGACGTTCACTTTCATTGTTATTAATTGTTCGGAGAGTGATCATCGTACCGTCACCGGTACGGATCATTTTCGGCCTCAAACTTTCCCCTGCCAACCCCGTTTTGATAGGTTCTGGTAACAAATCCGTATCCATAATCCAACGATAACTCCTGGAATTATGGTAATCCAAATGTTGCCAGAAAGGTTGAGCTGGTGTGGCGGGTACATTGATATTAATCGGTGTAATACCACCATCTCCATCAAATTGGCAGGTATAGACGGCATCAGCATCTTTCAATGATGAACCGTAAATCGTTTCCACATCCAGCTCCTTACTTTAATGCTTAATAATGTACATAGTATGACTATATGCCACATCTTCCGGATTGGTGATTGGGTATCCTTTTAGCCAAGGCTTTATCAACCTGCCATTAGTGTACTGATAAATCGGCGCAATGGGTGCCTGTTCAGCAATCATCTGCTCCGCTTTGTTATAGTCATCGTTTCTCAGAATATCATCTGTTTGCACACTGGCTAATTGTAGAAGTTTGTCATAGTTAACCTGATGGAATTTAGCAATATTGCCACTATGTGTTGAAGTCAGCAAACTTAGAAATGTGGATGGTTCGTTGTAATCGCCAACCCAAGATGCTCGAATAACATCAAAATTACCAGTATTACGGCTATCAATATATGTTTTCCATTCCTGATTAACCAGACTTACCTGCACACCCAGTTTTTTCTTCCACATTGAGGCAACAGCAATAGCAATCTTTTGATGATTCTCCGAGCTATTATAGAGTAGAGAAAGTTTCAACGGATTATTAGGACCATAACCCGCAATCTGTAACAAAGCTCTTGCTTGCTGATCCAGTTCCGCTTGGGTGCGTTGTTCCATATCACTGATTGTAGGATGGAAACCGGCTGTCACATCTGGCGTAAAATGCCAAGCTGGTTTCTCTCCTGTCCCCAATACTTTTTCCGCAATGATCTTACGATCGATCGTCATAGAAAGCGCTTTACGCACTCTGACATCATTAGTTGGTGCGTGTTGTGTGTTAAAAGCGTAATAATAGGTCCCCAATTGATCAGGCGTATATACCTGCCCCGGTAATTCATGTTGCAGCTTTTTGTACATGTTTTTAGGGAAGGATTCGGTGATATCCAGATCATCAGCCAGATAACGCTTAGTCGCATGTGATTCTTGATTAATCGGCACAAATGTGACTTCGGTCAAAACCGTTTTTTTATGATCCCAATAATAAGGATTTGATATCAGAACGATTTTCTCATTAACAACTCGATCATGTAATTTGAAAGCGCCATTCCCTACCAAATTGCCAACTTTTATCCAATCTTTTCCATATTTTTCTACTGTGTTCTTATTTACTGGATAGAGACTAAAATTCGCCGTCAAATTAGGGAAATAAGGAACAGGTCGGTTCAGCGTAACCTGTAATATATGTTTATCAATGGCCTTAACACCCAGTTTTTCTGGTGGTAATTTACCATCAATAATCTCTTGTGCATTTTCAATACCTGCCAATGCCGTAAACCAGGCAAAAGAAGAAATGTTAGCCGGAGTGACCAACCTCTGCCAACTATAAACAAAATCTGTAGCAGTAACCGGTTCCCCATTTGACCAGCGGGCATCAGAACGCAATGTAAAAAACCAGATTTTGTTATCCGCTGTTTTCCATTTTGTCGCTACTCCGGGGATTGCGTTGCCATACGCATCTTGATTTACCAGCCCTTCAAACAAATCACGCAGAATTTGCGCTTCTGTCAGGCCCACAGCATTAATCGGATCTAAAGATGCTGGCTCGTCCTTAAGGTGACGCACAAGTTCTTGTCTATCATTTAACTGAGTGCCAGGAGGAACTTCCGCAGCAAAAGCAGAAACAGTGAGAAAAGAGCCACTAATAAGTAATGTATATGCAGTCAGACTAAAATAGCGCATAAGGTAATATACCTTGTATATATAGATAAAAAAATATTCCAGTGCTTAATTATAAACCATTGTCAAAATGGCACAATCAGACAATTTTACGTCACAGGAGCTATTTTGATGGGAAAAAGCCGAATATTCTTCTACACTGGGACGCTATGGTTTCTTTATCAGAGGAAGAAAAGACTATGACACAAACAGTAAAATTTCAGGGCAATGATATTTCCGTCAATGGCCAATTCCCAAAATCAGGGGAAAAAGCGAAAGATTTTACTCTAACAGCCAAAGATCTTTCCGATATTTCCCTCAGCCACTATGCCGGAAAACGTAAGGTACTGAATATCTTCCCAAGCATTGATACCGGTGTTTGTGCTGCATCAGTACGTAAATTTAATCAGGTAGCGAATGACCTGGAGAACACCGTTGTCCTATGCATTTCTGCCGACCTGCCTTTTGCACAGTCTCGTTTCTGCGGTGCGGAAGGGTTATCAAATGTTGTCACTCTTTCTACTCTGCGTGGCGATACTTTCAGTGAAGATTATGGAGTGGCTATCAGCGACAGCCCTCTGAAAGGTCTTACAGCTCGTGCGGTAATTGTACTTGATGAAAGCGATAAAGTGATTTATAGCCAATTAGTTGATGAGATCACTAATGAGCCAGATTACGACAGCGTGCTAGCTGCTCTGAAATAAATCCAACAATTGCATAATGCCCACTAAAGTGGGCATTATTTTCACTCCTCATCATCCGAATCATACCCGGAGGAGTGCTTCCTGCTACTCAAGCCGTATTCTCTCAATTTATTAGCAATCGCGGTATGCGATACACCAAGACGTTTAGCCAATTTACGGGTACTTGGATAGTGGCGATAAAGACGGGTCAACACTGAGCGTTCAAAACGTTTACTGATTTCATCCAAAGAGCCATCGAACACGTCCTCACTAAAAGAAATCTCAGTTTCAAATTCTGGCAGTAGTATATCCCGCGGCTTCAACTCCATACCTTCAAGCTGAGTCAACGCCCGATAAATGGCATTTTGTAACTGCCTTACGTTACCGGGCCAACTGTAGCCTGTCAGGAAGTGAGCAATCTCAGGAGATAGTTTAGGTTTCGGTATCCCTTGTTCTTCAGAAAAACGATCAATAAAATATTCAACCAGCGGCATAATATCCGCCTTACGCTCGCGTAGCGGCGGGAGCGTAATAGCCAGCACATTAAGGCGATAATAGAGGTCTTCACGAAATTCCCCCCGTTGTACTAATTCAACCAGATTTTTCTGTGTAGCACAGATAACCCTGACACTTACTTTGACTTCGTTTTCTTCCCCGACTCTACGGAAAGTACCATCGTTAAGAAAACGTAACAGCTTGATTTGCATCTGTGGTGACATTTCACCAATTTCATCCAATAAAACGGTTCCACCATTAGCCTGCTCGAAAAATCCCTTTTTCCCTTCAATGGCATTAGGGTAAGCACCCGCCGCATAGCCAAACAACTCACTTTCCACCACATCATCCGGCATAGATGCACAATTCAACCCTAAAAATGGTTGCTTTCCACGCAAACTGTGCAAGTGGCAAGCTTTTGCGAAAACATCTTTACCCGTTCCTGTCTCACCAATCAGCAACAGCGGCGCATCCAATATCGCCATTTTCCGAGCCTGCTCAACAACCTGAATCATTTTCGGGCTAACAGCGATAATTTCCTCAAATTCACTGCTATCATTGACTGTCAGTTTTTTCAGTTGATGACCTATTCTGGCGGCAGATTTGAGCATAATCACGGTGCCCACACTCTGCATTTGCTGCTTTTCATCAGTCAGTTGAATTGGAATAATATCCATCAGGTAGTCCTGACCTTTAAGAGTTATCCTTTCTACACGCTGCTGGGCATTTTTATTTTCAAACCAGCGTGAAAAGCTATAACCGCTGATAAACTGGCTAATAGGTTTCTGATAAGCTTGTTCCTCACTAACGCCAAATAAATTAAACGCCGCAGAGTTAGCTAGCTCAATATTTCCTTTCAGATCAACTGAAAAAACAGGTTCAGGCAAAGATTCCAACAGTGCACACATTGCTTTATGCTCTCTTTCTGAAGGCATAAAAGAGACTGTACGAACATCAATAACACCATTAATGCGGCGAATTTCTGCCATCAATCTACGGAATGTATTGAAATCAACTTGTGAAAAATTAAGATAAATCCGGCCAGTTTGAGATATTTCTATCCCTTTTAAATCAATGTCCTGTAATACCAGCAGATCGAGCAATTCACGAGTCAACCCGATTCGATCATGGCAAATAACTTCTAAGCGCATCTGTTTTGACCTTATTTACATTACTATCTATAATTTTTTTTAATATTACTCTACACTATTATTCATATGAAGCATTCTGTCAGTAAAAATTGACCAGCCCCCGGTTTTTTTAATGTAGTAAATTGAAACCTTCACTAAAATAAATAAATTCTAAGATTGACTATAAGACAGATGAATAAAATAACGTAAAATGTCGTCGTTATCTGGATATTTTGTGCTTTATTCAAAATTAAAGTATATATACCCAATAGATTTCAAGTTGCAGTGCGGCGGCAAGAGAACGCATCCCCAGGAGCATAGATAACTATGTGACTGGGGTAAGTGAACGCAGCCAACAAAGCAGCAGCTTGAAAGATGAAGGGTATATCACTTAATCAACTACATTCTTAGATTTATTTGGAATGATATTCTTAAGTTGAGTGATTAACTGACGACGAAAATCTCCTAATTTTGGTTTATCTCCTTCCATCCAAGGCAATGGCCGACATAACTCCATTGCTTTAATGCCAAGCCGAGCTGCCAGTAAACCTACACCAATACCTTGTGCTACTCTGGCAGAAAGACGCGCAGCGATATCCTGTGATAACCAATCCATACCAACTTCTCGCACCATTTCTGATACACCAGAAAAAACGATATTAATCAAAACAAGACGAAAAAGCCGGATACGACTGAAATATCCCAATTCAATACCATACAAGGCAGCAATACGGTTAATCAGCCGGATATTACGCCAAGCAATAAATGCCATATCAATAATTGCCAGCGGGCTGACTGCTATCATTAATGCTGACTCCGCAGCATAGCGACTAATCTCAGCTCTTGCCTGAGAATCCAGAACAGGCTGAACCAATTTACCGTACAACACCACCACTTCACGATCGTTATGTGTATCATGCAAAGCAGCCTGCCAGCGCTGTAATGCAGGATGATGCGGATCAATACCTGCCTGACTTGCCAATTTCTCACAAAATTCGCGGCCTTTACCTACGCCATGATTTTGCAATAGTTCTCTCGCTGTATCGCGTTCTTCAGCTCGCATCCTTAGCCGGTACAGGCGACGCCATTCACTGATAATAGAACCCATACCAGCAAATACGATCATTCCTCCTGCCGCTGTTGCACCTAATGCGATCCAATCCTGTTGCTGCCATGACTGATAGACCCACTGTACAGACTGTGCAACAACACTCACTGCCAGTAAAATCAGGGCGGTATGTACCATTTTACGCCAGAAACTGCGCTTGGGTTTCAGTGCTGTATTGACTATTCCTTCTACCTGACCTTCACGTTCCTCAGCCTCAAGCTCTGGTGAAACAGGAGAGAAGTTTTCTCTATTTTTTCCATCAAAGACCTGAGCTGGTTTTAAAACTGGCTCTGATGACACCTGCAAGGGATCTTCGAAATCAATTCTTGGCCGCAGAGAATCCGTCATTTCACTTTATCCCCCAATAAAAATTCCAGCACGGTATCCAACCGAACATGAGGTAATGGTGTATCAGCATTCACCTGACGAGGAAGAAATTCTTCGAAACAGAAACCCTGTTTTTGCCAGAAATCATCCCTTGGCAAACACCGGGGCACCTCACCCGGGAAAAATGTCAGCAGTTTACCATCTACTAGCCGGTGTCCTTTCAGAGCCGGCACTTTTTCACCATGATGTTCAATTATTCCATTCTCGGTCGCCTGCACCGATGCCAGACCAACACAATCCATACTAATGCCTTCAAAAGCAGCATTTTGTCTGGCTTCCTGAACCAACTGTTGTAGTAAGGAAACCAGATTGGCGTGCTGATCCGAGGTAATATGATCAGCTTTGCTGGCAGCAAACATTAACCTGTCAATACAAGGGGAAAACAGACGACGGAAGAGTGTTCGTTTACCATAATGAAAACTTTGCATTAATTGTGTCAGCGCCAAACGCATATCATTAAAGGATTGCGGCCCACCGTTTAGTGGCTGTAAACAATCTACCAACACAATCTGCCGATCAAAACGCAAAAAATGCTCTTTATAAAATCCTTTCACTACCGACTGACAATAATATTCAAAACGCTTACGCAACATACCAATATTCGTGTGTGGATCTGCCTGAGCAAACTGTGATTCAACGATAGAGTCGATATCCGGCCACGGAAAAAATTGTAAAGCCGGAGCGCCCATCATTTCACCCGGTAAAACAAATCGCCCCGGCTGAATAAAATGCAAACCTTGCTCTTTGCATTTAATCAGATATTCCGTATATGCCTGAGCAATAGCAGCCAATAGATTCTCATCTACTGGTGCCAATGGATCACACTGTTTGCAAAGTGCCAACCAAGATTTTGCCCATTCAGCTCTTTGCCCCTGTAATAAGTTATTCATCTGGCGTGACCATGCCAGATAACTTTGAGCCAACATGGGTAAATCCAGTAGCCATTCACCAGGATAATCCACAATTTCCAGATATAACGTGGAAGTTTCTTTAAAATGACGCAGAAAAGCGTCGTTAGAACGATAGCGAAGTGCCAGACGGATTTCACTGACACCCCGTGTAGGTGTCGGCCAAGAGGGAGGTGTGCCGTAAAGCGCGGTCAATCCTTCATCATAAGTAAAACGAGTAACGCCTAAATCGCGCTGAGGAACCCGTTTCACCCCCTGCAAACGGCCATCACGCACAGCAGAAAACAGCGGCAACCGAGCACCGCTGCAAGCATGAAGTAATTGATTAACCAAAGATGTGATAAAAGCTGTTTTACCACTGCGGCTTAACCCTGTAACCGCTAACCGTAAATGACGATCCATTCCACGGTTAACAAGCGCCGTTAATTCATTATGCAACCGTTTCATGTCTCTCCTATGGTAAATATCACGATAATTTTATTGTACCAGCCTGACAGATAACGATTTTTCATTCTGATCTTCAATAGCCAGGCAACACACAATCCTTACTGTTAAAGCTGGCTGAAACGACTGCGAATGCTGAATGTTTCTGAGGTAACATAACGTTCCATTTGTTGTAGACGAAGTTCACCCGTTTTCAACTGATAATCCACTTCATTCAACAGCTTTTGTACTGAAGGACCAGCCTCTTCGATATAATCCATCGGGATTGGGTCCAATACAAAAGCGAGTATGATATAAGCAATAACGACTAAACCAAACAAGCCCAAAAACAACGACAATACAGCCATTACTCGAATTAAACCTACCGGTACGCCAAAATAATGGGCTAACCCAGCGCAAACACCTTTGATCCTGCCCTTTTCAGGTATTCTATACAATTTCCGGCGGTTATAATTTGCCATATTGCCTCCAGTCAGGGTGTTCCGCATCCAGAATATCTTCCAGTGTTTTGATTCGTGCCTGCATATGTTGTACACGTTCTGCCAGAAGCTGAATTTCATGTTGATCTAATCGACTTTGGTCTGAATTCCGGCTGCTGTAATGCAACCACAGCCAGATGGGTAAGACAAAAAGCACGAAGATCATCAATGGAATGCCAAGAAATATAAAACCCATTACTATTCCTTAATGGTTAGTTGAGTACACTATAATTAATGTTGTTCTTTAGCATTTATTTTAGCCTTCATTGCTGCCAATTGCGCATTGATTTCATCATCTGCTTTTAATTCAGCAAATTGCTGTTCTAAAGATTTTTGTTTCCCCATACCCACAGTTTCGGCTTCAGCTTCCATATGATCGATACGACGTTCAAATTGCTCGAAGCGAGCCATCGCCTCATCAATTTTACCACTGTCTAACTGACGGCGGACCTGCCGGGAAGATGCAGCTGCCTGATGGCGCAGAGCCAACGCCTGTTGTCTGGCACGAGTTTCACTGAGTTTGTTTTCAAGCTCGACAACTTCCCCTTTCATACGCTCAAGTGTTTCTTCCAGTATGGTCAGTTCATGTTTCAATGTGTCCAGTAAAGCAGAGACTTTCTGTTTTTCTATCAATGCTGCCCGTGCTAAATCTTCTCTATCTTTACTTAACGCTAACTCAGCTTTTTCTTGCCAATCACGTATCTGCTGTTCACCTGCCTCAATACGACGAGCCAACTGTTTTTTCTCGGCCAAGGTGCGGGCAGAGGTTGAGCGAATTTCAACTAAAGTGTCTTCCATTTCCTGAATCATCAAACGAATCATTTTCTGTGGATCTTCTGCTTTGTCCAGTAATGAAGAGATGTTGGCATTCACGATATCGGCAAAACGAGAGAAAATACCCATAATAAATTATCCTCTTTAACTAAGATTTTAAGATTTGTTGATATTGTGAATGTTATGTATCAAGAGTCATGCCAACTTTTTTATTCTCTTTATTTGCATGAAATATAAAGCGATTTTTTCTCTTTGACTTTTTATCATAACAAAATATAGTGGTCATATTGACCAACTATTGGCTTAAACAACCATGGGTGAGACCACAGAAAATCTGTTAGGTGAAGCAAACAGTTTTATTGAAATTCTGGAGCAAGTATCTGCTCTAGCAAAATTAAGTAAACCGGTACTGGTTATTGGTGAACGCGGAACAGGTAAAGAGTTGATTGCCCGCCGTCTGCATTACCTCTCCCCTCGTTGGCAAGGACCCTTTATCTCCCTAAACTGTGCTGCTTTGAACGAGAATTTATTGGACTCAGAACTATTTGGTCATGAAGCTGGCGCATTTACCGGCGCACAAAAAAGGCATCAAGGAAGATTTGAGCGTGCTGATGGGGGAACCTTGTTTCTTGATGAGCTAGCAACCGCGCCGATGCAAGTTCAGGAAAAACTGCTGCGCGTCATTGAATATGGCTATCTTGAACGCGTTGGTGGCAGTCAATCATTACAAGTCGATACTCGATTAATATGCGCAACCAATGCTGATCTGCCAACAATGGCAACACAAGGTAGGTTTCGCGCTGATTTACTTGATAGGCTCGCTTTTGATGTAGTTCAGATCCCCCCATTGCGGCAAAGACAACAAGACATCATGTTGTTGGCACAACATTTCGCTATTCAAATGTGCCGCGAACTTAATTTACCCTTATTCACCGGTTTCACTGCACAAGCAAAACAGCAGCTACAGAATTACAACTGGCCTGGTAATATCCGTGAACTGAAAAATGTTGTGGAACGTTCTGTTTATCGTCACGGCGAAAATCCCGATCAGCTTGATAATATCATTATTAACCCATTCGTTTCTGCGCAACACCCTTCAGTTTACGCTGGTGATCATAACAATTCATCTTCACTGCCTCTGCCTTCCCTACCGGTTAATCTGAAACAATGGCAACATAACAGCGAACGACAATTGATAGAGTTATCCTTAAAAGAAAGCAAGTTTAATCAGAGAAAAGCATCAGAAAAACTGGGACTGACCTATTATCAGTTACGAGGCTTAATCAAGAAACACAATATCAACGCAAGTGATAAATAGCCCGAATAACAAATAAAAAAAAGCCAGCAATCGAGCTGGCTAAAAAACACTGGAAGCAATGTGAGCAATGTCGTGCCTTTCCTGGAATAACAAAAATTGTTACCCGGAAGTGCGACACAGATGATAATGGTTATCAATACGTTTTGTAAAGCACTTTATTGAGAATTTTTCTCATTAATCGTCATCGCAGCGTTTTTCTTGGCTCAATCGCTAATTGAGATACAATGTGTCAATTCTAATTAATAACAGATGCCTTATATGCGCAATTTGATTTATTGGATCATATTAGTCCTCTCAACTCCAGCTATTGCAACAACAATGGCTACGCCTGAAAAAAAGCCTCGCGTTCCGGCTGATATCCGGCAGCAAGGGTTTGTTTATTGCGTTAATGGCAACCTAAATACCTTTAACCCACAACTGACCAGTAGCGGTTTGACGGTCGATACCTTGGCCGCACAACTCTATGAGCGTCTACTGGACGTTGATCCTTATACTTACCGTCTACTCCCTGAATTAGCCGCCCGTTGGGAAATTCTTGATAATGGCGCTACCTACCGCTTTCATTTGCGCCATAATGTCTCTTTTCAGTCAACAGACTGGTTTACCCCAACCCGTAAAATGAATGCTGACGACGTTATCTTCAGCTTTAAGCGTCTGTTTGATAAACAACACTATTACCATTACGTCAATGGGGGAAATTACCCCTATTTTGATAGTCTCCAGCTTGCTGATTCCATTCAAAGTATCCGTAAGATTAATGAATATACGGTGGAGTTTCGCCTGAATGAACCAGATGCCTCTTTTCTTTGGCACTTGGCAACCCATTACGCCCCGGTACTTTCACAAGAATATGGGCAGCGATTACATGAAATGAACCACCATGAACAAATTGACTGGAAACCTGTCGGCACTGGTCCGTTTATGCTAGAAGACCACCAGACCAGACAATTTATTCGCTTAATTCGCCATGATAACTACTGGAAAGGCAAACCACAGATGCAGCAAATAGTGATTGATGTCGGTGCTGGCGGTACAGGTCGAATGTCTAAACTTTTGACTGGTGAATGTGACGTTTTAGCTTATCCCGCTGCCAGTCAACTCAAAGTCTTACGAGACGATCCCCGCCTGCGTCTGACTTTACGTCCAGGAATGAATATTGCCTATCTTGCCTTTAATACCAATAAGCCCCCTCTTGACCAATTACAAGTTCGACAAGCTATTGCCTACGCAATTAATAACCAACGGCTGATGCAATCGATTTATTATGGAACGGCAGAAACAGCGGCATCAATTTTACCTCGAGCGTCATGGGCTTATGATAATCAAGCTGAAATTACGGAATACAATCCGGAAAAATCTCGTAAAATGCTTAATGATCTTGGACTGAATGGAATGAAACTAAGCTTATGGGTGCCTACTGCTTCTCAGTCTTATAATCCAAGCCCACTAAAAATGGCAGAACTGATTCAAGCTGATTTAGCACAAGTTGGTATTACAATGAGCATCAAGCCCGTTGAGGGCCGCTTTCAGGAAACCAAACTGATGGATAAATCTCACGATATGACACTGTCAGGCTGGTCTACTGACAGTAATGACCCAGACAGTTTTTTCCGGCCATTGTTAAGCTGTGCTGCTATCGCCTCACAGACGAATTTCAGCCATTGGTGTAACCCAATATTTGATAAGATTTTGCAGCAAGCTTTGATTAACCAGCAATTATTATCCCGGATTAAGTATTATCATGATGCTCAAAAAATTCTTGAACAACAATTGCCTGTCTTACCATTAGCTTATTCCCTACGTTTACAGGCTTACCGCTATGATATTAAGGGGCTAATACTTAGCCCATTTGGTAATACCTCTTTCGCGGGTGTTTACCGGGAAAAACAAACCGATAATATTGCTCAAAAGGACGGCAAATGATTATTTACACTCTGCGCCGTTTGCTGTTACTGATTATTACACTATTTTTCCTATCGCTAATTAGCTTTAGCCTCAGTTATTTTACCCCCAATGCACCGCTCAGCGGAGCATCCCTGTTTGATGCTTATACATTCTATTTCCATAGCTTATTACTATGGGATTTTGGTGTATCCAGCATCAATGGTGAACTCATCAACGAACAACTATGGGAAGTCTTCCCTGCCACAATGGAACTCTGTGTTCTGGCTTTCTCTGCCGCTTTACTGGCTGGCATTCCACTAGGCATTATCGCTGGCGTATGGCGTAACAAAACAGCCGATACCGTCATCATCTCCATTGCCTTAATCGGATTTTCTATCCCAATTTTTTGGCTGGCGCTATTATTAACCCTGTTTTTTTCTCTTTATCTTGGCTGGCTACCGGTTTCCGGGCGCTTTGATTTGCTATATCAGATTAATCCTGCGACAGGTTTCTCATTAATTGATGCCTGGTTATCAAAATCACCCTATCGCAATGAGATAATTATTAATGCCATTCAACATCTAATCTTGCCAGTTATTACCCTCGCGGTCGCCCCAACAACTGAAGTTATCCGGCTAATGAGAAACAGCACCGAAGAGGTTTTTAGTGAAAACTATATTAAAGCTGCCACAATCCGTGGCTTATCAAGGCTAACTATTATCCGCCGTCATGTACTGCATAATGCATTACCTCCCATCATTCCGAAATTGGGATTACAATTTTCTACCATGCTGACATTGGCCATGATGACAGAACTGGTATTTAACTGGCCAGGACTTGGTCACTGGCTAGTCAGTGCAATTCGTCAACAAGATTATTCCGCCATTTCTGCGGGGGTCATGGTTGTTGGTACACTCGTTATTTCTGTCAATGTGTTGTCTGATATTATTGGCGCAATAATGACCCCTCTGAAACATAAGGAATGGTATGCCCTTAGATGATTTTTATCGTGAAAAGAAAATGCCGTCGCCGATAAAGGTCATCTGGCGTTTTTTCTATTCTGATACACTGGCAATGACGGGTTTTTATGGGGTACTTATTCTCATTGCCTTAAGTCTACTTGGTAGTTATCTAGCTCCCTATCAGCTTGATCAACAATTTCTTGGTCATCAGCTACTGCCACCTTCATGGTCACATCACGGTAATATCGCATTCTTTTTAGGTACCGATGATCTTGGGCGCGACATTCTCAGCCGATTATTGATAGGTACTGCATCCACATTCGGTTCAGCACTGTTAGTAACTGTGGCAGCCGCTTTATGTGGCCTAATCATCGGTTGTTTAGCAGGTATGACACGAGGATTGAAATCCGCCGTACTCAATCATATCCTTGACACGTTACTTTCTATCCCATCGTTATTACTAGCAATTATTGTTGTCGCTTTTGTTGGTGCCAGCTTACAACATGCAATAATCGCTATTTGGCTGGCACTATTACCGCGTATAGTGCGCACTGTTTACAGTGCGGTGCATGATGAATTGGATAAAGAATATGTCATTGCAGCACGTCTGGATGGCGCATCTAATTACCATATTCTATGGTATGCCGTATTACCGAACATTACCGCAGTATTGGTTAACGAGCTAACACGTGCCCTTTCTATTGCCATACTTGATATCGCTTCACTCGGTTTTCTCGATCTTGGTGCTCAACTGCCTTCACCTGAATGGGGGGCTATGTTAGGAGATTCACTGGAGCTCATCTATGTTGCTCCCTGGACCGTTATGCTGCCCGGCGCTGCCATAATGATGAGTGTATTGTTAATAAACTTGCTAGGTGATGGATTACACCGTGCAATTAATTCGGGGGCGGAATAAATGCCATTACTTGATATTCGCAACCTCACGATTGAATTTATGACTGCCAAAGGGCCAGTTAAAGCCGTTGATCGCGTCAGTATTTCACTGATAGAAGGTGAAATACGTGGCTTGGTTGGCGAATCAGGCTCCGGCAAGAGCCTGATTGCCAAAGCGATAAGCGGGGTCACTAAAGACAATCTCAAAGTGACCGCTGACCGCTTCCGCTTCAATGATATTGATCTGCTTCGCCTGACTCCAAGACAACGTCGAAAAGTTATCGGTCACAATATTTCAATGATTTTTCAGGAACCACAATCTTGCCTTGACCCTTCTGAAAATATTGGTCAACAACTTATTCAGGCAATCCCTCGCTGGACTTATAAAGGCCGCTGGTGGCAATGTTTCAATTGGCGTAAACGTCGAGCGATTGAGCTACTCCATCGCGTGGGAATTAAAGATCATAAAGATATTATGAGTAGTTTCCCTTACGAATTAACCGAAGGGGAATGCCAGAAGGTAATGATTGCTATTGCATTAGCTAACCAACCACGTCTACTGATTGCAGATGAACCAACTAATGCGATGGAACCGACCACTCAGGCTCAGATCTTTCGTCTGTTAGCCAGACTGAACCAGAACAATAACACCACCATTCTATTAATAAGCCATGATTTGCAAATAATGAGTAAACTGGTGGATCGCATTAATGTTTTATATTGTGGTCAAACGGTCGAAAGCGCCGCTCCCGATGAATTATTGGTGACACCACACCATCCCTATACACAAGCGTTGAGCCGCGCTATTCCTGATTTTGGTCGCTCTCTACCTCATAAAAGTAGGCTAAATACCTTGCCTGGCGCTATTCCCTCCCTTGAGCATCTGCCAATCGGCTGCCGTTTAGGTCCACGTTGCCCTTACGCACAAAAAACCTGTATTGAAACCCCGCGATTACGAGTAATTAAAAACCATGCTTTTGCCTGCCACTTCCCATTAAATTTGGAGGAGCAATAATGGTGAATACTCTGTTGGAAGTCAGAAACTTGGCTAAAACTTTCCGCTATCGTACCGGTTTCTTTCATCGCCAGCATCTTGATGCAGTGAAACCTGTCAGTTTTACTTTAAAGACAAAACAGACACTGGCGATTATTGGTGAAAATGGCTCAGGGAAATCCACACTGGCAAAAATGCTTTCAGGTGTCATGGAACCCACCTCCGGCGAAATTATCATCGAAGGTCATAAACTTGCTTATGGCGATTACAGTTATCGCAGTCAACGTATTCGCATGATATTTCAGGACCCAAGTACATCGTTAAACCCGCGTCAACGTATTGGACAAATCCTTGATATCCCTCTTCTACTCAATACAGAACTAAATACTACGGAGCGAGAAAAACGAATTAACCAAACATTGCGGCAAGTTGGCTTGTTACCGGACCACGCTAATTATTATCCACATATGTTAGCCTCAGGCCAGAAACAGCGGGTAGCACTAGCACGTGCATTGATCTTACAACCTCAGATTATTATCGCTGATGAAGCACTTGCATCACTCGATATGTCTATGCGTTCCCAAATAATTAATCTAATGTTGGAACTACAGGAGAAACAAGGCATCTCTTATCTCTATGTTACCCAGCACCTTGGAATGATGAAACATATCAGCGACCAAGTACTGGTAATGCATCAGGGAGAAGTCGTTGAGCGGGGAAATACAGCAGAAGTGCTGGCTGCTCCTCTACATGATATAACTCGACGTCTGATCGCCAGCCATTTTGGTGAACCACTCACTGCTGATACCTGGCGACATGATATGCTTTAAGATATGCTTTAAGATATACAAAACCTTAATCACTGCTCGGAGCAGCCTGCAAAATACAGCATATTTCTCTCTAGCGTGATAGAATCACTAGGTTTGTTAACAATAAAACGTCATATTGATATTGTTTTTGTGAGCAATTCTAATCCATTAATATCAATTAATGACGTTATCACACTAAGGATACTGTTATGGGCTTTATGACCGGTAAGCGCATTCTGATCACTGGCGTAGCCAGTAAACTCTCCATCGCTTATGGTATTGCAAAAACAATGCATGACCAAGGCGCTGAGTTGGCTTTCACTTATCAAAATGACAAGTTGAAACTTCGTGTAGAAGAATTCGCTGAATCCCTCAATTCTACTATTACTTTGCCTTGCGATGTGACTGAAGATGAAAGCATTGAAGCCCTGTTCACTGAGTTAGGCAAAGTCTGGCCAAAATTCGATGGTTTTGTTCACTCCATTGGATTTGCACCTGCTGATCAACTGGATGGTAATTATGTGGATACAATTACCCGCGAAGGCTTTCAAATCGCGCACGATATCAGTTCTTACAGTTTTGTTGCTCTGGCAAAGGCTTGCCGTGAAATGCTGAACCCAAATTCTGCTTTGCTGACACTCTCCTATCTAGGAGCAGAACGTTCAATCCCTAACTATAACGTCATGGGTCTGGCAAAAGCCTCCCTGGAAGCTAATGTTCGTTATATGGCTAACGCTATGGGTGTTGAAGGTATTCGTGTCAACGGTATTTCTGCTGGCCCTATCCGTACTTTAGCCGCTTCCGGCATCAAAGATTTTCGGAAGATGCTGGCTCACTGTGAATCCGTCAACCCAATTCGCCGCACTGTAACAACTGAAGATGTTGGTAACGCTGCGGCATTTCTGTGCTCAGATCTGTCCGGTGGTATTACCGGCGAAATTCTGCATGTTGACGGCGGCTTCAGCATTACAACAATGAATGAACTGGAATTGCAACAATCTAATTAATGATCAATCCAATTAATGATCATTGACTTTTAGTTTATAATGCCCGAAAAAACCACTTTTCGGGCATTATATTATGGATAAAAAACAAATTAATCACTTAATTAAATTGTCACTAACAGGTAAAAATTAATTTTAAATTAAAATATCAGAACCATTTAAGAGATTAATTAAACCCTTTGTAATTAAAGAGTTAAATGATATAGCATTATAATTATTTTACTGAAATAAAAAATATCATTCTGTTTCCTTGCACTAATTATCAATCTGTCCTTTAATATAGTTAAAGACTTAACTTTTATAAAATTAATATTTAAAAAATAAAATATTTTATCTTTATAATATTTTCGGCTCAAATATTATATTGCATATTCTTTACCTTTTAATAGTTTTTATTATTTTAGCAAGGTACATAAAATGAAAAATGATTTTTTAATTATATCCAATATGTTTAAATCGATTACTAATATAAAATTACCAAAATGTCTGAAAAATCATGACCCATTACAAGAGATTGAAACTTGTTGGTATGAATTTAGCAAATCATTATCTGGCTGGCCCTCAGCACTGGAAAACTATGAGCATGCATATAATTTTGATGAACAAGATATTGATAGGATTACTCGTAATATACATAAAGCAACGACTTATTTAGGATCACTTAGCTGCGGGTATTTAGGTCATGGTTATGTTACCAAGGTAAGCGATGCATTGAAAGAAATTGAATTAGATTTTGTCAAGGTGAATGATTTTATCTCAAAATTACCACAACTCTTTGAAATAACTAAAATTGACTTTGAGAGAATGAAAAGTTTCGCAGGAAAAACTCACATAAAAATCCAACAATTATTAAAGAACATTCCCAATGGGGAAGATAAAAAACAAATATATAAAATTTCTTCATTGATAGAGGAAATTACTTTAAATATATCGGATATTTCATTTAGTTTTGAAAATATAAATAATTCAGTCAATAGACTTAACGAACAAATTAAAACAATTAATAACATTTACAATAAATTAATTGAGAGCTTTCACAAAGAAAATAAAAGAGAAATATTCACAAGAGATTATAAACAATGCATGGTAATTTTCAGCGATTTTACAAACAAATTTAATTTATTTTTCTATGATCACAAATCATTCAGCAAAAATAACATATTAATTATTTTATAGCCAATATAAAATAAATATCTGAAATTATCAATAATCCCTATTATTCATTCAGTTCAATATAATTAGTTGCAAAATATGCAATATGGTACTAAATATTGGGTGGTTTTGGATAAATAATTCCATCCAAAATTACCCCTAAATTTCGCCATTTACGCAGTTAATTTTGCTAGAAACATTATAAAAATCCAGATGAATTATCATATATACCCAATAGATTTCAAGATGGATCGCGACGGCAAGGGAGCGAATCCCCGGGAGCATAGAGAACTATGTGACCGGGGTGAGTGAGTGCAGCCAACAAAGAGGCAACTTGAAAGATGACGGATATATAAGAAAAGAGGTAACAAGAAGCTGATAATGATATAATCAGCTAATCTTATATCGGTTTAATTATCAGTTTGATATAACATATTTTCATGTGTCGTGGTAATATATATTAGGGCTATGATAAATGCCCTACTGAGTTCCTTTGTTCTATTGTATCTGTTACCGGAAATTTTTAAGGAGCGACATATGAAACTTTATTACCAACCAGGAGCTTGTTCCCTATCTCCTCACATCATACTCCGTGAAGCAGGACTTGATTTCAGCATTATTAAAGTTGATCTGAAAACCAAAAAAACAGAGAATGGCGACGATTTCCTCGCAGTTAACCCTAAAGGCCAGGTGCCAACCCTCCTACTAGACAACAATGATATCCTTACAGAAGGATCTGTTATCGTTCAATATATTGCAGACCAGAAACCGGACAAGCAATTGATTGCACCTGCCGGAACCATGGAACGATATCATCAACTTGAATGGCTTAGCTATGTTTCCAGTGAAATCCATAAAGGATTTTCACCACTGTTTTTACCAGGAACACCAGAAAATTATTTCCCAATTGTTATTAATAACTTGCTGAGGAAATTTACTTATGTGGATGAAGTATTAGCAAAACAACCATATATTACCGGAAATCATTTTACTGTTGCTGATGCCTATTTATTTACTGTTAGTAATTGGGCACCTTTGGTTAAAGTGGATTTATCCAATCTGTTACATCTTAAAGCCTATCAGATAAGGATTGCAGAACGTCCAAATGTTCGTGATGCATTAAAAGCTGAAGGGTTAATTTGATTAACAGATAATACAAACCGTTCCACATGCAATACCCGTGGAACGGTTAAATATATCAATCCAGTTGTGTCGCACAGAATTTATGGTCAGGCGCTACCATTCTATCTTGAGCAGCTACAATCTGTAATTCATATTCATCCATATCTTTGGTTGTTATCATAACTTCATAAACTGCGGCAGCAACATGCTCAAGAGCCGTCTGTAAAGATTTACCTTTTAATAGATTAACTAATAACAAACCGCTGGTTAAGTCACCAACCCCAACTGGCTGACGCTCGCCAAAATCCACCAAAGGCCGACTAACATGCCAGCTATGTTCCTGAGTCACTAATAACATTTCAAAACGATCAGTCCGGTAACCAGCACGGCTAAGGTGCTTAACCAGTACGATATCCGGCCCTTTTTCGCACAGAGTTCTGGCGGCTGTAACCGCCTGCTCTACATTAGTCACTTTCTGCATACTGAGCGTTTCAAGCTCCAGTAAATTTGGCGCAATGACATCACTCGCAGGAAGAGCCTTTTCACACAAAAATTCAGCAACTCCAGGAGCAACGATACAACCTTTTTCTGGATGTCCCATAACGGGATCACAAAAATACCAAGCATCAGAATTCGCAGCTTTTACCCGCTTCACGATATCAATGATATGGTTTCCCTGCTCCGGTGAGCCAATGTACCCACTCAACACCGCATTACAGGATTTTAGCTGTTCAATTTCTTCAATGCCCTGAACGACTTCTGTAAGATGACCCGCAGGCATAACACACCCCTTCCATTGTGCATATTGGGTGTGATTTGAAAACTGCACTGTATTCAACGGCCAGACGTTTACTCCCATCCGACGCATAGGAAATTCCGCAGCGCTGTTACCAGCGTGCCCAAAAACAACATGAGATTGAATTGAAAGGATATTTTTCACAATGGTGGCCTATGTTTTTTATTCTGGCTTCTATTTGTAAAATAAGAATCATAGTAAGAAAGGGCAACGTTAGTTACCGTTGCCCGTTATGCTATGCAATATCGGTTATTTCCAGCAAATTAAACAATCGTGTTTTTTACCACGACGCAATAATGTGTAACGACCGAACAGACAGTTGCTGTCAGTAAACACATACTCAGGTTCAGATTGTTTTTCACCATTAACGGCTACCGCATTGGAACTAATCATAGTACGAGCCTGCCCACGGGAAGGTACTAACCCAGCACTAACCAGAGCCTGTTGTAAATCTGCTCCTTTTTCCAACTCGATTACTGGCATACCATCCTGTGCCAATTGAGCAAAATCAGCTTCAGTCAAATCAGCAACAGCACCGGAGAACAGGCTTTCTGTAATACGTTTAGCCGCTGCCAATCCTTCTTCACCATGCACCATCCCGGTGACTTGTTCTGCCAATACATACTGGGCACGAGGGGCCTTACCGCTGTTTTTATCCTCTTCTTCCAAAGCATCAATATCTTCAAGACTCATAAAGGTAAAGAATTTAAGGAAACGATAAACATCAGCATCTGCGGTGTTGATCCAGAATTGATAGAATTTGTATGGACTGGTTTTCTTCGGGTCCAACCAAACAGCACCACCTTCGGTTTTACCAAATTTAGTGCCATCAGATTTAGTGATCAACGGGACAGTCATACCAAATACTTGTTTCTGGTTGATACGACGGGTTAAATCAATACCAGAAGTAATATTCCCCCACTGGTCAGAACCACCGATCTGCAATTCAACGTCATGTTCTTCATTCAGACGTACAAAATCATATGATTGCAGCAGGTTATAAGAAAACTCAGTAAAAGAAATACCAACATCATCACGGTTCAAACGTTGTTTAACCGCTTCTTTGTTAATCATCTGGTTAACTGAGAAATGCTTGCCGATATCACGCAGGAAAGTCAAAACATCCATGCCGCCAAACCAGTCATAATTATTGGCTGTTTTAGCGCTGTTTTCACCACAATCAAAATCTAAGAAAGGTGAAACCTGTCTGCGGATCTTTTCTACCCACTCTTTGACAGTATCCGCAGTATTTAATTTACGCTCAGTGGCTTTAAAACTTGGATCACCAATCAAACCCGTGGCCCCACCGACTAATGCCACAGGTTTATGCCCAGCCAGCTGGAATCGTTTTAAACACAGCAAGGGAACCAGATGCCCCAAATGCAAGCTGTCGGCTGTCGGATCGAAACCGCAATAGAGGGAGACAGGGCCTTGCGCCAGTCTCTCCGCTAACGCATTCTCATCCGTCACCTGGGCAATGAGGCCCCGCTCTTGCAGTTGTTTTATCAGGTTATTGCTAGACATTAATGACTCCATCAGTTTGTGTATTTATCTGTTGTATACCCGTTATCTTTCAAGTTGCCTCTTTGTTGGCTGCACTCACCCCGGTCACAGAGTTATCTATACTCCTCATCTTTCAAGCTGCTGCTTTGTTGGCTGCGTTCACTTACCCCAGTCACAGAGTTATCTATGCTCCTGGGGATGCGTTCTCTTGCCGCCGCACTGCAACTTGAAATCTATTGGGTATAGGCTCCCGGGGATTCGCTCCCTTGCCGTCGCGATACATCTTGAAATCCATTGGGGATATAATAAGTCGCTGCTTAAAAAAGTATGGCATAGCATAAAACGCCACTATTATAAGTGCCAGTATTAAAAATGATAATCCACGATTTATGGTGCAAGCCTGTCAATATGCCAGCCATCACCTTCTCGTTGATAAATAAACCGATCATGCAACCGGTTTGCACCACCTTGCCAAAACTCAACAGAATCAAAGGTCACTCTAAATCCCCCCCAAAAACTAGGTAAAGGAACCTCACCATTCAGGAATTTCTGTTTCAGTTCGAGAAATTTTCCCTCCAAAATACCTCGCGTGGAAATACGGGAAGACTGTTGCGAGGCCCATGCTGCAATCTGACTATCTTTAGGGCGGCTATGGAAGTATTTCAGCGCTTCAATAGAAGAAAGACGTTCAGCTTTACCAAGGAAAGAGACTTGCCTTTCCAGAGGATACCAAGGGAAATGAAGGCTAATTTTGTTATTCTGAGCCAAATGTTTTGCTTTCCGGCTACCCAAATTTGTATAAAAAACCAGTCCATTTGCATCAAAATGCTTCAATAAAACAATACGTTGATACGGTTGACCATGCTCATCCACTGTAGCTATACACATTGCCGTTGGATCACTGAGTTTGGCTTCATATGCCTGCTTCAACCAACGCTCAAAAAGCTCAATAGGTTCTTTGGTCAAATCCTTACGTCTTAACCCACCACGAATATATTCACGACGTGATTCTGCAACATTGAATTCATTATGCTCTGACATTATGTAGCTCTGCTTATCACTCATCAAATACCAGACAGCTTATCATTGTTATTGATTAGTAACAGGATAAATTGCCCCTAAAATAGTTTCAGCGCTAGCACCAGTAACAGAAGGTAAATTCCCCGGAGCACCCGACATCGTACGGAATGCTAACCAGGCAAATGCCAATGCTTCCATATCATCACCAATAAGACCATATTTATCTGTCGGACACACTTCTGTTCCTGGCAATAATGCAGAAAGTCGGCTCATTATTAGTGGGTTATGGGCACCACCGCCACAAACCATCAGACGCTCACATCCACCACTCAACATGATTTGCTGTGACACAGACACCGCAGTCAGCTCAGCCAATGTTGCCTGAACATCCACAGGCAATATATCCGGATAGTTAGCTAATTGCGCCTCCAACCAACTCATATTGAAATACTCTCGGCCTGTACTTTTAGGAGCTGGTCGTGAGAAGTAATTATCAGAAAGCATTTGTCTGAGTAAACTATTATTAACCATCCCTTCTCGTGCCCATTGAGCATCTTTATCATAAGGTTTTTTCTGATGACGCCATACCCAGCTATCCATCAACATATTACCTGGACCTATGTCATACCCTTTGACTAACGACCCTGGCAATAAAGTCGTTATGTTAGCAATGCCACCAATATTGAGAATTATCCTTCGTTCTGTCGGATGGCCTAATACAGCGAAATGAAAAGCAGGAACTAATGGTGCTCCCTGCCCGCCATACGCCATATCCCGCCGACGAAAATCACCAATAGTAGTAATCCCGGTTAACACTGCTATACGGTTATTATCACCGAGTTGCATGGTAAACGGAGTTTGGCTATCTGGCTCATGCCAAACAGTCTGACCATGACATCCCACCGCTGTGATATCGCTTGCAGTTAACCCTGTTTTATCTAATAAACCTTGTACTGCTTCAGCAAATAAAGAACCAAGTTCATAATCTAATCGGCCTATTGCAGATAATGTTGTTTGCTGTCCCTGGCAAACCGCAAGAACTTTTTGTTTCAATTCATAAGGGAATAAATGTGAATAACTGGCTTGCTGAGCAACAACTTTATCATTGATTGCTGCAAGTACCACATCAACCCCATCCAGACCAGGGCGCGAGCATACTTTGACTCATCTTCATCCAAAGAACACTCTTGCACGATAATCATCACTCCAGCCTGCTTTCTTGAGCTTGTTTCTCTGGCTCGGGGCGCCACAATCACATTGTTTAACCATGTTCAAGACAAGACGCCGGAATAACGCAAGATTCTCAATCGCACCATCCAGAACAATCCGTGAATCATCTTCTTTAAAAACGACATCAAGAATATAATGCTGACTATTTT
>NZ_RCWA01000016.1 GCF_018448905.1 Photorhabdus heterorhabditis | reverse complement strand
CTGAAACAACACTCGGAAAAGCCCCCACATCCCCGGCACTTAAACTGACATCCCCACTCAACGCCTTGCCATTCACTTTCCGGCTGTTCGGTACCGCATTATTCGCCTGATTCACCGTCTCCACCAAACCGAGGTTTTTCACAAACGCATTTTTATCAGGGATGTCGGCACCGTTTTGGTTTTTTGCCAGCTTAGTATTAGCGTTGTTGTTTACATCAGTAACTAACTTCTGAGTGGCTGCAAGGGTATTACTGTTACCTGTTTTGTCTGTGAGTTGAATAATGCCTTTTTGTGTTAATGAGGCGTCGTGAATTTCTACGGCACTGTTATCAATTAATCTTTTGATAGCAGCAAAAAGCTGACTGTCATTTTTATTATCTAATTTAATTCCCGCGCCTTGAACGGCATTAATTAATTCACGCTGAACAGTATTAAACCAGCCCGCATCTAATAATGTTGGCGCAATACCAGCAGCGACATTGCCATTCGTAAATTCGCCGTTCTTGTCAGCGGTATTTGTAATATCACCAATTTTTTGCATTGCAAAACCTCACTCATTTAAGGTGATTGTGAAAATAAATAAAGTGTTATTTAGTTGCTGTAGCCGAACTGTAAAATTGTATGAGATGGACAAAGACGATTGAATTGACATTCAAGCCGTTTATTACCCCACGATCTGAGTGGATCACCGCAATAACTCCCACCAGCTACAGCGTAAAAGATGGTAGTTTTAGGGGCATTAATTCGCCAAACAAACGGCCAGTCTTCGCCGTTCAAGGCTTCCTCACAAACTGATTGTCCCGCCCGTGCTTGCCGATATTCAGTAATTGTGATGGTATAACCCATCGTTACAGCAAGATTAATGAAAAATTCTTTCGACTGGCCGCCATCTCTCAACAATCGAGAAACAACCGTTTTCTGTCTGAGTGGAATAGTATCAACTTCCCCAATCCCGCAATCATCTGGCAAACCCAATGACTTTTCCCATTCAGGCAACATGATAGTGGCCGTTGCTGGAAAAGCCCCCTCAATTAACCCCCAAGCATCCCGATCGCTTCGATAATATGAATGCGCAATCGCTCTTGTTACTGCATTCATAACAGATGAGTGCTGACGAGTCCACGCCAAGCCAGACGGCAACAATCCGTTCAACGCTGAAGTATAGTTTTCTACACTGTATCGACTCATGTATAGATAACCTCCCCTCTTAGCGGTAACTCTCCTATCCCTAATTTGATATTGCTTGTCGGGTTTGTTATCACGAATCCGGCTGTTCCCGGCACATCAGCAATCGCATATTGCAATTCTGAAATAAGGACTTTTCCGGTCCCGTCTGGGTTGCCGCTTTCAAAAAATACATTATCAATAGCGGCTGCAATCGCATTTGTCACATCACGACTAACATACGATATACAATTGATTATAATGTCAATTTTCCTCTGAATTGGTGAGCAAACCCAGACTAATGCAGTGACTGGCTGTAACGGGTAGATATGATCTGCAACTCTTGCTTGATCTCCTGTTGCTGACGTACCGTAATTTTCTAAGCTAGAGAACCCATCAGTACCGGTTGGGAAACCACCTTTGCCGTTATTATCACACATAACGTAAATACCAACGGTACCTGCACCCATAGCTCGCCGACGAATCCATACACGAGTAACACCCGGTACTGACAAGGCCCACAACTTGTAGTCATCGTCAGAACCGCCCGATAGTAGCCCTTGATACGCAAGCAAAATCCGGGAACGAAAATCATCTTCGTTTTCAATATCTGCCCCGCCAATGATCGGTGTTACAGCTTTTCCTTGAACGTCAACCCCCGCAATACTCTGATCAAGAGTTAGGGTCGTCCCCGCGTCAGCATTACCTGTACTTCCCCCACCTGTGACATCATCAGAAGTATCGTGCAAAATCGCTGTTATTAATGCATTAGCTGTACCATCTTGCGCGATACGGACATCATAAAGCGTTTTGTATTGATAACCGTCACCGCGATTGAGTATGGTCCCTGCCGGAATCATTGCACCCTCGGTGCCGGTAAACAAATAATCATTGCAAATAGCCGCATTTGCAGGTTTGCGAAAGACTTTTTTCATTGCCCCCCAGCCTGCCAGATGTTCATCAGTTGCAGTGAACGGGGTGGTTTGCAATGCGATATAGTCAAGATAGCCATAGTGTAGATGAGCCATCCCCGCGTCCATATCAGCCAAGACACCCATATTTGAATATCTCAATAATGTGCCAACATCACTTAACTCAGATTGTAAAAAGCTGCGGTTCTGCTCGCGTAATTCAGATAGTGTTTGTCGTTTAAATGGCATTATGTTGTTCCCATACCCAAAAGAATCTCAGATCTTCTGATTCGCGCCCCGGTCGCTGATAATGAATAATCATGTTTAATCTATTTGGATAAACGATTTGAGTGTTGATATTTACAGACGCTACAACACCATCGTCTAACATCCATTGAAGAGCCTCACGCGCGTAATCTTCCGCCTTAAGCGCTACTGCGGTAGTGAGTTTTTGGCGGCGTATCAACCACAATCGCGAACCAATCTGATAATCCGAGCCAATATCACCCCACCAGCCCTTTCTATCAACGCCGTCGATTTCATCATCACTGCGTGCCTGACGGTCCGTAAACAGACTGATGATCATTACCGTTTGCAAATCGTTGCCAGTTACTAAGTCCCCGTTTCCAACCAGCCAGTCAGCATGAATCTTATTCACGTCCCAATAAGAAGTGATATCACTCATTTCACTGGCTCCCCGGTTTGCTGACTCGTCACTGTTGAGCCGCCAGATTCCACGCCAGATACTTTATGCGTGTGATTATTATAGGAATCGCGCAACTGTTTCATTGTTGAAGAATTGCCGTTGCAGTTATCAACGATATCGCCCGTTACTTTCAAAAGAGGGGTATTGCAGAGCACGGATTCACTAGCATTAATCGTAACTTGAGTCGCATTATTCACAGTAACAGGCCGCCCCTTAGCCTCTATCGTTATCCCCGACTCGGTTAGTAAGATGTGCAAGCCCCACTGGTTGTACAGCACAACTTCACCGGGATTTAAATTCTTATGCCGATATTTTTTATTGTTGCTGGCAATCACTACTGCGCTTGAGCGGTCCCCACCGAGATAACCAATCACAACATCAGTCCCGGCTGGCAATGCAGACGAGAAGCCAAATTCAGCCATACGCGCCGTATTATCCCGAACCTCGATTGGCGTCTGATACTGAACAATTTGAATGTTTCCGCTATCACGTGATGTCTTAATTTTTCCAAGACCCAACATCATTTCCACTCGGCGAGATAACTTTCTGATTGCATCATTCATCATCTGATAGTCTCTCTCAAAATTGCGTAAAACTCATACGGTTGTACGGCAAAAGCGGCTGGTGGCATTAAAACTAATTGCGCTTGTGTACCGTTGTCGCCGTTCCGTGTATAAGTGACTTCTGACAATAACCATTGCTCGTTTTCCAAACCGAAAATAGGCATGTGAATAGGGATCAACGTGTTGGGTTGCCACAGCTTACCGCTGCTGTCTCTCCACGAATCGACTGTCACTTTCAGTACTTTTGAACGCCCATACCTGCGGTTCATTTCCCAGTCGATAGACTCTTGCGAGCGTTTTGCTGATATCAGTGTGCTTTCTATGATGGTGACATAGTTTCTGTAACGCATCTTTTTCGCTTCAGGATCACTTGCCGTTGCTAACGTGACGACATCATAACCGCTGTCATTACTTGTTTCGTTGAGTCCGCTGATGGCAAATGAAAGTCCTGTGTACTCGGAAAACCGTTCATTCATTGAGCTATTGTAATCTGACGTTTCGACGTTCTTCCCTTGCTCAACCCCACTTGCGGCTAGCTCTGTGCCTACCCTTGTCATGATTAAATTACCGTCCGGCAAATCATAGTAAAGAAGGGCAGCAAAGCGGGTAACACGATCAATCACTTCTTGTGATGACTCGCCCCAATTCAATGTAAACTGAGGAACGGTTGGCATATCATCAACATCAGAAGTCACCTGAATGTCGTACCATTGAGCTAATTTTTGAGCAATCTGTAACGGGGTGGCTTGGCTGATCACGTTGTTGGGCCACTTCGCCGAGCAATCAACTAAGTCCTGACATTTACCCCTACCGGATACTTTGATTTCGTGTTTATTTTTGGAAATAGACGGGTTCCAGCTATCTATATAGCCCGTGACTACCCGATCATCACCCAAAAATACTTCACACTTTTCACCCGGCTCTACAAGTTGCTTCTCATCATTGCCGGGGTAGTAATCCATTAACATCAAATCAAAGTCAGAAGGTAACCGTTCAATACCTCTCGTCACCCTAACACTGTCCCACCCGAAAATGCGGCGGCCACCGATCACTAACGACAACTCATCACTCTTCATTGTTTCAGCGCCTTAAATCTGATGGGCATAAATGCCGGGTGAATGGGGGAGACAGCCTGTACAAGCTCATCACTGCGCTCAGCATCTTGATAGATTCGGTTAGCAATATTCAAGACTGGTAATACAGAGGGTAAATTAAATTGCGTTAATCGCCCTTTTGCATCTTTCAGCGAGAAACTTTCAACAAACTCATAACGTAGCTGAACAAGAGCCTGGAAAACATCATCAGTCGCTAAATCACCCGCTTTGATAATTGCATTGTCAAGAGACTCACAAACACGCCGCTGAACTGTTGTTGCTTCATCACGATTGGCGGGAATGAGTTCACTGGCTGTTTTTGCCATTGCTCCAGACGATAGAACAATGATCAACAATGTCGTGGCTTCCGCTACATTCTTATCTACACTGCTTTGCTGATACTGTGTATTTTTAAAGCTGGCAAGATTTTCAAATACCCGCACTTTCTCTGTTGTACTGCCCGCTGCATTAATGATGACATTGATAACTAATTGCACTCCACTAGCTAATCCCTCAATTGAGTTAGCATTGTTGAGCTGTGAGAGGGCTTTCGATATGGCTTCTCGTCCCATCACAGCCGAAGCCATTTTCTCATTGACCACATTTTTATAGTTTTCACTGTCATTATTTCGCAGTACAACGCCGGTTGCTCCAGAGACAGAACCGCCAATCTTACCCCGGCTGTAACGGCCATAACGCTTACTACCGAACGTGGAATTCAACATATCACTGAGATTGGTTACTTCATCGATTGACGATTGAACCATCTTTTCCCAAAAATTAATGGTCTGTTTGATGATTTTGACAGCCTGGGTGACCGTGCGGATCTCGCCTTTCACCATTGAAACGAATTTAGCAGCGGTCGTCGTGGCCATTCTGAGCCAATTGGTATTTACTTTACTGTCTGCTGCCGTGCTATTCGTGATAGCAAAGACTTTCAGTCCGGACTCAATAACGGTCAAAGTAAACTCAAACACCCGGCCATTGTCAGCACTTTCATTCACTCTCAAGCCGGACTCAGTAACGCTGACAGTTAATTCCCCAAGCGTGGGATGTATCAGCGTGCCGCTAACACCTTCCTCACATGCAGCCACCAGATTATTACGTTGCGTGATCACGTCGGGCGCGGAATACACTTTGCTGTCTTGAATGATAAAACCACGGAGCGTAATTTTTCGGCTACTGCGCCCAAGGTCTTCAATCCATGCCGTATCACGATAAGGGTATTCATGTACAGCTTGACGCCTGCCGAAGACGCTTTCACCGGATACGACGGCAAAAGGTACTCCCCGAAACGATGCTGGGTGTAAATGTTCCTTCCATGACCATTCCTGATCTTTCCCCAAAAATGATGAAATGGCGTCTTTAATCAATGGCATATCACCACCTATGGTTATTTCAGATACAAAAAAACCGCAGTTAAGCGGCTAGGATTGGTAAGGTAAAACTTAGATTTACTTATTCTGATGAGTTCTCTGTTTGTACTTGTTCAGCACTGATCATGCCTTTACATAATGAGTGAAACATTTTCGTGCTGATACCCGCTTGCTTTGCCATTGATTTTATCAGGTCTCTAGAAAACGGCGCATGGTGTTTATCGACAGTAACTAGCCATTTTCCAGAGCCGGTCTTCTTGATCCATTGCTCGTGAGACGTTCCCTTTTTTGGTTTCATTTCAAAACCAAGCGAGGTAAGTCCTTTGATGACTTCCGCATATTTCAACGGCGTTAATTTCTTAAAAAACACAATGCTGCCCTACATCAAGCTGGTTCGCACTGTTCATTAAAAACTTTAGCCATGCCGCTGTCTTTTCGATTCATGAAAATTCGGAAGGCAATTCGCCAATATTTAAACCACATAGACAGTGGCGCTTTTCGGCTTAACATTTGTTTTGCGTACTGAGGCTCTGCTTTCACCTCTTCAAAGTAATCTTCAATCTGAGCTTCAAGCTTATTTATAGCTTCTTCTATATTGTCACCCTGCGCTGCTAAAGACAGATCTAAGCAGGCGGCTACATATATCCCATCCTGACGATAAGCCATGCAACGTAATCTCATTTTTCCTCTCCTCTGTACATCAGGATAGCCAGATCTATACAGACCGTATTAGGAATGAGTGTAGTACTTCCGGTCATAATTAAGCAAATATATTTCTCAGAAAAATAAGCTCTAAAAAATCAAAAATTAGACGAAAAGTGAGGATAAAAAAACAAAGAAGATGTAACCTCATTATAAATAAGCACTTTAAGCACAATGCTTATTATGATGAAGTCAGGTTGTAAAAAACATCAGACATCATAGTGTTACAGTAAGCCATCCTTGGCCTGTGGGGTTAGTACTTCCAACTGTTTTCCATACTCAATAGGTTTTCTTTATGAATGATGAGATAACCGGATTTTTGTGCTAACTCCATGAAAGTGTTAAGGGTTAAGACATGCTGATCATTTCTCAACTTTTCGACTCTGACTGTTACACCGTTTTCGAATGTCATTAAAATTTGTCCGTTAAATGACAAGTCAGAAATCATCGAACCGTGATAACTCCCGGTTTTCCTAATTGCCGGTAATACCTCACCTGTAACCCATTTGCGGAACTGATGAGGAACGGAACCTTTCTTAACTGCATCTCGACAGCGAAGTACTAAGGTATACATTCCAGATTCGCTAACAACTGATAAATCCTGCCTTCCTCCAAGGGTGTAAGTTGAACTTACTCCCTTTTCATCATCATCAAGCGCAAGCAATGAAACGCGAGAATTACTCAATCCGATGGCATCACACACATCTTTAGCTACGAACCACGGCTCACCATCTTTATTGATCACGCGAATTTCATGAGGACCGAATTTGAATGTAGTGAAATCGCCTTCGGCTTCAATTTTAGCTAATGCGTTCATGCTGACACCTCGCCGCATTTAACCAACAAATCAGTATTTACTACTAATTCACACTGATATGAAATTTGTGTCAGAGTGATACCATTAATGACAGGAAGGTTTTTATTTGTTACATTGTTCATGTTGGTTCCCTTGATAGTTGCTGACATTAGAAACCTCAGTCGTTGGTGCGGCTGGGGTTTTACTTTTATTACACTGCATTTTTTGCCCTTTCATTCATATACCAAGCCAAAGCCTGATTCAGAACTGAGTTCTGAGAAATTCCCTCTTTATCTGCCAATTTACAAATTTGCTCCTTCATGAACTCTGTTGTTCTCAGTTGCATTTGTGCGCTCTTTTTTCTGTTATCTAGGTTTATCATATTATCTTGTCTCCTTATTAATGGTGTCACAATGACATGATAGCATTATGACACGCATTTACATGATGTCAATATGCTAGTATCATTTTTCTGTTTCAACTAAACGATTAATGCAGATGACTAATAAGCCAGTATCAGCACAAGATAAATTCATGCTTCGATTGCCCGATGGTATGAGAGAAGCTATTGCCGAAAGAGCCAAAGAAAATGGCCGCTCGATGAACTCTGAAATAGTACAAATAATACAGGACTGTTTAGATAGAAAGTCTCCAAAGACTCAACGAACGGTTTCCCTCAGCAATGAATTGATAGATAAAATCATTGCCCTGGCTGAATCTATCGAAGAGATGAAAGATAAGCAAAATCAGTTAGATAATAAAAAATAAGCCCCTCACGGGGCTTACTGAAATGCTGAACTTAATCTAATAAACTAAATCATCAAGCCACTTCACAATGAACGTACCGTTCGCATATGACCCAACAAAATCACCGCCATCTTTTGTATGAATAACCACCTTGTTTTTTGATAAAACTATAAAGCGATCTATTTCAAGACCTCTGTCACCTGTGGTCACTTGTGTGATTCTGTCAGTTCCATAGCAAAGAGCACCTTTCCTTTCATAAAAATTCTGCTCATTACTATAGCAACCTTTACTGATTGAGTTTTCCATTATAAAAAACGCAGAAACCAAGATAATAGGGATAGCAATAGATGTCCCCCTCATTACAGTTCTTAGCCCTGTTTTTTCTTTTTTAAAAGATAAATATAATGCAATAAAGAATAAGAAAATAAGCAATAGTATGACTTGCCAGATAGACATAAATACCTCCTTCATCATTGCCAAGGATAACTAGCTAAAGTAACCCCGCTTCGGTGGCGGGGTAGCGAGTTAGCTATATTAAAGGAAGATGAAATTCGCAAATTTTTTTAAACTCCTTTGACTGCTTTTCATTCATATGCGAAGAAATTGTATCAATCATTGATGCTACCTTCATTTCGGCGATCTCTTCATCACCGTCTTTGTATTGTACCTCGTCAATATAGGACGAGCATAACGCACAAAATTCAACTACCCTTTGTTTCAGAATAATTGAATCTTTATCAAAAAAATCGTAATAGCGATAATTATCAGCTTTCTTCAGATATTCTGAATTTATCACGAGTGTACGCGCAAGGGCCTTGGATGAATCAGCAGTTCGAACATGGCTACCACAATGTTTACATTTGCTAGCATCTTTATTAATAAACTCAGCACAATAAGAGCACCTTACATCACCTGATGATCTCCCAAATAAAAGCATCATCAATCCACAGAATGTAACAAACGCGCCGAAAAAGATGTGATTATGCTGTGATGCAATCATGCCAATATTGCTCACTCTACCACTTCCGTAGTCTGATGGTACGGAGGTTTCCATATTAAAAGCCACAAGAAGCCATATCAAACCAATAACTAATAGCCAATAACCAAACCTTTTCATCACCAACCTCTTTCATTTAATTGAACTGGGCAAGCATCAATCAAGTTCATCATAAATTCAAGGTTAAACTGCTAAACGGCATTAAGAGCGCGATTAAGGATATTGCATTGATGTTGTTACCCTACCCCCGGTTTTTGCATTAAATTGTTGCCGTTCTCCGGTCTTATTGCTGACAATCGTGATTTCTACCTGGAGTTTGTTTTCACCAATTGCTGATTGAATGGCGTCGGCTATATTCTGAGCAAGTTCGCTATTGTTTGCTTGATTTGCAAAGATAGATGATGAGGGTCTTTCTGACTCAGGCGGCACGGGTTGATTCATTATTCGTTGCTGGCTTAGATAATATTTGTCACGCAAACCTTGCCATTTTGGGTCAAAGATAGCAGCGGTTATCGCATCTGTAATTTCCTTTTGGCTAAACGGTTGTTGACCATGATTTTCTTGTTTTATCATTGAGTTAATCAGTTTTTCCAGCACTTGAGGTTCATGTAGATCTAAGGGCTGGTTAGCAGGATAACTTGTTTCTTTTGATACGAAATCGATATATGCCTGGGTATCATTTCTATCTTTTTTGGGTGCGTAGGTGCTGATTATTCTATTTAATGTGTTTATTTTCCTGTCACCGTAAAGCATTAGTTGACGAGCTAATGCAGTATTCCCATCATGACTATTAGCAAATTTGACAAATGTTCCACTTTGCCCCTTGACATATCCAATCCCGTTTGGGGCGTCACGCACATTTCCTGGATTTTTAATTCTCAAACCAAACGAATCTTTTACCGGTTTTCCGTAAGGATCTGGGTATTTAGGGGGTTCTATTTTCGCTGGTTCTGGGACTTTTTGGGGTTGGGGAATGCCATCTTTTATTTTATCAGCATCATGTTTACTCTTTTCTTTTTCCCATGCCGCACTAAATCTATCATTAATCTTTTTCTCTAAATCTTTATCAGGCTCACCCCACTGTAAAGAATATCTTTCTCCAAATGAAAGGCTTTTCATGAACTTGATATCGTTTAATGCTCTATCACGTAAATCGCCTTTTTTGTCACCGCTAAAAAGAGTGTCGGAATAAGCTTCCCGCTTTTCTGCCTGCTCCTTCATATAATCATAACCATCCCCTAATGCGAAATTAGCAAATGCAATTTTAGCTCGATTTGTTATTCCTTCAAGGCGGGCATCCAGCTCATTCTTTTTATCATTATATTGATTTATTTTATCATTATCGGCTTGCGATCTAGTGTTCCCATTTCGATCTGACTTATTTAATAGTTCTTGATATATTTCTGGTCCCTTACGCGCTAATGCCAACCCGTGTTCATCTAGGCCGATTTTTTCAGCAATGGTATTTTGAACATCGGACGGATATTTCTGCATAGCCTTGACGACTTCTGGAAAAGTCTTGTACACATCAATCGTTCCGTGCTCATTCTCATAGAGAGGAACCCCCATGTTTGTTAATTGCGCTCTGGCTTCGTCCCGTCTTCCTTGTAATGGGTGGTTTAAAATCCCATAAAAGCTTTCTACTGATTTTTTAGCATCATCAGCACTAATACCAATGTATCGCATTGCCCCGGCTATTCGAGTGAAATCAGGAACATTCATTGCTGAGTTTTTAGCTGCGACATCAAAATCATAGGCTTCCTTTCCCATATCGTTCATTAACTGAAAGCCCTTCGATATACCATACGCAGCCATCCCTACGCCGCCAATTTTCGCTCCTATCCCGGCGTATTTTGTCGCAAGTTCACCGACATTTTTGAGGGGTGGCACAATATCACCGATATGCTGAACGTTATCTTTTGCGTAACGTGACATATCACGTAACTTTGTACCAAGTACATCCACCCCGTCAGTGGATTCAGATCCCCCAAATTTCAGACCTTCCTTGGTTTTTGCCAGATTGGGATTGAGACTATTCAACTTTGCATTGATTTCATCGATAACTTTCGTGACATTTTCATCAGCATTAATTTCAAAATCGAAAGCGTTAGCCATTGGTTCGCTCCTTACTTATTCGGTTGGCTTGCTCAACCCACCATTCAAGCCGTGATCGGGTTAAGAGCCACGCATCACGCGGCCCCCACTTGTAATAAAATGTGACATCAGCGGCTAATTGCTGCCAGCTATCGAGCGCTTCGAGTCCAAAAAACCTAAAAGGAACTCCTGGCATTGGTGAAAATCACTGATAGCCATTTTTTTCAACACTGATTCCGGGATGCCCGATACTAAAGAGAGTAATAGACGCATAGCAGCAATTGAATGATTGGATTTGTTCTGCGCTTCATAAAACTGTTCAACCTGAATTAATACCGGTTCTTTCAAATCAATCTGCTCGTAGCGGACTTTGCCGTCATTGCTTTCGATAGGGGTATTTAATACGATAGTTTTAGTAGTTTCTAACATGTTGATTCTCCAAATTAATTTTCAGTAACCGAAGTGCCTTCCCAGCGCACTTCAAACGTAGCATCTTCGCTTGCAACTTCCTGCGTGTTGACGGTCCACATGCCCTCGCCAATAATCGTTTTGCCGTTCGCGAGTTCGGCAACAATCGTGACATTCGTCTGGTCATTGAAATCAGCCACAGTTGTTCCGCCGCTGTCCCGCACTTTGCAGGAGATGAAACCCGCTTGCGGCTTCTCTTTGTAGCCGTGCACATAGTCCATTCCCGTTAATGTTTCGCGGGTGACTCTTGAAGGACTCCATGTGAAATCCCCTGCGACCATGATCGATATGCCGTCTACGGTGACATAAGCGGTACCCGCCAGCCTGTTTGATGTATTTCCCATGTTTACCTCTTAAGCTGCCGGTTGTAAGCGGAATTGATTAAGCAGTGCAAAAACACGCAACTGATTGATGAGTGTGCCTGTCCACAGAACGTCTACACGATTCGGATTCTGTGCGTTGATATCAACGATTAACCCGTCCGAAAAACTTTTCGAATCTTGCACATAGCCTTGATATTCCAATGTTTTATACTGTGCTATCAGTTCGGCACGAATAATATTTGGAGTGACGATTGCTGAGCCTGGCGCAAATCGGGTACCGTTTTTCACCAGCTTCATCCGGGCAAATTTGCTTGTAATTTGTGTACGGATATAGCGCGTGACGTACATCAGCAAATACAACGTTTCTACTTCTAAATAGCTGTCATCGTTATCACCGAAGCTATTTTTCTGATACGTCGTGATGATGTTTTCGATTTGAATTGTGCCGTCATCAGACACAGTAAACGTTGAAATACCGCTGTGAAGCAGATTGTTACGTTCGATTAAGTCAAGCTGGTCCTCTGATGCGGGAGCTAGCACACCACTTACGGGTAATGTCTGTACCGGTCTGCCGGGGTCGTTACGCAAGCTTGGTGCAATTGCGCCAGTCAATGCGGCGGCCCAAATATAGTTCGGCGTCGGAGATTTGGTTACACCGAGCAATGTTTCATGCTGATAGTTACGTTGTTCGCCGAAATTAGCCAGTTCCCCATATGCTCCATTTATTGCGGCATATGGATGGCCGTAAAGCTGTTTCTCCCACGACCAACGCCCAACCGTGTCAGACAGAAACGCTTTCACATCATCTAATGACGCGGTATCAGTGTACGGATTCGCAATGAAATCGAATGAACGGTCTTTAAGATTACCCAATGCGTTTTTGAGGTCTGGCGCACCTGCACCACCGGCCATCTGAGTTATTTTCAGTTCCATACCCGCGGGGGTAAACTCACCGCCCGATTGACCCCGGTAATTCAGCCGCAAGTCAATACTGTTACCCGCAGCGCCTTTATTTTTTGCTGTTAACGTCACGGTATCAGCGGAATCAAATGCGACTATTGCTGTGACCGGTAAAGTCACTTTTTTGTTAATTGCGTCTGACAATGCCGTAGCGACTTGCTCGGCTTTATCTGTTGCAACTACAGTGATTTGCACACGCTGACCGCCGATATACAGCGAGATAACCCCAGTATCAGTTGCTGGACTGGATACTTTTACACTGCCTTTGGCTGCAACCATGCTATTGGCATCTTGAAGGGGTAACACCCAAATTTCGGCGGCTTGATCATTAGCGAAATAAGCCTCAGCCATGCTGTGAAGCATTGAGCCATTACCGTATAAATTAGCAACCTGAGCCGCAGAAGAAATACGCTCCGGGATATCAGGTTTTGCTGTAGACGTATTCAGCATTTGCCCGATGATCAGTGTGCGTTGTGTCGCAATTGCGCTGTTCGCCATTGAGTTGTCGAATTCGACATAAAACAACGGTGCCCGAATGTTATTCGGGACGCGTGAAAAGGGGATGGCCATTATTCATTCTCCTTGACTGCCTTTTTAACTGCTTTTTCAGGCTGACATATTTCAACGTCACCGTCTCTTAAGCGACGATGCCAAAAAATATTATCGGGCACTTCTGCGCCGGATTCGGGCAAATGAGTGCCCTTAACCGGGTCGCGTACACTACGCCCGACAACGGGTTTTACAAACATGGGTTACTCCTGAGAATTAATTGGGAAAATTAACTCGAAAATGAGGTTCTGGGGTACCGTCTGGCATGGCGACTGTGACGTCGATTTCGTCCAGTTGATTCGCTTCGATTTCGTAGAAATCTTCCGGGCCTTGGTAATACTCAATATCCAGTTCCATTAGCAATTGCGCCGTATGCCCTTCTCCAGACGCATCAACATCGATTGTTGAACGTATCTGTTGATATTGTTGCGTTTGACGAGTGAGTTCATAACTGTTAATCACTGCCCGTTCAATTTGTTCGCGTAACCGTTCGAGAGATTCTTCGGCTTTAGCCGCGCCATCGTCTTCCGCTTCGCTGTCTAACTCTTGTAAACGCCCGGTAATACGTACCGTCGTAATCGTATTAAATTGGGGCGCGTTACGTCCCAGTGAATTTTTAACATCAATAGGGGTTTGCACAAGAATGACCGGGTACATATCTTCCGTTGTTGACCAGTCGCGCGGTGAATAAACTCGCGCAACTGCATCGGTCTTGTGTTTGAGCGCATCAATGACTAACGCCCGAATACCTGCCGCGTTCATGATTTCACCCGATTCAAAATAAGTTTCGTCCCGCCGTGGCTGTCAGGCTGAATATCTGCCACAGCAAACAAAGTATTGACAGGAACGCCGCCAACGATGCCAACAAATACTCGATCTCCCTTTTTTGGCGGTGCCCGAAGCTCAATGTCCCGCACGCCAAGCACGGGGGATGTTGTATTGATGGTACTAGTGTCATCCAGTGATTCCACTTCCTGTGTGTAGGCCCGGTCAAATATGCCGTTGATCGTGTAACGAGCGCCGCTTGTAGGACGGTATTCAACAATGTCACCAAACACATTATGCAGGGGTGCGAGTAAATGTTGGTCCCAATTTATCCCCATCATCAAGCCTCATGACTGATTTTAACGCCGTCATTGACTGTCACCGTGGGGCCATTTTGAGCAAGTGCCTGTTGTCGCAGCTTGTTAACGTCAGCAACAACCCCCAGTTCAATCAAGCGAACGGCGTCTTCCGGGCTTAGAATGAGTTGAACGAACTCCTTGTATTCTTTGCCGTTATGCTTAACGGTTTGGCCTTTCAGCACAACAACAGTTGCCTGATCATTGGTAAGGTTTTCATCGTCAGTGTCAGGAGCAGCAGGATATTCTTCCACTGTTTCTATCTGAGAATCCGGCAACTCTTGGCCGTCTACCATTAATTCAGGCGGCAAGCCGCCCGGTTCGTTCCCTGTTTCCTGCTTATTTTTTGCCATATCACACCACCATTGCACATAGTGCCGCATTTACCCGGCTTGGAATGACCAGCGGAGCGGATTGCATCATGAGATAACGTTGAGCGGGATCTTCAATTAACCAGCTCTTGGGCGCAAAAGCCAATGGCTCGTAATTAAATGCAGGATCAATAATCAAGCCAAACGCACGCGTTCCCATCAAATCCGCACCTGACATAATAACCGCACCATCCGGTATCATAGGTTCTTCAACATTATCAACCGGGTCAATAAACCAGTCGTTATACAGCCATAAATCAAAGTTACCCCACCGACCTTTATAGACGGCACCCTTTTCAATTCGTGGGCCAATATCAATCTGATTGCCGTAGGGATTTAATGCCGGGAACGTGATCGCGTTGTCTTTGATACCAGTATCAAGACGAAATGCTTTCCAGGATGAAGATGTAAAAACCAAATCAGTTGGCACTGCGCCGGACTCTTTCAGAATTAACGTTTGCCAGGCTTCAATATCATCGGATGGTTGTGTATTTGTTGCCCCTGCTGCAACCTTTAACGGCCACTTATCCGAACCACTTAATGTGACGGTCAGGTTAGATGAACGCCCAAAATCAATCACGGTAGTTGGAAATCCATCACCAACAACTGTAATTTGTGATTTGACCAACGCATTTGCAGCCATCCACTCCAATCGTCGGTTAATCATGTCAATTTGATCTGCCATCTCGAATTGCAGGTTCAGCATTTCACGTTCAGCCGCGGTGTACTCACCGCCAATGCGCTCCCCAATTTGACGCCGAATGGGTTTGCGTAAATCCGGGGCGCGTTTATCTTTGATGTACGCGGGTTTGAAAGTGTTTGTCTGGTATTTACGGCTTTCAACCAACTTTCCTTCCACAAGCGGCGAAACAAATGGCGACATACGGCGCTTACCAATGTCAACATCAATAGACACTTCCTCAGTTTCATAAGTCACTAAATTTGGAAAGAAACGGTCCAACAACCAGTTTTGACTAGTAATCAGATTCGGAACAATTTGTACCAGAACATTCGTATCGTAAATATTAATGTTACTCATGCAATTTCTCTATATGCAATGCTGGCAGCCGGGGCCACCAGACTGAATTTAAAACGCGCGCATCCCTGCCAAGTGATGGCATCGAATGCAATAATGGGGTAATGAAATTAGGCTATCGGAGCCTGAATACTATCGCGTATGAAAATCGCTGAGTGGCGTAATGCAGTTTTCAGATCTTCAAGTGTCCAGCTTGCATCAAATATCAAGCGATTTTTATTAAACTCGCCAAGCAGATAAACCCCGCAAGTCTTTGATTCTGTTGTTGTATCCACATCATCGGCGAGAATAGCGATGGGTTTCTCTCTGCCATCTTTAGCGGTTTTAACACTCAAAACATACTCTTTTAATTCAGTGATAAGCCCTAAAACTGTTCCCCGCTTCAATAACCCTACTTTTGCAATAGTGACTGTGTCTGTAACAAGTTGAAGCGGGCCAGACACTAACTGATCGGGAACGAACATTGTCGATGTCATGCCCGGCGCAAATGGGTTTTGTCCGATTTGTTCCATTATTTTTTACCTTTTGCTGAGTTGTAGAGACGAGTCGCATTAGCAACCAATGCTTCAACAGAACCACGCGCGGGTTGCTGGGAATCAAGCCCTAACCTGACTTGCTGTGCCTGTTGCATGCGCTCATCTAATGAGGTTCGACGAGAGGTTGGTGCTGATCCCGTTAATGCTAAGGTGCTGATAGCTTCACGTGCTGACATGTTAGTATTGAACGCCAGGTGGGCGGCCATGTCCGGTCTGCCCGCAGCGTGCTTACTGCCGAAAATAGCAGCGCATCGCTTCCGTTCGGCACGACGACCTTCTTCTTTATCGTCATTCTCTTCGGCATCTGCATCATCATCGTCATCATCAGCACGGCGAGACTTGGCCTTTTTCCCTTTTTTAGACGATTTATCCTTATCTTGATCATCATCTTCCTCGGCATCGGGATCATCTTTGTCATCCTTATCAGCCTTGATATCGTCTTCATCATCTTCGGCGTCTTCTTCGTCGCGGTCCTCTTCTTCGGCACGGCGGGATTTCGCTTTTTTGCTTTTTTCTTTGTCATCATCATCTTCTGACGCTGACTTTTTAATGCCCAGCAAATGGGCAAAACTCAACTTAGACATGTGTTAAACTCCTGATTCTCTAAGTAATTGTCGGAATGCAGCATCGGGAGTGATAACCTCGTCTGCAAGACCTAACTTGACACCTTCAGCGGCTAAAAAACAGGCTGCCTGAGTATCGCGAATAGTTTTTTCAGAAATGCCACGGTTGCGGGCAACAGTACTCACAAACAGTTTTCCCATCGCGTCTACATCATCCTGTATTGCACTGTGAGCCTGATCGGTTAGCGGAACGTAGGGGTTACTTTCTGCTTTGCGGTCCCCGTAAGTAATAATCGTTACTTGTAGCCCATCTTCTTTAATACGCTGTGACCAGTCGCAATGAATAACGATTACGCCGATTGAACCCACACCACCGGTACGCGGTACATGGATTTTGTCAGCGGCGCTAGCTAGTGCATAAGCAGCGGAGTAAGCACTTTCTGTCAAAATGGCATGAATGGGCTTTGTTCCCCTCGCTGAATAAATCTCGTCCACTAAGTCAAAGCACCCGGCAACCTCACCACCTGGCGAGTCGATATCCAAGCAAATCCCTTTTACTTCGGGATCATACAGTGCAGTAAGAAAAGATTGCCGAATGCCGTCATACCCGGTCATGCCGCTATAAGGACGTAAAGAGCCCAGTTTTTGGACTAATGTTCCCTGTATTGGTATTACCGCAATCCCTTCTACTACGTCATACCCTGCATCATTATTTCCGGGACGTGAAAAACTACCGTCATCATCCCAGTCCGATATGGCGTTAATCCGCGTAATCCCAAATCTATCTGTTAATGCAGCCATGACAATTTCGGCTTTGCGCGGATGCAGCGCCAGCGGGGTGTTAAATAGTCGCTGGGCTAAATGGGGTAAATTAATCATTACTCTACCTTCGGATCCTGAATAACTTTCTCAGCGGGAATATCCAATTGCGCCCAGCTTGGCAACGGCAATCCCCGTACTTTAAACCCTTCCACTTCTTGTTGCCGTTGGTCTAGTTGTTCCTCCCAGTCCTCCCCGGCATTTTCTGCCGCTTCTTTTTCCAGTGTAGATAGACCAGCATCCATCCCAAGAATTGCCCCTTTCTTCTCCGCCACAGGATCTACCCAGCCCCGGCCCGGACCCATCCATTGCGCACGGCAATAAGCAGCCCGTGCTTCCAGAAAATCAGGCGCGCCATCTGGCAACGGTAAATCTTCTATGTCGTGAATTTCTTCAATAAAAGCAGTCAGAATGGGTTGCGCAAAGCCGATTGAAAAATCATCACGGCGACGTGTCAAGGTTTTCCATGCTTCTAACATGGCTGAACGTGCCGAACTGTAGTTCACATCCGACCAATCTTGCGTTACTTGCTGAGTAGACAGTCCTGTTGCTGCCGCGATATTGCGTAGTGCCGCACTTTCAAAGCCTTCAAAGTTACTATGGGGCCGTGCTGCATTCACGGTATTGATACGCTCGCCGGGGTACAAAATTGGGAGTCGTGCCCCGTTTTGCAGAGATAAACGGCGATCATTGTGAAACTCAACTCGCCCTTGTTGATAGGCCTCTAAATTTTCATCTTCGCTTTCACCTAAAGCCGCTTCAACTAACGCAGGGTCATACGGGGATTCAATATAAGCGCCGAATATCGCATTTAATATTGCCGCTTCAAGTTCTGACTGGTCATATTTAATCAGCATTTTCAAACGCTGAACTACTGGAGTTAAAATGCCATTACCCCGATGTTGAGCACCGCGTTCGTGATCAAAATCATGCACAACATGTGGTCTGCCCCACGGTGTTTCACGAGGAATACGCTCCCACGTCATTGTCTTTGCACCGCTCCACCAGTCACCAATGTGAGCTTCCCGGATATGGTAAAACGTTGGTGCGCCGTCTTCGTCTATCTCTACACCACCTCGAATGTGCGGCATATCGAAATTCTGTTGGGGATTGCTCAGTCGGTCAGGGTCAACAATTTGAACCGTTGTTGCATAGCGGCCACGTCCCGGTCCTAACCTGTCGGTGCGGTACTGTAAAACGGCGAGCGCATCACCATCTAACAATTTGTGCCGGAACGCCAGTCGCAACATCTGTGAAACGGTTTGTTGTCGCTCAATATCGCAATAACGACCGGGATCATTCGCCCAGTTGCGCCAGTGAGCTTCTACAACCTTACGATATTCACCTGCCCATGTAGCATCGAAGGCTTTGTTGCCAGTCATTAGTGCCAACGCCCGGTAGTCTGGTTTGATAATCGGGCGGAAATTAGCCCCGATGGCATTATCAAGAACCCTAGTTATCGCACCACTAGCCCAACCATCATTACGTGCTAAGTCTCTGACGCGTGAGACAATCCGGTCACGGTAGATATTGATTTCGTTGTCTGGTGACCACAGCGCCGGTTGCCAGTTCGCCAATTGATCACTAGATGAATCAGCGGCGTCATACGGTACACGACTACCGCCGACCAGCATAGATAGCTTCGGTCGAGAGGGTGGCAGCGGTTGCCCGTCAGGGCCTAAAATTCTTACTGTATTCATCAGAACCTAAACCTTACCGGGCGACGCGGACGCGGTACAATGCCAAGTTGTGCCTGTAACAACTGAATCAGCGCCATCAGATCAGCCATTGATGATTGCTGATAAGACACTGAGCGGGTCCCGTCTCCTTGTGTGTATGAAAACGAAACGCCGCGTTGCCCGGATGCCAAATCAATGTAGGCTTGCTGCGCTTTCATCAATGCGTCTTGAAGTTGCTCGCGCGTCATTGCGCCAGCCAGCAAGCTGGTTTTGGAGTTAAACATAGTGATCCTTTGGAAATTTTAGGACGGCAAAAGCTGAGACAAACTTTTTCGTTTCGGCTTTTCAGGTTCTTGAATAATAACGCCGGGATATTGCAAGCTGATTTTTTCCTCTGGCTCAACCGTAGGGGGTAACAATCGGCCCGGATTTTCTGTGATGCTTGTCACTAGTGCATTCAGTTTCAACCCCATATGCAAGAGTCCACACAACGCGGCATACGCATAGACACGGCAGTCAAGCGCCTCGTTAGCACGGCCCGGCAATTGTTCCCAAACGCGGAACCTTTGCCCACCAGATTCTTTAAGCACCGAACGTTCAGCTAAAAGTTGACTGAAATAATTCAGGTCCCTATCTGCCGGAAAGTGCATATAACTTGCCGCCGCCTCACCCGCTGCGGGGGGATCAAGATGCAATCGCCCGCGGATAGTATCTTTAGCCGCATTGACGCCAAGAATAATGGGCTTGAAACTTGACTTAGTTCGTGAAGTGGGCTTTTTAGTCGGCCACACCGGGGAGCGTTTACCACCGCGTGCCGATTCTCCTTTTATCGCCCATATCCGGCGACCAATTCTAGCTTTGGAAAATTCGTAGACTTGTTGCGTATGGTGTCCGCCAGAGTCCATACATGCGGCCATAATCGTAAAGCCACGCCCATCCGCCCGCCGCCATATCTGTTTCAGGTAAGCATCTAAACGTTTCCACGGCTCATCAGTTTCCAAATCGCCTTCAATTACATCATAAGCAATAGACCAGCTTTCTTCATTGCGGCCCCAGCCAACAACTTCAATTTCGAATCTGTCATCTTGGGTATCAATACCCGCCGTCAAAACAGCTACGCCGTCAGGCACTTCGGCGGCAAAGACTTCACAGCGTTCGAGCAGTTTTCTTTCACTCAATGCCTTTTCTCCCCGATCTTCATACGGCTCACCCAGCACTAAGTTAATAAATGTCTGACGCATAAGAGGGTCATTTTTTACCCGTAACCATTCTGCAACTAAGTATTTCCACGCGGCGTTCTGAAACAAACTGTATCCCGCCCAGATATGAAATCCGGCATGACCTTTAAACGGCTTCGTTGCCCGCCACTCTCCGCGCTTCACCATGCCGCCTTTTTCGTTGTGATGGATCACGCAACCATTGTGACGACAAACGTAATATGCAGTATCAGGCAAGCCATTTCCGTTTTCGTCTTTGTCCCATTTGATCCCGTAGGGTGTATCCGGTCCGCCCCACTCTAATATCTGGTATTCATTACAATGTGGGCAAGGAACGTAATAGTAACGCTGGTCACTATCGCCGAACGACTTTTCAATCCTGCTTGTGCCTTTCACTGTAGGAGTTGAACCCAATACGATTTTGCGGTTCCAGAAAGTTTCAGAACGCTTTGTACCCAATGCTATCTGGTCACCTTCAGCGCCTGCACCGCCAGAAGGGTAACCATCAACCTCATCAAACAAGATAATCCTACATGTGATACGCCGGAACCCGCCCGGACTGTTAGCACCCACAAGCGTTAAGTTTGAGCCATTCAAAAACGTCTTTTTCAGAATGGTCTGATTACTGTTTTTGGCTTTTGGATCACCCGATATCTCTGCCAACACTGGGGTGTCACGCAGCATTGGGGCAATTTCCGTCTTACTGTAATCTTCAGCATCTTCAACGCGCGGTTGAACAACAAGAATCGGGGACGGGTCATGCGCCAGATAATAACCGACAACGTGATCAAGTATTTTTGTATAGCCGACACGCGCCGATTTCATAACAGACACATAGGTAACAGCCGGGTCCGTAACGGCATCCATCATGCCATCTTGATATGCGAATGAACGAAATCGCCCTGTTTGCGCACTGGTCTCTTTTGACAGTACAGCGTATTTATTCGCCCATGCGCTTAATGAAAGCGGTTCCGGAGGCCGGATATCAGAACGGCGCTCATATAATTCTTGTGTGAAATTTTGCCAGGCGGAGGCGTTAGTTTTCTCCTCTGTTGTTATTCTCATCAAGGCTTAATTCCTCCATCGCCTCGTAAACCACCTCCTGTAACGCTTGTACAAATTCCGTATCATTAGTGGTAGAGGCCAATACACGTAAGCGCGGGCCGTGTTCGGGAGCAATAGCGATTAAGCGAGTACGCATTCTTGAGTACTCTTGTCCAACAGCTTCAATCATGTCTTTATACGGCAGCACCTGACCGGATTTAATTTCGTACTCTAATTGAGTGAGCAACGCGAGAAAGTTTTCTTTTAACGTCCGGGCCTCATCGAATGTCATCGTTGCGCCCTTTTCAGCGATCATCCGCTCGACGATTTTTGTCGGCGACTCAGTACGTCCGCTGTCAGATTTGTTACCCTGAGATCTGTTACCTGACTTGTTACCCTGTTTGTTACCTGCTGCTTTTTTTTCCGGTCGGGTAACACTTTTCCGGTAACGCGCAATGTTGGTATTTGATGCCTCAACATTAATGTCGTCACCATCCGTAACCAGCCAGCCACGGGCTTTCCATTGGGTAACCGTCTTGCGGCTGACGCCGTGTAATTTGGCAAATTCTGACTGATTCATCTGTTACCTCGGTGTTACCTGTTACCTGAATTTCAAAATCTTATAGCTAGTGAAACATCGGGGCGCGCAATGCCCCTGAAATATCAATAACTTAGGAAGGACCCATTCAAATCAAATGAGAATTACTCTCGATTGATGTAGTGGTCCCTTGATAGTCTCGCGCATCTGCCATTTTGCCCTTGATTGAGTGAATGACTAATTTATCATCAAAACCAGTCACAATTATCTCGTTGTCATTCTCATGAACAATGTGCTTCATAGCATCAATGCATTCCTTTGTTACGTTTATGCTGACTTTACATTTGATGGATTTACCCAGTCGCTTATGCAACTCACGCACCATCACACCGGACAAAGATTTATCAGCATCAAATCCGCTTAACTCTGATTTCAGTTGATTAATTATTTCGTCAACTTCTTCTTGTGTGGGTAGTGTTACTGTTGGAATTAATTCATACCTCATTATAACCTCACTTAGCTGTCTTGATGGCTTCATCTAGAGCCTGGCTCATAGCTTGTGGCATTAATGCATCTGCCATTTTCATAGCACGTTCCTGATAACCCAAGATAGGTGCAACAGGTAATGCATCACCGAACCTGATGAGTAATTTTGGTGCGGGCTGCTTCTGTCTTTCTCTGCGAGTACCGTTCGGGGAACGCTTTAATCGCTTCTTGCTCTTCTTTCCTTTCTTGGCTTTCTTGGCTTTCTTACGTTTCCATACACCATCAACACCATCTATTGTACCAATGAATGTATCTGGCTTGGATTTCAGTTGCTGGAGCTTGTTACGTGGTAAGTTGCCATACTTGTTTAATTTGATGTTCTTCGGATTTAATAACGCGCTGCTATTAAGTTTATGTACCCCGCCGACTTCAAATGGCGTTAAGTAGCTTGCGGCAATATCACGAACAAAGACTTTAGCTTTCAAATTATTCTTGCTCGCACCCACAGAGCCCACCGACTTAACAGTAAAAGGATTCGGGTTATCCAACTTACGCTCAATCGCTTTTTTCTCAGCTTGTTCAATCTGCCGTGCAACTTTTGTTAAAGCTTGCGCTGTAGCAAATGGGATCTGCTTCTTTATTTGAGTCAGTTTATTAGACAGCTCTTTTAGTCCTGCCATCAGACCAACCTTAATATCCTAAGATATTTAGAATAAAGATAATCAATAGCTGGACAGGAAGACCAACTACAACAGCAAAGATTAAACCGCCAATGAACCCGCTTTGTGGGTTCCAGAATTCCCAAAATCTCACTGTCTTCATTTTATTCTCCATAATGCCACCAGCCGCTATGCCTGCTTTTAACCACATCAGGCGAGGTGGTTCTGTTGTACCCCTACAACAAGAAATCGGCTAATATTAACTCACCCCTACAAAAGTGAGAAATATCGATATGGATAACTACCCAAGAGAAATTCAACGTGAATTACTTGAGTTACTAGCCGACCCTGAATATCTAATAGGTCATGGGTTAATTACTGGCGGAGTAAGCAAAGAATTAGTAAACCCAAACTCGATAAAAATAACATCTGAAGGGATCGACTTTCTCAGAGATAATGGTGGCTTGGGTGCTATTTTGAATGTAACGGTAGTAAAATTTCATGACGATACAATAGAAAAAATAGCCCAATTTATAGAGTCGTCTGCTTTCCCAAAACAGGATAAAGAATCCTTTTTGAAGCAACTTCGAACCCTTCCCGCAGACGGAATAAAACATTTGATGACAAAGCTAATCGACCTTGGCCTGGCTCAAGGTCCTGCTGCATTTCAACTAATTTCATCAGTGTTCCAGTCTTAGAGAACTCATCATCATCTCTTAATTTTGTAAATCGCCCATAGCCAATTTCTTTTGACAGGAGAACCCAAAAGTCCTCCTGTTTATCGGTGTGTATGAAAAAACCATTTTTATGAAAGTAAGCGCTGTATATCGTTACAGATAACTCACCCATGCCATTAATATACATATCAACCCTCACTGACATTTCCAAACCTGAAACAGTTGGAATCAGAACTTTCTACTTTTCAGTCTGATAAATCCCTGGCATTTTAAATACCACACCGGAGTGAATAACTACTATCGAGCACTCTGTCAGCAGAATGCTCTGAATTAGTGACTACTCTTCATCTGCTGATGAAATCTCATCTTCATCAAACCAGCCTTCTGCTGCCCGACCGTCAGAGGCACGATAACTGATAAAGTAGTTATTGATGTGATTTGTATATTCAGCGCGGCCTTTGACTTCACCCACTTCAATGCTGATATTGATTTTGACAGCCTGGCCTAATTTATATTTAAACATTTGATTTTTCCTGTTTCTGATAATAAAAAAGCCTCTTAGTCAGAAGCTCATTAACATTAAGTTTTAAGTCTTTTATTGCGCTCTTACTTTTGGTTTCTCAGCCGAGTATTTACTCGCCCACGCTTTCGCTATGTTCAAACAGTCGTCATACATCTTGCCTCTTCTGCTTGCCGAAGAACTGCGGCGGTAATAATCCACCGCTTTATCACTTGCTATACACGCTATAGATGAAGAAAAGCCGAGCTTAACTAACTCGGCTTGTACGTTATTCGCTATGAATTGTTCGTGATTCATGTCTGCGGTTCTCCGCCAGAGAAGTCATCAAAGCCGGGCAACGTAAGCTGCGATAATTCCAGAATGGTTTGCTTGGCCTTGCGGAGTTTCTTTAGATGACGCTTACGAAGATTCATCATTTCACTACCCGGTCTACCAAAGTTGCTATAAGACCACTTATCAGCGGCAACTACTCGATTCTGCATCTCACTAAGTGTCAGTGACTTTAAGCTTTCCATGTCCATCAAAGAGAGATCTGTCTGACTCTCCTTGTCTGCCAAATCAAGTAACCACCGACGAAGTTGTTTGGCGACTTTTGTATCTGCCAACATGCCAAGTAAATGAGAGCCTCTGATAGAGAAAATTCTGACCTTCTTCTTACGTAAGCTATTGTTTATTCCAATGGTCATTGATTCAGTGACCATTGTCATATCGCTAGTGAACTCATCTTTATTTGAGTTAAAAAGGTTAGTTACAGACTTCTCATTTTTATATTCAAGCAATTCTGCAAGATGTTTGCTCGTGAACCAGGTTTTCCCATCATGATTATCAAAGGGGACAATAGTGTGATTTTTGAAAGTTAATGATGTGTTCATAGTATTACCCTATAGAAAGACGAACCTGTTCACACAGAAATACCGCCCGCAGAAATACCATTTAACGGTTTTCTCAGGTTCGCTTTCTGTAAGGCTCTGCGTTTAGAAATAGATGCGCGTGTGAATGCGCTAGATAATAAAAAGCCCCGGATTAAACGAGGCTGTTACTGACACTGAGTTTTGATGTAGTCCTGCAAGTATTTAGTTTGTTTCTCATTCTCAACAATCATTCTTCGGAGATCGAAATAATCTTGTTCAGCTGCCGGGTTAAATCGTGGGGTTCCTGCATGGCCCACGCTGCCGGAGGAACCAGTTTCGCTCTGACTACAGGTTGCTGCGACACGCAACCGGCGACGACCAGCGGCAACATCATCACGAAGAGCATCAATTTCAGATTTCGCATGAGCAAGCGCCTTTGTATGTTTATCATCCAACTCAGACAAGCGTTTTATCCGCTCCTGCTGGCTGACAATTTCATTCTGTTGCTCCAACAGCCGACTCTGTAGCTGAACTGTTGCATCAAGCTGTTTGGTATACTTACCGTAATAGTGATACGCCAGCAATGAAACAAGAGCCAGAGCAATGATCGTGTAACTATGAGAGTTAAACTTCATAATATCACCCTACAAAAGTGAAAATGCCTTATCAATCACCTCATTGCTATAGGGCTGGCTACCATTTTCCACTGTAATAATGGCCTTAATCAGTTTGGTCATAAATGCCTGATTAAATACATCAACAACCTGGTCGCGGGTAACATCGGTGTCTTTACACACACGATTAATATAACCCGCCGTATTATTTTCTATCTCTGGCGCCCATCGTGAAATGATGCCGCTGACAGTATTGATCCCGTATTTCCTGTTGTAATTCCGAATGACCTTTATCATAGCCCGAATACCATATTCAGGGCTGACAAACTGGCAGAAAGATTTATCGGTATGTTGTGATTGAGGAACCAGACCTTGCCAGTCATCACCCCAGCGAATGTTGCCAGGGTTATTGTTTCGTATGCCTCTTGTCATTTGTCATCACCAATACGTTTGTTAATGGCACGGATAGCCATTTCTCTGATTTTATCAACACCGATAAATCCCACAGCACCGCCGATCATCGGAGATACGGCGGAGGAAATACCGAACACCTCAATACCGCTGGATATCGCCCATGACAGAACTCCACATAACAGGCATTCAGCCCATTTGTTTTTACATTCCACTCCGTCATAAATCAGACGTCCCCAACAAATTAATATTGCGGCTGCCGTGCCAGATACTTGCGGCCACGAATGTTTTAAGCCGTCTATTAATTCAGCCCATAAATCAGGATTATTTTTCATCTTCATATTTCCACCCCCGCTGGGGATTAAGTCCCCGTTAAACGGGTGTGAAAAGAAAAAGGCCACACCGAAATGTGACCTGGAATTGATGCCACATCAGCCATTAGACAGACTGAAACTTTTATCTGAGAACGGGGAATGTGGGCTTTATATTCGATGTGTCTTTGTTGATGAGGCTCTTTCGCTTCTTGCTCCGAGCATAAATGAAAAAGTACTACTTAATTTCTCAAAAATCAATTAATTTAAAAATATTTTTTCGATAATTGTGAACAATAAAAATTAACCCTCAATTTCTCGTTTAATAGCGTAATACATTTCTGACTCCAATAGTTCCTCGCACCAAACGACTCGTTTTCTTGCGTATTGAATGTCGCACCCAGTCAAATAAGAAAGCTCACGCGCGATCTTTTGCGGGTTTTTGCGCTCACAATATCGTTTAATTGCAATATCCCGAATGGGATTACCCTTTTTAAAGGTTTTATTTAATACCTTTTCAATAAAAGCGGCATCATCTGATTCTTTGGCGAGAGTAATGATGTCGCTTAATGATTGTTTTGGTGAAAGAATATCTTTAGCTTTCTTAAATAGCTCTTCTCCACGATATCCAAACTTATGCAAGTCTTTCACTATCTTAATGATCCGCTGGCCTTCTGTGTCACTCCATTCAGTGCGAATCATAAGACGACCAATAACACTGCATTCACTACTAGGCTCCTCTCTTCCGCTGTGTTGTTTACCCCATATCATCAGCATATAACGAACCCAAACGCGTTGGCTTGGAGTTATTGTTTTCCAGCCTTTCCCCCATGCTCTGCGAAGATCTTTATTATTGGCAATATAGACCAATAATGAGAATGATTCATTGTGCCTCATCAATTACCCCCGGAGAACTGAATGATATTTGTCATATTTTATTGAAAACATGACTGAGTGTTTTTTGCCTCTAACAATCCGATCCTGAATCACTTTTAAATTATATTTGCATTGCAAAACAGCAAATGACCGCCCCGTAATGCTCTTTCTAAAGCGAGCTTCTTCTATTGCCGCTTCAATATCAGTGAAGATTGTCATAGCTTAATCTCCTGAGTTTCTTCAATTTCTCATCAAACTCAGCTTTGATCGCTTTGCATTCTTCAATAGTCCATCTATGCCGTTCATGATTACTCTCGATATCTTCAACAACTTCAATGCCGATGCGATCAATAAGCTCAATCCGATATTGAACAATATTCCCTGAATGATGCCGATTACAGACAGTGCATTGTTTATGTATTTGTCTTATATCAAATCGTAATTGTTGCGCTGCTGATGTAGTCCTGTAATGTCCTGCGTCCCATTGTGATGAGTCTGTAGTGCCGCATGAAATACACGGCTTATCTTTGTCGCGGTAACGAATATATGCATTAACAGAACGTTGGGCTTGCTGAATAAAATAACTGCGGGGCTTTACTGCTAATCGACGGGCTTTAAGTTTATCTTTCTTCTCTGCTAATTCTTGTTGCTGCTTCTTTTTAAGTTCCCGCTCTGCTTTTTCCCGGTCCCTGTTTCTTTTTTTAATTGCTAATTTCGCTCCGTGCTCTGGATTACACCAATATATATTCGAATATTTTGGCATAAACCATTCACAACATATTTTACACTTTCTCCTTGATGACTTTTTCATTTCTATTTCTCCGTCTATCCCACTTTGCACGCAGAAGCTGATAAACATAATCAAACGTTTTAACTTCCGATTCAATGGGAACTGGTTTTGATTTTTTATTAGATGGGACTTTATAGATTAGATTATTGATGACTCATTTATTTCATCCGACTTTCTATTGATTAATACATTAACGCATTGGATAATACACTCATTACAAATATCACTGTTATTCATTCCTGAGACTAAATGATTAACTTCATCTTGTGATTTACCACAGAAGTTACACCAATGTTTATTACCTGCTATCATTTATCTTGCTCCTGTTTTAATTTCATATATTCGCTATTTTCCGGGATAGTCACAAAACAACCAATACCCGCAGCCCATTGCTCAACTTGCTCCATAAATCGAAACATCTCGCCAGTGTCCAATTTAGATGTGTGCCGGAGCGTCCTGACATGCTCTACTTCCTGATTACTGAAATCCACGCGATCAACAACTTCATAGCCAAGGAACGTATGTTTAAGCATCTCCTTAACTTCTTCTGATGAATACGTTGCGCCATTTGCACACAAATAACGGCTTATCTCACCGAACCACATATGAGCCGTTGCATTTTGAGATAATGATCGGGTGTTTCTCCAGGGCTTGATGATAATTCGGTGCGGCTGTTTCGTTTGAAGTGTTTCTTTCAGTATTTCCCATGCCTGTGATTTATTAGATTCGTGAAAACAAAAATCAGCTTCCATCTAACCCCCCTTTATTTACTCGCTTACACGAAAAATGACTCAACTCCACTCTCACCTCTTCTTCCAAAACGTTGTTAAATACACGACGTTTCCCGCCAATCATCTTCAAACACTCTGTTTTTGATAGCCTCTTGTCAGAGTAACGCATCCAATTGACAGGCAATCCACCCGCTTTAGTGATCGTGGCTGAAATGATGTATTTACCTTTTATCATTATTTGTCTCCGGTAGACTTGGCATCGGTTGCCAGTGAGTTACATTATTTTCATAGCGGCACAATACATTGTCATAAAAACGCTTATCACCATAATGCGAAAGATAACCCGCTGATACCCAACAACCCAATATAACAATCAATACCAGGTTCGTATCATCTGGCAATCTTTCATCAACACTTATCCATTCCATATCAAAAGTCCTTCTTACATGAATCTAAATTAAATTTCCGTCTAATTTCCGCGAGATGATTTAATGCCCGTTCCTGGCTTGTCGGTATATGCAGCTTTGGGATCTGCTTAACTGGCGCGGGTATTTGCTCCCCTGATTCCATTCTCCGCGACATAGCAATAAGCTCTTTGCTGCAACGCTTACGCAACTCAGACTCAGTTAAATTCAGTCCGCGCATCTGTGAGTATAATTTAGTGACAATCCAGTAACAGGCATTTGACTGCCAGGGGTAATTCTCAGCAGAACTGTATAGCCCACGCTTTGCGCTGTAGTCCATTACTATTTCGTATAATTCTAACTCATCCGGCAAACCAGCATTTTTGATACCGCCTTGCTTGCACCACTGAATAAATTGACCTGGCGACGGCAGAAATGGCGTATCTTGCTGCCTGGCGATCTTCATTCCGGCATTGACCTGCTCAACGGTTCTAATGCCATTTTCAGCAAAAGCGAGAACCCATTGCCGCCGCAGTTCGTTAAAATCGTCCTGTGTTTTGATATTTGCCATCAGAGCCGGAAAAGCGCCCTTTAGCTGGCGAAATAACTCATTGAAAATTTCAGCAGCTTGTTTTGTGACTTGTGTTCCCTGTTGTGGCTTTTGAGATCCGGCCATAGCCTGCAAAGCTCTGCTATCCCGATTCTGTACCACGGTAGCAAGATTTCTCATATCGTTAGCCCGTCTATCCAGTCCGTATTATTAAAATCCAGACTCTGCTTAGCACGCGGTGGATATTTTGGCTTGAATAGCCCTTGCCACCCGTTTGCTATGCTTGTGTTAATTACATCAGCCGGATCATGCCCCTCGTCAAAACATTCCTTCAGGAAATTAAGCGCTTTAGTAACCGTGATCTGGGTTTTAATCGGCTTGCCAGATTGCTGGCGATAACTCACCCATTCCGCCCATGACTCAGAATTTAGCCATTCTGGAATTTCAATCGCTGTTGGATCGAATTTAGTTTTTGGCTTTGGTTTTGGTTTTGGTTTTTCTGGTAAAGGGGATATAAGAGGATCATTAATTTCTTTTTTCTTTTGTATAGTTTCTTTTGTGTTTAGCTGACTTGGCTTATCACTATTAGCCGACTTAGCTAATGTTTTATTAGCTGACTTGGCTAATGTTTCGCTAAGTCGGCTAATGTCGGTATTCCACTCAGAAACAATCTTATTTATTCCTATTTGATTTCCAGATAACACAATGATTTTCATTGCAATCATTTCATTTTTTGCTTTACATACATGCGTATGATGAATACCCGTCATCTCCGCTATCTGAGTATTCGTTATTCGGTCTGTTTTCTTACAAAAGCCATATGTTTTTCTGATAATCGCTAATGCAACTTTTAGTTGCCTTGCCGTTAAATCAGCGCTCATTATTGCTTCAAGCAGTTCATTAGCGATACGTGTATAGCCATCTTCAACATCAGCCACTTTAACAACCTCCCTGCGGGGTGCGGGAAAATTAATTACCTCCGCTGTGTTCATAGTGCCTCCACTCTCTTAAACTCAATGACCCATACCCATTTATCATCGAATGAGCCGGGGCCGTAGATTGATTCCCATAGCTCACGGAACACAACACGATGCATGATATTTTCATAGCCGGGGCAAATTCCCGCTATTACGCCTTCCGCTTTTGCATCCTCTTCACTGATTTCATTCAGTCTCTCAACTCCAATATCTGTGATTTCTAACGTGATACGACTAGCCCAACGTGGCATGTGAATTGACGGTATCCACTTATCATCACGAACCTCAACACCTTCAAAGTCAGATTCTGACATTAGTCGAATGTGATCTTTCATGTCGCTAATACTCTCGTACCCGTCAGCTCGATATGCTGCAAATCCGTCACTTACTTCACTAAATGAACGACCATTACTGCGAGCGAGATAATTAATGGTTTGGTAATGAGCCCAGGTTTCACGCACCCACAGCCGATCACCCACTTTCCAATTGCAAAGAATACGTAGAATATTTTTTAGCGGAGAGCTTTCACCCTCAGCAAATACAACGCTATCTTTTGATAATGCGCCGCTCATTGCCCAACCTATGAATTCTTGAAGATTGTTTGGCTGCGGCTTAACAGGCCGCCGCGTCTGCGTCTTTTGCCCGTACAAAATCGCACGGACCATCTCACCGTTGAAAATAATTGGTTTCTCTGTCATGATTATCTCGCTATGTTAGTGGTATATAGGGGAACGCTTTTCCCCTGTTGACTCATATTTGATTAGCCTCAGTTGCTCCAACAACCGGGGCTTTTTCTTTCGGCTCTCTGATATGCTCAAGTATCGAAAGCAACTTACTTGCTTCTACTCCCGTTAGAACAATATTTGCATCACATCCAGGAGCGGCGACGCTACCCTCTGGTAATCCAAGTTTAACAACCATCAGACTCGCTAATTTAGCGATCCGATTCTTATCCCGGCTTAAGCCGGACGGATGTATTCCCATCTCTTTAGCAAGTTGATTATTCCCATACTCAAGAGCGGTTTTTAACCAGTAACTTTCTAGCAGTTCGGGTTTGCATGTGATCTGAGTTTTGCAAGTTTTTGCGATATCCATATGTTAAATTTCCTTAAGTTAAAATTAAATTTATAGCCTTGGTTAAGGCTACGCTCCCCGCAATCGGGGAATCCCTATTCTTAAACAGGGAATCTACACTTTGCAGCGTAGGAGGCGGATTGTTAAAGAGCATGCGAGCTATACTGGCTCGCTTTGTGTGTTGTTATGCCGCTTTTTTGGGTGGAAAGATGTCATCAAGACAATACATCCCACCAAAAGAATTCAGTGCTAACACAATTTCGCGGCATGAATGCAAATCTGGGGTTCTAATTCCAGATTCATAATTACCAATACGTGACTGTGACCACCCAAGTATTTTTGCTAACTCAGATTGGGTGATGCCGATCACTTTTCTGGCATTTGAGATCTTGTTCATAGTTACTCCCTGTATCTAAATCATCATCATTAAACACGATTTGTGATTCATTGTAAACACAAATCGTGAAAGATAAAAAACACGCGGTGTGTTAAATAAGGGTTCATGAAAACTAATGAAAGCGTCGGCGCAAGAATTAAGCGCCTTAGAAACAAACAAAAAATGAGCCAAGCCGCACTCGCGGAACGGTGCGGCTGGGCCTCTCAATCAAGAATAGGAAACTATGAATCCGGCACTAGAAATGTCAGCGCCGATGATGCTGTCATTTTATCCAAAGCCCTTTGTGTTTCTCCATCTGAATTAATGTTCGGCGAACAACAAGAGTGCTGCGTAGATAGCCAACTTAAAAGTAAGGAGTTGAGTCGACGTCAAGAAATACTTCTCGAACTGTTTGATGAACTCCCGGATAGCGAAGCTGACGAACTTTTAAAAACTCTTGAAGAAAAAAAACGGTATTACAATCAATTACTAGAAGAACTATCACAAAAGAAGAGCAAAAAGAAAGCATAAGTAATTTTTTTTAATAACCAAAGTGCTACTTGTGAGGGTTGCAAAACATTTATCATAGGTGAACACCATTAAGGATTAGTAGATGAATTTACAACCAAATTTCGTTATTACCAACGAGGATGAATTCTACTCATTTATCAGTCAAATGATAAATAGGAAAGACTTAGATTCGGATGAATTTTTATTTCCTGACATAGAATTCAGGGGGTGGCCCACTCTAGACATAAATGTAAAAGGCGATTCCAATCGTTATAACTCTTCAATTACAGCATCAATGCTTTTTGGGATGGCTGCACTAACAGAAGAAATACAAAGAGCATTTGCTATTATTAAATATGGATCGCAAAACCTACAGAGATTAACCAATCCGGATAAACAAAAACTTGATATAGTCTACCATATTAGAGAGGGCTCCAGTCAGGCTGATGGCACCTCAGACAAAGTGATAAACGGAGCTGTTAGCGTGTTAAGAGAAGCTATAGGAAGAATGACGGGAAGGCAAGCGCTATGCGCGGTCATAGCGCTCGTTCTTGCTTGTGGCACCGTTAGCTGGAAAATTGCTGACGAATATTGGAGTACACAAAGAGAAACTACATCCGCCCAAATTGCCCTTTCTAAAGCTTCAACTGATGCCGTTCTTCAGGCACAACAAAACACATTGGAAATTTTGAGGACTGGGCAAACATCTACCAGCAGAGAAATACTTGCACATGGTGAAGATGGGAAAAATAAACTACTAAAGCAACTAGCCCAAGATCCAACAGTAACCACTGTTTCTCTAGGTGAAAAAATCGTCAATAGAGATCAACTTAACACTCATAGCCAAAGACAATCTATTGATAGAAACAAAATAACCAAAGAAGATGATTTTTACATTAAAGGTGTTACAAGAACTGGACCGGTGAATCAAGATATAAGTATCACCGTCACTAGGGCGAGTAACAATGATACATTTATCATTAAAACTACGACCGAAATGACATCAACAGATGAATTAAAAGAGTTTACAGATGCGGTTGCTCAAGAAAATATTCTCACCATAAACTATGTTGAAGTCACAGAAAATAACCATGTTTCAGCAGGACAACTAATATCTGTTATCCACAAAAAAGAAGACTGATAACCCTCACACTAAGCCACCAATCTGGTGGCTTTTTTATACCCTCTTCTCACCGAGCTAACTAAAATCTCACCTCAGAAAAATTTTTTCAAAATAAATTAATCGAAAAATCAAACACATAATATTTATTCGACAAAATAAATCACATTTCGTGTTGACTAGCAAAACACAATATGTGATTATTAATCACATCAAAGGCACACAACGAAAAGGCAAGGAAAGCCCACGAAGTAGTCGCTACCGGCAGATGAAGAGGTAGATGATTCGCAAGTGCTAAGAAACAACGCAGTACCAGCAATAACAGGAAGCAGTAACTAAAGGGATGTTCGCTCTTTAACAATATGAAACGTATGCCGCGAGGTGTACACAAGGCGAAGTTAGCTTTGTTGTGATGCAACCGGGCCAAAAAGTAATTGAGTGTATTCACAGATACAAACCCATACCGGGATGGCAGTAGGCGCGACTGTGATAGAGCCACAATGTCACATTTGCATCACAACAAAGCTAATTAACGGAGGTTCTTATGAATGCAAAACAACGTTGCAAATTACGTCGTAAAAATCAGCGCATGAAAGAGCAAAAACTTATTGAAGCTGACAGAAAACTTGAAAGGAAGATCGTCACAACTTTAGCCGGATGTTCAACAAAAACATTAAAAGCTATTTCACTCTCTGCTATCACGCAAAATAAGACAGTAGAATCACTTAATAACAGATGCTTGCCTAATACTTGGCTTTATTCAGTAAGATAATATTATGAGGATGTAAATATGAAAATCAGTAAATCAACAATTAATTTTGCAAAGCAAAAAGGAATTGAAATTCGGGAAGACGCATATGAAATATCTGTCAGTAGAATTGTAAATGAACGACTCTATGTGCAAATGTTTATTATGATTAGAAACGGAGAAGCATTGATTTGTTGTAGTAATTTACCGCTTCCAGGTAAATTAAAAGCAGAATTCAGGGTCATTAAATCAGAGCAACAGCTGAAAGAAATGATTTTATTGCTAGAAAAAGAAATAGCTTACGGTTACATCTAATTAATTGCCAGCTATCTAATTACAGCCCACTATAAATGGGCTGTGATGAGTTAATTGCAGAGAGGTTTTAATTGTGGAAACAAAAGAACATCAGCTTTATATGAAGTGTATCGCAAATGATATTATCAATCTTTTCGAAAATAAAAATCAGTTGCTTGAAATAGTAAAAGAGAACGGAGATTTATATAACTCCCTTTTTGAGTCTTGTACTAAAGACTTTTTTAAGCGTCAAAAAGACATGAGTGAAATTGCATTGACAAGTATGTGTAAAGGAGAAAAAACCTTTCCACTTGCTATATTAAAACACATGCAAGATAACAACATGATTGCATTGAAGAGTTAATTAACAAATAGAGAGTAATAATTATGGCTTCAATAACATTAACAACACAACAAATACTGTATGCATGTGATTTTGCAGGCATTGAATATATTATGCCACCTAATGAAATACTGGAAACAGAATATACTATCGATGACAATATTGAAATAAATGATGATGATGATATTGAATACAAAGGATTGGGGATCTATCTTACAGGATATCATGAAGAAGGTGCGGTGCCTTTAGATGAATAATATAGAGGATTAAACAATGTCAGAAAATAAAAAACACGTACACGCTGAGTTAATGATGCAATATGCCCAAGATGCTTTGAAAACGGATAGGCCGTATGAGCTTTGGGAAATGTTTTGTTCTGATAGCGACTGGAGAACTTTGACTAATCACCCCAGGTGGCAAGTTGACTATTTATATCGCCGCAAGCCGGAAATGATAACTGTTGGTACTGTCAGTTTTCCGAAGCCTGTTGATTATTGGCTAAAAGAATGGGATAGATATTTTACTGCAACATTTGATGGGTTGGAATATTTTGTGTGGCGAAATAATAATTCTGATTACTATCGTTTGCAGTCCGGCATTATTCATTTAACAAAAGAAGCCGCTAAACAGCATAGCGAAGCATTAGTAAAAATAAATAAAGGTGAGTTTTAATATATACGGAATTATGACGCCAGCGGACGGCGCGGAGATATATCATGAAAATAAACAAACAACTTTTCAATTTAGCTCAATCTAAAGCTAAAGCAGCATGTAATATAGAATGTCAAATAGAATGTCAAATAGAGTGGTTTATAGCAATGCAATATCTGAGATTAGCATATGAAGATGATTAAAGAGTGTCTATTCGCTATGTTATATCCATCGTGTTTAATTCTGTTTTCAACAATCATTTTAATTTTTATGAGGTAATTATGCTTAAAATTTACTGTGACACTTTTAAGAGCTTTACAAAAAATAAAGGATATGAAATTGAAGTTGAAGACGGATATTTCATAACAAAAGGAACTGCTGATGAAATTATCGGAAACTCTAATCTCTGCTTCAATGAAGTAAAGGAGTATTTTGAAAATAGGGGTTACAAAATCGAGGCTTTGTAATATGAACTCTCATCAGCATCATGGAAAAAGCAAAGAAACGGAATTCTATAAGAAAATCGGCTATTCAGATAAAGAAATTATCGAGCATAAAGAGATTGAACATAAGCGCTCTATTCAGGTAATGGATATGAATATGCCGATTAGCTCAATCGAATTTAACGGCGACTTTACTTAATAACTTAACAGGAAACAAAATGAATATTTATATTGATATTGAAACAATCCCGGCGCAAAACGAATCAGTTAAAAAATCTTTTCTCGATAATGTGAAAGCGCCCGGCAATTACAAGAAGCAAGAGAGTATTGATGAATGGCTTACTGAAAATAGAGATAAAGTTGCAGAAGAGGACTGGCGAAAAACCAGCTTCGACGGCGGACTCGGCCAAATTTGCTGTGTCAGTGTAGCAATTAACGATGAGCCTGTTGTGACGTTTTTTGATGAGAACTGGAAAAATTCAGAATCTGCAATTATTACTGATTTATTTCATTATCTCGAAAGCAATTACGACCCGTCACGTCAGATACCTCCGGTTTTCATTGGTCATAATATAGCTGGCTTCGATTTGAGATTCATGTTTCAACGTGCGGTTGTGCTCGGCATTAAGCCCCCCAGATTTATCCCGTTCGGAGCGAGACCTTGGGATAAACAAGTGTTCGATACAATGACAACTTGGTCCGGGCACGGCAACAGAGTGTCACTTGATAAGTTATGCCATGTTCTTAGTTTGCCTCAAAAAGGTTCTGAGACTGGTGAGGATATTGACGGTAGTAAAGTTTGGGATTTTGTCCGGGATGGGAAAATCTCAACAGTCGCTAAATATTGCGAGGGTGATGTTGAGCGAGTCAGGGCTATTCACAAGAGAATGACTTTCATCAATTAGTTGGAGTTGATAATAATGGGAACAGCAACATTAATTTTAGGGGAATCGGGGACAGGGAAGTCAACGAGTCTCAGAAATTTAAATCCGGCAGATTGTTTACTGGTCCAGACGGTAAGGAAACCGCTACCATTTAAATCCACATTATGGAAATTGTGGGACAGAGAAAAACCAGAAACCTCCGTTTTTATTTCAGATAAATATAGTCATATCGAAGGGGCGATAATAAAAGCTCACTCATACGGAAAGAAAATCGTTATCATCGATGACTTTCAATATGTGATGGCAAATGAATTTATGCGTCGCTCTGATGAAAAGTCATTCGATAAATTTACGGAAATCGGTAGTCATGCGTGGAATATCATTGACAAGGCAATAAATGGAACGCCGGACGATTTACGAATTTATTTTCTGTCTCATACAGAAGAAACTCAAACAGGGAAAGTTAAAATAAAGACAATAGGAAAAATGCTGGATGAAAAAATAACTATTGAAGGAATGTTTACAATAGTATTAAGAACAATTGTCAAGGATGACAATTATCTTTTCTCAACAAGAAACAACGGCTACGATACAGTTAAATCCCCAATGGGCATGTTTGATAAACATGAAATAGAAAATGATTTAGCTGTTATCGATGAAACAATTTGTCATTATTACGAAATCAATAAATAAGGTTAAATGAAATGAATAATGTTATGTTTGTTTATAACGAAGAATTAGCACTGTCGGCGGGTCAAAGCGGATTCATCACAGAAAGTGGAGCTTATATTATCACGATAAGCGAAGCTAAATTTACAACAGGAAAGGGAGGGGCTTGTTTTATTGAATTGGCTGGTGAATCAAATGACGGAAGAAAAGTTAATTATTTGAGCGTTTGCTATAAAAAGAATGATGGCACTGACAATCAATACGGCATTAATATGATTAATGCAATCATCGGTTGTGCCGGAATAAAGCAACTAAGTTATATCAAGAAAGATGAGACTTTTATAGCGCCGGAGATTGCGGGAAAAAAAGTTGGCCTGGTGCTACAAAAAACATTACGAACAAAGAAATCAGACGGCAATGACACATTTGGTTTTGATATTAGAATTCCATTTATTGCAAAAACAGGACAAACTTTGCAAGAATTAAAAGAGGGTAAAGTTGCTGAAACTGTAAATAACATTGTCTCAAACTTAAAAGACAGAGACGAAAGAAAGAAATCACATAATAATAGCTATGATAATTATTATGATAGCAACATGCAGTCAAATCAATACGACGATAATTTCTCTCCATTTTAAAAAAACAGGAAATTAAGTTAATGAACAATTTAATGATTGACTTAGAAACTATGGGTAATACACCAAATTCGCCGATTATCTCAATCGGCGCTGTTTTCTTCGAACCTTCAACCGGCGATTTGGGTGCCAGTACTTCAATTAATATCTCCCTGGAATCATCGATGCAGCGCGGTGCGGCCCCAGACGCGAGCACGATTATGTGGTGGATGCAGCAAAGTGAACAAGCAAGAGCGTCTGTATCTGAAGCGACAAAGCCGCTTAATGAAGCACTACTTGAATTCCGTCAGTTCATCAATACAAATGTGAATAGCAAATATCTGCAAGTATGGGGAAATGGCGCATCTTTCGATTGCGTCATTCTTCGTAACTCATACGGGCTATGCGGCTTAACAATTCCTTGGGTGTGGTGGAATGACAGAGACGTAAGAACCATTGTTGAAATGGGTAAAGCGATTGGCTTTGACCCTAAGCGTGACATGCCATTCGACGGAATACGACACAATGCGCTAGACGATGCAATCCACCAGGCAAAATATGTTTCAGCTATTTACCAGGCTCTGACGAGATAATTTCACCCATCGTGCATTTATTCTTGGAAATCCTGAAAGATGTGAAAATTAATTAATTTAATGAGGTGATTTATGGCTGTGAAGTTAGAAATTTTTATCTCGTTTAATGAAGACTTAAATAAGCATCATGTTGAATATTCAACCGCATTTACTTCATGTAGTACGCACGAAGAAAGGCAGCTCCTCACTGAATTAAGAACTAAATTATTAAACTCAATGGACAATGAATATATTGGCAATCGTTATATTAATTAGTTACAAAGGAGAAAACTATTGTGAAAATTGAAAAATCAAATGTCGTGAAATTGTTAATTACAGACGTTACACGACATGACCCTATTCATGTTTATTTAGAGGATTATGGAGATGGCCGGGGGAGAATAACTATCTCTGAATACAGTGAGTCGTGGACTTCATTTTGGCCCGCAATGTCATGTTCATTATCTGATTTTATTCTCAAAGCTGATAACGAATATATCATCAACTATCTTGATGGCACGCTAAAAATGCGTAGTCAAAAATACAAACGGATGGACTCTCGTTTAAATGCCGTGAAAGAGGCATTAAGGAGACTACATGAACACCCCCTGGAATCCTAACAAACGCGCAATTCAGCGGGTTAAAGACCCGCTCCCAATTCCAGTTAATTGTCACTACTGTAATGGGCAAGTGACAATAGCTCATCATGAAAAGATATTCCGCAAAATTCATAGTAAGTGGCCCTGGCTATATATATGCACATCGTGCGGGGCATACGTTGGCATGCACCCGTTTACAGGTATTCCGCTCGGTACATTGGCAAATAAAGCAACTCGTTTAGCACGAATGAACGGCAAACGAGAGTTTGAAGAAATGCGGGAAAAATGGAATTTAGATCGCACGGATGCGTATCGCTGGCTAGCGGGAAAGCTAGGAATTAACAAATGCGAATGTCACTTTGGTTGGTTCGATATTGACACTTGTCATCGAGCTAAAGAAATTTGCGAAAATATGATTGTTAAAAAGATGTGATTATCATGAAACATATATTAGACATGTGTTGCGGCAGTAGAATGTTCTATTTCGATAAATCTAATCCCGATGTTTTATTCTGTGACATCCGGCGAGAAAGTCACATTTTATGTGATGGCCGGGAGCTGAATATTGAGCCAGATATTGTTTGTGATTTTCGTGCTCTGCCATTTGCTAGTAATTCATTCAATCTCGTTGTTTTTGACCCGCCGCATCTTTGCCGAGCCGGTGAAAATGGCTGGCAGCGTAAAAAATACGGTGCACTAAATAAAACTTGGAGAGATGATTTGACTCATGGATTCAGAGAAGCATTTCGAGTCCTGAAAATAAATGGATCTCTTATTTTTAAATGGAATGAAACTCAGATAAAAACATCTGAAATTTTAGCGCTGACTGATGTAAAGCCTGTTTTCGGTCACTTATCGGGCAAGCAAGCAAATACACACTGGATAGTATTTTATAAAAAATAGTAAATTAAAGGTAATTATCATGACTAAAAACACAGAAACTTTAATATCCGCATGTCACGAATTAGCAAGAATAGCAAGTCGTGACGATTATTTAATTTTGAATGAGATTGCTGGTAAATTGAAATCTCTTCGTAAAGAACGTGAAAGTTATAAAGGAATGTTTGTTGAATCATGCCTGGGGTTAGGTGCTATAGCTAATGCGGTAGGTATTAAAGCAGAAGATGATTCAGGTTCTCCGGGGCAAGTAATTGATAAGATTGAATCAATGCTTAATATTGACTGGAATTTTACAGAGCATCCAGATATTAAAGTCGGTGAAGAAATGAAGTGCTGGGCTTATGTAGAGATAAAAGACAATGAATCTGATTCATTATTAAAAAAAGTGATAATGCTCACATGGATTAATAAACCCACTCCAACATGTGAAGATATTAACGATTTTGATTTCAGAGAAAAATTGGAAGAAAAATGGGCAATCCCTTCTTGGGCAGTAGAAAATGATTATTATCTTTGGCTGAACATGGTGGGCTGGCATCATGTTCATGATCATCCTGATTATAATGGCTGGTATCAACCCATTGATGAAGAATTGAAAGTGATTGCTTGGGCACCCATTATTTATCCGGCCGCACCGGAGATAAATAATGAATGATTATCTCTGCTATCACTTTTACTTTATCTGGAAACGAATGTTCAAGCGATACATGATAAATACTCTCGTATCGAGCGAAACTAGTTTATCAAAAGCAAAAGACATTGCTGCATGTGAGATTGAAACATATTCAAAGAAACGCGGGTACTGGAAATATATTCATCCGCATGACGCAGCGAAAGAAAGTTTATCATATTGGAGTGATTAAATTTATGGCAGACTTTGGAAGAAGTAATACGCCAAAAGAACTTCGTGATAAATGGCAAACCCCGATCGAGATATTTACAGCATTAGACCTGGAATTTGGTTTTTATCTCGACGCCGCCGCCGATTATAAAAATGCTTTATGCGCTCATTATCTCACGGAACGAGATAATGCACTTGAATGCGAATGGATAAGCTACGGGGAAATTTGGTGTAACCCGCCCTACTCTGATATTGGTCCGTGGATATTAAAGGCAGCAGAACAATGCAGGAAGCAATTACAGACTGTTGTTATGTTAGTTCCAGCCGATACATCGGTCGGCTGGTTTAAATTAGCTATGGAAAGCGTTGATGAAATTAGATTGATAACAGGCGGCAGGATTCAATTTATTCCAGCAGAACTGGGTATAAAAAGTAAGAGTAATACAAAAGGGTCGATGCTTTTAATTTGGCGTCCATTTATCAAATCTCGCTGCATATTCACAACAGTTGATAAAGATGAACTAATGTCAACTAGTTCTGGCATATTAAAGGAAATAAAATCACATGAAGCTTATTAACACATTCCCGATAGAAACAAAGACTGTTGACTACTTCGGCATTCAATTAACAGTTCTAAGAATTGTTGAATGTCTTGCAACAGATGAAGATGGATTTATATACGCATATCGCGAAGCGCCGAGACTGGACGATGGGGCATGGCTTGCAAGTAATTTTGATATTTTTTGCATGCCTGTCGCTTGCGTCGATTTAGAATGCATTGATTGGAAAGAAACACTAGTTCAAGTCTGATGTCAGAACAAATATACGAAAACGGACGTCGCAAAATAGCAAGGGAATGCTTAAGCGAGCTGACAGCTCTTAACAGATACGACGATAAAGCAGTCACAGCAATACTCGATAAATATACACACAAGTTCAAGTTAATTATGAATGAGCATCAGATGAGAAAGTCAACGCCGAAAGCCTGGCTTTCTCAGTATGTTCGGGATTTACAAAAGGAATAAATATGCAATTAATCACAAGTGGTAATAGAGAGAAAGGAATATCATTATCAAGAAAAAAAGCAGCGGCATTTATAGGAATTGATGTAGATACATTATCTCTTTGGTGCAAAATTGGTAAAATAGCGTACACAAAGAAGAACCCCACTAAACCAAACTCACCATATTTATTTACACGTGCCGCATGTATTGCAGCAATCAGCAATCCGATCCAAACTGTGTTGGTGAGCACGGTAGATGCGACAGAAGAAGGAGCTAAAAAATGTCAATCTTCCGTAGAGGAAATACATGGTATGGGAACTACACGACGCCGAGCGGCAAAAGAATTAAGGAGTCTCTTGGGACAACGGACAAAAAGCAAGCTAAGGAGTTGCATGACAAGCGAAAAGCCGAATTATGGCGAATAGATCGCCTGGGGGACTTCCCTGATGTCACTTTTGAAGAAGCGTGTTTACGTTGGATTGAAGAGAAAGCAGACAAAAAATCACTGGATGATGACAAGGGGCGCTTAGAGTTTTGGCTGATACATTTTGAAGGCTTTAAGTTAAAGGACATAACCGAAACTAGGATTTATGCAGCGATTAGTAAGATGAAAAATCGTAAGACTAAAGAGCGGTGGGAAAGCAGTGTAAAAGCAGCTGAGAAAAAAGGAAAGGAAATCCCTGCATATAAAGAAGTTCCGGTATCAACAGCAACTAAAGCTAAGCATTTATCATTAATAAAATCTCTGCTAAGGGCTGCTGAGCGAGATTGGAAATTGTTAGAGAAAGCGCCGGTAATTAAAGTGCCAACAATTAGAGAGAGGCGCGTTAGATGGCTGGAACCTAATGAGGCGCAAAGATTAATTGATGAATGCCCGGAACCTCTTAAGTCAATTGTCAAGTTCGCATTAGCAACAGGCTTAAGGCGGTCAAATATCATTAATCTTGAGTGGTCGCAAATTGATATGCAAAGAAAAGTCGCATGGATACACCCAGATCAAAGCAAGTCAGCAAGGGCCATAGGGGTGGCCCTGAATGAGACATCTTGTAATGTATTACGTGATCAAATAGGAAATCACAGCAGATGGGTTTTTGTCCACACGAAAGCATCAATCAGACAGAACGGAACGGAAACCCCCGCTGTTAGAAAGATGCGCGTAGATGATAATACGGCATGGAATTCAGCATTGAAACGGGCGGGTATAGAGAATTTCAGATTCCACGACTTGCGACACACGTGGGCTAGCTGGCTTGTGCAATCAGGAGTTCCATTGTCAATTCTGCAAGAGATGGGCGGATGGGAGAGTATAGAAATGGTAAGGCGCTATGCACATTTAGCGCCTAGTCATTTAACAGAGCATGCGCGTCAAATTGATGCAGTTCTTGGCGCATGCGTCCCATATACGTCCCAGTCCGCAAAACTAAAAATCGCAAAATAGTGGTAAGTTATTGATTCTAAATGGCGCGCCCTACAGGATTCGAACCTGTGACCTACGGCTTAGAAGGCCGTTGCTCTATCCAGCTGAGCTAAGGGCGCATCTTGGGAGATGAGCTGCATCAGTAATGCTTCGATGCGGGGTGAGATTATACGGGGACAAGCCCTTGAGTCAATGGCTTTTCTTCTTATAAATCTTCATCTGGCTATTTTCTGATTATCAATAAAACTGACAGCACGTTCATGTTCTGACAAAATAGACGATATCCCAATGTTTGATTTATGGATTTATGAGTACATGCCAGCAAAAATTATTGACGGGAAAACGATTGCGCAGACAATTAGAAGTGAAGTAGCCGAACGTGTTCAACAACGTGTCGCAGCGGGGAAACGTGCTCCCGGTCTTGCCGTTGTTTTAGTCGGAGAAAACCCTGCCTCTCAGATTTATGTCGCAAGTAAACGTCGTGCCTGTGAAGAAGTCGGGTTCGTTTCCCGTTCCTATGACCTGCCAGATACCACCAGCGAAGCAGAATTGTTGAACCTTATCGATCAGCTTAATAAGGATTCAGATATTGATGGGATTCTGGTTCAACTTCCTTTACCAGCCGGAATTGATAACGTCAAAGTTCTGGAACGTATCCAACCTGATAAAGATGTTGATGGCTTCCATCCTTATAATATTGGCCGCCTGTGTCAACGCGCACCAAAGCTACGCCCCTGTACTCCACGCGGCATTGCAACTTTGCTTGAGCGTTGTGGAATCAATACTTATGGCCTGAATGCCGTCATTATCGGTGCCTCAAATATTGTTGGTCGTCCAATGAGTCTGGAATTGTTACTGGCTGGCTGTACCACTACGGTTACTCATCGTTTTACCAAAGATTTACGCCACCATGTGGAACATGCAGATCTGCTAATTGTGGCGGTCGGTAAGCCAAACTTTATCCCTGGTGAGTGGATTAAACCCGGCGCCATTGTTATTGATGTCGGTATTAATCGTCTGGAAGACGGTAAAGTCATCGGTGATGTTGATTTTGAAACCGCATCAGAACGAGCAAGTTGGATCTCTCCTGTTCCAGGTGGTGTCGGTCCAATGACAGTAGCTACGCTTATTCAGAATACTTTGCAAGCTTGCGAGGAATATCACGATGTGGAAAAAAACTGAAGGTTGTTAATGGAAATTTTTTATTTGGAAGGTCATCCCCATGTGGAACTGTGCGATCTGTTGAAGTTTCAAGGATGGAGTGAAAGCGGCGCTACCGCCAAGGCAGTGATTGCCGAAGGTCTGATTGAAGTCAATGGTCAAACAGAGATACGCAAGCGCTGTAAAATTACAGCCGGACAGGTTGTCACCTTCAATGGTGATTCTGTTTGCATCAAAGAATAGTTAAAATAGGCTCCCCCAAAAAGGGAGCCTTAATTATCAAGGCAGTTGCACTCTATTGAGCTTACTTACGACGCCAGCTCGTCCCTTGCGGACCATCTTCCAGTTCAATACCCATCTCATTTAACTGATCACGAGCAGAATCTGCTAGCGCCCAATCTTTGTTTTTACGGGCATCATTACGTTGCTTAATTAATGCTTCAATTTTAGCAATGTCTTCATCATCAACCTGAACACTACTATGCAGGAATTGCTCCGGCTCTTGTTCCAATAGACCTAAAATTCCAGCCAGTTTACGCAACGTAGCCGCCAAACCATTCGCGGCGGATAAATCGTCTGATTTCAGGCAGTTGATTTCACGTGCCATATCAAACAGTACTGAATAAGCCTCCGGGGTATTGAAATCATCATTCATTGCTTCAATGAAACGCGCTTCAAACATTTCACCGCCTGCTGGCGAGACAGAAGCATCCGTACCACGCAGAGAAGTATAAAGACGTTCAAGCGCGGTGCGTGCCTGTTTCAGATTCTCTTCCGTGTAGTTAAGTTGACTGCGATAATGGCCTGACAACAGGAAATAACGTACCGTTTCTGCATCGTAATATTTCAGTACATCACGGATAGTAAAGAAGTTGTTCAGCGATTTGGACATCTTCTCTTTATCCACCATCACCATTCCCGAATGCATCCAATAATTCACATACGGGCCATCATGAGCACAGGTAGACTGAGCAATTTCATTTTCATGATGTGGAAACATCAGATCCGCGCCACCACCATGAATATCAAAATGATTACCCAACTGTTTATTGTTCATTGCAGAGCATTCAATGTGCCACCCCGGACGCCCTTTTCCCCACGGCGATTCCCAGCTTGGCTCACCTGGCTTAGACATTTTCCACAATACGAAATCCATTGGGTTACGCTTAACATCAGCCACTTCTACTCGTGCTCCTGCCTGTAACTGACTAAGATCCTGGCGGGAAAGCGCTCCGTAATCCAAATCACTTTCGACAGAGAACATGACATCACCATTATCTGCGACATAAGCATGACCACGTTTTATCAACGATTCGGTCAGTTCAATAATTTCCGGTATATGACGAGTCGCACGTGGTTCCAGATCAGGGCGTAAAATGTTTAGCGCATCAAAATCTTTATACATTTCAGCCAACATACGGCTAGTCAGTTCATCACAACTTTCATGATTTTCGGCTGCACGTTTGATGATCTTATCATCAACATCGGTCACATTCCGCACATATGTCAAGTCATATCCCAGGTAACGCAGGTAACGAGCAACCACATCAAAGGAAACAAATGTTCTGCCGTGACCAATATGGCATAGGTCATAAATCGTGATACCACACACGTACATCCCTACTATCCCTGGATGAATTGGCTTAAATTCTTCTTTTTGACGACTGAGGGTATTGAAAATTTTTAGCATCGGGATTTTCCGTAAATTCACTGTACGCGTGATTAAAAATAACAAATTGATAATTCTGGATTTATGTCCTTATCTCATGAATAAATTCTCGATATGGCATAGTCCAACAAGATATTGAAACCTGATATTAAGCACTTTGCAAGGTTGACGATCAAGATAGCTTACTGAAATTAATAGGTACTGACTCATTATGGTAGATGTGATATAAAAGCCACCTGGTCCGAATGCCCTGAATCGGGTTAATCAAAACTATTATTAGGATTTCAATCATGGTGACTTTCCATACCAATTTTGGCGATATCGTAATTAACACTTTCGCCGATAAAGCTCCTGTAACTGTTGAGAATTTCTTAAACTACTGCCGCAATAGCTTCTACGACAATACTATTTTCCACCGTGTTATTAACGGTTTCATGATCCAAGGTGGTGGATTTGAACCTGGTATGAAACAGAAATCGACTGATGCAGCTATCAAAAATGAAGCCAACAATGGTCTGAAAAATAACCGTGGTACTCTGGCAATGGCCCGCACCAACGATCCACACTCAGCGACCGCACAATTCTTCATTAATGTTGTTGATAACGATTTCTTGAACTTCCGTTCTGAGCGCCCTGATGGTTGGGGTTACTGTGTATTTGCAGAGGTTATCGAAGGTATGGACGTTGTTGATAAAATCAAAAGCGTTTCTACTGGCCGAAGCGGTATGCATCAAGACGTACCACGTGAAGATGTCATTATCGAAAGAGTGACCATCAGCGAGTAATTTACTGCGTATGTGCACACTTTTTATCGCGGATTTACATCTAAGCGAACACGAACCGGCTATCACTGCCGGTTTTCTGCGTTTTCTGCGTAAGGATGCTCTCCAGGCAGATAGCCTTTATATCCTCGGTGATCTGTTCGATTACTGGATTGGTGATGATGATGATAACCCTCTCCACCGTGAAATCGCCAGTGCATTAAAAACACTGCATCAACAAGGTGTTACCTGTTATTTTATTCATGGCAATCGTGATTTTTTAATCGGTTCCCGCTTTGCTAAAGAAAGTGGAATAATCTTGCTGCCACAGGAAAAAGTCCTGGAATTGTATGGTAAGCGGGTGCTAATCCTGCACGGAGATACCTTATGTACTGATGATGTAGGTTATCAACAATACCGTAAGCGGGTTCATACCCCATGGATTCAACGTCTGTTTTTACTATTACCGCTGTTTATCCGTCAGAAAATTGCCGTAAAAATGCGGGCAAATAGTCAATCTGTCAACCGCCGAAAATCAGAAGCCATTATGGATGTCAATCAGCAAGCTGTTATTGATGCTTTTGAGCGGTATCAAGCTGACTGGATGATCCACGGGCATACTCATCGTCCTGCGGTACATGAAGTTGCTCGACATAATAAAATGTATCACCGCGGTGTGCTTGGTGCATGGCATCATCAAGGATCAATGTTCAAAATAACGGACAAATCAACCGACCTTATCTTTTTCCCATTCTGAATCACCCTTACCAGGTATCAAAATGCAAAGTATAAAGTAACGCAATCGTTTTCCTTAGCGTGTGAGCATGATATGATCCGCGGCCTTAAAGCGCTATATTCGTTCTGGTGGACGTTAAAATACAGGAGCATTTGATTTATGACTGCCCGGCCTGATTCAGCAGGAACAGCTCAGCACAACGCTAAAATCGCCATTGTCATGGGGTCTAAAAGCGATTGGGTAACCATGCAGCACGCAGCTGATATTCTCACTTCTCTTGATGTACCTTTCCATGTTGAAATTGTTTCTGCCCACCGCACACCAGATAAATTATTCAGTTTTGCCGAGCAAGCTGAACAAAATGGTTTCGATGTCATTATCGCTGGCGCAGGCGGTGCCGCCCATCTACCAGGAATGTTGGCCGCTAAAACCTTAGTGCCGGTTCTGGGTGTACCCGTACAAAGTGCCGCGCTTAATGGCGTAGACAGCCTTTACTCTATCGTACAGATGCCGAAAGGTATTCCTGTCGGCACACTGGCGATTGGGAAAGCAGGCGCCGCAAACGCAGCGCTGTTGGCAACACAGATTCTGGCTCGTCATGATAAAGATTTGCTGAAACGCCTTACTTATTGGCGTGAAACACAAACTCAGGATGTACTCGATAATCCCGATCCACGGGAGGAAATATGAAGCCAGTTTGTGTATTAGGTAATGGTCAGCTTGGACGGATGTTACGTCAGGCCGGTGAGCCTTTAGGTATCTCGGTTTATCCTGTTGGTCTGGATGCAGAACCCGAAGCCGTTCCTTACCAGAATAGTGTGATTACCGCCGAAATTGAACGCTGGCCGGAAACAGCCCTTACCCAAGAACTTGCTCGCCACAAAGCTTTCGCTAATCGGGATATTTTTCCTCGTCTGGCAGATCGTTTACCGCAGAAGCAATTAATAGATAGCCTGGGGCTTGCAACTGCTCCGTGGCAATTACTTGCTGATACCAGCCAGTGGCCGCAGCTGTTCACTGAACTCGGTAATCTGGTCATCGTTAAACGCCGTATTGGTGGTTATGATGGTCGAGGACAATGGCGCATTCGTCCCGGGGATGAAACAGAGTTACCGGATGATATTTATGGCGAATGTATTGCTGAGCAAGCCATTCCGTTCTCTGGCGAAGTTTCTCTGGTCGGCGCCCGCAATGAGAATGGCGATTGTGTGTTCTATCCATTAACATACAACTTGCACCAGGATGGCATTCTGCGTACCAGTATTGCTTTTCCTTCGGAAAATTGTCATCTACAGCAACAAGCTGAAAGCATGTTGTCAGCCATTATGCATGAGCTGAAATATGTCGGTGTGATGGCAATGGAATGTTTTATTGTCGGCGATAATTTACTGATTAATGAACTAGCGCCGCGGGTTCATAACAGTGGTCACTGGACTCAAAACGGCGCGTCTATCAGCCAGTTTGAACTACATCTCCGCGCTATTCTGGATTTACCCATGCCTCAGCCAGAAGTTAACGCGCCATCAGTCATGGTTAATTTGATTGGTACAGATGTCAATCCGCAATGGCTCAGCTTGCCATTGGTACATTTACATTGGTATGAGAAAGAAGTTCGCCCGGCACGTAAAGTTGGTCATCTTAATCTTTCTCACACAGATAAAAACGAGTTAAAAAATACATTGCAGAAACTTATTCCAATGCTGCCGCCTGAATACCATAGTGGCCTTGAATGGGCGCAAGAAAAATTAATTTAGTTAGCCTCAGCTTTGCACAAGCGAAGCTGAAGTTAAGTCTGATACTGACGTTGTTTGTTTATGATCTGATTATCTTGTTGATTTATAAGAGAACTGAGCAAGAAGTTCTTTTATATCGGATCGGTAGCCATGCAAAGTTATTCAAGATGTGAGACTTATCTTTAATAGCCCAACTCCCTGGGCTATTTTTTATTAAATTAGCTGAAAAAATCCCTCATAAATCAGGAGGATGTAAGGATTATTACTCTGAATTCCAACCTATTTATGTTATTTCAATTATTATATTGATCTATTCGTATTAATCGTTCTGGTTGTTTGATCTATTTCATAGTTAAGTAAATCATCAATTCTAATATTACCCAGATTAGTAGCCTTTAACGTTTCTGGAATTAAATTCAATTCTATAGTTTTATTTTCTTCATTTATGCTATTGATTGTTAAGCTACAACCATGTAGCCCATTTTGCTCAAATTATTACGCTACCGTAAAATTGAAATATTATTTTTCTGTTGATAACGGCATATGCTACCAGTAAGGCCGGTATCTCTTTACCGCAATATCCTTATTATGACACACAACAAAAAAGCGGTATAATACCGCTTTAATTCATTGATAAATTTGATCTCTTTTTAATTCCAACCTGTTTACCAATTCAATAGGACCACACTGTCGTTGTAATGGTTATTGTTGCCATTTTCGGCCCCAATAATGACAGTCCCCGGTTTTCCATCAAGTGTGTTATAAGCATAGCGGAGTTTGCATGGTTTGCCATCTCCGGCGATCTCAATACAGACTTTGCCTGCACCCGATGAATAGGATTTGGTAGCTATTAAGTTATCTATTCCCTTACCGGTTAATGTATCTACCAGAATGTCATCAACATACACTTTTACAGTTTGCTGATGAACATCAGTATTTGTGTAAGTTGTCAGCCTAAATTGGGTGTTTTTAGATAATTGGAAACAATATTTACCGGTATCATTATTACCACATGTTCCGCCATATTGTTTGCTACCTAATAAGTCAGTATCGACTGATATAGCAGCTTGAATTTTTTTGAAATCGACGCCTATCCAATTAGTTTTATTAGGGGTATATGGTCCTCTATCAATGGCATTTAATTTAAGATTAAATCGGATATTAGAATTACCTTTGAAAATGAAGATATAATGGTATCCTCGGGTTCTCCATAAAATAGCCGCATCAATATTTGCACTGAATTCTGCATATTTTCCTGTGGCTCCTAATTTTTCCGAGATAGTTTTCTGGTTAATCGTATGTGAGCTCACTGTATAATCGATACAATCGCTACCCTTAAAGAAACAAACAACATCTGTTTTGTCTGGGGCATTTATATCTATCCATTCCGTGGCTGCATCTATCCCATTTTCAAATTCGGTTCCTGCTAATCTAGGCCATCCTTCGATAATCGGCTTCGGTCCATCACTTACTTGCGCTTTCTCTATATCGAATTTAAGATATTGTGAACCTTTAAAAAAATACAAATAGCCATTTAAATTAATAATATCGTCGATATGCCTTTGAAATTCTACAGGAAGGTTAGGCCAATCATTATTGATATGTTTTGGATAACCTGCATACACTCTATTAGAAACAGAGATTTCATTGTACTTAATATTTTCTGCATTAAGAAAGAGATAACTTGATGTATTCATTATTACATATCCTTTTTGGTATTTATACTCTTCATCTTTCAAGTTGCTGCTTTGTTGGCTGCAATTTAAAATCTATTGGGTATATATAGGATGAATTATATTATTTAAATTAATACTTCTGATCGGTCATAAGCAATATTATATATTATCAACTCGTTAATAGGTTTAATGTTTTTATTTTCCTGTAACCATTTATGCTTTCATAACAATATAGTCCTTAATAATATTTAACTTAGGTTACAATTAATACCTGGTCATAAAAATAACATCTTCATGATTGGGTGGTAATTATTTCAAAGAGATTAAAGATTTCCGTTGATAATTTTCATAAGTTATAGCAATAAAATAAATCATATTTTTGTATAAACTTTAACGAACATCTTAAATAATCCCTTTAATTACGAGGAATGACATCAACTAAATTGGCTCATAAAATGATGACAAATCATGTTATAGAAATATAGAAATATAGAAATATAGAAATATAGAAATATAGAAATATAGAAATATAGAAATATAGAAATATAGAAATATAGAAATATAGAAATATAGAAATATAGAAATATAGAAATATAGAAATATAAAAACCATTTATTCCATATAATCATAAAAAAAAGAATGGCAAGTGTTTCCGCTGAATTTCTTCCTTAAATAGATTACGGGACACAGACTAAAATAAATATCCATTTATTATTTTAGTCTAAACTCGAATTAATTAACAATCATTTTTCAAATTCTCAACACAAAATTAAAAAACCATCGTTAATTAAATAATCAATATATTACTAATACTAAAAAATCACTAAGGTTAAAATAATCTTATTTTTCTATTCTCCTCACCTTTTATCAATAAAATCAAATATCCCTTTGACAAAACCATCCTATCAGATCAATGCTAACTACCATCAGCCCAATACCGCATAAGAAGGGGTACCTTCGTGTTATTTGCCTCAAAAACCCACGATACGAAAAACTGCCCGCTGCTTTTTTTCTCTTCAAGGATCTCTTTTCCACTTTATTATACCGCTTATTTGGCACTCATCCGTCGCTGGATCAACACCCGCTTAAAGAAGAGCCGATTACTTTCAATACTTTTATTGCTGCCAGCAATCAATCAAGCTCAAGCCAGTAATTTTGTTAATTTTCAATCTATTGATACCAGCCTTTATATGCAATTTGAGAATCGGGTCGATCCCAGAAAAACCCTTTCACCGATTTTAGAGGCTTTCGGCGACTATAGTGTCGGCGATATGTACGTCTATAGTATTTGGCAAAACTCGCTGCAAAATGATTATAAAGGTGATAAAAGCACCTATTATTATAAAGTTGTACCAAGAGTGAGCTTTAGTAAAGTCACGGGAAATGACATCTCTTTTGGGCCGTTAAAAGATATTTTGTTCGCTCAATGGGTTGCTAAAACTAAAGGCATAGATTACGACTATTTCCCAGGTATCAGTATTGACTGGCAGACAAATTGGACTAGTTGGTTGCGTACAACCTTTTATTTTGAGAATAACGGCAATAGTAGCTGGAATGATCAGCGAGTTCATATCGATTATGGAATTCCCTTCAACAATCGTTTAGGTGATTTCCGCATTGTTGGGACTTTTGATTATACATTAGGTTTACATGGGAAACCTGAAACTATCGATTTCAAACCAGAATTGCATTACGATTTAGGAAAACACCTCGGTAACCAACCCGGTCATTTATGGGTAGGCATTGTCCTGAATCCAATAAAAAATAAATATAAAATAAGAGATACATCTTATTATCGAACTGATCAATTTAGCTATGGAGCCTTTATTCGATATAGTTTCTTCTGATACCAAAATAAAATATCAGGAATTTTTTGATCACTTCTATCCATTATGGAGTCAAGATGCCCATTCAACATGACAGGTTCGGACGTATTTATCAGTGGCTCCTGCTGATACTGTTGGGTTTAGTTTACTTTTTGGTCACCGCAACCACATTTACTTCATTGGGCGTTGTGTTACCCAGTATGATCAAGGAATTACACTGGAGTTGGACTGATGCAGGTCTGGGATTCACTTTACTTGGTCTGTCATGTGGACTGGCCAGTTATCTCCCGGCAATGTTTATTCGCCGTACAAATGTTCGTGTCACCTTACTGATCGGTACACTCACTTTTATCACCGGCTTTTATATCCTCTATAACACTCACAGTCTCACCGCTTATTTCACCGGTACAACACTATTAGGCATCGGCTTTAGTCTTATGGCTACTGTTCCCGGAACTTATGTCATCAGCCGACTTTTTGAAAAACAATCACTCGCTTTTGGTATCTATTTCACCATTGGAGGATTAGGTGGTGTGGTGGGTCCGTGGATCTATTTCCTGGCAACGGTATTTTGGGGAAGCTGGCGTATGCACTGGGCAATTTCCGGGGTATTACTGACGTTGATCAGTCTATTGACCATTTTAATTATGCGAGAAGGTAAAAAGGAAAATGCCCATGCTGAAAGAGTCAGCCAAAATCAACAAGACCATGTCCCTTCCAGTATCTATCGCACGAGGGAAATATGGAATGTCCGGCAAGCACTGCACACCTGGCAATTTTATGCCATTGCAGCCGCTTATACTTCTTTCTTATTGTGTGGAATAACCGTCAACAGTTTTGCTGTAGCCCATATTACTGAAAATGGATTTAGCGAATCTGTCGCTGCTTCCTCGCTCAGTATTTTGGCTTTTATTAACGCATTCTCAAGATTTGCAGGAGGTGCTGTTGGTGAATGGCTCGATCCCAAGAAACTGCTTATCGGCAGTCTGTCGATAATTATCTGTGGTCTTATCGCACTCAGTGCCGCTACCTCATGGACATTTTTAATCCTATTCACTTTGTGTATTGGCATCGGTTATGGCATGACCTTTCTGGCATCCAGCATATTACTGTTCAATTATTTTGGTCGCGCGCCCTATCTGGAATTATTTTCAGTGGTGAACTTAATCTCCACTGTCGCGTGTTTCGCCCCTTTTCTGGTGGGAGCCATTAAGGATTATTCAGGTAGTTTTACACCGGCATTTCTCATTATTGCTATACCGGTGCTTATCATTCTGATTATCACATTTACGATGAAACCACCTTTACAAATAGCAAGGAAACATTCTGGCAACAGTTCCTTGCTTAACTAAATTTAAAAATAAAATAAACCTATACCCTGTGGATTTCAATTTGCAACGCGGCGGCAAGTGAAAGCAGCAACTTGAAGGATGAAGGGTATAAAAAGGCATTCCTTATAACACACAAACAAGGAATTAATGATGGCAAATAAAGAATTCGGAGTATTTCTACCTATCGCCAAAGGTGGATGGATTATTTCTAAAAATACCCCACCACTGGATGCTTCTTATCAGCAAAACCGTGAAGCAGCTATTCTGGCTGATCAAATTGGCCTAGATTTTATTATGTCCATGAGTAAATGGCGTGGCTTTGGCGGTGAAACAGAACATTGGGGCAGTTCGTTGGAATCAGTCACAATGATGGCAGGTATTGCCGAAGTCACTCATCACGCCCGACTTATCGCGACCATGCATGCCGGGCTGCATAACCCTGCCGTGACAGCCAAAATGATCGCGACATTGGATCAGATAAGTCATGGACGCGCCGGACTGAATATTGTCTCTGGCTCCTTTAAAGACGAATTTGAACAAATGGGAGAATGGGATAGCCATTTAGATCACGATCAACGTTACGCAATGACCGAAGAATGGACTCAATTGATCAAACGACTTTGGTGTGAAAAGCAGGTTGATCATCAAGGGGATTACTTTAATTTAACTAATTGCGTTTCCGAACCTAAACCTATTTCCGTTCCTCGCCCTTATTTGGTATGCGCCGGTCAGTCAGAACGTGGGCTGCGTTTTAGTGTACGCCATACCGATGTGTGTTTTATTGGTGGTAAAGATGAAGAAGAAACACGACAAATCAGTCTGATGGCTAAACGTATTGCAGCAGAATACGGTACCACCGCCAAAACCTTTTGTATGAGTACGATTATCTGCGCTGAAACAGATGAAGAAGCTGAAACGCTGGCACAGTTCTATCGTGATGGTCTGGATATAGAAGCCGTTAAAAGCATGATGCACAGTTTTGGCGTCGATGTTGGCGAAAAAAGCAATGCTATGGTTGAAAGATCCCAAAATGCCTTCATGACCCACACAGCTATTGGCAACCCGGAAACATGTCGCAAACAATTATCAGATTTACTACGTGAATGCGAATTAGATGGGGTTATGTTGATCTTCCCTGATTATGTTAAGGGCTTAACCACTTTCGGCGAAAAAATCCTGCCACAACTCAGAGCTGAATTTGCCTATACCCAATAGATTTCAATTTGCAACGCGGCGGCAAATGAACGCATCCCCAGGAGCATAGATAACGATGTGACTGGGGTAAGTGAACGCAGCCAACAAAGAGGCAACTTGAAAGATAACAGGTATAAACATCGATAAAGAGAGCTACAGATAAAACACCAACTTCTAATCAGGGAATGGGTTCACAACAAACCTACCCATTCCCTGAATGCCTGGCAATTATCCCTTTTGAACCTGCCGATGTAATCCGGTTCCTCGTAACAACCTGATCCCCAGCCAACTACCACATAAAGAAAGCAATAAGCTGCCGATGATTGGCAGTAAGAGCCACATCTGCCATTCTGGTTGCCATGGAAAATCAAAAACCTTTATTTGCAATAACCAAAGCGCAGCTTCTGCGCCTAATGCCGCAGCAAAACCCGCCATTAATCCAAGCAAAGCAAATTCACTCCAGAGGGTACGGCGCAGTAATGGCTTACTCGCTCCCAAGGTACGGTAAACCACGAGTTCAAGTTGCCGCCGGTGCATTCCTACCTGAATCTGAGCTAACAGGAGTAAGATGCCACATACCATGACCAACCCGACCATAACCTCCAGTGCTTTGCCTACCTGTTGCAAAATATCCTGAATTTGCTTAATCATGGCCCCCGTATCAAGCAAACTCAATGTCGAAAACTGACGATTAAGTTCGGTCAGAAGGCGGCCATCACCTTCATAATGGAAGCTGGTCAACCAGGTTTGCGGCTGATTTTCCAATGTTCGTTTTGGGAAAATAAATATGAAATTTGGCCGCAAGCTTTCCCAATCCACCAACCGGATACTACTGACTATGGCACTGAATTGCTGCGTATCGCCACTGAATGTCAGTTTATCGCCGATTTTGATTGCCAAACGCTCAGCAACCCCTTGTTCAATAGAAACCTCATTTTCTGTTGGCGGCCAACTACCTTCTGTCAAAGTATTAAACGGGGGTAGTTCTTCTTTCCATGTCAAGTTCAATTCCCGCCGCACAATGTTGCTTTCTGGTTCTTTGGTATCTGCCCACGCTATGGCTGATTGATCATTAATTCCCGTCAAGCGAGCCAATACCACTGGATAAAACTCCGCAGGTTTAACCTGATACTGAGCCAGTAAATGCTTTACCTGTGGAATTTGCTGCCCAGTCATATTAATCAGAAAATAGTTTGGGCTGTCTGGCGGCAATTGTTGCTGCCAGCGGTCAAGTAAATCGCCCCTGACCACCAACAACAAAGCAAGTAACATAAATGATAAAGAGAAAGCCGCCAATTGAGTCACCGTCTGAAATGGCTGCCGCAGCAATCGGCTAACCGCTAAACGAAAACTGAGATGGCGGGATTTCAGATGACGCAATAGCCACAATCCTCCCCAACCGAGTACAGCTAATAACACCGCAACAATCATTACACCAGCAAGTAACGCCCATAACATAGGACTGGTACCAACCAGAAAAACCAGCCCACTCACCACAACCAATGTCACCAATGGCAAGTAATAGCGTAATGGCCAGATGGGGGCGATAATATCATCACGCAGTACTCGTGATGGCTGAGTTGTCATTAATTGCCGATATGGACGCATTCCCACCAGCAAAGCAATCACAGATAATGCCCCCAATGCCCATACCCACGGCCAGAATCCTGCTTCTGGTAAAGCCTTCGGCAACATAGACGCCAGGATGTGTACTAGCAGATATTCAAACATCAATCCTAAAAGCGCGCCCACTAATGCCGCCGCACCCAATAACGCCAACCACTGACCAATCACCCACTTACGCAAGGCCCAGCGCCCCGCACCCAATGTTTTAAGCACAGCGATCAAGTCATGACGGCTCTGGCAATAGTGAGTCATGGATACTGCCACGGCAGCAACGGCAAGTAATAACGTGAGCAAAGCTGATAACAACAGGAATTGTTGCGCTCTAGCAATAGATTTTGCCAGCGCGCCACTATCCTGCTTCAAGGTATACCAGCGCTGATCAGCCTTAAGTTGTGGATCAATCAACTGCTGATACTGATAAACTGCTTCTTTATCACCGGAAAACATATAACGGTAAGTCAGGCGGCTACCCGGCTGAATTGCCCCTGTAGATTGCGCATCATCAAGACTGATTAAAATCCGCGGCGCAATCTGGAATGGGTTGAAGCCACTGTCTGGCTCCTGAATTAATTCTCCGCTGACTCTGAGTGTGGTGTCACCTACATCCAGATTATCGCCAATTTTGATTTTCAACAGTTCAAGTAAGCGAGGAGCAACCAGAACGGTACCTTTTTCTACTTTCAAACCAAGTGGATGAGTTTCCAGCTTGCCATATAACGGATAGAGACTGTCTGCGGCTTTCACATTTGCCAGTTGAGGCGTATCCCCGGCATAGGTCATCGTGGTGAAAGAGAGCTGGCTACTCAACTTTAACCCAAGATCTTTCGCCTGTTGTAACCATCTATTATCTACCGGATAAGAAGCCCGCAGCACCAGATCACCCGCCAGAAAATCCCGGCTCTGGTAATGAACACTTTGATCAATGCGATCACTGATCCTGCCTAATGCCAACACGCAGGCTACTGCCAGAGTGAGGGATAACCAAACAATCAATAAAGAGGGAGTGCGCCATTCGCGCCAGAACCAGCGCCAAATCATCTTTCTTCCCTCAATGTTCCATCAACCAGCCGCAAGCAACGTTGGCAACGGGCAGCAAGCTGGCTGTCATGAGTGACCAGAATTAGCGTTGTGGCATAATCACGATTTAGAGAAAACAGTAAGTCAGCAATGCGATCACCAGTTTGTCGATCCAAATTACCGGTTGGTTCATCAGCAAACAGAATTTTGGGCTGACGGCTAAATGCCCGAGCCAACGCCACCCTTTGTTGTTCACCACCAGAAAGTTGGGCTGGCATATGTTTTAAACGCTTCCCCAATCCGAGTTGTTCAAGCAATTCAATTGCCTGCTTTTTACTACTACTTTCAGACTCACCACGTAATAAAGCAGGAAGCTGGACATTTTCCAATGCATTCAAAGTCGGAATTAACATAAATGACTGAAATACAAAACCGACATTCTCAGCCCGTAGTTGCGCCCTCTGTTCTTCATTCATCTGGCTTAAATTATGTCCCAACAGCCGGACTTCACCGTCACTACCATCATCCAACCCGGCAATAATGCCAAGCAGTGTGGATTTACCCGATCCCGACTCTCCCACCAAAGCAATAGTCTGCGCAGGCTCGACAACCAGCCCGACTCCCTGCAATATAGTGATCCGGTGTTCCCCCTGACCAACGTGCTTACTGAGATGCTGAACTTCAAGAATATTTCCCGTTACCATTTACTTTTCCTATTACTAGTGGTGTTATCCAGCGCCAGAGCTATTGCGGCGGATACCCTGCTGATTCTCGGTGATAGCCTCAGTGCAGGTTACCATCTGCCTGTTGAACAATCATGGCCTGTTCTGATGGAAAAAAAATGGCAGAAATCCGGCAATAAAATCACTGTCATCAACGGCAGCATCAGCGGTAACACTGCCGCTCAGGGCCTTGAAAGGCTACCTGGATTACTTAAACAACATCAACCCCGTTGGGTGCTGATAGAATTGGGTGCCAATGATGGATTACGCGGTTTTCCCCCACAACAAACAGAACACGATCTGCAACAGATCATCACCTTAGTGAAACAAGCCAATATTCAACCTTTATTAATGCAGATCCGTCTGCCACCAAACTACGGGCGCCGTTATACTGAATCTTTTGCCAGAATTTACCCCAGACTGGCAGAACATAATCAAATTCCCCTGCTCCCGTTTTATATGGAACAAGTCGCGATTAAACCGGAGTGGGTACAACAAGACGGATTGCACCCTAATCTGGCCGCCCAACCATTTATCGCTGATTGGATGTCCGACACACTATCAGCACATCTTAATTATTCTTAAGTAGTAAACTATTAGTTTCAACAAATTGATGTATATAAATAGGTAAAGTTATGCAAAAGTCAGTTCTTATCACCGGCTGTTCCAGTGGAATCGGTCTGGTAGCGGCTAAAACACTACATCAGCGAGGCTACCGAGTATTAGCAGCCTGCCGAAAACCCGCAGATTTACAACATATGCGCGAGCTAGGACTGGAACCTATCGAATTGGATCTTGATGACAAGATGAGTGTTGAACGTGCCGCTGCCGAGGTCATCAGGCTAACCAATGGCCGCCTTTACGGACTGTTTAATAATGGCGGCTTTGGTATTTATGGCCCTTTGAACACTATCAGTCGTGAACAACTGGAACACCAATTCTCTACCAATCTGTTTGGTACACATCAACTTACCTGTTTACTACTCCCAACCATGCAACTTCATGGTGAAGGTCGTATTATCCAAACCAGTTCGGTTATGGGACTCATTTCAACCCCAGGCCGTGGTGCTTACTCTGCCAGTAAATATGCTCTGGAAGCATGGTCAGATGCGTTAAGAATGGAATTGGCAGGTACCGGCATTAAAGCCAGCTTGATTGTGCCAGGTCCGATAAAAACACGTTTTACCGAGAACGTGAATCAGACACAAAGTGATAAGCCGGTCAAAAACCCCAGCATTGCCCGCCATTTCACACTGACACCCGAAGCCGTTGTGCGTAAATTGATTCATGCTTTAGAAAGCCCGAATCCTAAATTACGTTATCCAGTGACCTGGATAACTCACGCGGTAACCATTATGCGCCGGATTTTACCGGGCAGATTAATGGATAAAATACTGACTAAACAGAGTGGTACAACTTGAAAGTTAGGAAAGTAACCTCATCTGTTCAATAATACCCTACAACATCGAATTTAAGAGACCCATTATATGCTAACAACCACTACTGGAATTGACATCAACGAAAGTAATCTGCATCAAACTATTGAACAGTCTATGACTGTGCCGGTTTTATTTTATTTCTGGTCTGAACGTAGCCCTCACTGTCAGGAATTAAGTGTAACGCTGGATAAACTAGCCGCAGAATATGCCGATCAATTGGTCCTGGCAAAAGTGGATTGTGATAAAGAACAAATGATCGCAGCACAATTTGGTTTACGAGCCATTCCTACTGTTTACATTTTGCAACAAGGCCAACCCGTAGATGGTTTTCAGGGTCCACAACCCGAAAAAGCGATTAGAGAGATACTTACTCGCGTATTGCCCAAGCCGGAGGAGTTAAAAGCTGCTCAAGCTGAGGAACTTATCGCAGAAGGAAAACATCAGGAAGCACTACCGTTATTGAAAGAAGCTTGGCAATTAGCCCCCAAAAACAGTGAAATTGCACTAATGTTGACCGAAGTGCAAATTATGCTCAATAATATACAAGAAGCCCAGGAAATTCTGAATCTTATTCCATTACAGGATCAAGACTCTCATTATCATAGTTTACTGGCTCAAATTGAGTTACAAAAGCAAGCGGCGGATACACCGGAGATCCAACAATTGCAACAAGAGTTCTCTATTCAACCGGAAAATGCAGAATTGGCTGTTAAACTCGCGCTGAAATTGCACGAAGTCAGTCGTAATGAAGAAGCTCTGGAATTACTACTGGGCTTCCTGAAAAAGGATCTTTCTGCTGCCAATGGTGCAATACGGAAAACAATGATGGATATTATGTCTGCAATGGGAACCGGTAATGCTCTGGCTTCGCAATATCGTCGCCTGGTTTATTCGCTGCTTTACTGATTTATTTGATTAAGGAATTGCTATGGATTTATTTGCTTTTGGTGCCGTACCTATTCTGATATTCATTGCAGTGGTGATTGTATTTACTTGCGTAAAAACAGTACCGCAAGGTTATCAATGGACAGTAGAACGCTTTGGCCGTTATACCCGAACTTTATTGCCGGGTCTGCATATTATTATCCCTTTTATCGACCGCATTGGCCGTAAAATTAACATGATGGAGCAAGTGCTGGATATTCCTTCACAGGAAGTTATTTCCCGCGATAACGCCAATGTGACCATTGATGCGGTCTGCTTTATTCAGGTCGTCGATCCTGTTCGGGCTGCCTATGAAGTCAGCAACCTTGAGCTGTCTATCATTAACCTGACAATGACTAACTTCCGTACAGTTCTGGGTTCGATGGAACTGGATGAAATGTTATCTCAGCGTGACTCCATCAACAGCCGTCTACTGCATATCGTCGATGAAGCCACTAACCCATGGGGAGTAAAAATTACCCGTATTGAGATCCGTGATGTTCGTCCACCGAAAGAACTGATTTCTGCCATGAACGCTCAAATGAAAGCAGAACGTACAAAACGTGCTGATATTCTGGAAGCGGAAGGTATCCGTCAGGCTGCTATTCTGAAAGCAGAAGGTGAAAAACAGTCTCAGATTCTAAAAGCAGAAGGGGAACGTCAGTCTGCATTCCTTCAGGCAGAAGCGCGTGAACGGGCCGCCGAAGCAGAAGCACGGGCAACCAAAATGGTTTCTGATGCGATTTCTGACGGTAACATGCAGGCAATTAACTACTTTGTTGCCCAGAAATATACGGACGCGCTAACCAGTATTGGTGCCTCCAATAACAGCAAAGTGATTATGATGCCTCTGGAAGCCAGCAATCTGATGGGCGCGATTGGCGGTATTACTGAACTGATTGGCGAAAGCAAAAAAGGTAAGTAAACATGATTGCACAGATTACAGATCAGATCCCCTGGCTCTGGTTCTCCTTCGGGGGCTTACTGTTAATCGCAGAGCTTCTGGGAACCGGCGGTTATCTATTATGGACGGGTACAGCCGCTATCGTTGTTGCACTTGTCACCTGGTTTCTGCCGGGAATGAGCTGGGAATGGCAAGGTATTCTGTTTGCAACTCTGACACTGCTATCTGCGATACTGTGGCGCTACTGGTTACGTCGTCACCCAGCAAAAGGTAACGATACACTGAATCAGAAAGACCACCAGCTCATCGGTATCCATGCCAAACTGACCGCCGATACCGAAAATGGTTACAGTCGGGTCAAGCTTGCTGATGGTAGTTGGCGAGTTCACTGTAACAGTGAACTACCAGCCAATACCGAAGTAGAAGTCATTGCTGTTGATGGTATTACTCTGAAAGTAAAACCCATCAATTCTCAGTGATGAAGGCAACAACCCGATAAATGATCTATGATGGGGCATACCGCCCCGTCATCTCCAGGGCACTCTTCCGCCAAAGAAAGCAATTTACTTCTGATTTTCTGTAACTCTTCAATCGTCTTTTCTATCTCAGCCACTTTATGCAGCGTTGCCGCTTTTACATCAGCACTGTGACGATTGGGATCGCGAAATAACATTAAAAACTCACGACATTCATCAAGCGTAAAACCGACCTGTTTCGCCTGCCGCAACAGCGTTAATTCATCAATATGTTTCTGCTGATAATAACGGTAGCCATTATCTCCTCTTTCAGGCGGTGTGATCAGATCCTTTTCTTCATAAAACCGAATAGCTTTACTGGTCAGGCCGGTTTTTCGAGCAATTTCACTGATGTTCATTTTTTCCCCTTGACCTTCCCCTGACGGGAAGGTTTAACCTTCGTAACAAGCCAGAGATTCACTTGGGTTGTAGTAAATATAATCAACAATTATTACACAAGTGTGAAAAATAATTACGTCACTATGTATTAGGAGGTTTTTTTATGTCACATACAACTATTTTAACCTTACAGGGACTCTCCTGTATGCACTGTGTTAACAGTGTGAAAAAAGCATTAGGAAATCGTGCAGACGTGAAACAGGCAGAAATTACTCTCGATTACGCTAAAATCACTGGCGAAGCCTCCCCTGAATCATTAATCGAAACGATTAAGGAAGCCGGTTATGATGCTGAAATTGCCAACCAGCCTGATATCGAACTGGCGCTATCTGGCCTCAGTTGCATGCATTGTGCCGGTACAACACGTAAAGCTCTGGAAGCTGTAGATGGTGTTGTTGCCGCAGACGTGAATACTAAAACAGCTAAAGTGTATGGCAAAGTCGATGCCGATATGTTGATTGCGGCAGTTGAACAGGCGGGTTATCACGCAGAACTGGCTTCTGGTCAACATTTCCCAAAATCTGAGCCGCTGACAATACCTGCTTCAAATAGACCGGAACCTTTGGCAGCGGCAATCTCTTCTGTTCCGGTCGAAAAAACTGACGAATTCATGATCAGTGATAGCGATGACAGTATCCAGTTGCTGCTGGATGGCATGACTTGTGCCAGTTGTGTGAATAAGGTTCAGAAAGCGTTACAGAGTGTCGAAGGCGTGGAAAATGCCAGAGTAAACCTTGCGGAACGCAGCGCTTTAATTACCGGTAGCGCATCACCTAACGCACTAATTCAAGCCGTGGAAAAAGCCGGATACGGAGCAGAACTGATTCAGGATGAAGCCAAGCGTCGTGAACGTCAGCAACAAGTCTCCGAAGCCAATATGCGCCGTTTTCGCTGGCAGTCAGCATTAGCATTGGTCGTCGGTATTCCCGTGATGGTGTGGGGTATGATGGGCGATAATATGATGCTCACACCAGAAAACCATACTATCTGGCTGACTATCGGGATCATTACGCTTGCTGTAATGATCTTTGCCGGTGGTCATTTCTATCGCAATGCATGGCAAAGCCTAAAAAACGGCAGTGCCACCATGGATACACTCGTGGCATTGGGAACGGGTGCAGCTTGGCTTTATTCTATCAGTGTCAACCTGTGGCCGGATATTTTTCCACCACAGGCACGCCATCTTTATTACGAAGCCAGCGCTATGATTATCGGCTTGATAAATTTGGGCCATGCTTTGGAACAACGAGCCCGCCAGCGTTCCTCAAAAGCACTGGAACGTTTACTGGATCTGACACCACCGACAGCCCGTGTAGTGACAGAAGATGGCGAAAAAGAGATACCATTGGCTAATGTTAAACCGGGCATGACATTACGTTTGGCGACCGGTGATCGTATCCCTGTTGATGGTGAAATCATTCAAGGTGAAGTTTGGATAGATGAAGCAATGTTGACCGGTGAACCGATTCCCCAGCAAAAATCCAAAGGCGATAACGTTCATGCCGGTACGACTGTACAGGATGGCACAGTACTGTTTACTGCCGCCGCAGTGGGTAATCAAACGGCATTAGCACGGATTATCAAACTGGTACGTCAGGCACAAAGCAGTAAGCCAGAGATTGGTCAGTTGGCAGATAAAATTTCCTCAGTGTTTGTTCCGGTTGTCGTCGCGATAGCTCTGATTTCAGGTGCTATTTGGTACTTCATTGGCCCAGCACCACAGATTATGTATTCGTTAGTCATTATTACCACGGTGCTGATTATTGCCTGTCCTTGTGCCCTTGGGCTGGCAACACCTATGTCGATTATTTCTGGCGTTGGTCGAGCAGCAGAATTCGGTGTTTTGGTTCGGGATGCCGATGCCTTGCAACAAGCCAGCAAATTGGACACGATTGTCTTCGATAAAACCGGAACGCTGACTGAAGGCATGCCACAAGTTACTGATATCCATACTTTCAATGGGTACAGTGAACAAGAAGTCTTGTGTTGGGCAGGCGCACTGGAAAATGGTTCGAACCATCCATTAGCCAAAGCAATACTTGCCAAAACCGCAGGATTGTTATTACCGCAAGTTGAACAATTTCGCACTATAGCTGGGCTGGGTATCAGTGGTGAAGTGCATGGCACAACCTTGTTGTTGGGTAATCAAACATTGCTGGAACAAAATCAAGTTGATACAGAGGAACTAAAACCACTGATTGCCCAACAGGCAGAGAAAGGCATCACACCGGTTCTTCTGGCCGTGGGCGGTAAAGTTGCGGCAGTGCTATCAATTCGCGACCCACTTCGTGAAGATACCATTGCTGCATTGGAACGATTACATCATCAGGGCTACCGTTTAGTGATGCTGACCGGCGATAACCCAGTGACTGCCAATGCGATTGCGCAAGAAGCAGGGATTGATGAAGTTATCGCAGGTGTATTGCCTGATGGCAAAGCGGAGGTTATCCAGAAACTTCAGGCGGCAGGTCGCAAAGTTGCTATGGTGGGGGATGGTATTAACGATGCCCCTGCACTGGCGCGGGCTGATGTCGGGATTGCAATGGGCGGTGGTAGTGATATCGCCATTGAAACCGCGTCGATGACCCTGATGCGCCACAGTTTGCATAGTGTCGCCGATGCGGTTGAATTGTCTAAAGGAACTCTGCGCAATATGAAACAGAACCTGCTAGGGGCATTTATCTACAATACACTGGGTATTCCAATCGCAGCTGGGGTGCTCTATCCGTTTACCGCAACATTGTTAGATCCCGTGATAGCGGGTGCAGCAATGGCACTTTCTTCAATTACAGTGGTGAGTAATGCTAACCGTTTGTTGAGATTTAAGCCTAAATCATAATGCATCGACTTGGTTAGATCGTAAAAGTGCGGTATCTACGATCGCACTTTACATCTCTCACCTATCTGACTGACAAATTAACAGCCAAGGCATTCTGGTTTGTTTAAGTAACAGATTGCATTACATCTTTGTTACCTTCCATTTCTGAATTACTCCGGTTATGACCACTTCTGCTGGCTGGCTGCGATCAATGTAGCCCAGTCATCGGGTGGATTTCACCGTCCCAGCATCTTCCCGAAGATCGCATAGGGGTCAGACTTACTACCTTCCGAACGCAACGTCTCCTCATCGTTGACCCAGGCATACACAATGACCTTAGCCTTGGAATCATAACAGGAGTAAAGAAACAGCAATGGAAATAAATAAAGATACAGCCGAAGTACCGCTGTAATATTAGCCTGAAAATAAATGCTGAACCGGAGTACAAATGGGACGATTGATTAAATATCTTACTAATATGCTGGGGCTGAACCCTTCCCGCCGTTATCCCTATCCAGCTTATGATATTACTCTGACAGGTGATAAACATTTGCATCTGGTGGGCAGTATTCATATGGGAACTGAAAATATGTTTCCACTTTCTGAAATATTAATGGATCAACTTAATCAATCCGATACATTAATTGTGGAAGCCGATGTTACTCAAGCAGGTTTCCCATTTCATAACGAATTTCAATCACACTCTCGTATCGAACAACGTCTATCTTCTGAGATGTATCAGGATTTTCGGCGCTATTGCAATGAAATCCGCCAACAAGAAGAACCACTCAATTTATTACCTTCATGGCAAATCGCGTTAATTTTGCAAGCAGGGCAAGCGCAAAACCTTGGATTGCATCCTCACTACGGTATTGATTATCAGCTACTGAATGCAGCCAAAGCACAAGGAAAAATGATTATCGAGCTTGAGGGGACTGACTCACAGATTCATTTACTTAATCAGCTCCCGAATAATGGTCTGTCACTACTAGAAGATACATTGTTACATTGGCACGCCAACGCCCGTGCTTTACAAACAATGATAAGCTGGTGGATGGATTATCAACCTAAACAACAAACACATTCTTTACCAACAACTTTCAGTGAAGATATCTATCAACTACTGATGATTGATCGTAACAGACAGTGGAATAAATACTTACGGGAATTGCCTGCCGGGCGGTATCTGGTTGCTGTTGGCGCTTTGCACCTGTACGGCGAAGGCAATTTACTTCAGATGTTGCTAGAAAAATCGAGATAAAAAAAGGCCAATATTTCTATTGGCCTATCAAAGAGGAATAACATGTTATTTTCGTTATTCTTATTTGTTCGGAATATTACCTGTTTATATACAGACAACAGAGCCATAATTAGAGTACCAATTTCAAGACTCCATTTCATCCATTGTCCTTAATTATAAAATTATTCTATGTAATGAAATTGTGACACTAGTGATCATTTTATAATAGAAACAGAACGTTAACTTTACCTTTCATACTTTTAATATCACCTCAAAAGGGCTGCCAGATTGCAACCCTTTTTGATTTATACTTTATCCGGGGTCATTGATAAACAATTTCACCTTTTGGCGCATAGTTAGTCGCTTTCAAGGGTGAATGCTTCTCGATATAATCTTTCAGAACTTCTGCATCAACAAAACCCGTGTTGACATAGGCTGGATGATTATCCAGACGTGGATAACCATCACCACCGATAGCATTAAAGTCAAGCATTGCCAGGCGGTAAGTTTTATTCAGATCCAATGGCTTCCCACCGATTTCGACATCTTTAACCCCCTTGCCATCAACAATCAAATCAACATTCAAGAACTGAGCATAAGCACCGGAGTCAACTTTCATGTTAGCAACCACTGCCAGATATTTTTCAACTTCACTACCTTTCAGATCAACATAAACCAATGAGTTGGCAAATGGATGCACTTTCAGTACATCTTTATAAGTGATATCGCCGGATTCAATTGAATCACGAATACCGCCGCCACTGATAATAGCGAAATCAGCATTCGCGCGTTCCATCAAAGCAGAAAGGATAACATGAGCCATATTGGTCTGAACAAAACGAACCTTGTTACGATCACCTTCCAGTTTACCTTCAACAGAACCTACTTTTACGTTTAACTGTTTATCACCTTTATTCTGGTAAGGTGTTAGCAACTTTATCATCTCCGGGTTTTGCGCAATTTCATCAGTGTAATAAACACGTTCAGTAGAACCGTCTGATTTTTTCACATTTTTATTAAGATTAATGGGAATTAACTGATAATGTGTCAGCTTAAATTCACCATTGCGGAACTCAAAATCAGCACGGCCAACATATTTACCCCACTCGTGCGCCTGAACAATCCAAATACCATTCTGACGATCAGGCGAACATGGTGTTCCCGGTACATAATCGATCTGTTTGTAGTTTTTATTTTCCGCAGACATACAAACCGGATCTTGTGAATGGCCACCTACAATCATATCCAAATAACCCGCAGGCAAACTACGCGCCATTTCAACATCACCCGGCGCGTTAGAACCATGATTACCGTTGTCATAGTGCCCCATATGGGTTGCTGCAATAATCACATCTGGTCTTTCATTTTTTTTCAGTTCCTCTACAACCGTTTTCGCTTCTATCGCGGGAACACGAAATTCAACATTAGGGAAATTAGCAGGATTACCGATTTTCGCCGTATCATCAGTCGTCAGGCCGATAACCGCAATTTTCACCCCTTGTTTATCAAAGATGGTATAAGGCTTGAACAAACGTTTACCGGTGCCGGTATCGTAAATATTGGCCGCGAGGAACGGAAATTTCGCCCATTTTTCCTGCTGACGCAATACTGACAGCGGATTATCAAACTCGTGGTTACCCAACGCCATTGCATCATAACCTACCAGATTCATTCCTTTAAAATCAGGCTCCGCATCTTGCAAATCAGACTCTGGTACGCCAGTATTAATATCTCCACCGGAAAGCAATAACACACTGCCGCCTTTCTTGGTGACTTCTTGACGGATTTCATCAACAACTGTTTTTTGAGCGGCTAAACCATATTCACCGTGGTCGTTATACCAAAAATGCCCATGATGGTCGTTAGTGTGCAAAATAGTAATGTCATAGGTTTTATCTTTTTCCCATGCATTTGCCATTGTTGGAAGTAATGTCATAGAAACAACCAAAGCACAAGCTGAGGTCTTAAACGAAAACTTCATGGTATATCTCCATGTTTTTTTAAGTGAATTGCCATGCAAAAACAGCTTCAAAAGCTAACAAGGCGGGATTAACAAATCATTTCTGAAATAGGTTACGTTATGTGATTATTAGAACATGTTTCGTTTCATTTTTTTGAGCGTATCATCAAACTATCTACGGTGTAGTAAAAAATTAACTATCAGCCTAATATATAAAATGTAACAAATAACTAACAAACTCCCCCCTAAGACAAGCTGGCAGTCAATATGAACGAACAGAGCAACACAACGACAGTCTCCTCTCATGCAAGCAAAACCAAGAACACCGTTTTTACTATTCTTGGGGCGATTAGCATCTCACACTTATTGAACGATATGATCCAATCGCTGATCCTGGCGATTTATCCTTTATTACAATCAGAATTCAACTTGAGTTTTGTGCAAATCGGTATGATCACGTTGACCTACCAAATTACCGCGTCGCTATTACAGCCACTGATAGGTTTCTATACCGATAAACATCCACAACCTTATTCATTACCCATTGGAATGAGCTTCACCTTATCAGGTCTGCTACTGCTGGCTCACGCTAACAATTTCCCGTTAATTCTATTAGCGTCCGCATTAATTGGCATTGGCTCTTCGGTATTCCACCCGGAATCATCACGCGTAGCACGTATGGCATCCGGTGGCCGTCATGGACTAGCTCAATCGCTTTTCCAGGTCGGTGGTAATTTCGGTAGTTCCCTCGGACCTTTGCTAGCCGCTATATTTATTGCACCTTATGGCAAAGGCAATGTTGGCTGGTTCTCTCTGGCCGCATTACTGGGAATTATCGTACTATTGCAGATCAGTAAATGGTATAAAGCTCAGAATTATATTAAGAATAATCAAGTCAGAACGGGTCATGTCGTTAAAGTTTTACCAAAAAAAGCCGTGATAGGCTCTCTGATTATTTTGTTAATTTTAATATTTTCCAAATTCTTTTATCTCACCAGTATCAGTAGCTATTATACTTTTTACTTAATCCACAAATTCGACATTTCCGTACAAAGCGCCCAGCTCCATCTGTTTGTTTTTTTATTCGCAGTTGCAGCCGGAACCATTATTGGGGGACCTCTTGGCGATAGAATCGGCAGGAAGTATATCATCTGGATATCTATCCTCGGAGTAGCTCCTTTTACATTAGTTCTGCCTTACGCTTCTCTGTACTGGACAAGTATTCTGTCAGTGATTATTGGTGTGATTCTGGCATCTGCGTTCTCTGCAATCCTGGTATACGCACAGGAACTTATTCCCGGTAAAACCGGGATGATATCCGGTCTATTTTTCGGACTCGCTTTTGGTATGGGAGGTATCGGCGCAGCGGTACTTGGTAACATTGCGGACAGAACAAGTATTGAACTAGTTTATCAGATTTGTGCTTTTCTACCGTTACTTGGGATATTTACCGCTTTATTACCTAATATAGAAGACAATAACTAGAAAAATCACCATAATAGCGCCACATAAAAGTCATTTTTTATGTGGAAGTAGCCTTTATATACCTCATAAATAATCAAACATATCAATACAAATCCCTGTTACGGGTAATTTAATCCTTTCAATCGATATTTTTTGATGTTTTATTCATTTTTTTAGCGAATTTACCTCGAATTATCTATAAAATACTATGACACCTACCTCTTCACTATGCTATTTAATAGCCTCAGCAAGAAGGAATCTTAATGGAGCATTCGACACCACTTATCACCACTCTCGTTGGCGGGTTTGTCCTCGCTTATTTGCTTGGCATGCTGGCACAACGCCTGAAAATCTCACCACTGGTCGGTTACCTTACCGCCGGTGTACTCGCAGGCCCTTTCACTCCTGGTTTTGTCGCTGATGCCTCACTGGCACCGGAACTGGCAGAAATTGGTGTTATCTTATTAATGTTCGGTGTCGGGCTACACTTTTCACTTAAAGATCTGCTGGCAGTAAAATCCATTGCTATCCCTGGCGCTATTGCACAAATATTGGTCGCAACACTGCTTGGTGTAGGGCTATCAGCAATACTGGGTTGGGAATTATTTAGCGGTATCGTCTTTGGCCTCTGTTTATCAACCGCCAGTACCGTTGTTCTGCTACGAGCGCTAGAAGAGCGCCAATTGATTGATAGCCAACGAGGTCAGATAGCCATCGGCTGGCTGATTGTCGAAGATCTGGCAATGGTGCTGACTCTGGTATTACTGCCTGCGGCTGCCGGTATCCTTGATAATAAGGAAGCCAATATCGGACAGTTAATTATGGAACTTGCGATTACAGTCGGAAAAGTTGTTGCCTTTATTTTACTGATGATTGTTGTTGGGCGCCGTCTGATCCCATGGATACTGGCAAAAACCGCCAGTACCGGCTCCCGAGAACTATTCACCCTCGCAGTATTAGTCATTGCTCTGGGTATCGCTTACGGCGCTGTTACGCTGTTTGACGCCTCATTCGCACTAGGTGCATTCTTCGCCGGGATGGTACTGAACGAATCAGAACTCAGCCACCGCGCCGCTCAAGATACGCTGCCGCTCAGAGATGCTTTCGCCGTCTTGTTCTTCGTGTCCGTTGGTATGCTGTTCGACCCAATGGTACTCATCCAGCAGCCACTAGCGATACTGGCAACACTAGCAATTATTATTATTGGTAAATCTGCCGCTGCCATGTTACTAGTGAAAATGTTCGGCCATTCACGCCGTACTGCACTAACAATTTCGGTCAGTCTGGCTCAAATCGGTGAATTTGCCTTTATTCTGGCAGGTCTTGGTACTGCACTTGGCCTACTTGATGGGGATGCCCGTAATCTTGTTCTGGCTGGTGCAATTGTTTCTATTATGCTGAACCCAGTTCTGTTCAGCCTGCTGGATCGCTATCTGGAAAAAACAGAAACTATTGAAGAACAATTATTAGAAGAAACTCTGGAAGAAGAAACTCAAATTCCTGTCGATATCTGTGGTCACATTATTATTGTCGGCTATGGACGTATCGGCAGTTTGCTATGCCAGCGCCTACAGGAACAAGCATTCCCGCTAGTTGTTATTGAAAATACCAGAGCCAAATTTGAAGAATTGGGTGAACAAGGTATCAGTGCCGTCATGGGCAATGCCGCCAACAAAGATATTATGTCACTGGCGCGTCTGGACTGTGCCTGTTCCCTATTACTGACAATACCGAATGGTTATGAAGCGGGCGAGATTGTCGCCAGTGCAAGAGAGGTTCGTCCAGATCTGAATATTATCGTTCGAGCTGACTATGACGACGAAGTGACCTATATCATGGAGCGTGGAGCTAGCCATGTCATTATTGGCGAGCACGAAATTGCTAAAACAATGGCAAATGTGTTGGCAAGCAGTAAAAGCCAAGACCATTTAGTTGAGCCTCCCCCTGCATCACCCTTTGTACCATTAATTTGAGGAAACGCAGAGCCGCTGATGGAATAATTCTTCATTCTCATCATAAGCTGGAACCATGACTTTACCCTGTATTCTATGACACCACATGAGCCGTTCTTACCATTTTCGTTCTTACTACTTCAAGTAACAGTGATAGGGACGGCTCAGAGAGAACAACACTTTCATTAAAAGAAATTGAGACAAAGAAACCCTACACAATCCGTCTCTCCATACCCCCAATATGAAAAGACCAATAAAAAGGTAGCACCAAACCTTTACGTCAGAGATATAAAACACCTTTTATTGACGTATAAAACATTGAGAACGAAAAAACAGATAACACTAAAGAAGCAAGACGATAAAACAGTTCGGGTTTTAAACATCCTTTTCCCTGATTGCCCAGATACAGCACTTTTCCCGCACCCACCCAAATCAAGGAAACAGGTAATAACGCACAAATAAAAGCCGCCATGGAAGGAATATATTCTGACCACACAGTAAATGCAGTAAGAGGAAATATGTATGTAGCAAACACAAAAGCCTTAGGATTAAGCAAAGTGGCAAATAATACTGTGTTAAAATGAACGTTTGCCTCCCCTTTACCTAATGAAAAATGCCAAACTTTAAAAGCCAAATAAGCAATGTATGTCGACGCGCAAAGCTTTAAGGCAACCAACAACCATATAAAAGTTTGAGAAATTGTAGATAAAAATAACCCCCACAAACTAATTGCTGTTAAATAACCAAATGCCTCAGCCAAGATCAGCCTGAGTGTACTAATAAAACCATGTGAATATCCAGATGATACCAGAAGAGTATTTGTTGGTCCCGGCATAATTAAGACCATACTCACCATACTGGCAATGATTATATAATCGTAATAGCTATTCATAGTATCCTCAATGGCTGTTATATATAATAATTAATCATTTGAAGTGTAATAGGAAACTCTCAATACAAACTTCATCATGTGCCTTTATCTCCTTAAATTAATAATCATTAAATTATTATCATTACTCTCACTTAGCAGCGACTATACCCTTCATCCTTCAAGTTGCTGCTTTGTTGGCTGCGTTCACTTACCCTAGTCACATAGTTATCTATGCTCCTAGGGATGCGTTCTCTTGCCGCCGCGCTGCAAATTGAAATCTATTGGGTATAACTGCATCTTTTATTAGAATGTTAATAATCTCAATCTCTCCGATTTAACAAAAAACCAGATAAAAAAACCTGTACAAATATCGGCAACAAAACCAAACAATTGCGACAGGCGATAAATATTTCACGGAATGATCTTTCTAAATTATCAAGCATCTCTAGAGCTGCACTATCGAAACCAGAATCGGTAAACCCTAACCTAAGTATCGATACAGCCGATGCCATCACCATTGTACTACGCCTCCCTTGCGGCGATCTCCTGGCAGGAAATAACGAACAGTATCCCTATTTAGAAAAATGCCAATCTATGAAAGGATTACTATGCAAAAAATATAAATTTCTGTATCGTCTTACGTCACATAAACATGACATTTCTAATCCATATATAACCAATGTTATTTTTATATATCACGAATAAAGTAATCTTTAATAACCGACTATCTTGATTCTAGTTAACAGAATCATAAATTGTAAAGGCCCGCTGAAAAGTTTTTTATAAATTCAGATTCTGGCTCCATCCATTCTCCAGCCAGGCTGAGATTTTCCTGACATAAATCGCAAAATCAAAGGGTTTGGTTGATGATTTTTACCTAAATCATTTTCCTTATAAATAAAGAAAATAAAATAATTCCATTCCTATACTTTGAAATAACCATAAAAATACAATAGATAAAATAACCATGTTCTTGCAAGTAAAATGCCTATACTATAACTAATTAAGTTAAGGTAATATTCACCAATGAATAATTTTCACCTCCTGTTTACTCTTTAAATTTCATCGACTATTTCCAGCACTCATTTCCATTTAATAAAAACAGCCACTAAAATTATTAATATAGCTTCCTTCTACAATACTTAATTAAATCGTTAACGTAGAGACTCCACCCATACTCACGATTTTTAATAATTATATTTTCTTCAACAACGATAAAAATCAGATTTCTATGATATATATTTTGAAGATGTTTAATAGCCGTATAATTATATCCCGCTTACTACACGAAACTGCGATAGATTACCAAGATTAATCATATAACCAACAATGAGGCTGAAAATCACACTAAACTATTTGAGTGATAGTAAAGTAAAAAATTATCTTATGCAGAAATCTAAAACCATACAAAACCAATTAAATCAAACGATTAATTTAAAGTTATAACATAATGAAATAGAAAGATAATTTGACAATTTTAAAAAAAACATCATTTTTTTTGTTTAAGCTGTTGAAAAAGATCATATTTTAGTTAATACTCCCCAGCGTCGAGTGATAATAGTCCTACAGAAAAATGAAAATTCCGAGTTATAAAAAATTTGAAGATATTAGAGAAGAGTTATTGCCATCATAATCATAACCGGGATGGCAGTTTTCCTAATTCTATTTCAAAAGAGTTTCTCACTGCATTATAGCCATCATCTTGTAAGAAATTCATTATTGGTATGACTTTTTACTGCACTTTACTGCTTGCAATATTATCATAAAAGTGAGAATCATTATCGATAACACTAAGTTATTTACAGTAAGAGATGATATTTTCGAGAACAAAAAATAGGCTTCCTTGGACTAAAATTAATATCAGAGATTATTATCAACAAACATGATGATATGCTCGGGGTAAATTCTTGCCTTGAGTAAACACCCAGAGAATAACGAAAACCATTCAAAAGTGGTGATATATGCAAGCTACAGTAAACGAGAAATAAGTATCCAAATGAGTGTAACCTATTCATCACAGAAATATTCAAGGAGATTATAAAAAAATCATTTATTAGTCATGACTTATTCACATCAATCAAAAAAGACAAGAATAGAGGTAAACTCAATTGAGTTTCACACCACTATAAAAATGTCTTCAATTATATAATCAACCATTAAATTATCACTTTGGTTAGATATATAGTTTTATTATATATACCCAATAGATTTCAAATTGCAGCGCGACGGCAAGTGAACGCATCCCCAAGAGCATAGATAACGATGTGACTGGGATAAGTGAAAGCAGCAACTTGAAGGATGAAGGGTATAGACAAAACTAAAACACATCTTTATTAAGGTAAGGAATTTTTAAATGAGAAAGAATTTTATTTGGGCTTCTTTAGTGATGATATTAGGGACTTTTAGCAGTTTCAGTGCATTATCTTATGATGGGAAAATTAAATTTACAGGTCAGATTATTGAAAATGGATGTACTGTAGACACAGGAACAGCAGGAAAAGACATTACCGTAGATTTCGGTAAGTTGTCAAAAAACGTATTCCAAAATAACCTGGGTGAGATTACAACAAATATGGTTGGAAAAAGTAAAAACTTCACTATAAATTTATCTTCTTGTAGTGTTACCGGAAGTCTGGGAATCTTATTCACGGGTACTCCAGATGATGGTAATAAACATTTTTATGCTTCAGGGGTTGATGGGGTAGGTATTAAAATACACAAACAAGGTAATGATACAGCAATAGCCCCAGGAGTAAATGTCGCTGATATCGCTACAATCAATTCAAAAAAAGCAGCTATGAATTTCGTAGCAGAATTAGTTTCAACAAAAACGACTATTGCTACTAATAACATTGATAAAACACTCAATTTCACCATCATATATCCATAATTACCCAATAAACATCTTTAATTAGTAAAGGAGTAAAAATGCTTCGCTTTATTACTCCCTTTTTACTTGTCCTTTTTATAGGACAAGTACAAGCAGGGATTACTTTAGGCGGAACTCGCCTTATCTATAATGGCTCACAAAAAGAAGCCACGATTTCTATCACTAATTCGGATACAGAAAGACCTTATCTTGTTCAATCATGGGTAGATAATATCGATAACAGTCAAAACAAAGTGCCGTTCATTATTACGCCGCCATTGTTTAAGATAGCGAAGGAAAGCGAGCATCAAATTCGAGTTTCATATGTGGGAAATTACCTACCATCGGATCGGGAATCGATATTTTTGCTCAATGTTAATGCAATTCCGGCGGTTGAAAAAAATGACAACAGCAAGATGATCATAACCATCAAAAACATTATCAAACTGATTTATCGCCCAACAGGGCTATCTGATGATGATGCGAATAATGCTATTAATCGTTTGGAAGCATCACATAACACCAATGGTGTTCAATTAACTAATCCCACGGCTTATTACGTTAATCTTAATGAGATGAAAATCGATGGAAAACTAATAGCCAGCCCAGGATTTATTCCGCCTTTGGGTCACAAGGTATTTCCAGCCCAAAGTGGTATAAAAAGCGTGACGCTGACGGCTATCAATGATTACGGTGGCACAACGGAAGAGCGCCAGTTTAATTTCTGATAATATTATCTGATGAGAGTATCGTGAAAAAAGTAATTAGCTTTGCTTTAATAACTTTTTGTTTATCATTGCCAGTACATGCAGAGCTGTACTTTGATATAAATGCATTACAATTATCAGATGAAGACAGAGAAAATATTAATCTGGACAGTTTGGCAAAAACCGATTCCCACATTCCGGGCATCTATAAAGTGAATGTTATCGTCAATCAACAGGATATTGGCATTAAAAACCTATCCTTTATTGACTGTGGTGAAAAACTTTGCCCTGAATTATCTGTCAGCTTACTGAAAGAAATCGGGGTAAAAACAGAAAGCTTCCCTGAATTAGCATCACTTTCTGAACAGGAAATCATTTCTCAACCGGAGAAATATATTAAATATGCATCAGCAGATTTAGATTTAAGCCATCTTACTCTAACGCTGAATTTCCCTCAGGCTGCAATGAAATCACAAATCAGGGGAGATATCTCTCCTGATCAGTGGGATGATGGTTTGCCTATGTTTTTTACCAATTACAATCTAACAGGCATGCAATCCTGGAATAAAAATCAAAGTGAACAAAATCAATACCTGAATTTACGTAGCGGCTTTAATTTAGGTCCGTGGCGCGTTCGCCATAATAGTTACTATAATCATACTGATACGACATCTGAATGGAAATCGCTTAAAGCCTATGCTGAACGAGATATTCGCCCATTAAGGTCCCGCTTAGTATTGGGGGAAACAACAACTGATAGCACGGTGTTTGATAGTTTCAGTTTTAATGGCATTAAACTGATGTCCGATAGCCAAATGTTACCAGATAGCCAGCAAAGTTTTGCACCTGTCGTTCGCGGTATTGCTATGACTCATGCAAGGATAGAAATCCATCAAAAAGATAATCTGATTTATCAGACTTTTGTTCCGCCAGGCGCGTTTGAAATTACCGATATTTATCCCAGCAACTTAAGTGGTGATCTGGAAGTCTCTATTTATGAAGCAAATGGCAAAGTCAGAAAATTTACTCAGCCCTTCTCTGCCTCACCATTGATGATCCGTGAGGGCCAAATAAAATATTCGGTTAATATCGGTAAATTCAGTGGTAATAAACAAGCCAACAAAAAAAGGTTTGTGCAGACAGAAGCTACTTACGGGCTATGGGACAGTACCACAATTTATGGTGGAACAATTGTTTCTTCCGACTATCAAAGTCATGCATTAGGTTTAGGGCATAATCTCGGCTCATTTGGTACTGTATCAATAGATGTCACAAAGGCAGCAACGCGTTTCCCAAATAGAGAAAAGAAAACCGGTCAGTCTTATCAGATACGCTACGATAAAGGTTTCACTGCAACGAATACCACGGTGACACTGGCTGGCTATCGTTACAATACCAATGGTTTTTTTAGTTTTAGCGACGCTAATAATAACGACCAATTTACTGATAATAGCAGAAATAGTGCGCCGAAAAATCATATGCAAATAACCCTAGGACAGAGTTTAGGACAATATGGCAATCTTTCATTATCAGCCTGGCAACAAGATTACTGGCAAGATAAAACCAGCAAAAATCAATCATACATGATGTCTTATAACACCAATATTCATGATATCTCCTTATCATTGAGCTACAATTACCATCGTAATCGTTCAAGTATTAATAACGATCAAACTTTTTCGTTAAATATTAGTGTTCCCTTGGATAAATGGTTGCCATCTGGTCATCACAGTGCAACTGTAGATTATGATACTACTTATAATACAGATGGCGACAGCCAACATACGATGACATTATCTGGCTCTTTACTGGAACAGCAGAATCTAAACTATATGATTTCTCAGAATTACAGCTACGAAAAATCAGAGAAAGAAAAAGAATCAGGTAATTCAGTCAGCTTGTATTATAGAGGATCATATGGTTCAGTAAATGCAGGTTATACCACTAATCATAGAAAAAATAAGCGTATTAATTATGGATTAGAGGGCGCAATTATTGCGCATCCTTATGGTGTTACCCTGGCGCAAAATATTAGCGAAAGCGGTGCTAGTGCCTTAATTCGCGCTCCAGGGGCAGCCAATGCAAAAGTATTAAATAATACTTCTATCAGCACAGACTGGCGAGGATATACCGTTGTTCCCTATATATCGCAATATCGGGAGAATGCTTTATCTCTTGATACCAATACATTTAGTACTGACGTAGATATTGATAACCCAACCACTAAAGTTATTCCAACAAAAGGTGCGTTGGTATTGGCGGATTATTCTATTCGCGTTGGTCATCGAGTATTTTTAACATTACAGCATAACGGTAAAAAACTTCCATTTGGAACGGTAGTCACGGGCCAAAATGGTATCAATGGTATCAATGGTATGGTGAATGAAAGAGGAGAAGTCTTTCTCAGTGGTGTTAGTGATACAGTAAAATTAAAGGCTGATTTAGGTGATCAACAAAGCTGTTACATTAACTTTGATAGTAAAAGATACCAAAAAATTAATGGTATCATCCTAGCTTCATTGAATTGTCAATAATTAAAAACAAATCTCAACCGGAATTTATATGAAACACTACTTATGGTTATTCATTACTTCTATACTACTGTTGAACAGCAACAAGTCATTCGCCGAATGTCAATTAAATCCAAACGCCGCCCCTATTTCTTTGTATTTTAATTTAAAAGAATCTGAGAAAAAAATTAACAAAGCGAATAATAAAGACATTAACATAAAAACTTTCAGTGCTGAACAGATAGCCTCAGAGATGGGTATTGATGTAAACGCTCCAATTTTTTCATGTGATGAAGAAAATATACCTCTAATGTTTGGCGACAGCGTTCTTACTGGAAAACCGGGTAATACTGAACATGGCACTGGTGGATTAAAAATAATTGAAGATAAGTTATACTTATATTTTGTTATTTCTGGAGGCAATATTGGTAAAATAGGTTATCCTAAATCAGATGGAACTAACTATTCATATAACCTTGGAACAAGAAAAAAAATCACCTGGAAAGATATAGGAAACGTTAGTATTTATCTTCACAAGAAAGGAGCAATGCATTCAGGAAAATCACTATCTTCCGGAGTCATGTTTAAATTAGCAGCATTAGGAAGCCCAGTACTAAATTTAATTTCAGTAAGGCATTCAAGTACATATAGATTTAAGACCATGGGTTGCATGACAACAACACCATCACCAAAAGTAAACTTCGGTAACGTACAAAGTTCTTTATTTAAAGGAAAAGGAACCACTGCTGGCTATGCTAATTTTGGTATCATCATTCATTGTGTAGAGAATGTTATACCTAAAATTACTTTTTCAGGGAGAGGAATTAAAAACCCTACAGACACTCCAGATAGTGTTATTAGACTCGATAACAGCAACGATGCAAATACAGCACAAGGTGTTGGTGTCCAAATCTTATATCATGGAACACCTGTTTCTCTAGGAAAACCGCTGTTTTTGGATCACACATCACAAGATTCTGGCGATATAGCCCATTTTACTGCCCGATATTACCAAACCAGAAATAAAATAACCGGCGGAACAGCTAATGCCACCGCACATTTTACAATTCAATATGAATGATATTAATATAAACTGTATAGCATTTTCTTATCTGGATAATCAACATGGAACAAACAGTTATACACACCAGTCAAGCCACACTGCCGAAAGATGGTAATGGATTTATCACTCAAATCGAGTATGGAACGGTTATTCAATATCCTCAAGTACATCTCTGGCAGGCTCGTTTTGATCTCTCTTATTATCACGATGAACTGTTCGGGCGATTAAACCTTCCCTTCCCTGCTCAATTAGCCAAAGCCGTCAATAAACGACGGGCTGAATATCTGGCAGCACGTTATTGTGCCCGTCAACTTTTAGCACAATTAGGACAACCAGAGTTTAATTTGATATCTGGCAATGATCGTGCCCCAATCTGGCCGCAGGGTATTTGTGGCTCTGTTTCTCATTCAGCGCAACATGCAATTATACTGGCAGCACCGCAAACTAATAACCGATTAATTGGTGTCGATATAGAAACCATTGTCAACCATCAAAATATGGATGAAATGATAAAAATGGTATTGAATGACAGAGAAATACCCTTCCTGAATCATTGTCATTTATCACCTGAGCAGATGTTCACACTGGCATTTTCTGTAAAAGAAAGCCTGTTTAAAGCGCTCTATCCACATGTAAAACGCTTTTTTGGTTTCGAAGCAGCCGAAATTATTACCTTATCTCTCGAAAACAACGAGATAATATTACAGTTGCAGGAAACACTCACCAATAACTATCCAGCAGGTACAATATTCCGTGGACAATTTATTATCTACCCACAGGAAATATTGACGCTCATTATTCAGTAGCCCAGACCCGTACAGAGTGGTTATTTATCTCAGATTTTTTACCTGGATAAATAGCCTTAGTCCGTGTAGATATCCATGCTCGTTACGAATCTGACCTCTCTGATTATCACCCCAAATTAATATAATATTGAAATCCAATGGATAAATTTGGCATTATTAGAGGTTAATATGAACCTATGCCATTGTACGTCATCATTTGAAACGAATTTGGTGTGATCCGTAAACAAAGAGCTAGCTTAATGTCTATCAAAGAAACACGATGACTCGATTACGTAGTATAAAAGCACGATAAACAAGAAACACGAATTAACCCTAAAAAAACCCAACTTTTCAGCTAATAGGATTAGTCTTAAGGTAAATCACCTAAAGTATTCTATGATTTAAATCACACTTTTTTAAATTAAACAGAAATCCATCTATCAAATATCCAAGACACTTTAAATTTTTTATTATATTCTCCTCGTTATATATTAATCGGATGAAAGTATTGGTGACCGCTCTTTATCCTCCCTGGGCAGCGGACCCGATAATCCGGCATCACGATATTGACGGACTTTCCCGGTCTGGCTTCTTTACCCCCTTGATGAGTTATCACTCACGTAGCAGAGCGTCGCCGGGCTGACAATGCCGTGCATGAAACCCTTCAGTAATAATCAGGAGCCCTTTATATATGTCATTCCAGAAAACATCCGCCGGGTTGCCCAGTGCGCTAAAGCAACTCGCTGACCGATTCAGTACCCAGAGCGCCGGGGGCTTACAGTTCACCCTCACTGCCGGCGGCTTACCGCCTCACACCTTTGTCGTTGCCGCTTTTTCATTAAATGAAGCCTTTTCCATCCCGTTCAGCCTTGACGTCAGCTTAGCCAGTGCCGACCCAGCGATTGATTTTACCGCCGTCCTCGATAAACGTGCCACCCTGTCCATCCTGCGCGAAGGGAAAGTCCAACGCACCGTCACCGGCATGGTCGCCAGCTTTGTTCAGGGCAATACCGGTAAGCATCAGACCCGTTACGAAATGACTATCCGTCCTGATATGTGGCGCACCACCCTGCGCCAGAATTCCCGCATCTTTCAACAGCAGGATATCAAAACTATCATTACCACCCTGCTCAAAGAAAGCGGGGTCCAGGATGTCATTTTCAGTCTGCGTTATCCGCACCCGGAGCGAGAGTTTTGTGTCCAGTACCGTGAAACCGATTTTGATTTTCTGCAACGGCTGACTGCGGAAGAGGGCATCTTTTATTTCTTCGAGTTCGACGGCAACAAAAACACCCTAGTGTTTGCTGACGATGCCGGCTCTATTGCCAAAGGGCCAGTTCTGCCTTATCACCCGGAGGACGCGGCCCAAGCCCAACAGTTGTGTATCACCGCCTTGACCCGCAGTGCTCAGGTGCGTCCGGCTGCCGTCGAACTCAAGGATTACACCTTTAAAAATCCAGCCTGGGCCGCCGAGTTTCGCCAGCAAATGCGCGAAACCGACCTCCAGTATACCGGCTATGAACACTTTGATTTTCCCGGGCGCTTCAAAGATGAGCAACATGGCGCTGATTTCACCCGCTACCGGCTGGAAGCCCTGCGCAGCAATGCTCTGATGGGGTACGGAGACAGTAACGATGCGGCCATGCAACCGGGCGTGTTGTTTACCCTGACCAACCATCCGCGTCATGACCTCAACCGGCTCTGGCAACTGGTCAGTGTGGCGCATACCGGCAGCCAACCACAGGCGCTGGAACAGGCTGGCGGTGAGTCGGGCACCGTCATGAGTAACCACTTCACCTTTATCCCTTATGACCAGCACTGGCGGCCAGCTCTCCGGCCCAAACCGGTGATGGACGGCCCGCAGATTGCCAAAGTGGTTGGCCCGGAAGGGGAAGAAATCTTCTGCGACCAGTATGGCCGTATCCGGTTACAGTTTTTGTGGGACCGTTACGGCCAGAGTAACGACCGCAGTTCCTGCTGGATACGAGTGACCCAGCCGTGGGCCGGTCAGGGCTGGGGCATGCTGGCTATCCCGCGTATCGGTCAGGAAGTGGTGGTGGATTTCCTGCATGGTGACCCGGACCAGCCAATAGTCACCGGGCGGACCTATCATGCCAGTAACATTCCTCCGGGAACCCTACCAGGCAGTAAAACCCAGATGGCCTTCCGTTCAAAAACCCATAAGGGAGAAGGCTATAACGAACTGCGCTTTGAAGATGCCAAAGGCAGTGAAGAGCTGGCGTTGCATGCCCAGCGCGATATGAATACCGTGGTGCTCAATAACCGCGAAACCCGGGTAATGAACGACCACACCGAAAGCATCGGCCATAATCAGGTGCTGTCGATTAGAAATGACCGCCATAAAGAGGTGACGGGCAATGAAGTCAGTGCCATCACCGGCCTACGTCAGGTCACGGTAGAAAAAGACAGCCTGCTGAACGTGAAAAATAACATTCAAATACATTCCCAGGCTGGTGGTATCGAAATTGCCACAGCCGGAGGCAGCATTACCATCGACAGTGCCGGCAATATCAGCATTCAGGGACTGAATATCACCATCAACGGCAAACAGGTCAATGTGAACTGACCGGTATTGACGCTCAGCAACTTAATTTAATGCATGACCTTAACTAATAACGGAAAAAAGCATGGAAAACACAGTGTATCAGATGAATGAAGGCACCCTGACTATCCCGGACAACTGGCGGGATGAGTCCATGCATGTCTTTGTACTGCCGGATGACAGCGGCATTAATCTGGTAGTCAGCCGCACACCGGTCCCCCTTGGCGTGGATAATAACACTTACTATGAACAGACTCTGGAACAGTTCCGCACCCACCTGCCCGGTTACCAAGAGCACCAGCGCAGCGAAATCCCCCTCAGCCAGCAACCAGCCCGCCGTCTGGATTACCAGTGGAAAAGCCCGGAAGGCGATATGTACCAGACCGTGGTACTGCAAATCCGGGGCACACAGCTGCTGACCTTCAACCTGACCTCTCCTGCGCCTTTTGAAGCCGGTCAGCGTGATACCCTGCTGGCAGTTATCAGCAGCTTTCAAGCAGCCTGACCCGGCAGGAGGCACAACATGTCACTTGGTGATGAAATTGTCACCCGGATTGCCCGGGTCGGTGCCCGACACGCTGCACCCGTTTCCCCTCCTCAAGGGACGCCCGGCCCGGCAGCTGCCCGTGAGGGCGACCCGATTAAACATGCCAGCTTCCTCGGCGCGCTGGCCGGTGCCATTACCGGCGCTCTGATTAGTGCTGCGGTCTTTGCCGTAGCCGCTGCGGTGGTGGTGGGTACCGGTGGCTTAGCCACCGTTGCGGTGATTGCATTGGGCACTGCCGGCACACTGGCTCTGGGGAATGTTATCAGTGCCGCCAGTTCTGCGGTCACCCGCATGGTAGACAGTATTGGCCCGCCCGACGGCAAAATAATAAACGGCTCGCCAGATGTGTCCATTGAAGGCAAACCGGCAGCCAGAGCCACAGCCGATACTGCCGCCTGTACGAAACACCCTGCTCCGCCCCTGATTGCTCAGGGCAGTGAAACGGTGTTCATCAACGGCTACCCGGCAGCCCGGGTGGATGACAAACTGGTCTGCGGCTCCACCATCAAATCCGGTGCCAAAACCGTGTTTATCGGCTCCGGTCAGGGCACCTATCTGGACATTGAGGAAGAGTTCTCCGCTTGGGAGCGGGCGATTCTGATAGCTGTGGAATTTCTGGCACCACCATCCCGGGGCGCCATTAAGGGCATCGGTAAACTGTTCACTAAAGCGGGTCGTAAAACGGTGCTGAACGGGGCAAAAGCCGGCGCCCGGCATGCCGGAAAAATCGTGTCGATGGGTACGATTTCCTGTGCCAAAACCGCCTTTAAAGAAACGCAGGGCGCGAAACGTTACTTGGAAGCAACTAAAAAATTCTTCACCGGCGACCCGATTGACGTTACCACCGGCCAGCTGTTTGACCAGCGTACCGATATCGCGCTCGGCCAGACCCTGCCGCTGGTGTTTTTACGCAGCTGGGTCCCCGGGGAACAGGGCTTACTGGGACCGGGCTGGACTGACAGCTTTTCCGAATGCATCCGGGTCACCGGCGACCGGGTGGAAATCAGCACCACCGAAGGGGCTTCACTCTATTTTGCTTTACCTGCCACCTGTACCCACAGTATCAACCCCGACCACCCGGATTTTACCCTGAGCCGGGGCCAATCTGGGTATATCCTCCGCCACCGCGATTCCCCGGTACAAAAATATTTTGCCCTGCCTGCACCGGCTTCTGACGACGACACCCAGAGCTGGCTGCTGACTGAACACCGGGACGTGTATGATAACCAGCTGCGTTTTGTCTATAACAACCGCTATCAGCTGACAGAAGTCATCCACAGTGACGGACCAGTGCTGACACTGCGTTACAACCTGAGCGGACAGCTGACGGAGATTCTCCGCACCGATGAAGGGTTGCAGGAAGTGATGGCCCGGTATCGCTACCATGATAATGGCCGGCTGGCGGAAGCGGACAGTACCCAGCAATTCCACCTGTACTATGAATACAACGCGCAGGGCCTGATAAGCCGCTGGTCTGACGGCGACCAGACTTGGGTGGATTACCGCTACGATAAACAGGGGCGCTGTACTGACAGTGTAGGGTCTGGAGGCTTCTATCCTGTCCACCTGGACTATGCTCCCGGCCTCACCCGCTCTACCACACCACAGGGGCACACCACTACTTGGCATTACAATGACCAGCATCAGGTCACTGAAGTTCACACTCCTGGCGGCGGTATCACCCGCTATGACTACGATAACTGGGGCAATCTGATACAACAGACGTTGCCGATGGGAGAAACTCTGACCCTAACCTACCTGGCCGATACCGGTCGGGTGACTTCACTTACTGATGCGACCGGGGCAGTCTGGCAATACAGCTATGATGCGGACACCCTGCAACTGACCGGTATGACTGACCCACTGCAACGCACCTGGCTACAACTGTATGATGAGCTGGGCCAGCCGAAAGGATTTATTGCCCCAGACGGTCGGAAAACCACCCTGACCCGTAATGCTTTCGGGCTGGTGACAGCGGAAGAAGACACCGACGGTAACCGCCGTACTCAGGAATATGATACCCATCAGCGGCTGGTAAGACTGTTTGATGAAGAGAACCGCACCATCAGCCTCGGCTATGACAGTCAGGACCGGCTGCGCAGCTTGACCGCCGCTGGAGCGCTGTGGCGCTGGCGTTACGACCGACATCACCGGGTGGCCGCCAGCGACCGGCCCGATAACAATCTGGAACACTTTCACCATGACCGGCACGGTAACCTGACCCGCTGGACTGATGCTCTCGGAATAGACTGGCTGGTGGAGTACGGGCCGTTTGACCTACCGATAGCACGTGTTGATGGTGAGGGGCACCGCTGGCAGTACCGCTATGATGCGGATACTCTGCAACTGACTCAGGTGATAAACCCACAGGGCGAAAACTACACGTACATTCTCGATGCGGATGGCCGGGTGGTCACTGAGCAGGATTATGCCGGCACCCGCTGGCACTACCGTTATAACTTATCGGGCAACTGCATTGAGAAACGGGACGGAGAAGAAACGGTTATCCGCTATGACTATGATGCGGCACACCGGCTGACTGCCCAGCACACCCCGGAAGGCACCACGCATTATCATTACGATATTGTGGGACGGCTGCTGACAGTTGAGTCACCGGATAACACCCTGTCTTTTGAATATGATGAACAAGACCGGATAGTCCGGGAAATCCAGCCATACGGGGAAATTCAACGCCACTACCCAGATAACCGCACGGTGGAACGACAGCTGCTGACCGGCGAAACCGACCCCGCAGAAGGACCGTCCCGGTTCACCGGACAGACTCACCCGAAACACTGGCAGAGCCGGATGCAAGTCAACCGGGCCGGGGAACTGACCGGGTTAACGCTGGAGGGGCAACTGCCTCTGACCGTGGAACGGGACGACGCCGGACGGGAAACAGGCCGTTACACCGAAAGCGGTTTCATCCTGCGCCAGCAATATAACCTGATGGGCCAATTAACGGCACAACGTGCCGGCTATAACCCACATTTTTTCCGGCAGACTGACTTGGCGGATATTCCTGACCCCACCTTTGCGGGTCTGGTGCGTCAGTATGAATATGATGCCACACTGAACCTGACAGCCGCCAATGATGACGGACAGCAGTTACGCTACCTCCTCAACGGCAACGGCCAGGTGATGTCGGTCGGTGACGGACGGAATTTACGTGAACACTATCAGTATGATGCAAGCGGTTACCCGTCACGGCGGTTCGACGGGGTGCAGGAGATTATGGGGGAAACGCTATACCAGGAAGGTCACCGCCTGAACTGGATTGACTCGCACCGGTTTGTCTACGACCGGGCTGGTCGTATGAAAGAGAAACAGCGTTTAGAAGAAGGTTACCGTCCAGCACTGACCCGATACCGCTGGAACAGCCAGAATCAGCTGACGGGCCTCATCACCCCGGACGGTATCCGGTGGGAATATCGCTATGATACCTTTGGACGGCGGATCGAAAAATGCTGTATCCAAACCGGTAAACTGACTACGTATGTGTGGGACGGCGACGTGCCGGCGGAAATCCGCGAATACCAGCATGGCCGGCTGAAAATGATCCGCCATCTGGTGTTTGACGGCTGGGAACTGGTGGCGCAGCAGACGCAACAGTTTACGCTTAATCTGGACAACCGGGTGGAACTGATGGCCGGGGAGGTGCAAACCCAGTATGCGGTCAGCGCCCCGACCGGCGAGCCACTGGCGCTGTTCGACCCGACGGGTAAACGGGTGTGGCGGCGGCCGAAGCAGTCTCTGTACGGCCTGCGGCTGGGTGGACACGGCGAGAATCCGCAACTGGACCCGGGCCTCCGATTTGCCGGGCAACTTTTTGATGAAGAAAGTGGTTTATTCTATAATCGGTTCAGGTATTATTTGCCGGAAGGCTGTTGTTACCTGAGTGCCGATCCTACGGGCCTCTGGGGTGGTGAGAATCCGTATGCATACGTCAAAAATCCCACAGGATGGATTGACCCGTTCGGATTGAATGCATTACTTCCTGGGGAAGGTGGTGTGGGGCCTTATGGAAAATTACCCGGTACTCCCGGCGATGATTTAACTGGTCATCACATGCCTTCAGCTGAATATATGAAGAAGAAGTTTGGAATTTCTAAAAGTAAATCCATTGCAATGCAAATGGAACATAAATATCCATCTAATAAAGGAAGGCATCCATTAACCAGATCTTACGCAAGAAGACCTTTCCTTCATGAAACACCAAGAGAAACATTAGCCAAAGATATCATGGATGCTAGAAAAATATATAAAGATCAAGGATTATATACTAAAGAAATTAAACAAGGTTTAAGGGAGACTATCAGGCTGAATAAAGAAACATTCCCCGATGTATTTAAAAAACCATCTAAGTGTCCAAGAAAATAGAGGATAAAATGAATTTAATCGAAGATCTTGAAAAATCATCAAGCATGGACTCCCCTGAAAGTATTCGTATATTTTCTAATACGTTACAAAAAATGGCCGAGTCAAAAGATAAGAAATATTTACCAATAATTTTAAATTATTTGGATGACGAAAGTGAATATACTGACATGATGAAAGAAATTATGGGAATGGCGGAGTCTTTTGAAGCTATAGATTATGTTTCTACTATTATCGGATTCAATGAAATATTACAAAAAAAGGCTTTAGATTGGCTTGATATAATTCACTATAGGATAACAAATTCTGAAAAGCATATAGATATATATAAGAATATATTAACTAATTCTCCAAATAAAGAAGAAGTTAAAGAATATCTTTATCGCTTTTTAGATAATAATCCAGAAAAGCAAAAGGCAATATCATTTATACTCAGTTGTTAGATAGGCAAGTTGTATTAATAAAGCCGGAAAGATCCTTTGAGATCTTCCGGCTTTCTTATTGATCTACCGTGGCGCATACCCACTGTACGCTAGAGCAGATTGGAGCTTAGAGATCGCATCTTTGATCTGATACGCTTCCTCGTCATTCACGGCACAGGCGCGTATCTCAGACCAGCACAGCCGCTTGACCAGTTGGGCCAAGGCCAGCGCTTCAAGGTGAGTTAACTGAATGTCCTGCAAATGTTCAATCACCACTTTCATTTTATCCTCTCCCTTAACCCGCAAAACCGGTTATCAGCGCCCGCATCTGCTGCTTTATCTCCCGTAGTTGAGCCTGTTGCCGCTGGTACTGTTGTTGCGTGGCCTCACTGTCAGGAATGAGCACCAGACAACCGTCCATCACCTTCACCGTAATCTGGCCGCCGGGGTGGCGTTGTTGACCTTATTCCCGTTCGGCACATAGCCCACCGTGTAATAACGTTCTGTTTTCACAGCTTTATTTATCGCCGCTTCTGCTTTAGAATGCGCCTTAGCCATCATTCAACTCCTTCTTAGTTGCTTGTGGTGAGCGGCGTTGTTGTGTTGCTGCACTTCAACGCCGTGCTAAAAAATCACTTTAGACTTAGTTATTCTTCTCCTGATCAACAGGGCGTATTGCCGACTCAACCCGGTGCTTAACAATCACCGCATCAATCAGTTTAATCACGGTCTCCTGTTCTTCCGGCTGGCATTGGGCCAGTGCTTTAAATCGCTCCATTAATCGCGTGTTGCTAATTGGTCTCTGTTCGTTAGGCGAGCCAAGCAATAAGTAATCAATAGTTGTCGTGAACAACTCAGCCAGTTGGATCAACTTATCAGCCGGAGGGATGTGCATCCCGGACTCATACTTGTTGTACTGCGAAAGTTGCAAGCCAATCAGGGCAGCAACTTCCTTCTGTGTTCGTCGCTGTTGGTTACGTAACTCTTTGAGTCGTTTACCGAATGCCCGGCGCTGTTCTTCGGTCTGCATAATCTCATCTATCACATCAGCCATAAAATGCTCCAAGTATAAGGTGAGTTCCAAAAACGACTTGCTTTAATATCGTAATACGAATATATAATATATCGCATATCGAAGCAAAATAAATCTTGACATATTTTGGGGGGATCTTTGTTATGGCACGCATCCCGGAAGCCGAATTACAGCACCTGAAAACCGCCGTCTCCTTAGTGGCCGTGGCGGAACAACAGGGCCGCAAGCTGATTAAACGCGGTAAAGATTACGTGCTGCTGTGCCCGTTCCATGAGGAAAAAACCCCGTCAATGGTCCTCAGCCCGGAAAAAAACCTCTATCACTGTTTTGGCTGCAACACCGGCGGTTCAGTGCTGGACTGGGTGATGAAAACCGAACGCCTGAGCCTGCGACGGGCGGCAGAGCACCTGCGCGGCACGCTGGGGAATAATCCGGCTGTTGCGCCGCTGGTTCAGCCGAATGAACCCACCGTGCTGGCCGAAGACGAAGCCGGACGGCAGGCGCTGCTCAGCCGGGTGGTGGAGTTTTACCATCATACGCTGCTGAACGCCCCCGAAGCCGTGGCCTATCTGGAAAAACGCCGGTTACATCATCCCGAATTAGTCGCCGGTTTTAAGCTCGGCTTTGCCAACCGAACCCTGGCTTACCGCCTGCCGGAGAAACAACTGAAAGCCGGCGCAGCTATCCGGGCCCGGTTGCAAGCGGTGGGCCTGATGCGGGAGTCAGGTCATGAACACTTTAGCGGCTCGCTCGTGATACCGGTACTCGACAACCACGGGCAGGTACAGGAAATCTATGGCCGGAAAATCATCCAGCGCCTGCGGGCGGGTACCCCGAAACATCTCTACCTGCCCGGCGAGCACCGCGGCGTGTGGAATGAAGCCGCCATGATAGCGGCCAAATCGCTTATCCTGTGTGAGTCATTAATCGATGCCATGTCGTTCTGGGTGGCGGGATACCGTAACGTGACCACCGCCTACGGCGTCAATGGCTTTACCCCCGACCACTGGCAGGCACTGCAACAGCATCAGGTCAGGCAGGTGCTGATTGCCTTCGATAATGACCCCGCCGGCAATGAGGCGGCGGTGAAACTGGCCGCAGACCTGACCGCCGCCGGCATGACCGTGTTCCGGGTAGTGTTCCCCGAGGGCATGGATGCCAACGGCTATCTGTGTCAGGTCGCCGAGCCCGAACCGGCATTCGGGTTATTGCTGGATGGCGCGGTGCCAATGTATGAGCCGGTGCAGAAAACCGACACCGAAGCACCGGGCGCACCGGCAGCGCCGCCGTCCCCGGCAACGGAACCCCCTGTTGCTTTAGCCGCTGAGCGGGCAACAAGACCGCTGTCTTTGCCCGGAGTCGTGTGGGAGACCGGGCCAAACGGCGAAATCATCGTCTCACTGGGTCCGCTGCGCTGGTGTGTTCGCGGGCTGGCTCAGGTCAGAGCCGGGGCCGCCGTCATGAAAGTCAATGCGCAGGTGATTGATACCGACAGCGGCGTGATGTTCGCCGACAGCGTGGACATGATGAACGCCCGCAGCCGGGGCGGGTATGCGCGGCTGGCCGCCACCGAACTGGGGCTGGCCGAAGGTGACCTGCGCCGGGCGCTGGGGCAGGTGTTGCTGGTACTGGAACAGTGTCAACAGGCCGGTGTCAGTGAACAAACCGAAACCCCACCGGTTCCCGAACTGAGTGAGGACCAGCGGATAGCAGCACTGGCCCTGCTGCAAGACCCGAAACTGAGCGAGCGCATCACCGCTGATTTAGCCGCCTGTGGCGTGGTAGGCGAATCCACTAACCTGCTGGCCGGTTACTTAGCCGCCGTCAGTCGCAAGCTGGACCGTCCGCTGGCCGTGCTGATACAAAGCAGCAGTGCCGCCGGGAAAAGCTCACTGATGGATGCGGTCCTCAATCTGATACCGGCAGAGGAACGGCTGCAATACAGCGCCATGACCGGCCAGAGTCTGTTCTATCTGGGGGAAACCAATCTCCAGCATAAAATCTTAGCCATTGCCGAAGAGGAAGGCGTCAGGCAGGCCGCCTATGCGCTTAAGCTGTTGCAAAGCGACGGCGAACTGACCATTGCCAGCACCGGTAAAGACGATGCCAGCGGGAATCTGGTCACCAAACAGTACACGGTGAAAGGACCGGTGATGCTGATGCTCACCACCACCGCGATAGATGTCGATGAAGAGCTGTTAAACCGCTGTCTGGTGCTGACCGTGAACGAATCGCGGGAACAGACCGAAGCTATCCACGCCTTGCAGCGCCATAAGCAAACCCTCGAAGGCTTACTGGCCGAGAATGAAAAGGCGTATATCACCGAACTGCATCAAAACGCCCAGCGGCTGTTGCGCCCGCTCAATGTGGTTAACCCTTATGCCTCACAGTTAACGTTCATGAGCGATAAAACCCGCACCCGGCGCGACCACATGAAATATCTCACCCTGATACAAAGTATCGCCCTGCTGCATCAGCACCAGCGCGAGGTGAAGACCGCGGAACACCGGGGCAAACGGCTTGAATATATCGAGGTGACCAAAGACGATATTAGCTTAGCAAACCGGCTGGCCCACGAGATATTAGGCCGCACACTGGATGAGATGCCGCCGCAGACGCGCAGGCTGTTGCTGCTGATACAAAACTGGGTCAGGGAAAGCGGGCAGCCGCGTCATGAGTGGCTGTTCACCCGCAAACTGTTACGCGACGCCATCCAGTGGGGCGATACCCAGCTAAAAATCCATCTGTCACGGCTGGTCGAAATGGAATACCTGCTGTTGCACCGGCGCGGACTGACGTTCGTCTATGAACTGCTGTTCGACGGTGAAGATAACGACACGGCGCACCTGTGCGGGCTGATAGCCCCCTGAAAACCGGCGTATGATTCAGTCCGGTCGGGGTTATCACGCAGACGGTCGCCCACCTGTCGGAGGCAGGTCGGGGACCGGTCGGACAGCCTCCATCCCCCCAGAGGCAAGCCATACAAGGCCCCGGCGCTAAACCGGTCGGGGAAAAGGAAAAAGCACTGTTCCGGCAGACAATAAAGAAAAACATCATCGTATCGTAGTCACGCATTACCCCATAACAACAATCCATGTACCTTACAGGAAACCCCGTCATGACTCAGACTATCGCCGCTACACGCCCCGCTCATCTCACCACATTACGCCAGCAGCTTGAAGCCTATCTGGACTGCCTGACCGCCAGACACTACAGCGTCTGGACGCTGACCGGCTATCAGGAACGGTTGCTGCCGTTCGTTAACTGGTGTGAAGCCCGGGGAGTCATGTCCGCCCCGCAAGTCAGCCCGCCGTTACTGGAAAGTTATCAGTCCTGGCTGAGAGCCTATCGTAAAGCCGACGGCAACACGCTGGCCGTCAGCACACAGTCAAAACGGCTGAGTGACCTCCGGGTCTGGTTCCGCTGGCTGCGACAACGCCAGTACATCCTGTACAACCCGGCTGAGGAACTGGTGTTGCCCCGAAGAGACAAACGCCTGCCCGCGCAGGTGCTGAGCGAGGACGAAACACAGACGGTATTACAGGCCATTGATATCAACAGGCCGACCGGCTTAAGAAACCGGGCCATCCTTGAAGTGCTGTGGAGCAGCGGTATCCGGCGGATGGAACTGTCCAACCTGCGGTTAAGCGACATCGACTTCGGGCGCGGCGTGCTGCTGGTGAGGCAGGGCAAAGGCCGTAAAGACCGGGTAGTGCCCATCGGGGAACAGGCCCTGCACTGGTTACAACGCTACCTTGACAGCGTGCGGCCCCGACTGGCCCACCGCCATGACAGCGGCCACCTGTTTATCACCCTCAATGGCCGACAGATGTCACGCGACAGACTCACCCATCTGACGGGGGCCAGCATTCGCCAAAAAGCGCAACTGGAGAAAGCCGGAGCCTGTCACCTGTTCCGGCATTCAATGGCCACGCAAATGCTGGACAACGGGGCCGATACCCGGCACATCCAGGCGATATTAGGGCATGCGAGTCTGGAAACCACCCAAATCTATACCCGGGTGGCCATCGGTCACTTAAAGAAAGTGCATGAGCAGACCCACCCGGCAGAACGGCAGTCAAAGCAGGCCACACCAGACGATAAACAGGCCGATAGTAATAAGCCGGACAGCCCGAAGCCGGCCTGAAACCACAGTGCGGTTGGACAGTTCGAAGGTTAGCCGGTTCCCGGTGAACCTGTGGGGTGCAGTGAAAGGCAGACTGCGCGCGTCCCTGCGCGCAGACTGCCTCCCTACCTACGGCGTGCCCGGCAGTAAATGCCGGCCACCCGGCGCTAAACTGCGGCGTTCTCTGTAACAATCGTTGCCGGTCAGCCGCCATTCAACATAATGTGGCATTAAGCGCAATGGGCCTGAACGGCCCGCCGCGCTTAACAAACATTATGTCGGCGCCGCCCACCCAAGGGCGCTGCGCGGTTACCTCAGCCCCGGTGCGCGGCTGGCC
>NZ_RCWA01000015.1 GCF_018448905.1 Photorhabdus heterorhabditis | reverse complement strand
CCTTGCCGTTCAGCTAACACTTCCCCTCACCGGGTGTGTGGAGGACTTTCACCTCTTAGTCGCTCTTTGGCCACCACAGCTAAAGAACAGCGCCTGTCACGGCGCTACGCGCCATGCCCGGCGCACATATAAAAAAACGGCTCCCATAAATGAAAGCCGCCTCGTCAAATTACATCGGTCGATTTAAGAAATTATTTCTTTTTCTTCGCTTTAGCATTTGGCAAATCAGTAATACTACCTTCAAAGATTTCAGCCGCCAGACCAACAGATTCATGCAGCGTTGGATGAGCGTGGATAGTCAACGCGATATCTTCTGCATCACAACCCATTTCAATTGCCAGACCGATTTCACCTAGTAGTTCACCACCGTTAGTACCCACAATAGCACCACCGATAATACGGTTACTTTCTTTATCGAAAATCAGTTTGGTCATACCATCAGCACAATCAGAGGCGATTGCACGACCAGAAGCAGCCCATGGGAAGGTTGCTGTTTCATAGCTGATGCCTTTCTCTTTCGCTTCTTTCTCCGTCAAGCCAACCCATGCAACTTCTGGTTCAGTGTAAGCAATGGATGGAATAACTTTTGGATCAAAGTAGTGTTTCTTACCGGAAATAACTTCAGCCGCAACGTGGCCTTCGTGAACACCTTTATGAGCCAGCATTGGTTGACCAACAATGTCACCAATCGCAAAGATGTGCGGTACATTAGTACGCATTTGCTTATCAACATGGATAAAGCCACGGTCATCAACTTCAACACCCGCTTTACCCGCATCCAGCATTTTACCGTTAGGTACACGGCCAATAGCAACCAGAACCGCGTCATAACGCTGTGGTTCTGCCGGTGCGTTTTTGCCTTCCATCGTGACGTAGATACCATCTTCTTTGGCTTCTACTACAGTCACTTTCGTTTCCAGCATCAGATTGAATTGCTTGCTGATACGTTTGGTAAATACTTTCACCACATCTTTATCAGCCGCAGGAATAACCTGATCCAACATTTCAACAACATCGATCTGAGAACCCAAAGCGTGGTAAACGGTTCCCATTTCCAGACCGATAATACCACCGCCCATCACCAGTAGACGCCCAGGAACCGTTGTCAGAGCCAGTGCATCTGTAGAATCCCATACGCGAGGATCATCATGAGGGATGAATGGCAATTGGATAGGACGGGAGCCAGCGGCAATAATGGCGTTATCAAAATTAATCGTTGTTGCGCCACCTTCACCTTCAACAACCAATGTGTTAGCACCCGTAAATTTACCAATGCCATTGACAACTTTAACTTTGCGGCCTTTAGCCATACCAGCCAGACCACCGGTCAGCTGATTGATAACTTTTTCTTTCCAAACACGGACTTTTTCAATATCAGTCTTTGGCTCACCAAAAACGATACCGTGATTTGCCAAAGCTTTAGCTTCTTCAATAACTTTTGCTACGTGAAGCAATGCCTTAGAAGGGATACAACCAACGTTAAGACAAACACCACCTAAGGTAGAGTAACGTTCCACCAGGACGGTTTCCAAACCTAAATCCGCGCAACGAAAAGCAGCAGAATACCCTGCTGGGCCTGCCCCAAGCACCACAACCTGGGTTTTAATTTCAGTACTCATCATGACCTCTTAATTGTTTGTCCGGCGGGTCAGACGCCAAAAAACGATATATTCCACCGGGACCTACATACCGCGAGCAGTTTACAGAATTGTTAATAACCTGAAAAGCGCGTTAACGTGACAGAACTCGCAACAAACCAACCAGATGCAAGCTACCCTGCCACAGCAATAACAATCAGGCCGGCATATGGCCGGCCTTTAAGATTACATCACCAGACGGCGGATATCGCTCATTGCATGATTAATAAATGTAATGAAACGTGCACCATCAGCACCATCGATCACACGATGATCGAAGGAAAGTGACAGAGGCAGCATCAGGCGTGGTACAAATTCTTTACCATTCCAAACAGGCTTCATCGACGAGCGAGATACACCCAAAATAGCCACTTCCGGCGCATTGACGATTGGCGTAAATGCAGTACCACCAATACCACCCAGACTTGAGATAGTGAAGCATCCACCCTGCATATCAGATGCAGTCAGTTTGCCGGAACGCGCTTTCTTAGACATCTCAGTCAACTCGCGGGACAATTCGATGATGCCTTTCTTATTAACGTCACGGAACACTGGAACCACCAGGCCATTAGGTGTATCAACTGCTACACCAATGTTGATGTATTTTTTCAGCGTCAGTTTCTGACCATCTTCCGAGATAGAACTGTTAAAACGCGGCATCTCTTCCAACGCTTTTGCTACCGCTTTCAGGATGAACACCAGTGGGGTGATCTTCACACCAAGCTGTTTCTTTTCAGCTTCCTGATTCTGTTGTTTACGGAAGTTTTCAACTTCAGTGATATCCGTTTCATCGAACTGCGTAACATGCGGGATCATCACCCAGTTACGGCTCAGGTTAGCACCAGAAATTTTCTGGATACGACCCAGTTCAACCTCTTCGATTTCACCAAACTTGCTAAAATCAACTTTCGGCCAAGGCAACATACCCGGCAGACCACCACCAGCTGATGCAGGGGCGGATTCGGCACGCTTAACCGCGTCTTTCACGTAAGCCTGAACGTCTTCACGCAGAATACGGCCTTTACGACCCGTACCTTTCACTTTAGCCAGGTTAACACCAAATTCACGAGCCAAACGACGGATTACCGGTGTTGCGTGAACATAAGCATTATTTTCAGTGAAGTCGTTTTTATCTTCTTCTACGAAACTTCTGCTCTCTATAACTGGCACCACTTTCTCTGGTTCAGCCGCTGGCGCAGAAGCCACAGGTGCAGGCGCTGCTCCCACGACTTCAAATACCATGATCATAGAATCGGTTTTTACTTTATCACCGACCTTGATTTTAATGTCTTTAACGATACCGGCGAATGGTGCAGGCACTTCCATCGAAGCTTTATCACCTTCTACGGTGATCAGTGACTGCTCCGCTGTAACCGTGTCGCCTACTTGAACCATCACTTCGGTCACTTCAACTTCATCACCGCCGATATCCGGTACATGAACATCCATGGCCGCAGAAACCACTGACTCCGGCTCTGCCATACGAGAGGACAGTGTCATAGCTGCCGATTCTTCAGCTGGTGCTGCTTCTACAGCACCATCAGCCGAATCAAAAATCATAATCAGTTTGCCAGTTTCAACTTTATTACCAACTGCAACTTTGATCTCTTTAACAACACCCGCTTGAGGAGACGGGACTTCCATCGAAGCCTTATCACCTTCCACTGTGATTAGCGATTGTTCAGCTTCCACTGTATCGCCAACTTTCACCATGATTTCGGTGACTTCAACTTCATCTGCACCGATATCCGGTACCTTAATTTCGATAGCCATTGGTTCTTTACCTCTTATGCCAGACGCGGGTTAACTTTCTCTGGGTTAATGTTGTATTTATTAATCGCTTCTTCCACAACATTCACGTCGATTTCGCCGCGTTTAGCCAATTCACCCAGAGCAGCAATTACCACGTAGGAAGCATCAACTTCAAAGTGATGACGCAAGTTTTCACGGCTGTCGGAACGACCGAAACCGTCAGTACCTAATACGCGGAATTCGCTTGCCGGGATGAAGTTACGAATTTGTTCTGCGAACAGTTTCATATAGTCAGTAGAAGCAACTGCTGGTGCTTCATTCATAATCTGAGCAACATAAGGTACGCGTGGAGTTTCTGTTGGATGCAACATATTCCAGCGCTCACAATCCTGACCATCACGCGCCAGTTCAGTGAATGAAGTTACGCTGTATACATCAGAACCCACACCATAATCGTTAGCCAGAATCTGCGCAGCTTCGCGAACATGACGCAAGATAGAGCCAGAACCTAACAACTGAACTTTACCTTTGCTACCTTCCAGACTTTCCAGTTTGTAGATACCTTTACGGATACCTTCTTCTGCGCCTTGTGGCATTGCTGGCATATGGTAGTTTTCGTTCAGCGTGGTGATGTAGTAGTAAATGTTTTCTTGTTTCTCACCATACATACGCTCCAGGCCATCATGCATAATCACAGCAACTTCATAAGCAAATGCTGGATCATAAGAGATACAGTTAGGAATAGTCAGAGACTGAATATGGCTGTGACCATCTTCGTGTTGCAAACCTTCACCGTTCAGTGTGGTACGACCTGAAGTACCGCCAATCAAGAAGCCACGCGCCTGTTGGTCACCTGCTGCCCAGCACAGATCACCAATACGCTGGAACCCGAACATAGAGTAGTAAATGTAAAACGGAATCATCGGCAAGTTGTTAGTGCTGTAAGACGTTGCCGCCGCCAGCCATGATGAACCGGCACCTAGCTCATTGATGCCTTCTTGCAGGATCTGGCCTTTCGCATCTTCTTTATAGTAAGCAACCTGCTCACGGTCCTGCGGGGTATACTGCTGGCCGTTAGGGCTGTAGATGCCGATCTGACGGAACAGACCTTCCATACCAAAAGTACGCGCTTCATCAGCAATGATTGGCACCAGACGATCTTTGATTGATTTGTTCTTCAACATCACGTTCAAAGCACGAACAAAAGCGATAGTGGTAGAAATTTCTTTGTTTTGTTCTTCTAGCAACGCACCAAAATCTTCCAGCGTTGGCAGTTCCAGCTTCTCTTCAAAATGAGTACGACGGCTTGGCAGATAACCACCCAATGCCGCGCGACGCTCATGCAAATATTTGTACTCTTCAGAATCTTTATCGAAAGTCACATACGGCAGGTTTTCGATTTGGTCATCTGCAACAGGTACATTGAAACGATTACGGAAATGACGAACCCCTTCCATATTCATTTTCTTAACCTGATGAGCGATATTTTTACCTTCCGCAGTATCACCCATACCGTAACCTTTGACAGTCTGAGCCAAGATGACGGTTGGTTTACCGGTAGTTTCCTGCGCTTTTTTCAGTGCAGCAAATACTTTCTTCGGATCGTGACCACCACGGTTCAATGCCCAAATCTGGTCATCAGTCATGTCTTTGACTAATTCTGTCGTTTCTGGGTAACGACCGAAGAAATGCTGACGGACATAAGCACCATCTTTGGATTTGAACGTCTGGTAATCACCGTCCAGTGTTTCGTTCATCAGTTGGATCAATTTACCGCTGGTATCTTTACGCAGCAGTTCATCCCAACGCTCACCCCAAAGAACTTTAATAACCTGCCAACCTGCACCACTGAAAATACCTTCCAGCTCGTTAACGATTTTACCATTACCCGTAACTGGCCCGTCCAGACGTTGCAGGTTACAGTTGATAACAAATACTAGGTTATCCAGTTTCTCACGAGTTGCGATCGTGATCGCACCTTTAGATTCTGGCTCATCCATCTCTCCGTCACCCAAGAATGCGTAAACGGTTTGTTTGGATGTATCTTTCAAACCACGGTGTTCCAAATATTTCAGGAACTTAGCCTGATAAATAGCACCGATTGGCCCCAGTCCCATTGAAACAGTTGGGAACTGCCAGAATTCAGGCATCAATTTTGGATGCGGGTAAGAAGACAGGCCGTTACCATCAATTTCCTGACGGAAATTATTCATTTGCTCTTCAGTCAGACGACCTTCAAGGAAAGCACGAGCATAAACGCCCGGCGAAATGTGGCCCTGGAAATAAACCAAGTCACCGCCATCATTTTCATTGCGGGCACGGAAGAAGTGGTTAAAACAAACTTCATACATGGTTGCTGAAGACTGGAATGAAGCCATGTGACCACCTAATTCCAGATCTTTTTTGGATGCCCGTAAAACAGTCATCACAGCATTCCAACGAATAGCAGAGCGAATACGGCGCTCCAAATCCAGATTGCCAGGGTAAGCAGGCTCATCCTCAACAGCAATGGTATTGATATAATCGCGGTTAGCAGCACCAGCCGCAACATTCACGCCACCTTTACGTGCTTCGTTCAGTACCTGATCAATCAAGAACTGGGCACGATCAACACCCTCTTCACGGATGACCGATTCGATCGCCTGTAACCAGTCGCGAGTTTCGATCGGGTCCACGTCATTTTTCAAAATGTCTGACATGGTGTATTCCTTATCTGTTATCTGTTTCTAATGGTTATTTGGAGCCTATCTTCCGGTCATACCTTTGACGTTCACCCGGTCATGACCGGAAGATAGGCCCTCACTGTTGTTGCCGCTAGCGCCCTCAGTCAAGGGACTCGACTAGCCATGCAGACGCAGCAAACTTCAGGATCTGCACAGCTAATTTTATTGTGGATGTTGTTGGAGACGCCGTAATGATCGCTCGCAGCGGGTATGCTCACGGCTGAGATCCAATAAAACATCTTCAATAAAAGCTAAATGGCGATGGGAAGCTTCGCGGGCTTTCTCCGGTTGTCTTGCCATTATAGCTTCAAAAATTTTTGCCCGATGATCACTGACAGCCATCAGCATTTCTCTACGGGTATAAAGAAACTCAAAATTCTGCCGGATATTTTGTTCCAGCATAGGTGCCATACAACGCAATAAATGAAGGAGAACCACATTATGGGCAGCTTCAGTGACAACGAGTTGATATTGCAGAACAGCATCAGATTCAGCATTGACATCACCACTTTGCTGAGCTTGTTGAATAACAAGGTGATGTCCCCGAATACGCTCAAAATCTTCGTCAGTCCCACGCAATGCTGCGTAATAGGCTGCAATACCTTCCAAAGCATGGCGAGTTTCAAGGAGATCAAACTGAGATTCTGGATGGCCTGCCAACAATTGTGCCAATGGATCGCTGAAACTTTGCCAGAGATTATTCTGAACAAATGTTCCACCACCTTGACGGCGAAAGAGAAAGCCTTTAGCTTCCAACCGCTGAATAGCTTCGCGCAATGAAGGCCGTGACACATCAAATTGTTTCGCCAACTCACGTTCAGGTGGCAACTTCTCTCCTGGACGCAAAGACCCTTCAAGGATGAGATGCTCAAGACGCTGCTCAATGACATCTGATAATTTTGGTTGGCGGATTTTGCTATAAGCCATATTTACTATAAGCCAGTTAGAACCTATCTCATTAGGCTATTTTATTTGTCAAATTTGAACCTAGGATGGAACTCACACAAAAACACTCACTTTTGAATGCATTTTAATGCGACCCGAAGGATGAATGAAGCGAGTCATCCTCACACACTATTTTTGCATACTCCAGTTTTATATGCTCCGGGTTTTGTGTGCTGTCCATGTTCAAACTGCCTGCATCAATACTTCCTACTATCAAGATAGGCAATTAATGGGTAAACATTGTTTCGGCCTATGCCGGAGTCAATTGGTAATACCAATTTAAACCACAGGTCCCTAAAAGTAACAAAGTATTCACCAACTGTCCATAAAGACCTTGTGCTAAATCATAAAAACCTGCAAATTTTAACAATTTTTTTTAAAAATTAGTAAAATTTGATAACCAACAGGCTAAAAAACTCGCTACAACAATATTTAACTTAACCTTTTTTAAAGGTATAAATAGACATATTGAATCGTTACAGCAATAAAATAATAGAATATTCATGCTAACATTATAAATATTTAATCATCTATTATTAACTTCAAACACAGCTATTATCTCATTAGGTTATAAATGTATCTCAAATCAGGAAAACCGAGTGGCTAAAAACGGCGATTAGAAAGGAATAATTACAAATATGTGAGGAACCACCAGCAACAGCTCCATAGAACTGCTGTCGGTGGAAAAAAATGCGCGCCACTAAAACCAATAACGTGTTTCTTCATGCCACCCTTTTTCATACATACAGGAAGAAATCACCCAACGCCTTGCAGATTCATTCTTATCCCAGCGTTCAACTTCCGCTTTTGGCACAGTGATATAATGCCCGCAAGATTTGTCTTTTTTCCCGTCCTTATCTTCACAAGGGAAATGTTTCGTCTCAAAAGAATGAACAACTTTGCTGTCCCAGTCTGGTGGAAAGCGAAAATAACCCTGCTCCTTACATTCAGAATAATCTCTGTCTCTATCAAACTGAGTTGATCCCGGTTTTTCCCAAGACGTACAACCACTTAATAAAGTAAATAAAATAGATAAAAGGATAACAACTATTCTTTTTGTAAAATTCATACAAAAATTCCTACAAACAAATAAAATAACTAATAAAATTAAAAACCAATGGACATTCCAACACTATAACTTTCTTTTTCAAAAGCTGGCCGTTCACCTGATTGGATAACTTGTCTATCCTGGATTGGTGTGTGTTCATCAAAATTAGGGGGGGAATTCTTAGTATTTACTTTAATTTTGGCACCTGAAATTATATCCTTAACATTACATTCAGAATAACCACATGCTGAAACATAACTACTATTAAGCGTTGGCCTGGAACATCCGGTAATAATAAAGACTAATAATGAAATGATGAACAATTTATTCATTGTTAATATCCTTGAATTGCTGTATAAGTTAAAAAAATTAATATAAATAAGAACCATGTATAAATAAAGACTATTTCTTACGGTCTATTAAATAATATCTACATATGCATTTTATCTTTCTGGCACCCCATGGAATATCAGAACAATATCTCCCCATGGAAAAAAACATCCCTTCATCACAGGGAGAAACCTTTTTTATTAATGCTCCATTGACACCCAGGAATAACAAGCCAGATAAAAAACATGAAATAAGTGATATTTTCATGCAATTAAAATGAGTTAATTAATGTTAAGTTCCATCTCTAACAAGATATCAAAAGACACACAGTAATTTTATCAGCTGTTATCCTCTTGATCTTCCACATACTCTAGTATATCTCCAGGTTGGCATTGCAAATATTTACAAATCTTTTCTAATGTATCAATACGAATACCTTTTATTTTACCATTTTTCAGCAATGATAAATTTTGCTCAGTAATACCGATAATTGCAGCTAACTCTTTAGACTTTACTTTCCTTTTTGCTAAGATCACATCCAATCTTATTATAATACTCATGATGATTCTCAGATAAAATAACGTTGCTCATCGCTTATCTTCTTAGACTCACGCATAATTAAGCTAAATATCAGGAGGAATACACCAAACATAATAATAAACAGAGATTCTGAATTAACACCAAGCGAGAAACTAAATACCCGTTGTCCTTTTCCTAAATCTATAGATAAGGCCATTCCCTGTAATGTATCAATCACTGGATAAAGAAGTTGTTCTAGAATCATCAGGAAACCAATAATAAATGAACCAAAGATATTACGATCACTCCATATTTCACCTTTAGCAAACCGGAAAAATAGAATTCCGATTAATAGATAAGAAGCGGTTGATATGATTCGTGGTATCGTATCCAGCGATATGTAAAGTATCTGACTTAATAAAGACTGCTTAAATCCCTTTTCAATCAATGCGGGCATAAGATCACTATATGCCTGAAGGACGGCCTGACGAGTGGTATCATGCCATAACGACCAAGAAACGATATGGAACCCCATATCAGCAATTGCCATAACGGAAGCAATAATAATAGCCAGAAAGCTGAGTAGCCTGATCCTGGGATTAGTTACAAACTCCTGTTTATCACACATCTTATGTCATTCCATTACATGCTCAACTAAACTGTCGTTAAATTACTTTAAAAGTTATCGTATGACAATAATTTTTTATCACTAAATAGACAGAACACGATTCAACATAATAGATAAATCATAGTGATAATCATTGAAAACTGTCATTAATTTATTGATAAAAAGGAAAAAGTAATCATTTACCTGAGTATGCAGACCTTCCCTCCCAAAGCGGCTTATCCGCCACAGCAGTAAATGCCGCTAGTGATTATTTATCATCCCGCATCACATAGCTTACAGCGATAGTTTGTTGTGAAGATTAAATAACAGACACAGTGCCGTTTACGCCGGGCACCTTTTCAAAGCGCAGCGTATCTGAACAACGCCAGTCAATTTCAATACCGAGTGCATGGAGGATGATCTTAAAACAAACCTAATATCAGGCTTAGTCAATCCCCCCTAAATACCGAAAAATTTATAAGCGTGATTAATACATTTTTTTGGAACGTTCAGAGATCTTGGTTTTTGGACAATACCAGAGAGACATAAATGTAGGGAAAGTACTGTCTAAAGCGGCGAGGTTGTTTTCGATGAAGTCAGTTTTTGATGTAAGGTAAAAAACCGAACATTTAGAGTTATTTTGTTCGGTTATTTTCAACCGCCGGGGCGGTATACGGAAAATTTCATCACTTAAAAGATATTTTTTGTGTTTTTTTGTAAAAAATTACTTAATTTTTTGATTTCAAATAGAAATTATTTCTTGCATTACGGATATTACGGCTTGTTAAGAGATCATTTATTGAGCGATTTGATATTCATTTTCTCATCCTAAAGGCAAAATTCCTCAAACCAAATGGTATAAGCCGGAAGTGGTTTCATTTGGTTAATATTTTTATTGATATATTTCATTAAGTTAACAACTGAACAAAATAACTCTAAATGACCAGTAAACGCACCGCCTTGGCGGCCCAGCTGTTTAATCTGTCATGGTGTTGTTTTAGACAAAATGTATTAAGTAGATATAGATAAGGAATAGATGAAATGAAAAAGCAAATTTTGAAAACCAGCGTATTAGCCTCAGTACTCCTGAGTATGGGGATGGGAATGGCACATGCTGCTGATATTGGTAAAAGTGCGAATGTGAACGTGTCAGGTTCTGTAGCAGCGCCAACTTGTGCACTCAACATTGACAAGACCGACATCAACCTAGGCACTGCTGCAAAAGCCGACTTTATTGCCACAAACACTTTAGTCAAGCCTCAGGATTTCACTATTTCACTAACAGGCTGTGATGCTGAAATCAACCAAGCAGACAACAAGATGAAGCGAAACGTTGATTTGAAAATTACAGGAACACAGACCTTAGATGGGGATGGTTATTTTGGTGATTCTAGTGCCGCTGTCGGTAGCCTGGCAGTAGGTCTGGTGGAAAAGAGTAAAACAGTGCTTCTGGCAAACAACAGTAAGATTAACTTTGCTGACCAAAATACTTTAAGTACAGCTGCTACCAAAACCTTTAGCGTGGGGCTGGTTGCCAAGAATCCTTCGGCTGTTACAGCGGGGACAAGTGTCAGTGCACCACTGACTTTTCAACTTGTTACTCGATAATCAAATTTATAGCTAATCAACGCCGTTAGGCACCAGGAACACATAGCAGTGGAATTGGACAGGGAGGTCCAATTCTTGCCTACGCAATACCAAAACAGATATTTTCAGGTGACTCAGTGAAAAGATTGATGACAACGATAATAGTGGCCGGTCTGCTAGGCTCATCGGTCACCGCCACAGGGGCTGGGGGAGTGAGTATTGATACTACCCGCATTATCTACCCGGCTGACAGCCATGCGGCGGCAACCTCGGTACGCAATAGCAGTCAAGAGGCCGTTTATCTGATGCAGATGACAGTCAGTACCACCCCTAAGGGGGATAAAGCCGCTCCATTTCTCGTAACGCCGCCCCTGTTTCTCATGGAACCCGGCGGCCAGAATCAGGTTCGCATTATCAAAACAGGCCAGGCCCTGCCAGCTGACCGGGAATCCCTATTCTGGTTTACCGCGCAGGCCATCCCGTTAAGCCTCAAACCTGACAATCCCTCCGGTAAGCAGGTCACCGGGGGCGTACAAATTGCTACGGCCAACACAATTAAGCTGATGTATCGCCCGTCAGGGTTGCCGGTTTTGCCAGAGCAAGGATTTGGTTCACTACGCTTCAAACCGACAGTCTCAGGGATAACGGTCACGAATCCGTCACCTTATTACATTACCTTCACCTCCCTGAAAGTGGGCGGACAGGAACTGATGACGCAGCAGCAGAAAGAGGACATGGTCTCTCCGTTCTCGGTTCTGTTTTTCTCCCTCAAAGGGATACATTACCCGGCCAAAGTCAGCTGGACGGTGATTAATGACCTCGGCGGAAAATCATCCTATCAAGGGGAGATACCGTAATGCGAAAATCGTGGTCTCTTATCAGACGGACAACACTGGCCAGTCTGCTTTGTACTGCCTCCCTGCCCGGAGGAGCAAGTTCAAACACGGCAGAACTGACGCTGGCATTAACGCTGGAACAGCCAACCTGTGAACTCAATGTACAGACATCCCATGTCGAGTTTTCATCCATACCGCTTAATGAAGTACAGCGTAGTGCGGAACATATCGAAGCGGCAGACAACAAGCCTATTACGCTGGCGTTGTCAGGCTGTGCGGGATCAGCCAGAGCGGGCCGTACCCCGGCCATTAAAATAGCCGGCCCCACGCCGGAAAACCACCCGACGTTATTTCGGGATAAGGCTTCCACTGTGGCGGGAAATGTGGGATTTGGCCTGCGCTATCAATCACCGGGAGGCGAGCTGGGGAGCTACCTGAAAAATGGCGATTATGTGGATTTAGCGTCACCGGGTAACGCTGTTAAAGACAGTCAAATCACCTTCCAGATGGATATGCGACATGAATCCGGCACGGCTGTACCCACCCCCGGTGAACTGACCGCGCATATTCAATTTCAATTTAACTATCACTGAGTGTCTCTCAGGTAACAGGTTTCAGGAGGCGTTGTGGAAACAGGTCGGGTACGCACAACGCGATACAGACTGATGTCACTGTTGTTCTGGCTGGGGCTGAGCATGACCGGCACAGTACCCTGTCAGGCAGCCGGTATCAGCCTGAATAAAACCCGGGTGATTTTTACCCAAGGGGAGCGGGCGCAGACACTAACGGTAGTCAATACCACGCCTCAAGCGTGGCTGGTTCAGGTGAGAATCACTGAAAATCAGGAGAAAACCGCACCAGCGTTTGTGGTGACACCGCCGCTGTTCAGGCTGGAAGCCAATAGTCAGAACAGCCTGCGTATTTTGCCGACTTTTAATCTGTCGCCCTTTCCGGTGGATCGGGAATCGCTGGGGTATGTACAGATAAATACTATCCCCACCTCCCATCAGATGGCGAATGAGCACATTCGGGATCAGGCGTCGATGAGCGTGGGAATGCGAATTAAGTTTTTCTGGCGACCGCATGGCCTGCCGATGTTGCCGGAAGAGGCGTACGGACAGCTCCGCTTTCAGTCGCAACCGGATGGCATTAAGGCGTGCAATCCCACGCCGTATTTCCTGTCGCTGGACAGCCTCACGCTGGACGGACAGGCGCTCGATCTGAATCGCTATCCCTCCATGATAGCGCCGCAGGATTGTGTGACCTATGTCGGACAGAAAGGCAAAAAATCGGTGAGCTGGTCGATGATTAATGATTACGGCGGGGCTTCAAACCTATTTACCGCCAAAGTGGTGAGTTAAATTCGCCCTTGTTTTATCCAGAGGTGGAAAGTGAAGAGAGTCAGTAACGGGAATGGGCGAGAACACGGTGGATCAATGATTTACCCCTTCTGTCTTGCCCTGCTGCTAGGCGGCCTATTAAAAGCGCAGGCGGCGGAGAATCAGGGGTTATCGTTCTCCCCGATGCAGTTATCGTATGTCGCCAAAGACAGCCCGGGCGGAGTGACCCTTAGTATGACCAATCATACGGCGCAGGGCTATCTGGTACAGGGTTTTGTCAGCCCGATGGACCCCGATACCGGGCGCTTTGACACCCAAACCGGGCTAGCTCCTCCTTTTGTTGTCCTGCCGCCGTTAAAACGGGTCGAAGCTGGCGGGAAATTTTTGTTCCGTATTCGCCAGCTTGGGGGGCAGTTACCGCCGGATCGGGAATCGGCCTTTGTGGTCTCGCTGCGGGCTATTCCCGGCGTTGCCGTACCGGACACTAGCACACCTGAGCGCCAAACTGGCAAGAACCCGCAAGTGCAAGTCGCCTTACAGATGAATATTCGGCTGTTTTATCGTCCTCAGGGAGTCCCCGCTCGGGATAACGCCACGGTGGCTAAACAGGTGAAATTTTCCCTTCAGGGAACGCAGTTGCGGGTAGAAAATCCTACACCTTATTTTCTGACCTTCTCTGTCCTGAAAGTAGGAACACAGCATGCGGATGACCACACACGCCAAACGATGGTACCCCCGAAAGGCATACAAACCTATTCGTTTACCGCCGGGACGCCGGACCTCTTGGTCTGGCGTTTTCCCGGCGACAGTCAGGATCGCCACACCCCGTTATAAACCCGCCACATCGGCGGACAATGTACCGGCAGAGTGACCTCAAGATTAACAGCATAAGCTTAATTAGAAGCAGAGATGAGCTATGGCAATAAACACTTTATTTCCGTCTGCACTGCGGACGGGTAACCAACGTGCGCCCGGTCAACCGGGCGGTTTCCGGCCCCGTCCGGTATACATATGTCTGCTGTGTTCACTGACGGCAACGGCCTTGCCCGCTTCGGCGCGGGAATACTTTAATCCCGCATTCCTGATGGGCGCTAACGGTGAACACAGTCATGTTGATCTCTCGGCGTATGAAAACGCGGGGTATGTCGCGCCGGGACGCTATCTGGTCGATGTCTACATGAACCAGAATAAGGTTGACAACCGAGAGATTGAATTTAGGCTGGTTAACGGCCATCTCCAACCGGTATTAACCGTCGCACAACTGGAAGAATATGGGGTCAATACCCGCAGATTACCGGCTTTTCAGGGTAAAGCGGACGACAGCCTCATCACGGATCTGACGAAACAGATCCCGCACGCCCGCTCAACACTGGATTTCGCCCGTTTGCGCCTGGATCTCAGTGTCCCACAGGTCGCCATGCAGCCCCATTATTCCGGGATGGTTGACCCGTCACTGTGGGATAACGGGATACCGGCCTTTTTGATGAATTACACCGTCAACGGCTCGGAAGGGCGTTATGACGGTCAGAGAAACTGGGGAGGATCACGTTCTCGTAATCTGTTTGCCTCTTTTCGTAACGGATTGAATCTGGGGCCGTGGCGTCTGCGCAGCACGCAAACTTACAGTTACAATCGTCAGCGCAACGAGGGCGCCTCCCGTTTTTCTCCATCCGCGCAGACCCAATGGCAGGTGAGTAATACCTACCTGCAACGTGACATACCAGCACTGCGCAGTGAGTTCACGGCGGGTGAAACTTATACCGGCGGCGACATTTTTGACAGTATCCCATTTCGTGGCATGAAACTGGCCTCTGAGGAGGCCATGTTACCCGACAGTCAGCGCGGTTTTGCCCCGGAGATAACCGGTGTGGCAAACTCCAATGCGCAGGTGACCGTATCCCAGAATGGCAATATCGTATATCAAACCACAGTGGCGCCGGGGCCGTTTCGTTTCACCGACCTCTATACCACAGGGAGTGCTGGCGACCTGACGGTGACTATCAAAGAGGAAAATGGCCGCACCCGCGTCTCTACAATAGCCTCATCGTCCCTGCCGGTGATGCAACGTCCCGGAGGCATTAAATATGAATTGACGACCGGTCAATATCATGGCGGCAACCTTACCGATGGTAGCCGTTCCCCGGTCTTTGCTATGGGCACATTGGTCTATGGTTTACCCAACAGTATCACCCTGTACGGCGGGGGACTGTTCGCCGGCAACTACCAATCGGGTGTATTAGGTTCGGGGGTTTCGTTGGGTGCATTCGGCGCGCTGTCTGCGGATGTGACGCTGGCCCGTGCACAGTTGCAGGGGCGCAAGGATCAGGAAGAAAGCGGGCAATTCGGCCAATCTTATCGCGTGAAATACTCCAAGAACTTGCTCAGTACCGGTACCGGCATTGATCTGGCCGCCTACCGCTATTCCACTCAGCATTACTACAGTTTCAGTGATGCTAACAGCATGGGGTACAGCCTGAATGAATATCAGGTGCCGTGGGCGCTTGACCGGCGTCAGAACACCTGGCAGGTGAACCTGCGTCAGACACTGGGACGTTGGGGCAGTCTTTACGCCTCCGGGACACGTAATAATTATTGGAATGGCCGTACCGACAACAACCTAAGTCTGGGTTACAACGCGATGCTGATGGGGATCAGCTATAACCTGAGTTATAACATTTCTCGTATAAAGGGCGAAGGCCACTGGCCGGAAAACCGTCAGGTATCATTCAATATGCAGATCCCGCTGAGTCTCTTTGGATCATCGTCGGCGTTACGGGGCGTTTACACCCGCTATACGGCCTCGCGCGACTCGCAGGGTAACCTCTCTCAACAGACCGGCATCAGTGGCATGTTATGGGATAACCGCCTGAGTTATAACCTCCAGCAAGGCTGGAGGCACAACGGCCAGCAAAACAGCCGGACCCTGTCGCTGGGTTATCAGGGCAGTCAGGGGAGCGTTAATCTGGGTTACAATGACAACGCAGACAGCCGGCACGTCACCTATGGCATGTCCGGCGCCCTTCTAATCCATCCTTACGGGATAACGCTGTCACGTTCGCTGGGAGATACTGCGGTATTAGTCCGCGCGCCCGGAGCGAAAGGGGTGACGGTTAGCAACGGCAACGTACAGACCGACTGGCGTGGCTACGCCGTATTGCCAGGCGGATCGGTCTACCACAAAAACACCATCAACCTAGATCCGTCCACCCTGCCGGAAGGGGTCGATATTGACCAGACTAGCCGCAACGTTTACCCGACCAAAGGTGCAGTGACGCTGGTCAATTATCAGGTTCGGCTGGGCAGCCAGTTGCTACTGACCCTGACACATCATGGCAAACCCGTGCCCTTTGGCGCCACCGCAACGCTGGAAGGAAACGCAACCCAAGTCGGCAACGGCATTGTAGGCGATAACGGCCGAGTTTATCTGAGCGGCATGCCGTCCGCCGGTCATGTGAAAGTTAAATGGGGAAACGGGGCAGATCAACAATGTACCACCCGTTATCAGGTGTCGTCCGATACCCTAGGGAAACTGGTGCAGGCCGATGCCGTGTGTCTATAAGCGTGACCCTCATATGGGCAGCCTAACCGGGGTGCCCATATGAGATATCACCGGTATCGCTTTTACGTCCGGGACACCACCAAAAGCGAGGTTAGCCCCGGCAGCGAAAGAGCAATGTAAACAGATAAGTAATTTGGAGAGAGAAGGATGTTAGACACTGAACGTTTGTGGGGCAGTCATGCAGCAAACCCCATCCCAACCATCATGGGGCTGGGGGCGTCACTGTTCTTTTTATTGACCGCATTACCACTCCAAGCGGCAGAAATTTATCAGAACTGCGAGACTGAACTGGTGAATAAAGTTAGCAATGTTACCGTAACCGGCTATGCCATGATGCCGAACAACAAAGATAAGCGTGATTATTCACGGGATGAAATAGTGGGTTATACCACCAGTGGCCCTCTTGATTGGTCGACAACCTGCCGCGTCCCCGCCGGGACGCAGCTGATGACTTACACCGTGGGATCGGGAACAGGCTCATCGATCTCTTCGTCGTCACCGAGTAGCGTCCGGGTAGGAAAGGCTGGTGACTTTATGGTTGATATTGGGCAATCTTCACTCTCTTGCCAGACGCATGGTTCACCCAATACCTATCAATCAACCAGTCTGGTCAAAGGGAATACCAGCGTTAACATTCCCTGCGTCCCGGATGCCAACGGTCTGGTTGATATCAGTGTCCGCTCGGTAACCGGGGCAATTTACCCGGACAGTGACGGCAATTTCAATGCGAAACCGGGGGGAAGTCATTTGTCAGTAGGCTCGATCAGTTGGGTTCCAGCGGCAATATCGGGTTCTAACGGCATGCTGAACCCCCTGTGGACCACAGTCATCCTTTCATCCGTTAAAAAACCGTCCACCTGTGCCGTTGTCCTTACCCCGTCATCGGTGGATTGGGGAACAGTGAAAAGAGCAGGTAAACAGGTGGGAGATACACTGGAATCAGCGAGACAAATAGGGATAAGCAGCACCTGTTCCGGCGATGATGATGTATTTCAAAATTCACACTTACTCTACCGGATCGATGGGCCATTTGTGCCGGGGAAACCGAATGCCCTAGCCTCTTCAATAGAGGATGTCGCCTTCATGTTTACTGATGCGGCCAACAAACCCTTATCACTCAGTACCGGCCACCGAGGTGAAGGAGAGAACTCAAGATACCTTAAACAAGGGAACGATAACTATACGGCATCAACGCAAGTGTCTGTGGTACCGGTTCTGTTGAAGACTGACGGCGCCGGAGGGCTAGCCAGAGCCGTCGCGGTTATTTCCGTGTGGTCTGATGTTCAACCATCTGCTTAGTTGTTGCGGCGATTGTTGCAGCGCCAGTCGGCGCTGCATAAACCGGCTCTAATAGCTAAAGGTAAGTCAAACAATTCCATACACGGGATAAATAAAACCCAAATTGGTCAGAGTCATTAAGCCAACGACTCAAACCAACGCCCCATAAATTGTCAGTAAGGCAACAACTACAATGATAGAAAAAGTCACCTTTTTCGCCAGTATCACCGCTGCAACAGGTGTTTGAATTGAATCAAGATGTGGTTCACGGCTTAATGAAAACTGCGCAAGCTGACACACTACTTTATATTGCGTAGTTCTCAAATCACTAAGAGAAGCAACCCACGCGGGTAAAGCTCGCTCACCATGCCCTAACAAAGCATAAGCAACTCCTGCCAACCGAGCCGGAATCCAGTCCAACCAGTGCAACAGGCTATCAACGCCAGACTGTGCACGCTGAATTGGCGTACCATATTGTGCTAACCAGCCTTGATAAGCTCTTAAGAAACAATATCCCATCAAAGCAACCGGCCCTAATTTACCGGCAACGATTAACCAAAAAATCGGTGCCAAGTAATAGCGAAAATTTATCCATAGAAGAGCATTCTGCATCTCTCGCAATTTATTTTCTTTACTAGCATCAGAGGGCAAACCATGAATGACGACAAGACGAGCAAGATATTCTCTTCGTTGCTCTCTGTCATCCTGATGAACAGCACGAAAATATTCACGATAATCAAGCCGTAAACGCCCCGCACCTATACACAGCAAACAAATGAACACCCATAAAATCAGTTCAAGAATTCCAAACATAAAATCATCAAGTATTACAATGAATAGCCATGTAAGCAGCATCACAGCTAATGTCATCAATAAGCTTTTCCATAATGAAAAAGACTTTATGTTGGTAAAAATTGGTTCAAGACGGTGATCCAATTGCCAATGGTCACCTAATTTAAATAACCTTTCCCACGCCAGCACTAACAACAGTATAAAGAGGGTCATTCTTTCTGCTCCTGCAACAATTGCTGATAATGTGTCCAATCGAAATAAGGTTCTGGATCTGTCTTTCTTCCCGAAGCAATATCATGGCGGCCAGTGATATGCTCTTTTATACCCGTCATCTTTCAAGTTGTCTCTTTGTTGGCTGCACTCACTCACCCCGGTCACATAGTTGGCTATGCTCCCGGGGATTCGCTCCCTTGCCGTCGCGATACATCTTGAAATCCATTGGGTATATATCCATATCCGAATACGCCTGCATAATCCATTGTGTCAGCACAACAAGGTTCATATGTATCAGGTAAGTGACTAAATATATGCCCCCTCCAGTTCTACCCCATGGAGAAATCATTGCACTTTTCCCATCCTTTTCCCCACCCTATATAGCAGGACATGTCAGCATGCCATGACCGCCTATTAAATGGAATATGCCAGACAATTTCACTATCACAACGGATAGGGTAACAACAATAAGCAGAAACTCTCAACCCTGCCACTTCCTTGAAAAAAACGTCATCTTCTACGTTCCATGTCCCAGTACAGAGCTGCTCAATGTAAAGGCTATCAAACTTCCCTTGAAGTGAACTCATTTATGAATAACGAGCAGTAATGGTAGCTCACCTCGAAGACGCAAATCACGATGAGGTGAAAGAATCTTTCTAACTCTATCAGTCCAACCCTTATATAACCGCATTTTGTCATCCTTAAATCTGATGACAAAACCAAGATAGTAGTCGTTCACTGCACAACAAGGTAGCATGCTAAAACCATCAATATTGTTATCAATCACTTATGGAGCTTTTCAATGACGACACGAAATTACGATGCAGATCAACGCCGGGCTATTCTGATAAAACGCTTGCAGAATGACATTCCGGCCAGTGTCACCCTTGCCTTAAAAGAAGATTTGGGCGGAAACACAGATTTAGCATCTGACATTACTGGTCAGTTAATTCCAGCAGATAAACAAGCCACCGCAATAATTATTACTCGGGAAGATGGCATTTTCTGTGGTCAGCAATGGCTGAAAGAAGTCTTCACTCAATTGGGCGATCAAACCTCCGTTGAATGGCTGGTAAAAGATGGCGATTCAATTATAGCCAACCAAAAACTCTGTGTATTACAAGGCTCAGCACCTGTATTACTGACCGGCGAACGCACTGCTCTTAACTTTATTCAGACGCTCTCTGGTGTCGCAACAGAAGTCAGTCATTATGTTCGCCTTCTTACCGGTTTAAAAACCCAATTACTTGATACGCGTAAAACGCTACCGGGATTACGCACAGCCCTAAAATATGCCGTACTTTGCGGAGGTGGTAATAATCACCGCCTTGGATTATTCGACGCTTTCCTCATCAAAGAAAACCATATTATTGCCAATGGCTCTATTAAACAGGCAGTAGATAAAGCTCGTTATTCTCACCCTGATGTTCCTGTTGAAGTCGAAGTAGAAACTCTGGATGAGTTGATCCTGGCTCTGAAAGCTAATGTTGATATTATTATGCTGGACAATTTTACTATTCCAATGATGAAAGAAGCCGTCGCTATTACATCAGGTAAAGTCGCTTTAGAAGTATCAGGTAATATCACCCTAAATACCCTGCGCAGCTATGCTGAAACAGGTATTGACTTCATTTCTGTTGGAGCACTCACCAAACATATTAAAGCATTAGATCTCTCAATGCGCTTTCAGTAATTAACAATAATGATATTGATGGTGGTGTAAATTAGCAATGGGTAGCTAGAAAATTTGCGAACACCACCGTAAATATTTTTGCAAACCTTGCAATTAAGAAATCTTTTTTCGAGTCAATTCCATAACCTTCATACATCTTGTTTCATTTTTTTCTCTTTCCTTCATTCTCTATATCGCAATACCACAATACGGAGGAAAAATATGAGACAACAACAAGGATTTACTTTAATGGAGATCATGGTTGCTATTGCTATCATTTCCATCTTAAGTGCCATTGGCATTCCCAGTTACCAGGGATATATTCAAAAAGCAGCTTTAACAGATATGTTACAAGCTATTGTACCTTATAAATCAAGTATAGAGCTTTGCAGTTTTGAAACTGAAGATTTTAAAGGCTGTAATTCAGGAGCAACTTCAATTCCTAATAGTCACAATAGCAGATATATTGGAAATATTTCAGTTAAAGAGGGAGAAATTACTATTAATGGACAACAGAGCCTTAAAGATCTTAACGTTATATTGATTCCAATGAAAAATCCACAGACAGATACAATTAAATGGATTTATAAATGCGAATCTGCAAGTAAATCATTAAAGAATCGTTGTCAGGAAATATTCAAATTCTAGAGCCAAATAGATGTATACCCAATGAATTTCAAGATGGATCGCGACGGCAAGGGAGCGAATCCCCGGGAGCATAGATAACTCTGTGACCGGGGTGAGTGAGTGCAGCCAACAAAGAAACAACTTAAAAGATAACGGGTATAATAGAATAGACAGTTAATTTATCGTCCTTATAAATATATATTGACTCAGGAAAAAATAATGAATCCACTTTCAGCAGCAGAAAACACATTGATGGAAAGAGAAATTCATGATATTTGTCAGCGACATCAATCTGTTGTGATAAAAAAAGAAGATAATACGATAACAATTGCAAGCAGTGAATTACCCAATGATGATCTATTAGCGGCATTACGCTTTATTTCCGGGCGTATCGTTAATGTAGAAATTTGGCCGCTGGCACGAATTGAATCAATATTACACCAAAACATTTCGCTAAGTCATTTACCAGAGGAAGAATCACCTTTATTACCACCTACGACTGATATTAATGCAGATGAAAATGATGTACCAGTCATTCAGCTTATTAATCAAACTTTATTAACTGCAATTCAACGGCGTGCATCTGATATTCATTTTGAACCATTTCAACAAGGTTATCGTATTCGTATCCGAGTTGATGGAGCATTACACCTCTTATCATCTCCATCTCCTCAAATGAATGCCAGCATTGCCGCACGCCTTAAGATCATGGCGAAATTGAATATTGCCGAAAAACGCTTACCTCAAGATGGACAATTTGATTGGTATGACGCACAACATAACTATGCTATCCGTATGGCCACCTTACCAACAATACACGGAGAAAAAGTTGTACTCAGAATATTAAATACAATGCGGCAACTGTCACTGGATCAGTTAGGTATCCCTGATCAGTTATTAAATCAACTACGACAAAAATTAGCATTACCACAAGGGATGATTTTAGTGACAGGCCCAACAGGTAGCGGAAAAACCGTAACTTTATATAGCTGTTTACAATATCTGAATCAGAATAAAAAGAATATTTGCAGTGTAGAAGACCCTGTTGAAATCCCGCTCAATGGTATTAATCAGACACAAATTAACAGTAAAATTGATCTCAATTTTGCCAAAGTATTACGAGCATTATTACGACAAGATCCAGATGTTATTATGGTAGGAGAAATACGTGATAGTGAAACAGCCGAAATCTCAGTAAAAGCAGCACAAACGGGTCATCTGGTTCTTTCTACACTGCACACCAATTCAACTGTAGATACATTATCTCGCCTACAAAATCTGGGTATTTCAGGTTATATGTCTGCGTCTTGTATCAAATTAATTATCGCCCAACGACTTGTCAGGAAATTATGCCCTCATTGCCGTAATCAGCAAACGGATGAAACAGTGATTAATATTGGAAGTAATTCTGTATTTATCAGGCAATGGCTAGCAGTTGGTTGCAAGCATTGTTTCTCTGGTTATTATGGCCGAACTGCTATTTATGATTTTTTGGAAATAACACATGAACTCCAGCAAGTATTATCACAGCAAGCTCCTCAAGATTTACAAAGAATTATTATTTCTCAAAGAAAAGAGACCTTATTTTCATCCGGCATTCTATTAGTAGAACAAGGAATCACTACACTGGAAGAAATTTATCAAGTTACAGGACAAGAAGAATAATGAAAATCCATTATATTTATCATTGGCAAGCAATTAATAATAAAGGTGAAATATCAAAAGGAAAATCACTATGTGATAACCGAAAAACTTTATACCAACAGCTTATCCATGTTGGATTGCAACCTTATAATATAAAATGTGACAAATGGATATTTTACCACCATCAACAAATTGCCTACCGGATAAATTTCATTCGTCAATTGGCAACACTATTATCATCAGGAATGCCATTACTCAATTGCCTGAATATTCTTATTCGAGAGTGTGTTAATCCATTATGGCATTGCGTATTGTCAGATATTAGCAAAAACATTACCTGCGGAGAATCACTCTCCGCTTCATTAAAAAATTACCCACTTCTATTTCCAACTCTATTTTATCAACTCATTGCTATTGGTGAGTTAACTGGGCAATTAGAGAACTGCTGCCAATTATTGGTTAAACAACAGGAACAACAAGACAAGTTACAGAAAAAAATAGCCAAAGCATTGCGTTATCCTCTGATTATTACCGTTGTTGCCAGCATCATTATTTTATTAATGCTGATTTTTGTCTTACCTGAATTTGAACACATTTATCGTTCATTTGATGCACAACTCCCTTTGCTGACCCATAGTTTATTAATAACTTCCAACTGGCTTATTCAATATGGTGGCTATGGTGCTATTGGATTAATAGTACTACTCCTATCTTATCTACAGTTACGCCAACGCCACATAATATGGGTTGTCCGTGAGAAAAATCTGATATTACGTTTACCGATTATTGCGAAATTAATTAGCTGCCAACAATTAGGGCAACTTTTCCATATCCTATTTATGACACAAAAAGCTGGCCTGACACTCACAGCCGGGTTAGACAGTGCTATTGCATCAATAAATCATCCGGTATTTTTGAAAGCAACGAAATTCTTACGAACCCAAATTAATCAAGGAATACCAATGAGCGAAGCACTGAAACAACAACCTTGTTTTCCTGCACTGTGCCAACAATTCATCAGTGTTGGCGAAGAGTCTGGCAATTTAGAACTGTTATTGGAGAATCTAGCCGAGTGGTATCAACAACAGGCCCTGGAAATTTCCGAGAATATGGCTCAGCTACTGGAACCAATACTTATGGTTATAATCGCTATTATTGTTGGCATACTATTACTCGCAATGTATTTGCCAATCTTTCAGCTAGGTACAATACTCACTTGAAATAAAAACAATTCCATAGTTTTGCTCTAGGTCATCTGCCTCCCTTTCGGTTACAATCCCAAAATACTATCAAGTAATGTTAAGGGATAGGATGACTTATATTATTGCACTCACAGGTGGGATTGGCAGCGGTAAAACCACTATAGCCAATGCTTTTGCAGCTCTTGGTGTTCCTCTTGTTGATGCAGATATTATCGCCAGAGAAGTCGTAGCTCCTGGAACTCCTGCGTTACAAGCCATCAAAGAACACTTTGGATATGAAATACTAACGCCAAATGGTAGCCTGAACCGAACACTGTTACGCCAGAAAATTTTCACAAATCAACAAGAAAAACAATGGATTAACCAACTCCTTCACCCTCTAATATATAAAGAAACCAGACGCCAATTAGAGCAGATAACTGCACCTTATGTGATTTGGGTTATTCCATTATTAGTCGAAAATAATTTGGGACATCTGGCAGATCGGATTCTAGTCGTTGACGTTTCACCTGAATTACAAATCAACCGAGTAGCCACTCGTGATGGTATTAGCAACCAACAGGTTGAAAATATTTTGACTGCACAGGTATCCCGTAGCGAGAGGCTGGCTTATGCCGATGACATTATCTCAAATCATGATAACGTACAGGCAATTGCTCCTCGTGTTGCCGAACTACATCAACAATATTTAAGATTAGCTGGATCAGCCAGACAGGATAATCATGATGAGTGACCCAACTTCTACAATTATTTTTGAACACCCATTGAATGAAAAAATGCGATCATGGTTGCGAATTGAATCTTCTCTGCAACAGCTCACCAGTCAACGCCATTTAAACTCATTGGCAAGTAGCCTTGCCTTTTTCCGTACTGTTGCTGAACTCCTTGAAGTTTTAGAACGAGGTGAAGTACGTTCAGAACTATTAAAAGAATTAGAACGCCAACAAGCGAAATTAAAACAATGGGCCGAGATACCTGATGTTGATATTAATATCGTCAATAATTTCAGATTAAAATTAAAAGAACGAGCTGTTGCACTAAGCAAAGCACCACGGCTAGGGCAATCCCTTAAAGAAGATAAAATCATTAGTATGGTACGCCAGCGCCTCAGCATTCCAAGCGGCTGCTGTGGTTTTGATCTACCCACCCTGCATCTATGGCTTCACTTGCCACAATCAGAAAGAGATAAAATGGTTTCATTCTGGATTGATAGCTTGTTGCCACTCCAACAAGCCCTGGAAAGTATTTTAGAACTAATACGCCAGTCTGCTACCTTCCGTTCAGAAGTCAGTAAAAACGGTTTTCACCAAGATACAGCAGAAGGTTCAGATTTACTAAGATTACGGTTACCATTAAAACCTTTATTGTTCCCTCAAATCTCTGGTCATAAGACCCGCTTTGCTATCCGTTTTTTACCTCTGGATAGTGAAAAAGGCTCTATACCTGCTCATTTGCCATTTGAACTGGCATGCTGCTAAGATTACAAACTCATTATCCGGAGAGAGATTATGTCTGAGTTATTAACCATTGAATGTCCAATATGTGGTAAAAGTGTGGTTTGGGGAGAAATAAGCCCATACCGACCATTTTGCAGTAAACGCTGTCAGTTGATTGACTTAGGCGAGTGGGCAAATGAAGAAAAACGGATATCAAGCCAAAGTGAAGACTCCGATAGCGACGATTGGAGTGAACAACCTGAGCAATAATAAATAGCCGCGTTATTCATTATTAATGCGGCTATTAACAATTCAAGTAGTCAATAATGCGACAATGCTGCGATTAGCAGGTGGGAATTCATCTGCAATTAAATCTTTCTGTAATACCCACCGAGAAAGCTGACCCTCTTTGCCAAAAGGCTCATTTTCCCATTCACCTACCAAGAAAAAATAAAGGGTAATTAGTCTATCAGGAAAATCATGTTCAACCGTTTTTACCAACTCATAATGAGTAACAGTAATACCGATTTCTTCCTGTAGTTCACGAACCAAAGCCTGTTCAGGTGTTTCCCCTTTTTCGACCTTCCCACCAGGAAACTCCCAGAATCCCCCCATATGAGTATCAGCATGACGCTGAGTAATAAAAATTTCATATTGTGAGTTTCTAATAATTCCAGCAGCTATATGCAGGTGTTTCTTTTCCATATCACTATTATCTTCATCTATTTTTTGGCTGCTTAAACAACCAATAGTCAAATATCGTTTCCAAAGGAGGTAGATTAAGGCTGACAGTAAAAAGGCGGTTTCCCGCCTTTTCATCATTACTGCAAACGCCCATGGCAATGTTTATATTTCTTACCTGAACCACAAGGACAAAAATCATTACGGCCTACTTTACGAACACCACTGGCAATCTGAGCCTCTGTTTCAGACATCAAAGCACCTTTTTCAACTTCATGGCTTAATTGCTGTTGTTTTGCCAGACGTTCAGCTTCCATACGACGTTGCTGTTCTAATGCCTCAACCTCTTCCGGCATTCTCACCTGAACTTTGCTTAATGTACTAATCACTTCATATTTCAGTGATTCCAACATGTTTGCAAACATGGCGAAAGATTCACGTTTGTACTCCTGTTTTGGATCTTTCTGAGCATAACCACGTAGATGGATACCCTGACGCAGATAATCCATTGCAGCCAGATGTTCTTTCCACAACATATCCAGAGTCTGCAACATGATACCTTTTTCAAAGTTACGCATCATTTCAGTGCTAACAATCTCTTCTTTACGTTTATGGACTTCAATAGCCCGTTCAAGAATACGCTCACGCAAAGTTTCTTCATGTAGTTCAGGCTCTTTATCCAACCACTCTTTGATCGGTAGCTCCAAATCAAAATCAGCAATTAAACGCTGCTGCAAACCTTCTATATCCCACATCTCTTCCAGAGATTGAGGGGGAATATAAGCATCAATGGTTGCTTTAAATACATCTTCACGAATGCTACTAATAGTTTCGCTAACATCACTGACATCCAGCAAATCATTGCGTTGTGTATAGATAGCACGACGCTGATCATTAGCAACATCATCATATTCCAGCAATTGCTTACGTATGTCGAAGTTACGGCTTTCTACTTTACGCTGAGCATTGGCAATAGCTTTAGTTACCCAAGGGTGTTCAATCGCCTCACCAGGTTTCATACCAAGTTTACGCATCATACCCGTAACACGATCAGATGCAAAAATACGCATCAGTGAGTCTTCCATTGATAAATAGAAACGAGATGATCCAGCATCCCCTTGACGACCGGAACGCCCACGTAACTGATTATCAATACGGCGGGATTCATGACGCTCCGTACCGATAATATGCAAACCACCCGCAACCAGAACAATATCATGGCGCTCCTGCCATGCAGCTTTAATCTCTTCAATCTGCACTTCTGTTGGTTCTTCCAGTTTAGCAATTTCTGCCTGCCAGCTACCTCCCAGCACAATATCGGTACCACGACCAGCCATATTAGTCGCAATAGTTACTGCACTCGCCTGACCAGCCTGCGCAATAATATCTGCTTCCATTGCATGGAATTTAGCGTTAAGCACGTTGTGCTCGATACCCGCTTTAGTCAATTCATGGGAAACCAGTTCAGATTTTTCAATAGAAATAGTTCCCACCAATACCGGCTGCCCTTTACCGGTACGTTCGCGGATATCTTCAATGATAGCTTCAATTTTTTCAGCTTCAGTCATATAAACCAGATCCGGCAAATCATTACGGATCATTGGTCGGTTTGTTGGCACCACAATGGTATCAAGCTTATAAATAGAACTAAATTCAAATGCTTCTGTATCTGCCGTACCGGTCATACCCGCCAGTTTTTCATACAGACGGAAGTAATTTTGGAAAGTAATCGAAGCAAGAGTTTGGTTTTCGTTTTGAATTTCTACGCCTTCTTTGGCTTCAACAGCCTGATGTAGCCCATCAGACCAACGACGCCCTTGCATAGTACGGCCAGTATGCTCATCAACAATAATGACTTCACCATCTTTCACGATGTAATCAACATCACGGGTAAATAAAGCATGAGCACGTAACGCAGCGGTAACATGGTGCATCAACATAATGTTAGTGGGTGAATACAGGGATTCACCTTCTTCCATCAATTTGGCATCCACCAGTAATTGTTCAATCAGAACCAAACCGCGTTCTGTCAAGTTAACCTGGCGAGACTTCTCATCAACAGAAAAGTGCCCCTCTCCCTGGAAAGTATCTGAATCTTCTTTTTCCTGACGGATCAGTTTAGGAATCAGCTTATTAACTTTAATATAAAGCTCAGAGCTATCTTCAGCAGGGCCGGAAATAATCAATGGAGTACGGGCTTCATCAATCAGAATGGAATCAACTTCATCCACCAGAGCATAATGCAGTTTACGTTGAACACGTTCTTCTGGACTAAATGCCATGTTGTCACGAAGATAGTCAAAACCATATTCATTGTTAGTGCCGTAAGTAATATCCGCTGCATATGCCTGACGTTTAACGGGTGCAGGCATACCTGGCAGGTTGACACCAACACTCAACCCCAGAAATTCAAACAGTGGACGGTTATTTTCAGCGTCACGTTGTGCCAAATAATCATTCACCGTAACTACGTGAACACCACGGCCAGTCAATGCGTTCAAATAAGCAGGCAAAGTAGCTGTCAATGTCTTACCTTCACCGGTACGCATCTCAGCAATACAACGCTCATTCAAAACCATACCACCCAGTAACTGAACGTCGAAATGACGCATAGCAAACACACGCTTACTTGCTTCACGTACTGTCGCAAATGCTTCAGGTAACAGATTCTCCAGCGATTCGCCTTTTTCCAAACGAGCACGAAATTCAACCGTTTTACCTTTTAATTCGTCATCAGATAGCTTTTCAAATTCTGACTCCATACAGTTGATTACATCAACTACCTTACGCATACGACGCAATGTACGATCATTACGACTACCAAAAACCTTAGTTAATAATTTAATCAGCATAATTAGTTACATCTCAGATAAGGCCGTTATCTCGCAGCCAACAAATAGTTATTTATTAGAAACTTGTAAAAAAATGAAGATCAAAGGTAAGCAGAAGGACCTGCCCGAATACCCTGGGCTTTTGCAATCCAAAACACCGTTGTATGAGAAGATTGTGATGCGGTAATCAGGAACTGTGTATCTGAAACCGGTTCAGGTAGCTGGGGCTCCCGAGTTAACAGTGCATTCAGCGTTTCCAGCACAAGCTGCTGAATATTGGAAGAACTTAACCGAATACTTTGTTTTGCTGTTTCATCGTTCATAGGTTGGGAAACAAAAAAAGCAAAAGAAAGCTGCCGGATCATATTACGTACAGCATGTTGTTGCCAGTAATTAGCACCATTATTGGCAGGCTGACGCTGAACATTTTGCTGTGAGAATAGGTTATCAAAAGCCGATAAAGCCTGATTTTGCCAACGCTGACTGGATGATATATTGGCTTGTAAGATATTATCCGTAACACCCACTAAGATGGTAGGAACACCAATACTTGCCGCGACCATCCCTAATAACAGATGTGGCCAGAAATAACGTCTACCAAATTGTCGCCAAAGATTTAGAATACCCATTAATCCTTCGTTATATCGGAACTACTTTTATATGCGCGACAGTCGCCCACAATCATTAGATGTTCTTTTTGAAGACGCTTCTACCGTTGAGAAAAGCCCGCTTCAGGTTATCCAGCAACGTGCTGTCGCTTTATTAAAACTAAATCGGGCAGTTATTAGCCTACTCCCCGCACAATTACATCCGTGGTGCCGGGTCGCCAATTATCGCAAACAAATTCTGGTACTGGAAGCAGGAAACGCCAGTTGGATGACCAGATTACGTTACGAGTTGCCAACGCTGCTCTCTACATTAAGAAGTGAAATTCTACCATCATTGTCATCGATCGACATCAGGATTAACCCATCACTAATGGTTAAGCATGACAATAATGCGCAGAGCCTCGCAAAAACAATGAGTATCAGTCACAAAACCTCACCGATACGTCGGTTAAGTCAAGAGAGTGCTAAGGAATTAATAGTATTGGCGAACCGTAGTCCGAAAAAATTAAAGGAAAGATTGGAACGATTGGCTGCACTAGCCGGAGAGGGTGCCAGCACAGCCAACAAGAAGCGCTAACGCTGAGTAAAAAACGTCAGCGAAAACAAAATCACAGATAGCATAACCCACTGATGTATCATTGAGTTATCTCTTGCATACCCAAGAGTTATGCCATTACAGTTGATGGAGTACGAAAAGCCTGTGGCATTTCAGCTTCATCTTCGAAAGTGATCAGTTCCCATGCACTTTCTTGCGCCAAAACTGCCTGCAACAGTTTATTGTTCAATGCATGACCAGATTTGAACGCAGTAAATGCGCCTATGATGTTATAGCCACACATAAATAAATCACCAATTGCATCTAGCATTTTATGGCGAACAAATTCGTCTTCAAAACGCAAACCATCTTCATTAAGCACACGATAGTCATCAACAACAATCGCACAATCAAAACTACCGCCTAAACACAAGCCTTTAGATTGTAAGTACTCAATATCACGCATAAAGCCGAAAGTGCGTGCACGACTGATTTGGCGAACAAACGCGTCTGCTGAAAAATCCAGGCAGTAACGTTGAGAACTTGAATCAATCGCAGGATGATTGAAATCAATAGTGAAATCCAGACTGAAACCATTATAAGGTGTCATCTCTGCCCACTTATCGCCATCTCCCACACGAACAGCTTCTTTAATACGCAGGAATTTTTTAGATGTGTTCAATTCTTCAATACCAGCATCCAGCAGCAAGAAGACAAACGGGCTGGCACTGCCATCCATAATAGGAATTTCTGGCGCATCAACTTCGATAACAATATTATCGATACCCAACCCTGCAAGTGCTGCGTTCAGGTGCTCAACTGTTGAGATTCGCACATCATGCTCATTTACCAGGCAAGTACAGAGCATAGTATCACGCACAGATTTTGCATCTGCCGGAAAATCAACCGGTGGATTCAAGTCAGTGCGACGATAGATGACCCCGGTATTAGCCGGTGCTGGGCGCATTGTCAGCGTGACCTTCTTACCGGTGTGCAAACCGACGCCAGTCGCCTGAACAATACGTTTAAGTGTCCTTTGTTTGATCATCGTTTTATCTCGCAATGTTATCCATCCTGCCAACCACTATACACTATGGTTGGCGGGGGAGTTTAGCACAAAAAGCGGAGAATCCAATCTTTTAGCTATTAATCGGCCTGTTTACGTAAAAATGCAGGAATATCCAGATAATCTGGTTCCTTGTTTGTTTGTGCGTTTTGGTCATTCACCACTTTTGCCGCAGGTTTATTCTCTTCAGACAATGAGGACAGACCACCAGACAACTGCTGATGGCGGTGCTCCATTGCACTTGATTGAGATACCTTGTTGGTAACTAGCGTAATTTCAGGACGCTTATCCATGCCAATACCAGTAGCAACCACAGTCACACGCAACTCATCATTCATGTCTGGGTCCAAAGAAGTACCGATAACGACAGTTGCATTATCAGACGCGAATGCCCGAATAGTGTTACCCACAGTTTCGAACTCATCCAAACGCAGATCAAAGCCAGCAGTAATGTTAACCAAAACACCACGAGCACCAGACAAGTCGATATCTTCTAGTAACGGGCTGGAAATTGCCATTTCAGCGGCCTCTTCTGCACGATCTTCACCCTGAGCAATACCAGAACCCATCATCGCGTAGCCCATTTCGGACATCACGGTGCGCACGTCAGCAAAGTCAACATTCATCAAGCCTGGACGTGTTATCAGTTCGGCAATACCCTGAACTGCACCTTTCAAGACGTCATTAGCTGCACCAAAAGCATCCAGTAGTGAAATACCACGGCCAAGAACTTTCAACAACTTGTCGTTAGGGATAGTAATCAATGAATCCACATGTTTGGACAGTTCAGTGATCCCTTGTTCAGCAAATGCCATACGTTTCTTACCTTCAAAATTAAAAGGTTTAGTCACAACGGCAACTGTCAAAATCCCAAGTTCTTTTGCAATTTCAGCGACCACAGGTGCTGCGCCAGTACCGGTACCGCCTCCCATACCGGCAGCGATAAATACCATATCCGCACCATCAAGAGCAGTACGCAATGAATCACGATCTTCTTGTGCAGCCGTACGACCAACTTCTGGGTTTGCACCAGCCCCCAAGCCTTTAGTAATACCATTACCAATCTGAATAGTCTGGCCGACAGCAGTTTTACGCAATGCCTGAGCATCCGTATTTACTGCGAAGAATTCAACACCTTCGATGCGCTCGCGCACCATGTGCTCAACAGCATTACCGCCGCCACCGCCGACGCCGATGACTTTAATCACCGCGTCATTGGTTAATTCTATTGGTTCAAACATAGTTTCTCTCCGCTTTGTGCCTTTATATCGAGACCAAAAAACAGATGTAGTCTCTGTATAAAATTAAAACTCTTTTTTCAGCCAGCTACTGACTTTCTTAAACCAGCGACTCACTGAAATATGTTTTTCAATATCCGCATCACCATTAAGGTGAGAGGCTTTTCCGTAATGCAACAACCCTACTGCTGTTGAATAATAGGGTTCCTGCGCATAGTCCGTCAGGCCAGTAATATTAAGAGGTTGACCAATACGCACTTGAGCGTGGAATACACGCTGAGCACATTCAGCCAAACCATCAATCTGGGCACCACCACCGGTTAAGACAATACCCGCAGCCAAATGGTGTTTAACACCTTGCTGACGTAACTGTTCCTGCAATCGCAGGATTTCATCATTCACTAAATTCAGTAATTCGATGTAACGTGGCTCAATCACTTCAGCCAGCGTTTGGCGCTGTAAGCTACGCGGTGGGCGCCCACCGACACTCGGTACCTCCACACTTTCATCCTTGCTAACCAACGAACCCAGCGCACAACCGTGACGTACTTTTATCGCTTCGGCATCGCTTGGTGGTGTACCAAAGGCATAAGCAATATCGCTGGTAACGACGTTCCCAGCGTAAGGGATTACTTTGGTATGACGTAGCGCTCCGCCGGTATACACCGCAATATCCATCGTCCCACCGCCAATATCTACCACACAAACGCCTAGTTCACGCTCATCCTCAGTCAAAACCGCATAGCTGGCAGCCAAACCGGAAAAAATAAGCTGATCGACTTTCAAACCACAGCGCTCAACGGCTTTTGCGATATTTTTCGCCATATCGTTATGGCAGGTAATCAGATGAACTTTCGCCTGCATACGCACTCCGGAAAGCCCTACCGGATTTTTGATGCCTTCCTGATAATCGATCGCATACTCTTGAGGAATAACATGGAGTATCCGGTATTCATCGCGTACACGAACCGATTTGGCAGTATGAACGACATTGTCTACATCTTCCTGGGTGACTTCCTCTTCAGAAATGGGAACCATCCCAATCTCATTCTGACAACTGATATGTTTTCCAGATAACGCCAGATAAACAGAAGAAATTTGACAATCCGCCATCAATTCAGCCTGATCGATAGCCCGCTGTACACATTTAACAACCGACTCCAGATCGTTGACACCACCTTTATCCATGCCGCGGGATGGACAGCTTCCCACCCCGATAATATTAACCATACCATCGGGCAGAATTTCACCAACAAGGGCAGATACCTTTGCTGTGCCAATCTCAAGGCCAACTACTAATTTTCTGTCCGTCGATTTGATCATTGTTATTCTGCCTGCCTCTATATTATTGCCAGTAACTGTTTATTACCCATTGACCGGAGCATCAGGAGCACCAATTAGTAAAGGAGCCCAACCTACCGCGGCACCACTGTCATAACGTAAATCCACATAATCCACTCTTTTCTCTGTGTTCTGCTGTAATAGTGGATAAAGCTCGATAAAACGTTTAATACGACCTGTTGTATTCATTCTTCCCAGCTTTAGTCGGATATCATTATCCAGTGTCAATTGCCAAGAACGACGATCAGTCATTGCCGCAGCTTTTAATTTCAATTTATTGGCAGCGAGAAGTTTAGCCATTGCCCGGTAGCTATCAAGCACCTCTTTCTCACTACCTTGTGGGCCATAAAGCATCGGGAAATGACCTTTAGCTTCCCATTCAACCGGTATACTGAACACCAGCCCTTCGGCATCCAGCATTTGTGTATCATTCCAACGCACATAAGGAACATATTCTACCAGATGAATTCTCAGCTCATCAGGCCACTGTTTACGGACAGTGACTTGCCTTATCCATGGCATTCGTTCAATCTGTTGCTGAATGATATTCACATCTTGCGTCATGAAAGTTCCCGGCTGCCCTAATGACAAAATTGCCTGCCGAATATCATCGTTGGTGGTGTAATGACGTTCACCCGTTACCACCAGCTTTGAAATAGGCAATCTGTTAGCATCTTTCATCCAGTTAAGAACTGCCCCCCCCCCCCAAATAATGATCCCAAGTACCATCAGGAAGAAGATAAGTCCTGCCAGATAAGAGCCGTTACTAGGGCGGGAACGACTATTTTCACTATCCCGCCCTTTTACTTTCAGGGCCGCCTGAGACATATCAATCAGCCAACTCCAAAATCTTTACTACCAATTGTGAGAAATTTAACCCTGCTTGACGTGCTGCCATTGGTACCAAGCTATGGTTGGTCATCCCCGGAGATGTATTCACTTCTAACAGATAGAAACCACCATCAGTGTCCATCATGACATCTACCCGCCCCCAGCCACTGCATCCAACCGATTTGTAGGCTTTTAGTGCTAGTTCTGCCAGTTGTTGCTCTTTTTCATCACTTAAGCCACTCGGACAAAAGTACTTCGTTTCCTCAGACCAATATTTTGCATCATAGTCATAAAAAACAGCAGCGGGCTGAATACGGATAGAAGGTAAAGCCGTCTCATCAAGAATAGCGACAGTGTATTCTGGGCCGTACAACCATTTTTCTACCAACAAGTCAGTGTCATAACGAAATGCTATTTCCAGTGCGCCACGCAACTCTGAAATCTCATTAACCTTAGTCATACCCACACTGGAACCTTCCAGACTTGGCTTAACAATTAATGGTAAACCTAAATCTGCTACATATTCTTGGAGTTGCGAATCAGTAAATTGTTCAAACTGCTGAAAATTAATTGCAACATATGGCGAGACAATTAACCCTATCCCTTGCCATAACTGCTTTGTACGCAATTTATCCATCGACAATGCAGAAGCCATCACACCACTTCCGGTATAAGGCAGCTGCAAAAATTCCAATACGCCTTGCAAAGTACCATCTTCCCCGCCACGACCATGAAGAGCGATAAAGACTTTCTCAAATCCTGCCTCTTTAAGTTGCGTTACAGGAAAATCTTTTGTATCAACTGGATGAGCATCAATACCTGCTTCTTTCAATCCAGCTAGCACGGCATGTCCCGATAACAGTGAAACTTCACGCTCAGCAGAAGTTCCTCCCAACAATACCGCGACTTTCTCAGCCATGGTGTTTTTCCTCATTCAAAGATGGCTGTAATTTGGTTTCAGCCAGATTGCGCGCTATTTTGCCTATATTCCCGGCCCCTTGAACCAGAACTAAATCATTACCGTCTAGTACCTGGGCCAACACAGCGGCCACTTTTTCTGGCTCAGATACCAGAATCGGATCTAACTTACCTCGGCTACGGATAGTACGGCACAACGAACGGCTATCCGCCCCCGGAATAACCCCTTCGCCAGCAGAGTAAACGTCCAGCATTAGCAATACATCCACCTGATTCAATACATTGGCAAAATCATCGTACAGATCACGCGTCCGAGTATAACGATGGGGCTGAAATATCATCACAATACGTTTATCCGGCCAGCCAGCACGAGCGGCTTTAATGGTTGCATCCACTTCCGTTGGATGATGACCATAATCATCAACCAACATTGCACTACCACTTTTGCGGTTAACATGCTCCAGAGAAAAATTCCCCAGAAAATCAAAACGGCGTCCGGTTCCCTGAAAACCGGCTAACGCAGCCAGCATATCACTGCCAGAAATACCTTCTTCAGTTGCCACAGCAATTGCTGCTGCCGCATTTAGCGCATTATGGCGACCCGGTGCATTCAAGACGACTTTCAAATCAACCATATCTTGGCGACTAACAGTAAAATACCCTTGAGCACCTTTTTGCTCATAATGGGTGATACGTACATCTGCTTCCTCACTGAAGCCATAAGTCGTGATATAGCGTCCCACACGAGGGATTAACTCTTTGACGACTGGATCATCAATGCACATGACTGCACGCCCATAGAAAGGTAAGTTGTGCAGGAAGCTGATAAACGTCTGTTTCAGTTTTTCAAAGTCACCATGATAGGTATCCATATGGTCTGCTTCGATATTAGTAACTACTGCCACCATGGGTTGCAAATGCAGGAAAGAAGCATCGCTTTCGTCCGCTTCAGCAATTAAATAGCGGCTACTACCGAGACGGGCATGTGTTCCTGCTGCTTTGACTAAACCACCATTAACAAACGTTGGGTCTAAACCAGCTTGTGCATAAATGCTGGAAATCATCGCCGTGGTAGTTGTTTTGCCATGAGTACCAGCAATAGCAATACCATGACGGTAACGCATCAGTTCTGCCAACATTTCTGCTCTGCGAATGACCGGAATCCGAGCTTCACGAGCAGCAATAATTTCTGGGTTATCTGCTAAGATTGCAGTTGAAGCCACAACAACACTCGCATCCAGTACATTTTCAGGACGATGGTTAAAATAAATCTGAGCACCCAACTTAGTTAGTTGCCGAGTTACCGGATTTGGCGCCAAATCAGATCCGCTAATCTGATAACCTTCATTGGCCAACACTTCGGCGATCCCCCCCATGCCAGCACCACCAATGCCGACAAAGTGGATATGCCTGACTTTTCTCATTTCAGGCACGAAAGCTCTTAATTTCGCCAGTTGTTGTGTATTCACGTTTTCTTCTTCACTGTGTATGTTTACTTCACCACCCTTTTTCAGGTGGTCTGAATCATTTTTTGGCTGCATCGATTAATGCCGCCGATACTTGCTCAGTTGCATCAGTAATTGCTGCTGAACGGGCTTTTTTTGCCATTTCCAACAATTGTGGGCGTTGCCACTGAGTTAATAATTCCACCACTGCATCAACCGTAAGTTGTGGTTGTTCCAGTATTTTTGCTGCACCAGCTCTTTCCAGTGGCAGCGCATTCCAGTATTGCTGACGATCTTTATGCTGAAATGGTATAAAAATCCCAGGTAATCCAGCTGCGGCCACTTCGCTGACTGTCAACGCACCAGAACGACAAACCACTACATCAGCCCAAGCATAAGCTTGCGCCATATCGTCAATAAATTCAGTAACCTTATGTTCACACTTAACTGAATTGTTATAGGCATCCTGAACACTTTCTTTAACCCCTTTGCCAGTCTGATGCCAAAGGGTAATTTTATCACCCATACGGGCTGCAACTTCGGGCATTATCTGGTTGAGAATTCTCGCGCCCTGACTACCACCAATAACCAGAACCCGAACCGGGCCTTCACGCCCTGCCAAACGCTGTTCAGGTATGGGTAATGTCAGCACATCTTCACGAACAGGGTTCCCAACAATAGGCGCTTTTGGGAATGCGCCAGGGAATGCCTGTAAAACAGTTGTAGCGATTTTTGCCAACCAACGGTTTGTCAGCCCGGCAATACCATTCTGTTCATGCAAGACAACCGGAATACCGCACATCCACGCAGCAATACCGCCAGGGCCAGAAACATACCCCCCCATTCCGAGCACTACATCTGGCTGATAGCGGCGCATAATCGCTTTTGCCTGACGAATTGCTTTGAAAATTCGTGCTGGCGCCGTTAGTAGTGCTTTAATTCCCTTACCTCTCAAGCCAGAAATCTGAACAAATTCAATTTCAATACCATGTTTCGGCACTAAATCCGCTTCCATACGATCCGCTGTTCCCAGCCAACGAACTTCCCAGCCTTGGTTTTTTAAGTGATGAGCTACAGCCAAGCCCGGGAAGACATGTCCTCCGGTTCCACCAGCCATCACCATCAAACGCCGGGTCTTACCACTCATCGAGAACTCCTTACAAACGCCTGTGCTTTTGCCAAACGTGTTTCAAAATCAATTCTTAATAGCAATACGATAGCGGTCGACATAATCAACAAACTTGAACCCCCATAACTAATCAGAGGTAAAGTCAGACCTTTGGTCGGTAACATGCCTGCGGCAGCCCCGACATTAACCAAGGTTTGAAAACTGAACCAGATACCAATCGAACACGCTAAAAAACCAGAAAAACGCTGATCCATCTGCAACGCACGACGACCTATAGTCATCGCACGAAAAGCGACGAAGAATATCATTAACAACGCCAAAACCACACCTACGTAACCTAATTCTTCTGCCAAAACAGAGAAAATAAAGTCAGTATGCGCTTCGGGTAGGTATGCCAGCTTCAGTACTGAATTTCCCAATCCTTGCCCCAAAAACTCCCCGCGACCAAAAGCCATCAAAGATTGTGTTAATTGATAACCTTTGCCATACGGATCTTCCCAAGGGTCCAGAAAAGAAGTTACACGGCGTATACGATAAGGTTCAGCAATAATTAATAGAACTACTGCAAATATCCCCGAACCAATAATTGCCAGAAACTGCCACAATTTTGCTCCCGCTAGAAATAACATAGCCAATGTTGTTACAAACAGCACTACCACAGTTCCCAAGTCAGGCTGAGCTAAAAGTAATACAGCCAACACCACCATGACGCCCATTGGCTTACAAAATCCCCAGAAGTTATTCCGTACTTCTTCCACTTTACGCACCAGATAACTGGCGAGATAACAAAATAGAGAAAGTTTGGATAACTCAGCTGGCTGAATTCTCAAAGGTCCAAACGCAATCCAACGCGAGGCACCATTTACCGAGCTTCCTACCGCCAAGACAACCAGTAGTAGAATAACAGAGACAAGCAACATCAGGTTGCTATAGCGCTGCCATAAATCCATTGGAATACGCAGTGTTATTAATGACAATCCGAAAGCTAGCAACAGATAAATCGCATCACGTTTAGCAAACAGAAATGGATCTTCTGCAAGACGCTGCCCAACCGGCATTGACGCCGAAGCCACCATAACAAAGCCGATAATACCTAATCCGAGTGTCAGCCAAATCAATGTACGATCATACAACACTATATTAGTAGCATCGGTTTCACGGCCATCAATAATCCAGTCTTTTAATCTACTGAACCCGGAAATAAACATCAGCCCAACTCCTCAGCCAGACGAGCAAACTCATGACCACGCTGCTCAAAATTACGAAACTGATCAAGGCTGGCACAAGCAGGAGATAACAGCACCATGTCGCCGGCAACCAATCGCGGCGCAATATCACGCATCGCCTGTTCCATAGTTTCAGTCAATATAGCTATTTCCGGGCGTAGTTGCGCTAACCGTTTACCATCACGACCAAAGCAGTAAAGCCGGATTTTATTTCCGCTAAGGAAAGGTTTGAGCGGAGAAAAGTCTGCCGATTTACCCTCTCCACCCAACAGCAAATAAAGCATGCCATTCAGCTCCAAGCCATTAAGAGCCGCTTCCGTACTACCAACATTGGTTGCTTTAGAATCGTTAATCCAGCGTACCCCCTTGTTCAGATGAACAAGCTGGAAACGATGCTCAAGCCCTGGGTAAACCGCCAATGCTGCCAAGCTGGCTTTACGGGGAATATCAACCGCATCAGCTAACGCCAGTGCAGCCAACCCATTAACGTAGTTATGCCACCCTGTCAGTTTGATTTCATTTGTCGCTAACAATGATTCATTGTGAACTTTCAAAAACGCATTTTTACTGTCAAGTTGGTAGTCGCCACAATCGACACCAAAACTAATACAACGATTATCGGTACCCGTTTCCGGCAATGTTAAAGCGTCCTGAGCATTAACAATGCATGCCTTCGCTTGATGATAAACCCTCAATTTAACTGCCCGATACTGAGACAAGCCTTGAGGATAACGATCCATATGATCTTCAGTTACATTCAGCACAGTTGCCGCTGCTGCCTTAAGACTATATGTAGTTTCCAACTGGAAACTGGAAAGTTCCAAAACATAAAGCTGACAAGATTGTTTCAATAGTTCTAACACAGGAAGACCGATATTACCGCCGACACCCACTTGCCAATCAGCCGCTTTCGCCATTTCTCCGACAAGACTAGTCACGGTACTTTTACCATTAGAACCGGTGATTGCGATTATCGGGGCTGTTGCTTCACGGCAAAATAACTCGATATCGCCAACGATTTCTATACCAGCATTAGCCGCGGCCTGTAATTCGGCTGTTGCCAGAGCAACTCCGGGACTTACAACAATCAAGTCAGCATCCATCAACCATTTGGCATTCAAGCTACCACTATGACATTCAACCTCATCAGGCAGCTTGCCCCTGCCAGGTGGCATTGCACGGGTATCCATCACGCGAGGAATAACACCCCGCGCCATAAAAAAATCAACACAGGAGAGGCCCGTCAGCCCTAGCCCAATAATGATGACTTTTTTACCCAAATAATCCGTCATGATTAACGTACCTTCAATGTTGCCAAGCCAATCAGCACTAACATTAGAGAAATAATCCAAAAACGCACGATAACGCGCGGTTCTGGCCAGCCTTTCAATTCATAATGGTGGTGAATAGGTGCCATGCGAAAAATACGTTGTCCTCGCAGTTTAAAAGAACCTACCTGCAAGATAACTGACAAGGTTTCCACCACGAATACACCACCCATAATCACCAGTAGAAACTCCTGACGCAGCAATACAGCAATGGTCCCAAGCGCACCACCTAATGCCAAAGAACCAACATCTCCCATGAAAACCTGAGCCGGATAAGTGTTGAACCACAGGAAACCTAATCCAGCACCAACAATTGCAGTACAGACGATGACCAATTCACCGGCATGATTCAAATAAGGAATATGCAAATAATTGGCAAAATTGACATTACCTGTTGCCCATGCAACCAGTGCAAAACCAGCCGCAACAAAAACCGTCGGCATAATTGCCAAACCATCCAACCCGTCAGTTAGATTCACTGCATTGCTGGTTCCGACAATCACAAAATAAGACAACAGAATGTAAAGCACCCCCAGTTGCGGCATCACATCTTTAAAGAATGGCACGACCAATTGTGTTGCCTGGGTATCTTTACCGACACTATACATCGCGAATGCTACGCCCAGCGCCAAGACTGACTGCCAAAAATACTTCCAACGAGCAATCAACCCCTTAGTATCTTTACGCACGACTTTACGGTAATCATCCACGAAACCAACAATGCCGTAACCAATCAGGACAATTAGCACACACCAGACATATGGGTTATTCAAACGCACCCACAACAGTACCGAAATTGTGATTGAAAATAGGATCAGCAAACCACCCATAGTCGGCGTGCCACGTTTACTGAAATGAGATTCTGGCCCATCATTGCGAACAACCTGCCCAATTTGCAATTTTTGCAGGAAGGCTATCATGCGCGGCCCCATCCATAACGCAATAGCCAATGCAGTCAGCAGGCTGACGATAGCCCTAAACGTCAGATAAGAAAAGACGTTAAAGCCAGTGTGATACTTGACCAAATATTCGGCCAGCCAAACTAACATGTGAAGCTCCCCTGTAATGCGCTCACGACATCTTCCATCGTGGTACTGCGCGAACCTTTAACTAAAACTGAAATGACTTTGTGTTGCTGTAATAGTGGAACCAATGCTGCAACCAATGCGGTTTTGTCCACAAAATGCTGACCACAACCACTCGCTTCGCTAATGTGCATACTTGAGGTGCCCACACTGAATACTTTGTCGATACCACTAGCAGCGGCGGCTTCCCCCACTTGACGATGGTAATTCTCTGCCTGTTCACCCAACGCCCCCATATCGCCAACGACCATGACTCGATACCCAGGCATCTGTGATAACACCTGAGCCGCAACAGTCATCGAACCGACATTGGCGTTATAAGTATCATCAAGCAGCAATTTTCCTTCCGCCAAATTGATTGGAAATAACCGGCCCGGAACAGCCCTCAATTCAGACAATCCAACACGGATATCTTTTAGCGTTGCACCAACAGAAATTGCCAACGCACTGGCAGCTAAGGCATTGGCAACATTGTGTTTCCCAGGTAATGGCAAAATGATTTCTGTGCTGCCGATGGGGGTATGCAAATGAAAATGAGTGGTCAGCTGCTTAACCTGAATATTTGTAGCATAAAAATCAGCATCCGATGCCTGTTGCATGGAAAAACGCCATACCGTTTTGTTGCCAGTAATCTGTTGCCAATTCGCCCAATCATTGCTTTCCACGTTGATAATGGCGATACCTTCTGCTGGAAGACCAGAGAAAATCTCTCCCTTGGCTTTTGCAATACCAGCCAGAGAACCAAAATCTTCTAAGTGTGCAGTGGATAAATTATTGACCAGAGCTGTTTCTGGTCGGGTCATTTCTGTGGTATAGGCAATCTCACCAATATGGCTTGCACCCAATTCAATCACGGCAAACTCATGCTGTTCTGTCAACCTAAATAATGTCAACGGTACACCAATCTCATTATTCAGATTACCCGCAGTATAAAGCGTGTTACCACTCTGACGCAAAATCGCTGCGGTCATCTCTTTCACCGATGTTTTGCCGGAAGACCCCGTTAGCGCAACAACTCGAGCTTTACTCTGTTGGCGAACCCAACCAGCTAATTTCCCCATTGCTAAACGGGTATCTTTGACCACGACCTGAGGACAATTAACCGCTAATACACGGCTCACCAGCAAAGCACCGGCACCCGCTTTTACTACATCATCAGAAAAATCATGGGCATCAAAACGTTCACCTTTCAATGCAATAAACAGACTACCATTTTCAACCTTACGGCTATCAGTAGTAACATCACGGATATAGATATCTACTGCCTGCCGCTCAGTCACCTGATTTAGTACCCCGTCAGTAACTTGTGCCAACTGTTGCAAGGTAAGGGAAATCATGCAATTACCCCCAGTAACCGGGCAACAGTCAAGCGGTCTGAATAATCCAAACGACGATGGCCTACCAACTGATAATCTTCATGGCCTTTACCCGCCACTAATACAACATCATCTTCTTTTGCCTGCATAATGGCACTGGTCACCGCTTCAACACGACCATGAATCGCCATTGCTCGCCCCGGATCAATGAAGCCAGTCAAAATGTCAGCAATAATTGTCTGTGGCTCTTCACTTCTCGGGTTATCATCGGTAACAATCACATAGTCGGCCCACTGTTCTGCCACACTCCCCATTAAAGAACGTTTGCCTTTATCACGATCACCACCACAACCAAAAACACACCAAAGTTTGCCTTTACAATGCAGACGTGCAGCCGATAGAGCTTTCTCTAGTGCATCAGGTGTGTGAGCATAATCAACAACGACTGCTGGCTTATCCGGTGCAATGAACACTTCCATTCTCCCGCAAACAGGTTCAAGGCAGGAAGCCGTTTCAAGCAGTTTTTCCAATGGATAATCCAGCGCTAATAAGGTAGAAAGTGCTAACAGCAGGTTGCTGACATTGAAGGCTCCCATCAGGGGGCTGTCAATTGTACCGCCTCCCCAACTGGACTCAAAAGTAATCGATACGCCTTTATCGTAATATTTTATTTCACAGGCCGACAACCAACGCCCTTGCCAATCTTCTGGCAAGCGGTTTTCCATCGTCACAGCCACCGCTTGCGGTAAACGGGATAACCATTTCAGACCAGTATCATCGTCAGCATTAATGATTTGTTGTTTCACATTGTGAGAGGAAAACAGTAGCCACTTAGCTGCTTCATAGTGTTCCATATCACCATGGTAATCAAGATGATCACGGCTCAGATTGGTAAACACCGCCGCCTCAAATGGTAATGCGGCCACACGCCCCTGCACCAGTCCATGGGAAGAGACTTCCATTGCTGTAAAAGTAGCCCCTTGTTGAACAAGTTGTTGTAAATCCAGTTGGATATCAACAGCTGAGCCAGTGGTGTTTTCACTTGGCGCCACATGCCCCAATAAGCCATTACCTACTGTTCCCATCACTGCGCTGGTTTCACCCAATCCGAAAGCCCACTGCGCAAGTAATTGGGTCGTAGTCGTTTTACCGTTGGTTCCGGTCACGCCAATCAGGTGTAATTTATCACCAGGGTGGTGATAAAACTGACTGGCTAACTGTGACAACTTATTATTCAAATCGCTCACATAAACAACTGGAACACCATGTATAACCTGCACAATCCCGTTATCGGCCTCGCTTTGGGCTTCTGCAATAACCGCCGCGACTCCTTGCGCGATAGCCTGAGGAATGTAGTGTCGACCATCTGCCTGATGCCCTTTAATAGCAACAAACAAATCTCCGGCAGCCGATTTACGGCTGTCCAATGTCATTTCGCGTAATGCACGCTCTGGGGCATCAATACCCAATGGAGCGAGTAAACCGCGTAGATTACGATCTGCCACCTGTATCCTCTTTCTTATTAATCACAAATTCGTTTTTATCACCTGCTGCCAAAGCATCCGGCTCCACATTCATGATGCGCAGAACACCCCCCATAATGGTGCCAAATACCGGCGCAGAAATCGCACCACCGTAATACTTACCTGCCAGTGGATCATTAATGACTACAACCAGTGCAAATCTTGGATTACTTGCTGGAGCAATGCCTGCGGTGTAAGCGATATACCGATTAATATATTTGCCATCCGGCCCAAGTTTCTTGGCTGTGCCAGTTTTGATGGCAATTCGATAACCTTTTATCGCAGCTCGTGTTCCGCCGCCGCCGGGCAGAGCCACACTTTCCATCATATGAACGACAGTACGCATGACTGGTTCTGGAAATACTCTTGTACCTGGCACGGGTGGATCAACTTTAGTAATTGACAGTGGGCGATAAATGCCCAAGCTACCAATCGTTGCATAAACCCGCGCTAACTGTAACGGTGTTACCATCAGCCCGTAACCGTAAGAAAAAGTAGCTCTGTCAAGATCTGACCACCGTTGCCTCTTTGTTGGATATAAGCCACTGCTTTCTCCGACCAATCCCAGATTGGTTGCTTTTCCCAATCCAAAGCGTGAATAGACATCCACTAATTCTGTCGCGGGCATTGCTAACGCCAGCTTAGAAACACCAACGTTGCTTGATTTCTGTAAGATACCGGTGATGGATAATTCAGAATAACGGGCCACATCTTTAATTTCCTTGCCGCTGATTCTATAAGGTACTGTATTAATAACTGTATTTTCTTTGATAATACCATCATTCAACGCAGCCATTACCACCATCGGTTTCACTGTGGAACCCGGTTCGAAAATATCGGTGATCGCACGGTTACGCATTGCTTCTTTTGGCACATTAATGCGATTATTCGGGTTATAAGATGGACTATTTGCCATTGCCAGCACTTCACCAGTATTAACATCTATCAGTACAGCTGTACCGGATTCCGCTTTATTAAAAGCCACTGCATTTGTCAGTTCGCGGTAAACTAATGACTGCAAGCGTTCATCAATACTCAATACCAAATTGTGTGCAGCCAGACTATCAACAGATGAAATATCTTCGATGACACGACCAAAGCGGTCTTTACGTACAATCCGTTCGCCCGGCTGACCCGTCAGCCAGCGATCAAAACTTTTTTCTACGCCTTCAATACCCTGACCATCAACGTTAGTCACACCAATAATATGGGCGGTTACCTGACCTGACGGATAATAACGCCGAGATTCCTGACGTAAATAAATTCCCGGCAATTTCAGTTTATGAATATAATCGCCAACCGATGGATTAACCTGACGCGCCAGATAAACAAAACGACCTTTGGGATTAGCACTGATTTTGCTAGTAAGTTGCTCAATAGGCAGATTAATGGCATCAGACAAAGCTTTCCAGCGGGTATCATCCGTCATCCCCCCTTTTTCAAATACCTCTTTCGGATCTGCCCATACAGCATTAACCGGAACACTGACAGCCAAAGGTCGCCCCATGCGGTCGCTGATCATACCGCGGGCGGTAGGAACTGACTGTACGCGCAAAGAACGTAAATCCCCTTCTTTAACCAATTGATCCGGATTAATAACTTGCAGGTAAGTAACTCGCAATAGCAAGCCAACTAAAGCAAGGGCAATTCCCCCGCATAACAAGGCAAAACGCCAGCTGACAAAGCTGGCTTTATCTTCTTGCCGTTTTGACTTCGCAGAGCGTGCCACTTTCATCACTTACCTTATTAATTAATCAAATTAACTCACTGTAAAACAACAACGTTTTCCTGTGCAGGATTAACATGCTGCATATGCATTTTTTCAACTGCTACTCGCTCAACCCGGCTATGCTCACTAAGCGCATTTTCTTCAAGGATTAAATTACGCCACTCGATATCTAACGCATCACGTTCCAATACCAGATGCTCCTTTTCAGCAATCAACAAACGAGTTTCATGCGTTGTGGTCACAACAACTATGGCTGAAACCACCACAGCCACTAGAAGAATCAATGGTATTTTGGCATTTCTGAGCAAATCGCTGCCGATAATGCCGGCTAATCCGTGACGTTCACCTGCCATTATTCACTGACTTTTTCAGCAAAACGCAAAACCGAACTACGAGCTCGTGGGTTATCAGCCACTTCGTTCTCTGAAGGTTTCATCTTGCCAATAGACTTTAGGCTACGCCCGCCTTGTGCTTTCAGTTGCTCTTCTGTCAGTGGTAATCCTGCCGGTACTTGTGGCCCACGACTGTTATGACGAATAAATCGCTTAACAATGCGATCTTCCAGTGAATGGAAACTGATAACTGAAAGTCGTCCATGTGGGGCAAGCACCTGTAATGCACCATCCAGCGCTTGCTCAATCTCTTCCAATTCACTGTTGATATAAATCCTAATCGCCTGGAAGCTCCTTGTTGCTGGATGCTTATGCTTCTCTTTCACCGGACTGGCTTGAGCAATCAAATCCGCCAACTCTTTTGTTCGGGTAATGGGTTGTTCCTGATTACGTGTAACAATTGCTCTGGCGATACGTTTGGCAAAACGCTCTTCACCAAATGTTTTTAACACCCATGCAATATCATCCGCTTCCGCTTTCATCAGCCATTCTGTAGCTGACTGCCCGTGAGTCGGGTCCATCCGCATATCTAGCGGCCCATCACGCATAAAAGAAAAACCACGTTCCGGATCATCCAATTGAGGTGAAGAAACACCTAAATCCAGTAATACACCATCAATTTTGCCTGTCAGACCGGCTTTTTCTACATAGTGTGCTAACTCAGAAAACGGTCCATGGACAATTGAAAAACGCGGATCTGTAATCGATTTTGCAGTTTCAATCGCTTGCGGATCACGATCAATTGCGATTAAACGACCGGTCATACCCAGTTGTGACAAAATCAGGCGTGAATGCCCGCCACGCCCAAATGTGCCATCAATATAGATTCCATCTTCACGAATATTCAGTCCGTTGACTGCTTCATCCAGCAATACGCTGGTATGTTTAAAATGACTGTTTGCCATGTTTATAGTGATAAGTCCTGTAGCCGTACTGATAAAGGTTGTTGTGTGGATTGTTCAGTTGCAATGTCATCCTTAACCTGTTGATACCAAGCCTGCTCATCCCACAATTCAAATTTGTTGAACTGACCAACCAGCATGACTTCTTTGACTAGCCCTGCGTGCTGACGCAGAGTATTGGCTAGCAAAAGACGTCCAGCACTGTCCATCTGGCATTCACTGGCATGACCTAAGAGCAAACGTTGTACCCGACGCTCTGCCGGATTCATACTGGATAAGCGGGAAAGTTTTTCTTCGATAATTTCCCATTCAGATAGTGTATAAAGCAGCAGGCATGGCTGATGAAGGTCAATGGTACAAACCATTTGCCCTTGCGATTCCTCGTTTAGCATAGCTCGATATCGGGTAGGTACGGCAAGCCGTCCCTTGCTATCGAGATTAACCAACGTTGCTCCACGAAACATCCTCAAGTTGCCTCAGACAATTCAAAATTACCACTTTATCCCACTAATCCCCACAATAAGGAGTTTACGGATGGGACGAAAACCTTGTCAAGCCAGAGCCGATGCGCTTTAGCTATATTTAGTAAAAGGATTTTGGAAGTTGGCAGCACAATGATTGAATTTAGCAATATCAATAATAATTAACACTATGATAATTTTGAATAATTTTTCGAGCAAAGGGAGAATGAATGTTTACGATAAAATAATGAAAAAATAATTGTGTTATTAGTTTATTTACATAATTTACATTTCATTACTATCCAACCATCATACAATAATATTTATCATTTAATGGGTACATTCGATACTAAAACCAACAATGATAATAAAATCATCAAAAATAACATCATTAAAATCGATTTAATATATAAATAAAACAACGAGATAAGATAAAAAGCAAAAAATTCCAAATCCGAATAAATTCATATTCATGCCTTTTTTCTGGTAAATAATTTAAGCATTGTTCTAAAGTTGTCTTCTGACACTTTTTTCTACAAATCTGGAGTAAAAGCCCCCCACCCAAAAATTAATGAGGGGGCTTTTATCATAACTTTCGGTTCAAGCTTCCTCTCCGGCATAAGTCACGGTGTATCCGTGTAATACCTGGGCTTGGTTTTTGCTTTTCATCCAAACTGGCTAGTACTAGTTCTAATACCTGATCCGCAACTTCACGATGGCGCTGCGCTACAGAAAGCACCGGACATTCAAGGAAATCCAATAATTCATGATCACCAAAAGTCGCAATAACCAATTGATTAGGTAACCGGCCACTGTGTTTAAGCGTGACATCCATTACGCCCTGTAAAAGAGCAAAAGAAGTCGTGAACAACGCTTGTGGCATCGGGTAAGTTTCCAACCACTTAGCGAACACCTCAGCCGCTGCATCACGTTCATAGCTGTTTGAGTAAAGATACATAACTTCGCGAGGGTCATCTTTCCAGGCTTCACGGAACCCCTGTTCACGCAGAAAGCTAACGGATAGCTCAGGTAATGCCCCAAGATACAGCACAGACTCAGCGGGGAATTGACGAAACTCTTGTGCCAACATTTTTGCATCTTCAAAATCATCACCCACTACGCTGATAAAGTGTTCATTTTCCAATGCGCGGTCGAGCGCAATAATAGGCAAAGAACGATTTGCCCAGCGCTGATAAAAAGGATGTTCAGGAGGTAATGCAGTAGAAACAATTATTGCGTCCACCTGACGTTGTAACAGGTGTTCAACACAGCGCATCTCATTATCAGGCTGATCTTCAGAGCATGCTATCAATAATTGATAACCACGCTGACGAGCTTGACGCTCTAGATAATTCGCAATACGGGTATAGCTGGTATTTTCTAAATCTGGAATAACCAAACCAATAGAACGGGTGCGTCCTGCACGGAGACCCGCTGCCACAGCATTCGGATGGTAATTATGCTCTCTAACCACAGCCATCACTTTCTCTACCGTTTTATCGCTGACCCGGTATTGCTTAGCTTTACCATTAATCACATAACTGGCCGTTGTGCGCGAAACACCTGCAAGGCGGGCGATTTCATCCAGTTTCACATTAACTCCTCATAAATCCAGAAAAGGCCCTACTTTATCGCAGAGCCTCGTAAATGTATGTACATTGTCCCGCAGTTTGCGATTTTTCATCGCATAATTTTATCCCCACGCGATACACCGACAATACCGGAACGGGCCACTTCTACAATTTCAGCAGCCTCGCGAACGGCATCAAGAAATGCATCCAATTTATCGCTGGTTCCTACCAGTTGTACGGTATATAGGGTAGAAGTCACATCAACGATCTGCCCGCGAAAGATTTCAGTACTGCGCTTGATTTCCTCACGTCCATATCCGCTGGCCTGTAATTTCACCAGCATAATCTCACGTTCTACATGAGAACCTGATACCAACTCGCTAACCCGCAATACATCCACCAGCTTGTGCAGTTGTTTTTCAATCTGCTCAAGTACCCTGGCATCACCTTTAGTCTGAATGGTCATCCGTGACAATGTCGGATCATCCGTTGGAGCCACAGTCAAACTTTCAATGTTGTAGCCGCGCTGGGAAAACAGACCAACAACACGGGACAAAGCCCCCGATTCGTTTTCAAGTAATACAGATAAAATCCGGCGCATAATCAGGTTCTCTCCGTTTTGCTTAACCACATCTCATCCATTGCCCCTCCACGGATCTGCATAGGATATACGTGTTCAGTTTCATCCACTGTGACATCAACAAATACCAGCCGCTGGTTTTCAGTCACCTCTTTCAAGGCTTCTGCTAATTTACTTTCCAGTTCATCATAACTCTGAATAGAAATACCAACATGACCATAAGCCTCTGCTAGTTTGACAAAATCAGGCAAAGATTCCATATAGGACTGAGAATGACGCCCGGCATAAATCATGTCCTGCCACTGTCTTATCATCCCCAGGAAACGGTTATTTAGATTCAGAATCAATACTGGCAGGTTATATTGCAATGCTGTGGACAGTTCCTGAATATTCATCTGAATACTGCCATCCCCGGTAACACAGACTACCGTTGCTTCTGGTTTCGCCAGTTTGACACCCAAAGCAGCAGGTAAACCAAATCCCATGGTTCCCAAACCGCCAGAACTTATCCAACGCCTTGGCTTATCAAATGGGTAATGCAATGCAACAAACATCTGGTGCTGCCCAACATCCGAAGTGACATAAGCTTCGCCTTTAGTCAGACGATAAAGAACCTGGATAGCGGCCTGAGGTTTAATCTTTTCGCCATTACGATCAAAATTGAGACATTTACGACTACGCCATTGCTGAATAGATAACCACCAATCTTTCAATGCATCCGGGTCCTGCGTATCTTCCATTTTTTCCAACAATTCCAGCATTTGCCTCAGAACCTGTTTAGCGTCCCCAACAATAGGTACATCTGCGGAAACGGTTTTCGAAATTGATGTTGGATCAATATCAATATGTAAAACAGTTGCTTCTGGACAGTATTTTTCCAGATTATTAGTCGTTCGATCATCAAAACGGACACCAACAGCAAAAATCACATCTGAATTATGCATTGCCTTGTTAGCTTCAAATGTGCCATGCATACCAAGCATACCCAGATTTTGCCGATGAGTGGCCGGGAAACTGCCTAATCCCATCAGGGAACTGACAACCGGAATATGAAATTTTTCTGCTAATACCAGTAATTCTGCCGAACAATCTGCATTAATTACTCCGCCCCCGACATACATAATCGGTTTTTTCGCATTCAGAAGCTTTCTCAATGCTCGTTTAATCTGCCCTTTATGCCCTTGAATCGTCGGGCTATAAGAGCGCATGCTTATCTGTTCAGGATAAATATATGGCAGTTTTATTGCTGGATTTACCGTATCTTTTGGTAAGTCAATAACAACTGGCCCCGGACGACCACTAGAAGCCAAATAGAAAGCTTTTTTTAGTACCTTCGGAATATCTTCCGCTTTCTTCACTAAAAAACTGTGTTTCACGATCGGACGGGAAATACCCACCATGTCACATTCCTGGAATGCATCATTACCAATCAAGGAACTGGCTACCTGACCGGACAATACAACCATTGGAATTGAATCCATATAAGCTGTCGCAATACCCGTGATTGCATTGGTCGCACCTGGCCCAGAAGTGACCAATACCACACCAACCTTACCCGTGGAACGGGCATAACCATCAGCCATATGAACTGCACCTTGCTCATGACGTACCAGGATATGCCCAATTCCCCCAACCGTATGCAAGGCATCGTAAATATCCAGTACTGCCCCACCCGGATAACCGAATACATGTTCAACGCCCTGATCAATTAACGATCGGACGACCATTTCAGCTCCTGATAACATCTCCATGGGTTTTCCTCCAGGCTCTGTTTGCAAGTTAATAATCGGAAGTTATTTCCACTTTTATTTTAGTAAGACAAATAGACTCTCAGCTATTATCGTTGCTGAGTTAATTAACATAACGCTAGAAACGGATGTTAGCAATTGTCATCACCCTATTCTCTTCCCACCACTTCTGCCGTAATCCGTATCATCCCATTCCGTCTATAAATATGGTAATATTCAGCCAAAATCCATATACCTCATCATGAATTCATTCTTTTATCACGCCATAAATTATATTAATTCCAATAATTCACCAAAATAGCCAGGTTATGAACATAAGCAGACCTGACATATCTGCAAACAGCCAGTCAATTTCTTCACAACATTGAATTATCTTTTAACACCTTCTCCAGATTAGGAAAAATCGTAAAACCATCGCGATCTAAAAAGTGCCCGCCATCAGGGAAACCGTACAATTCAGCACAAATCTTCTGGCTCAAATTTAATGTAAACTGTGGGGGTACAATCTCATCATTAAGAGATAATACTGCTATTCGCCGCTTTATTTTTTGTATAAAGAGACGAAAATCTAGATTCACATCAGTAAATGTACTTAATTCAGGTAGGGTAGGTAATTCTTCAGAGAATCCTGAAATTAATACGACACCCCCTATAGTGACATCATCAGGTAAAGATGAGATGTACCTGAGTGTGGCAATACAGCCCAAGCTATGCCCAATAAAAAGCGTTCTTTCATTAGGATTGGGTATACTTTGCTGCAATTTTTCTTGCCACAAATGAGGAGAAGGAGCATGTGATTCTGGCATTTCTGGCACAATAACCTGAATATTTGACCTTTCATATTGACCTTTAAGCCAAGGAAACCAATGTCTATTAGGGGCTGCTAAAAAACCATGAACAATAACTAAATTATCAAAATTCATTAATTCACCAAATTATACAAAATGTGTTCTATTTACTATAAAAACGAGCATAGAATACTATCAGCTCATTTTTATAGTCCTCTTTTACATATACTTTTCATATCCTATTCTTAATCAATGAGAAATAAAATAATCTATCTGATAGGAATAACATAATGTTGTCAGTCAACAAGTCCTTATAAATTAGCAGAAAAAATAGCACCAGCCCCTGAAACCATATGAATTTTTTGTTCTGAGATAAAATAACATTTTTATAGCATGAATCGCCGAATAGTTTTCAGATGACAAGTATTAAAACTGTGATATTTAACAATCACAGAGCGATATCAGGGAATGTCATTTATCTACGACTTTTAAGGCTGAACTACAGTCTATTCGCCAATATTGAGATCTTTAAAAACCAAGGAACTTTGGGAAAGTGCCTAGTGAAATATGATGCGATACCACCTGGAACTTTCCTTGAAGAATTACCAGTTTAAGGAAATAGCATTAACTAACTTGATATATACCCAATAGATTTCAAGTTGCAGGGCGGCAGCAAGTGAACGCAGCCAACAAAGCAGCAGCTTGAAAGATGAAGGGTATAAATCCTGAAAATCAATCCTGATACATAGACTCAATTTCTTGATGGTAGCGCTGCATAATAATTTTTCTTCGTAATTTTAATGTTGGAGTCAATTCACCTGTTTCCATTGAAAATGGTTGCGGCAGTAATGTGAAGCGCTTGACCTGATCAAAATGGGCAAAGTTCTTCTGCATCTCTTTTAGGCGTTGTTCAAACATTGCCATAATGTGGCTATTACTCAATAATTCAACTCGGTCATGATATTTCAGATTGATTGATCTTGCGTACTCTTCCAAGGCATCATAGCAAGGCACGATAAGAGCGGATACAAACTTACGGGCATCAGCAATAACCGCAACATGCTCAATAAAACGATCTTGCCCCAAAATGCTTTCAATCATTTGTGGAGCAATATATTTACCATTTGATGTTTTCATCAAATCTTTTAAGCGCTCGGTAATAAACAAATAACCATTTTCATCCAATTTACCCGCATCACCAGTACGCAACCAACCATCTTGAGTAAATGTCCTGGCGGTTTCTTCCTGATTATTGAAATAGCCTTTCATCACAATTGGACCGCGCACCTGTATCTCATTTTCTTCACCGATACGGACGTCAATACCTGGCAGTGGAGTACCAATAGAACCAAGCACGTAACCTTGCTCATCCCAACAGGAAACCGTGGCACAAGTCTCTGTCATGCCATAGCCATATTTGATATTTATACCAACAGCAAGGAAAAATAGGATAATGGTTTCGTCTAAACGCGCTCCGGCAGCAGGTAAAAAACGGACTCTGCCACCCAATATATTACGCAATTTGCTCAATACCAATTTATCGGCTAGTCGGTGCATTGCCGTTGACCAGGGACAATTTTTTTTACCTTGCAGCTTACGTAAAAACTGACGTTCTCCACATTTAATCGCCCAATTAAAAAGTTTCCTCCGATGCCAAGGCGCCTGAGAAACCTTTTCAAAAACCGCACTATAAATTTTTTCATAAAATCTTGGCACTGCACACATCACTGTTGGACGAATAGCTGCCATAGCTTGACGAACAAAATTAGTATCCGTCAAATAAACGTTTTGCGCGCCGGTATGCATGACATAAAAGCTCCATGCGCGCTCAAATACGTGGGATAACGGCAGGAAACTCAAAGAAACATCCTGATCAGTTAATGTCAGTATATGGTCATGTGAATGTAACTGATATGCTAAACTACGATAATCAAGCATGACACCTTTAGGCTCACCGGTTGTACCAGATGTATATATAAGCGTAAAAAGATCATCTAGGTTGCGGTTAACAATACGGGTTTCTAACTCAGACTGATGCTGTAATTTATTATCAGTCATAAAGTCAGATAAATGTTGTGCTAATGAACAATCGTGCAAATCAACTGATTCATCCAATACAATGATATGACTTAGCTGAGGACAACATTCTGTCAATGTGATAGCAACATCGTACTGCGCCTGTCCACCAACAAATAGAATATGTATACCGGCATCATTAAGAATAAAGCCAGCCTGCTCCTGACTACTGGTTGCATACAAAGGAACAGTAACCGCCCTGAGCTGTAATACAGCAATATCTACCAGAGACCACGCCATACTGTTATGTGCAAAAAGGCCAATTTTTTCCTGTACATCAATACCCATCTCCAGCAACGCCCGGCTAATAGCTTTTGCCTTTTTATCAATGTCATTCCAGCTTAATTCGAGTTGTTCCTCTGGAGACCATTGACGAAAAGCTATTCTCTCTGGGTATTGTTTGATTTGTTGCTGTAATCGGTTTATCAAGTGATAAGGGTGTAAATTTTCAGTTATCACAATTCTTTTCCTGTTAGAAAAAATTTTTCTTATCAGAGAAAAAACAGAGGCTTTATTCTCTAATAATACCTGTTTGCATCACTTACTCGCTTTTCAGCTTACAGGTGTTAGCTATTTCCTTGCAGTCTACCTATTCCTGAACAACAGGAAAAGAATATTTATCAAAAGTTGAAAAATTTGTGATAAAGAAAAAAACTCACTACCAGTTATCCAATAGTGAGTACCAAGTTAATTAGTTTCCACCGAGTTGACTCAGCAGCGATTTCATCCACTGATGCCCTTTATCTTTTGTTGTAGATTCGTGCCAAATCAAATAGCACGGACGACTGACTTTATCCCACGGTAATGAAATAGCTTTTATTGCTAATTGTTCGCTGTAGTGTTCAACCAACCATCTTGGAGCAACCGCAACCAAATAGGTTTGAGATACAATATGTAACACACTATTCAAGTCAGTTCCTTGATAAACGACAGAACGCAAACACTCGCCACCATCATAATAAGGGATACTGAATGAATCTACATTATCCAAGGATACAACTGCATGATGCTCCTCATACAATTGCTGTTCACTAATACTATTTCCAATTCTTGGATGACTACTGGAAACGGCCAAAACCAATTCATCATTGAATAACGGATAATGATGAAAGTCCGTACGTTCCAACTGCGTATAACTAATGACAAACTCAGTTTCTTGATATCTGAGTTGATGCTCAATATTATCATGCAGATATGATCTAATCGTGACACCCAGATTCGGCGTATTTTGTTTTACCTGTTCAACTATTTTTGCGGCCAGCCTAATATCCAAAGGGCTACAAATTGAAAGATTAAAAACCCTGTCACTACCATCAGGCTCAAAACCAACCCCAGGTAACTCATTATATACCAATTGTAATGCCTGACGGACAGGGCCAAATAATTGATGAGCTCTTGCTGTCGGTTGTATTCCACGCCCATAACGCACAAATAATTCATCATTGAACATTAACTTCAAACGAGAAACTGCATTACTGACCGCAGGTTGTGACATCCCTAATATCTGCGCAGCACGTGTTACATTCTGCATTTGCATAACCGCATCAAAAACAGTCAACAGATTTAGATCCACATTACGTAAATGAATTTCACTTGGACCTTTTTGGTTTGTCGTTACTGAGGTGTATTCAGCCATTGTTTAACTCCACTAAACTCATTCAGATGACCCCAACTAATAACAAAACATCGGAAATACTTCATTCATCACTCAGATATTACGATGACTTTTACTATTAACGAGATCAATTACCTTAATCATTTTGATGATAAATAATTAAGAATCGTCCTTGTACAAATCTGAATACGCATAGCTAACCAGCGCATCCCCTTATTAGTGTTAAAAATATATAATTTCAATTAGTAGAAAATGTAGATGCTCATTATTTATTCACAAAAAAGTACAATCATGTTAACAATCCATTTACTCTAGTTCGTTAGATAAGATAATAAATCAAAGAATGACATAATTCATAATAAAATTACTGATTTATTATTATTAAACAATTTTATCAGAGTTATTATATTATGAAATTATTTTTTCAAGGATATATAACATAACTTCCTATTTACATCTATTTTGTCAATAACAGATGACGTTTTTTAGAAAAATACAAATCGCTTTCCATCTTTCCCCATGGAAAATACTTAATTTTAATTAATAAGTATAATACGCTATTTTTTATATAATTATGAGTTTATCACTAAAGCCAAAACGGGTCTTAAAAGAATAAAATAAAATCTTTTCAAATAAATACAGATTAACACTTCAATTTATCACCACAGGAAAAGTAAAACCAAGAATCATATGCCTAAATGAATTCTTGACATCACTTTTAAGATAACGTATCAATAAAAGTATCGGAATCACAAACACTCATTAATATTGCTGAAAGGTTGGATCAATATGATTCACTCAATTTGTCTATTAAACCTACTACTAATCGTATCTGATATGCGCGGTATGCTGGTGGACAGAAAACGGAGTTGATTCAAAACAGAGTTGGTCCAAACCAGACATTAACAACCCGCGCCATGCGCGGGTTTTTTTTACCTGCTGGGCGCAAAAAACAACCACGAGAGGAGCACAATATGAACCAGCAAGTTATTATCTTCGACACCACTTTACGGGACGGAGAACAAGCATTACAGGCCAGTTTGTGTGTGAACGAAAAACTCCAAATTGCACTGGCTTTGGAAAGAATGGGAGTTGATATCATGGAAGTTGGTTTTCCAGTTTCCTCGCCTGGTGACTTTGAATCTGTACAGACAATCGCTCAGCAGATAAAAAACAGCCGTGTTTGTGCCTTAGCCCGTTGTGTAGAAAAAGATATTGATGTTGCCGCTGAAGCATTAAAAGTTGCGGAAGCCTTTCGTATCCATGTTTTCCTGGCTACCTCTAACTTACATATTGAATCCAAACTGAAAAAAACATTCGAAGATGTCATGGAAATGGCAGCTCAATCAATCAAACGGGCGCGTCGTTACACCGACGATGTCGAATTCTCCTGTGAAGATGCCGGACGCACACCTATTGATAATCTGTGTCGGATCGTTGAAAACGCGATCAAAGCAGGTGCAACCACCATCAATATTCCAGATACCGTCGGTTACACCACACCCTATCAATTTGGTGGCATCATCACCAATTTGATCGAACGAGTTCCTAATATTGATAAGGCGATATTATCCGTCCATTGCCACGATGATTTGGGTATGTCTGTTGCCAACTCAATCACAGCGGTACAATCTGGTGCCCGTCAGGTAGAAGGAACGATGAATGGTCTTGGTGAACGAGCTGGCAATTGTTCGCTGGAAGAAGTCATCATGGCAATTAAAGTGCGTCAGCAGATGTTAGGTGTCTATACTAATATCAATCATCAGGAAATTTACCGTACCAGTCAGTTGGTCAGCCAGTTATGTAACACGCCGATCCCTGCTAACAAAGCGGTTGTCGGTAGTAATGCATTTTCCCACTCATCCGGTATCCATCAGGATGGAGTACTGAAAAATCGTGAAACTTACGAAATCATGACGCCAGAGTCCATCGGTCTGAAAGACATTCAATTAAATCTGACTTCCCGATCTGGTCGTGCAGCAGTAAAACATCGAATGGAAGAGATGGGATATCAAGACAAAGATTACGATATGGATAATTTATACGAAGCCTTTTTACGGCTGGCGGATAAAAAAGGCCAAGTATTTGACTATGACCTGGAAGCTTTAGCGTTCATCAACTTGCAACAACAAGAGCCAGAATTTTTCCATTTGGATAATTTTAATATCCAATCCGGTTCAAGTGTAATGGCAACAGCAGCGGTACGTTTAGTGTGTGGCAAAGAGATAAGATCAGAAGCTGCCACAGGTAATGGCCCGATAGATGCTGTTTATCAGGCAATTAGTCGAATAACTGAATACCCAGTTGAACTTGTTGCTTATCAGTTATCAGGTAAAGGGCAAGGGAAAAATGCGCTGGGTCAGGTAAATATCGTTGTCGAATGCTTTGGGCGTCGCTTCCACGGCATGGGATTGGAAACAGATATTATTGAATCCTCTGCCAAAGCAATGATTCATGCGCTGAATTGTATCTGGCGCACAGAGCAAGTTAAGAAAGAGAAACAACGCATACAGCAAAATACAAAGGAAATGGTGTGAACATGTCGAACAATTATCATATTGCAGTTTTACCCGGTGATGGTATTGGCCCAGAAGTTATGACGCAGGCCCATAAGGTACTGGACGCAGTCCGCAAGCGTTTCAATATCCGCATCACCACCAGCGAATATGATGTAGGTGGAGTTGCTATCGATCGTCACGGCTGTCCGCTGCCAGTAGAAACCATAGCAGGCTGTGAACAGGCTGATGCCATATTGTTCGGATCTGTGGGGGGGCCTAAATGGGAACATTTACCACCAGCAAAACAACCTGAACGTGGTGCTCTGTTGCCATTACGCAAGCATTTCAAACTGTTCAGCAATTTGCGCCCTGCTCGCTTATATGCTGGATTAGAAATATTTTGCCCTTTACGCAGCGACATCACTGCCAAAGGCTTTGATATTTTATGTGTCCGTGAATTAACAGGCGGTATTTACTTTGGTCAGCCAAAGGGGCGTGAAGGCCAAGGTAAATTTGAGCGTGCATTTGATACTGAGATTTATCACCGCTTTGAGATTGAGCGTATCGCCCGCATCGCTTTTGAATCAGCCCGCAAACGCCGTAACAAAGTCACATCTATTGACAAAGCAAACGTGTTGCAGAGTTCCGTGTTATGGCGGGAAGTGGTCACTGAAATTGCTAAAGAGTACCCCGATGTAGAAATTGGTCACATGTATATTGATAATGCCACCATGCAATTAATCAAAGATCCGTCCCAGTTTGATGTCATGCTGTGCTCCAATATCTTCGGTGACATCTTATCTGATGAGTGCGCTATGATCACCGGTTCAATGGGCATGTTGCCTTCTGCCAGCCTGAACGAAAAAAGCTTTGGTCTGTATGAACCCGCTGGTGGTTCTGCGCCGGATATTGCCGGGAAAGGTATTGCTAACCCAATAGCCCAGATTTTATCTGTTGCGTTACTGTTGCGTTACAGCTTAAGTCAGCATGATGCTGCTAATGCAATTGAACAAGCGGTGAACCATGCACTAGAACAAGGTTATCGCACAGTAGATTTAGCCGGAAATGGTAAAGCAATCAGTACTGATGAAATGGGTAACGTCATTGCCCGTTATGTCGCCGAGGGGGTTTAATATGACTAAGACTTTATATCAGAAATTATATGATGCTCATATCGTCCGGGAAGTACCAAATGAAATCCCGTTACTCTATATTGATCGTCATCTGGTTCACGAAGTAACCTCCCCGCAAGCTTTTGATGGTTTACGCACCAAAGGTCGCCCAGTTCATCAACCCAGTAAAACGTTCGCCACAATGGATCATAACGTCTCCACACAAACAAAAGATATAAACGCCTGTGGTGATATGGCACGTATTCAGATGCAAGAGTTGATGAAAAACTGCGCCGAATTCGGTATCACATTATATGACTTAAACCACCCCTACCAAGGAATTGTTCATGTGATCGGACCGGAACAAGGTATGACCCTGCCCGGAATGACTATCGTGTGTGGTGACTCACATACCGCAACCCATGGCGCATTCGGCTCATTAGCATTCGGTATTGGCACTTCTGAAGTTGAGCATGTACTGGCAACTCAAACCCTGAAACAAGCTCGTGCTAAGACCATGAAAATAGAAGTTGTTGGTAATGTCGGTGATGCTATTACCGCCAAAGATATCGTTTTGGCAATCATCGGCAAAACAGGCAGTGCAGGTGGTACAGGTTATGTTGTTGAATTCTGTGGTAAAGCGATTGAAGCACTTAGTATGGAAGGCCGGATGACCTTATGTAATATGGCAATTGAAATGGGTGCTAAAGCGGGTTTAGTTGCGCCAGATGAAACTACTTTTACTTATATGAAAGGCCGCCAGTTCTCACCAAAAGGAGCGCTGTGGGAACAAGCTGTTGCTTACTGGAAGACGCTGAAATCCGATCCTAACGCACAATATGACACAACTGTAACTATTAATGCAGAAGAGATCTCCCCACAGGTCACATGGGGAACAAACCCAGGACAAGTAATCGCTATTGATCAGGCAATTCCTGCACCAGAATCTTTCATTGATCCTGTTGAACGCGCATCTGCTGAAAAAGCACTGGCTTATATGGATTTGAAACCCGGTATTAAGCTGACGGATGTGAAAATTAATAAAGTCTTTATTGGTTCCTGCACCAATTCCCGTATTGAAGATTTACGGGCTGCCGCAGCTATCGCGCAAGGCCATAAAGTTGCCCTAGGAGTTCAGGCGATCGTTGTTCCAGGATCAGGCCCAGTTCAAGCACAAGCGGAAGAGGAAGGTTTGGATAAAATCTTCATGGATGCCGGTTTTGAATGGCGTTTACCCGGATGTTCAATGTGTTTGGCAATGAATAATGACCGCCTGCAACCGGGTGAACGCTGTGCTTCAACCAGTAACCGCAACTTTGAAGGACGTCAGGGGCGTGGGGGACGTACACACCTGGTTAGCCCAGCAATGGCAGCTGCGGCAGCGATTAACGGCCATTTTATTGATGTACGTAATTCTGTACAGAAGTCATAAAGGAGAAAATTATGGAAAAATTTATTCAGCATACTGGCTTAGTTGCTCCTTTAGATGCCGCAAACGTTGATACCGATGCCATTATTCCCAAACAATTTTTGCAGAAAGTTACCCGTACCGGATTTGGTCGCCATCTGTTTCACGACTGGCGTTTCCTTGATGATGCAGGAGAGAAACCGAATCCTGAATTCGTATTAAATCTGCCCTGTTATCAAGGTGCCAGTATCCTTTTAGCCCGTGAAAACTTTGGTTGCGGCTCCTCCCGTGAACACGCACCCTGGGCATTGACGGATTATGGTTTTAAAGTTGTTATTGCTCCAAGCTTTGCAGATATTTTCTACGGTAACTCCTTCAACAACCAGTTACTGCCAGTGAAATTAGACGATAAAGATGTAGATGAACTATTCGAACTGGTTCAGCAAAACCAAGTTTGTCGTTTTACCGTCGATTTGGGACAACAGAAAGTGCATGCTGGTAATAAAAGTTATGACTTTGAAATCGACAACTTCCGGCGTCACTGCATGATGAATGGCTTGGATAGCATCGGTCTGACATTACAACATCTGGATGACATAATAGCCTACGAACAGGAGCAGCCAGCTTTCTTGCGTTAATCTTTTCTTTATTTATTCATCGATCAATCCCGTAGTTTTCTGCTGCGGGATTTTTTTATCATCCAGATAGAAGAAATGCCTTAGCGTTAGCTTAAAGCATTGCAGAAATTGATACACAAGAGCAACAACAGCACCTAGACAAAATTCAACCAACATCAGATTGCTACTCAATTTTGAATCGATGCATAAAATAGAAACAACACAGAATAAAATCTCTAAATTTCCCCATACTGACTTCTATTATGTGCATGTTAACCACAACAACAGAATAACAACACACACAATGTACAATAAGAAAAAAAGCCAGTAAGCTTGCTTACTGGCTGGCAAATCACCATTACTCAAGAAAATTGGGGGAGAAGCCAGATATCGTTCTGGCCTATTGAGCTACTTTCAATACTGTTAATTATCTGCTCAATATAAGGAAACAAAAATTGATCAATAATACTACGGAGTTCCTCTTTTATGCCCAGCCCACGTTTACAACAACAATTCATCAGACTATGGCAACATCATCAAGGAAAAGAGGCTGAAACAACATTACAGGAACTGGCAAATATCTTGCATTGTTCAAAGCGTCATATCCGCTCACTGCTCAACAATATGCAGAAAGCCGGCTGGTTACAATGGCAAGCAGAATCCGGTCGAGGAAAACGTTCTCAATTGAATTTCTTGCGTGACGGTCGAGAACTCCAGCAACAACGAGCTGAAGAATTGCTTGAACAACAGAATATTGAAAAGCTAGTTCAGCTCGTTGATGATAAAGATGCCGTTCGTCAGATGGTGTTATCCCAGATTGAACGCCGTTTCCGGCAAGGAAAAAACCTTCTACGGATACTCTATTATCGCCCGTTCCTTAACCTTCTACCCGGCTCACCTTTACGCCGTTCTGAAATTCATCTAGTCAGGCAGATATTTAATAGCCTGACACGCATAAATGAGGAAAATGGGGAACCAGAAGCTGATTTGGCTCATCACTGGCAACAGATATCGCCAAATCATTGGAGATTTTATCTGCGACCAGCCATCCATTTTCATCATGGAAGAGAATTACAGATGGCAGATGTCATTGCTTCGATACAAAGGTTAAGTAACCAGCCTCTTTTCTCCCACATTGAAAAAGTAACAACACCGACACCACACGTAATTGATATTTTTCTTTCAGAACCCGATCACTGGCTCCCTTTATTAATTGGTAGTCCACATGCCATGATTTTGCCGCAAGAATGGCATCAACTCCCGAACTTTGCTCGTATGCCAGTAGGAACGGGTCCTTACCAAGTAGTCAAAAATAGCTCTCAGAAACTGCAAATCCGAGCCTTTGATAATTACTTTGGCTTTCGAGCGCTGATTGATGAGGTGAATATATGGGTTCTGCCAGAGTTAGCGGAAAAACTAGTCTGTACAACCCTACACTTGGAAAGCGATAGTACAGGTAATAATTCGTTAGAAAGCAGGATAGAAGAAGGCTGTTATTTCCTACTGCATGACCAACGTTCTGATAAATGTAAAAGAGAAGATGTTCGCCAGTGGCTATGCAGCCTATTAACACCAATAAATCTGTTGGCTCATTGTGACCCTTTCTACCAGCGACATTGGTCACCCGCATATGGCTTATTACTACGTTGGCATCACAGTAAGCTAGTAGCAGAGTTAGATAAACCAGAAGATATTACCCATCTGACCGTAACTCTGTATCATCAACACCACGAATACCACACAATCAGTCAAATCCTGCAAACCATCCTGACAAAATGCAGAGTCGAACTGAAAATCAACATCGTGGATTATGACACATGGTTCAATGGTAACGCCGAAAGTGACCTCTGGCTTGCCACCGCCAATTTTTATAACCCACTGGAATTTTCACTGTTTGCCACATTGTATGAGATGCCATTATTGAAAAAATGTCTTGGGGATAACTTAGATGAAGAAATCTCACAATGGCGACGACAGGAATTATCGCTTGAAGAATGGTGCAAAAAAATAGTCGATAAACACTGGCTTTATCCGCTGTTCCACCACTGGCTTGAACTACAAGGACAGAGAAGTATGCGAGGAGTAAAAATGAACACCTTTGGCTGGTTTGATTTCAAATCTGCCTGGTTTAACCCATATGAAGGGTAATTCACAGAAAAGGCCACAGTTATGAACATACACAGGTATACACGTCTGCTTTTATTCACTTTTTCTGTGGATATCTATGTGAAAAAGGCAGGGGTAATTCAGGTATAGCTTTATATTATGAATTATCAACCTATAAACAAAGAATGAAATTGTATTTATTTTTCATTGAAATAGCCGTTATTTACCCCGTTATTTCTGGCGTCAGCCATTGCTATAACCGGTAACATTAGTCAACAAGAACAAAAAACAACCAAAAATAACATTATCCACAGGTTATGCTTTTTAGTTAAACAAAAAACAAGGTTTTTGTAGAGAAATATGTTAGTCAAGGCTGTAAATCAAACCAGTGATCTCATTTTTGTCTACTTATCCCATAAAACTGTGGATAACATGGTGTAAAATCCTGTTCATTATTGCCGGCAATCGGTGAACAATAGTGTCAGTCAATCTTACAATAATCCAAATAGCAATAAAAAATGTTTATATATCATGATATTATCACTCTGTTAGTGACTGTGTAAAATCCAAATTTATTACTCACAAACAGCAAGGCTATTTTTTGACCTAAAAACGGATATACCTAAATGCACACACGTTTTACCCCGCCCCTTCCACCGGACAACGAACAACAGTTATTTGAATGCGCCCAACTTTTGGCTGGTTTATCAATGGGAGAACTCGCGACAAAAGCCGATTTACCTATCCCCCCCAATCTGAAACGAGATAAAGGCTGGGTAGGAATGTTGCTGGAATACTATCTTGGTGCCAGCGCTGGCAGTAAACCTGAGCAGGATTTTGAACATATCGGTGTTGAACTTAAAACTATCCCTGTAGACAGAAAAGGCTATCCTTTGGAAACAACATTTGTTTGCGTTGCACCATTAACTGGGAACAGTGGTATTACCTGGCAAAGTTGTCATGTCAGACGCAAGTTATCGCGTGTGCTGTGGATACCTGTTGAAGGTGAACGGGACATTCCTTTGGCTAAACGCCGGGTTGGTTCACCTCTGTTATGGAGTCCCAATAAAGAAGAAGAAGAGTTACTGCGTCGTGACTGGGAAGAATTGATGGATTTTATCGTACTTGGCAAAGTAGAAAGTGTGACAGCCCGTCATGGTGAAGTCTTACAGTTACGCCCTAAAGCAGCCAATAGTAAAGCATTAACCGAAGCAATCGGCATACACGGCCAACCCATTATGACTCTGCCCCGAGGGTTTTATCTGAGGAAAAATTTTACGGCTCCTTTACTGGCTCGTCATTTCTTGATTTAACATCAATATTCGATCAGTTTTTTCATTGACGTACTTACCTTGCATTCAATCACGCGTATAATTAAGTTTTTACCTTAAGGTTTTAATACACAATGTTAGAATGGATCGCCGATCCCCATGCTTGGATGGCACTGGCCACCCTGACAATTCTAGAAATCGTTTTAGGGATTGATAACATCATCTTTTTATCACTTGTTGTCGCAAAACTCCCTATCCATCAACAAAATAAAGCACGCAAAATTGGGCTAATGGGAGCAATGTTGATGCGCCTGGCGCTATTGGCATCTATTGCTTGGGTTATCCAGCTAACCTACCCAATATTGACCATTTTTGAACATGATATTTCTGCTCGTGATCTGATCCTATTCTTTGGCGGACTATTCCTGATATGGAAAGCCAGTAAAGAAATTCATGAAGCCATTGAAGGCGGAGATGAAGGAGACTTAAAACGCCCTGTTCACTCTTTCTTTGGTGCTATCACTCAGATTATGCTGTTGGATATTATTTTCAGCCTAGACTCTGTCATTACCGCTGTTGGTCTGTCCGATCATCTGTTTATTATGATGGCAGCCGTTGTAACCGCTGTCGGAGTTATGATGCTCGCGGCTCGTCCTATCGGAGAGTTCGTTGACCGTCACCCTTCAGTAAAAATGCTCGCACTGTCATTCCTGATACTTGTGGGTTTTACCCTTATTCTGGAAAGCGTACAGGTACACATACCTAAAGGTTACATCTATTTTGCAATGTTCTTCTCAATGACAGTGGAAACACTGAACCTAATGCGTGGAAAAAAGAAAAGAAATGAGAAGTAGTGTTACAATAACGCCAAAAATATCATTCTCTAATATATACCCAATAGATTTCAAATTGCAGCACAGCGGCAAGTGAACGCAGCCAACAAAGCAGCAACTTGAAGGATAAAGGGTATAAAAAGTATTTCACCAAAGCCCTGTTCAGTATTGCAGCATCTAAATTCCATATAACAAAAAAATTGCCGGTTATCCCGGCATTTTTTTTATTACACTTAGCTAACCTAGCCAAATATGAGGGATTTATTATGACTGCCCAGGCAAAGCTGCATAAAAATCAATCAAAACACTTTCGATCGAGAACTCTCTGTTAATACGACAGAACCCCTCCCCCTTTTGAAGAAATTATTAAAATTCAGATAGTAATTTAATAAGGAACAAATACTCACGACACCATAACGTTCAGGTATTAATGTTGAGTATATCGGAAGCTAATAATTGATTGTCTCAAAAAGGGAACAAACTGCCTTTCAATCTTTACCGCTCAGAAATAGATATGTTATCGACGGTTTAATCAAAATTCAGAAGTTAATCAGCAAACAAAATAACTCAAATGACAAGTAAAACGTACCGCGTTTGCGATCTGATTGTTTAACTTGTCGTGATGTTGTTTCACGCAAAATGTATCGAATAAACAAAAGGAATCGATGAAATGAAAAAACAAATTTTGAAGACCTGTGTGATAGCGGCACTGTGTCTGGGGGGGATGTCGCAGGCTATAGCGGAGGAAGTGAGTGCCGGTACCCTGACGGTGAGCTCTTCAGTGACCGCAGAGACTTGTAAGTTTGCCGCAATAGAGCCTGTTAGTCTCACCGCTTTGGTATCCGATTTTACCGGGAAAGCAGATGGCACAATCTTAGCTAACACTCAAAAATTCGTCACGATTAAAACGGAGAAATGCCCTCTGTGGAATTCCGCGAAAAGCGCTAAATTGACAGTTTCTGGCACCGCAGCAGGACCAGGCGGCGCTTACTTTCAGCTTGTTAACAACGCGGGTAATGCTGCAATTACCGACCATGCGGTTGGCCTGACGATAAATGATAAGCCCGTGCCACGAGGCACTGCAATTAACCTAAAAGATCCCCAATACAGTCCCGGAGTAGCCGGTAATAATGACATCACGCTTAAGGTAGGGCTGGCTAAGATTGGTCCAGCGGCGGTAAAAGCAACAAACTCCAAAGCGAACCTGACAGTGAAAGTCGAGTATGACTAATGCAACTCCGTTAGGCGTTCCGTGGAATTGGACAGGGAGGTCCAATTCTTACTTACGCAATACCCAACCAAACATTTTCAGGTGAGTCAGTGAAAAGATTGATGACAGCAATGATAGTGACCGGTCTGTTAGGTTGCCCGGTCACTTCCGCGCAGGCGGAAGGGGTGGGGATCAACACTACCCGCATTATCTATCCAGCGGATAGCCGCGCGATAACCGCCTCAGTGAGCAATACCAGTAAAGAGTCGGTCTATTTAATACAGGCGACAGTCAGTTCTGCTTCTGAGGGAGATAAAACCGCGCCATTTCTGGTGACGCCGCCCCTGTTTCGTATGGAACCCGACAGCCAGAATCAGGTGCGCATCATCAAAACGGGTCCGTCGCTGCCTGCCGACCGGGAATCCCTGTTCTGGTTTACGGCAAAAGCCATTCCGTTAAGCTCTGAATCCGATAATCACTCCCGGCGGAATGTCTCCGGCGGAATACAGTTTGCTATAGCCAACACGATTAAGCTGATGTATCGCCCGTCAGGGTTGTCGGTTTCGCCGGAACAAGGATTTGGTTCACTGCGCTTCAAACCGACAGCCGCGGGAATCACAGTCACCAATCCATCACCCTATTACATCACCTTAACCTCCCTAAAAGTGAGTAAACAGGAGGTGATGACGCAGCAGAAAGCGAACATGGTCTCTCCGTTCTCTGATCTCTCTTTACTATTTAAAGGAGAGAGTTATCCAGCCAAAGTGAGCTGGACGGTGATTAATGACTTCGGCGGAGAGTCCACCTATCAGGGGGAGATACCGTAATGCGTAAACCGTGGACCCTTATCAGATGGACAACATTAGCTGGCCTGCTCTGTGCCGCCTCCCTGCCCGGGGTGGCGAGTTCAAACACGGCAGAACTGACATTGGCGCTGACGCTGGAACAGCCAACCTGTGAGCTTTACATGCAGACATCCCATGTCGAGTTTTCATCCGTACCACTCACCGAAGTGCGGTACAGCACGCAACATATTGCGGCGGCGGGCAGTAAACCTATTACGTTGGCATTGTCAGGCTGTGCGGGATCAGCCAGAGCAGGCCGTACTCCGGCGATTAAAATAGGCGGTGCCACGTCAGAAAGCCATCCGACGTTATTTCGGGATAAAGCGTCCACGGTGGCGGGCAATGTGGGATTTGGTCTGCGCTATCAATTACCGGGCGGTGGGTTGGGGAGCTACCTGAAAAATGGCGATTATGTGAATTTAGCACCACTGGGTAACGCCGCTAAAGACAGTCAAATTACCTTCCTGATGGATATGCGACATGAATCCGGCACGGCTGTGCCGACTCCCGGTGAACTGACCGCACACATTCAATTTCAATTTGACTATCACTGAGTATGACTCAGGTAACAGGTTTCAGGAGGCATTGTGGAAATAGGTCGGGTACGCCCTGCGTGGTACCGGCTGGTACCATTTGTATTCTGGCTAGGGTTAGGGATGACCGGTACAGAATCCTGTCTAGCCGCCGGTATCAGCCTAAATAAAACCCGGGTGATTTTTATCCAAGGGGAGCGGGCACAAACGCTGACGGTGATCAATACCACACCTCAGGCGTGGCTGGTGCAGGTAAGGATAACAGAAGATCAGGAGAAAACTACACCGGCGTTTGTGGTGACACCACCGCTGTTCAGGTTGGAAGCTAACAGTCAAAACAGCCTGCGTATTTTGCCAACCTTTAATCAGCCCTCCTTTCCGGTGGATCGGGAATCGCTCGGGTATGTACAGATGAACACTATCCCCGCAACTCAGCAGGTGACGGATGAGCCTGTTCAGGAACAGGCGTCGATGAGCATAGGAATGCGGATTAAGTTTTTCTGGCGACCGTATGGCCTGCCAATGTTGCCGGAAGAAGCGTATGGACAGCTCCGCTTTCAGTCGCAACCCGATGGCATCAAAGCGTGCAATCCCACTCCGTATTTCCTGTCGCTAGACAGTCTGATGCTGGACGGACAGACGCTCGATCTGAACCGCTATCCCTCCATGATAGCGCCACAGGATTGTGTGACCTATGCCGGGCTGGTGGGTAAAAAATCGGTGAGCTGGTCGATGATTAACGATTACGGCGGGGCTTCAAATCTGTTTACCGCCAACGTGGCGCGTTAAATTCGCCCTTGTTTTATTTAGAGGTGGAAAGTGAAGAGAGTCAGTAACCGGCATAGGGGGACACACTGGGGGGTAATGCTTTATTCCCTTGGTTTCGCCTTGCTGCTAGGGGATATATTCAAAGCGCATGCGGTTGATAATCAAGGGCTATCGTTCTCCCCGATGCAGTTGTCTTATGTGGCTAAAGATAGCCCGAGCGGCGTGACGCTCAGCATGACCAATCACACGACGCAGAACTATCTGGTACAAGGATTTGTCAGTCCAATGGACCCTGATACCGGTCGCTTTGACACCCAAGCCGAGCAGGTTCCCCCTTTTATCGTTCTGCCGCCGTTAAAACGGGTTGAGGCTGGCGAGAAATTTTCGTTCCGTATTCGCCAGCTTGGCGGGCAATTACCGCCGGATAGGGAATCGGCCTTTGTAGTTTCTTTACGAGCTATCCCGGGAGTTGCCGTACCGGACATGGGAGAACCAGAGCGCCAGAACGGCAAAGATTCACAAGTGCAGGTCGCCTTACAAATGAATATCCGGCTGTTTTATCGCCCTCAAGGGGTTCCTGCTAGGGATAACGCCACGGTGGCTAAACAGGTGAAATTTTCCCTTCAGGGGGCGCAGTTACGGGTAGAAAACCCTACACCCTATTTTCTGACCTTTTCTGTCCTAAAAGTCGGCAGCCAACAGGCAGATGACCGCACCCGTCAGGCAATAGTGCCCCCGAAAGGCATACAAACCTATTCGTTTCAAACCCATTCGTTTACCGCCGGAGTACAGGGGCCACTGGTCTGGCGTTTTCCCGGCGACAGTCAGGATCACCATGTTCCGTTATGACCCGTTCTCATCTGTGAGTAGTGACCAACAAAGTGACCTCAAGATTAACAGCATAGGCTTAAGTTAGAAGCAGAAATGAGCTATGACAATAAACATTTTATTTTCGTTTGCGTGGCTGGCTGGCAGCCAACGTGCGACCGGTCAGTCGTGCCGTTTCCGGCTCCGTCCTGTATATGTATGTCTGCTATGCTCACTGACGGCGACAACCTTGCCGACCTCTGCGCGGGAATACTTTAATCCCGCTTTTCTTATGGGGGCGACGGGGGAACAGGAACATATCGATCTCTCGGTGTATGAAAACGCGGGTTATGTCGCACCGGGACGCTATCTGGTGGATGTCTACATGAACCAGAATAAGGTAGATAACCGCGAGATTGAATTTAGATTGGTGAATGACCATCTGCAACCGGCATTAACGATTGCACAGCTCAAAGAATATGGGGTCAATATTCACGGGTTACCGGCTTTTCAGGGTAAAGCGGACGACAGCCTCATCACAGATCTGACGAAACAGATCCCGCACGCCCACGCAACACTGGATTTCGCCCGTTTGCGTTTGGATCTGAGTGTCCCTCAAGCGGCTATGCAGCCTCACCATTCTGGGATGGTCGATCCGTCACTGTGGGATAACGGGATACCGGCCTTTTCGATGAATTACACCGTCAATGGTTCGGAAGGGCGTTATGACGGTCAGGCGACTGGCGGCGGATCACACTCCCGTAACCTATTTGCCTCTTTTCGCAATGGGTTGAATCTGGGGCCGTGGCGTCTACGCAGCACACAAACTTACAGTTACAATCGCCAGCGCAACGAGGGGCCCTCCGGTTTTTCCCCCTCGACACAAACCCAATGGCAGGTGAGTAATACCTATCTGCAACGTGATGTGCAGTCACTGCGCAGTGAATTCACGGCGGGTGAAACGTATACCGGTGGGGATATTTTTGACAGCATCCCGTTGCGTGGCATGAAACTGGCTTCGGAGGAGGCCATGTTACCTGACAGTCAGCGCGGTTTTGCCCCGGAGATAACCGGGGTGGCAAGCTCCAATGCACAGGTGACCGTATCTCAGAATGGTTATACCGTGTATCAAACCACGGTGGCGCCGGGGCCGTTTCGTTTCACCGACCTGTACACCACCGGAGATTCTGGCGATCTGACGGTCACAGTCAAAGAAGAAGATGGCAGTACTCGTGTCTCTACCCTTGCTGCATCATCTGTCCCGATGATGCAACGTCCCGGTGGCATTAAATATGAGTTAACGGCCGGTCAATATCACGGCGGCAGCCTCACCGATGGCAGCCGTTCCCCGGTATTTGCTCTGGGCACTCTGGTCTATGGTTTGCCACATAATATCACCTTGTACGGTGGGGGACTGGTCGCAGACAACTATCAGTCGGGTGTATTAGGCTCGGGCGTGTCACTGGGGGCATTCGGCGCACTGTCTGCGGATGTGACGTTTGCCCGTGCCCAATTGCAAGAGGCCAAGGGGCAGGAAAATAACCGGCAACAAGGCCAATCTTATCGGGTGAAATACTCTAAGAACTTGATCAGTACCGGCACCGGCATTGATCTGGCCACCTACCGCTATTCCACTCAGCATTATTACAGTTTCAGTGATGTTAACAGCATGGGGTACAGCCTGAATGAATATCAGGTCCCGTGGGCACTTGACCGACGTCAAAGTACCTGGCAGGTGAACCTGCGTCAAACGCTAGGATGTTGGGGCAGTCTTTACGCCTCCGGGACGCGTAACGATTATTGGAATGGTCGTACTGACAACAATCTGAATCTGGGTTATAACGCAATGCTGATGGGGATCAGCTATAACCTGAGTTATAACATTTATCGCATGGAAGGGGCAGGCAACTGGTCGGAGAATCGTCAAGTGTCATTCAATATGCAGGTCCCACTCAGTCTCTTTGGATCATCGTCTGCGCTACGGGGCGTTTATACCCGCTATACGGTCTCGCGCGACTCGCAGGGGCGCACAGCTCAACAGACCGGAATTAGTGGCATGTTATGGGATAACCGCCTGAATTATAACCTCCAGCAAGGTTGGGGGAATCGCGGCCAGCAAAACAGTCGGGCTTTGTCTCTGAGTTATCAGGGCAGTCAGAGCAACGTTAATCTGGGCTACAACGACAATACCAATAGCCATCATTTCACTTACGGGGCTTCCGGTGCCCTCCTAATCCACCCTTACGGCATGACGCTATCACGTTCACTGGGTGATGAAGCGGTGTTGGTCCGTGCACCCGGAGCGAAAGGGGTGACGGTCGGTGACGGAAACGTGCAGACCGACTGGCGTGGCTACGCCGTACTGCCGGGCGGATCGGTCTACCACAAAAACACTATCAATCTGGACCCGTCCACCCTGCCGGAAGGGGTCGATATTGACCAGACCAGCAAGAATGTTTATCCGACTAGGGGAGCCGTCACGCTGGCCAATTATCAGGTTCGCTCAGGCAGCCAGTTACTGTTGACGTTGATACATCATGGTAAACCGGTGCCTTTCGGTGCCACCGCGACGCTGGAAGAGAATGCCACTCAGGCCGGCAGCGGCATTGTGGGCGATAACGGCCGAGTTTATTTGAGCGGTATGCCTCCCGCCGGTCACGTGAAAGTCAAATGGGGAAACGGGGCAACGCAACAATGCACTACTCGTTATCAGGTACCGCCCGATACCCCCGGGCAACTGGTACAGGCAGATGCCGTGTGTCTATAAGCGTTACCCTCATGTAGGCACCACCAAAAATGAGGTTATCCCGGCAGTTAAAGTCAGCGATTTGAACAGATGAGTCATTTGGAGAGAAGAAGAATGTTAAACACTGAACGTTTGTGGGGCTGTCATGTAGAGAACCCCGTTCCAATCCTTATAGGCTTGGGGATATCACTGCTCTTTTTATTGACTGCTTTGCCCCTTCAAGCGGCAGAGCGTTATCAGGACTGCGAGATTGAACTGGTACAGATGGTTCGTCATGTTACGGGTTATGCCACGGTGCCAAGCAACAAAGATAAACGTGATTACTCACGTGATGAGATAGTGGGTTATACCACCAGTGGCCCCCTTGACTGGTCGACAACCTGTCGCGTCCCGGCTGGAACGCAGTTTATGGCCTACACGGTGGAGTCTGGAACGAATCCATTAATCTCTTCGTCGTCACCGAGTCACGTCCGAGTGGGACGGTCCGGCGACTTTATGATTGATGTCGGGCAATCTTCACTCTCTTGCCAGACACACGGTTCATCCAGTACGTATCGCTCAGCCAGTCTGGCAGGGAGGAATGTCGGCGTTAACATTCCCTGCGTTCCCGATGCCAACGGCCTGGTTGATGTCAGTGTCCGCACCGTGACAGGGGCAATTTACCCGGACAGTGACGGCAATTTCAATGTGAAGGCAGGAGGCAGCCCTCTGTCATTTGGCGCGATCGGCTGGACTCCTGCGGCCATATTGGGTTCTAACGGCATGCTGAAACCACTGTGGACCACGGTTATTCTCTCACCGGTCAAAAAGCCATCCACCTGTGCGGTTGTCCTGACACCCTCATCGGTGGATTGGGGAACGGTGAAAAGAATCGGTAAACAGGCAGGAGACCCACTGGCGTCGGCCAGACAGATAGGGATAAGCAGCACATGTTCCGGTGATGACGATGTATTCCTACATTCACGCCTACTCTACCGAATCGATGGGCCACTTGTGCCGGGGAAACCGAATGTATTAGCTTCCTCAATAGAAGATATCGCCTTCGCGTTCACCAATTCTGCCAACAAACCCATATATCTCGGTACTGGGCACAGAGGCGAAGGAGAGAACGCAAGATACATTAAGCGGGGGGACAATAGCTATACCGCATCAACACAACTGTCTGTTGTACCGATTCTGATGAAGGCTGACGGAGCCGGAGGGCGAGCCAGTGCCGTTGCTGTCATCTCAGTGTGGTCGGATGTTAATTTCGTCGAACCATCGGCTTAGGCTAGGAAGGTTCTGTCGCATTAAGCGCTGTTTGGATAATCAGGCGAGGTAAGACCATGTTAGCTGAGATTGAACTCAATATGTTGCGTAAAGGACAATACCCGCAAGAACCGGGATATCCCATTTCACCCGCAGTCTTTTTTTATCGACCAGCTGCATAAAAATGAATCAAAATACTTTCGATCGAGAGATCTCTGTTAATGCGACAGAATCCTCAGTATGGCATTCGGTTAATCAATGCTCATATGTGAAAAATAATGGAGAGTATCCAAGAAAGTGTATATACCCAATAGATTTCAAGATAACGGGTATAAACATATACATGTATATGAAGGTTACATCAATTCAAATAATACTGAACTAGGGGATAGATTCACAACTCGTTACGAGCTTAGCGACTATCCCCTGATGCTATATATTAGTGCATAAGAATTCAGATTATCTTCTTAGCTGCCTGCAAGTAAAGCATCTCCAGCGCAACAGTCGCACCTGCCAAAGCAGTAATCTCAGACTGATCATAAGCTGGAGCCACTTCTACTACATCCATACCGACAATATTCAGTGGTTGCAAACCACGCAGCAATTTCAATACCCGATCGGTTGTCAGTCCACCAATTACAGGCGTACCCGTACCTGGTGCAAAAGCAGGATCAATACAATCGATATCGAAAGTCAGATAAACCGGCATATCACCAACAGTCTCTTTTATCTGAGCGAGCACATCATCCACACTACGGTCATTAACCTGAGCAGCATCCAACACAGTGAAACCATCGTCCTGACCATGTTCAGTACGGATACCAATCTGTACTGAATGATGTGGGTCGATCAATCCTTCATTTGGAGCATGGTAGAACATAGTACCATGGTCAAATTTGCTGCCGTTTGGATAGGTATCAGAATGAGCATCAAAATGAACAAGAGCCATTTTGCCAAAATATTTAGCATGAGCGCGTAAAAGCGGTAAAGTAATGAAATGATCACCACCAAAAGAAAGCATACGCTTACCGGAAGCTAGTACTCTTTCCGCATGGTCTTGTAACTTGTCACTCATATTCTGAGCATCACCAAAATCGAAGACCAAATCACCACAATCCACAACGTTTAGGTGATTGCGTAATTTAAAATCCCACGGCCAACGACTACTTTCCCACGCCAGGTTAGTAGAAACCTGGCGAATAGCCGCAGGCCCATGGCGGCTACCTGAACGACCCGATGTTGCCATATCAAATGGCACTCCGGTAATTACCCACTCTGCATCACTAGAATACGGCTGGAAATTCAGCGGAAAGCGCAGGAAACCGAAGGCGTTAGAAACTAGAGAGTTATCTTGTTGGTTGCCCAAGGTACTTATTGTCATGAGATATATCCTCAGAAGTTTCCTGACAGGATAATGCTATTTAATTCCAGAATACCTAATGCTATTACGAAACGGGGTATGCCTGAGATAATCCCATTTCTATGCATCCCCGAATCTGGTTTTATAAATAACGTCATCTGTATACAGGAGGCTTAATTAACACCAGAAGACTATTCATCTTCCAGATATGTGTAGCCATAAAGACCACTTTCAAATTCCAGTAAAAATTGCTCTTGCAAACCGGTATCCAAATCCGTGCCTTTTACTTGATCACGGAAACGGGCCATCAGCACATTAGGGTCCAGTTTCACATATTGCAGCATATCCGCAACCGAATCCCCCTCTTCACTCTGGTTATAAGTCACTTCGCCATTATCAAATACATAAACATCAATAGCCGCAGTATCACCAAACAAGTTATGCATATTGCCAAGAATTTCCTGATATGCCCCCACCATAAAGAAACCAATCATTGGCGGGTAATCAGGATCATAAGCAGGCATTGGCATTGTCGTTGCTACACCATCACCATCCACATAATGATCAATAATACCATCGGAATCACAGGTGATATCTAACAAGACAGCACGACGATCCAACGGCTTATCCAGCCCTTCAATCGGCAAAACAGGGAACAACTGATCGATTCCCCATGCATCAGGCATAGACTGAAACAGAGAGAAATTCACATAGAATTTGTCTGCCATGCGTTCTTGCAATTCATCAATAATTGGCCGGTGAGCACGGTTGCTTGGATCAAGATCCTGCTGAATACGACGACAAATATTCAGATACAATTCTTCCGCCCATGCCCGTTCAGTCAGATCCAACATGCCATGAGCATATTGAGTATGAACATCATGCAGATCGAGCTGACTGTCATGCAGCCATTCACGTAAAGAACGTCTGTTCCCTTCCGAGTGCATCTCCTGCCATGTTTCCCACAGACTAGCAAGCGGGCGGGAAGCATCTTCTGCCGGTGGCGTTGTCTGCGTAAATTCATTACGTTCAACACCGATAACATTGGATACCAACACAGTATGGTGAGCAGTCAGAGCACGACCAGATTCGGTGATAACGGTCGGATGTGGTAAACCATGTTCATCACAGGCATCACCAATGCCCCAAATCACATTGTTAGCATATTCATTCAACCCGTAGTTTACAGAACAGTCAGATTGAGAACGAGTTCCTTCATAATCGACACCTAATCCACCGCCAACGTCAAAGCACTGAATATTGACACCGAGTTTATGTAACTCGACATAAAAACGGGCTGATTCACGAACACCCGTTGCGATATCACGAATATTCGACAATTGTGAACCAAGATGGAAATGCAGTAATTGCAAACTATCAAGCCGGCCCACTTCACGCAGAGTCTCAACCAATTGCAGTACCTGAGTTGCCGCCAGCCCAAATTTCGATTTTTCACCACCACTGGCTTGCCACTTACCCGAGCCTTGCGATGCCAAACGTGCACGAACTCCCAAGCGGGGGATCACATTCAGCCGTTCAGCCTCCTCCAGCACCTGAGCAATTTCAGACATTTTTTCGATCACCAAATAAACTTTGTGACCTAACTTTTCACCTATCAGCGCCAAACGAATATATTCACGATCTTTATATCCATTACATACAATTACAGTACGAGTCATACCCGCATGTGCTAACACCGCCATTAACTCAGCTTTAGAACCCGCCTCAAGCCCTAAAGGTTCACCAGAACTTGCCAGCGATTCAATAACCCGGCGTTGTTGGTTAACTTTAATGGGATAAACTAAAAAGTAATCACCTTTATAGCCGTACGACTCTCTGGCTCGCCTGAATGCAGCGTTAATTGAACGCAAACGATGCTGTAGGATTTGAGGAAAACAAAATAACGCCGGCAAGCGTAAATGTTCCTGCTCTTCCTGAACTCTTTTCACTAATCCCGCAAGATCAATTCTTGCCCCTGGCAAATCAGGGTTTGGACAAACACTGACATTACCTAAATCATTGACGTAGTAGTAACTCCCTCCCCAATATGCAATATTGTAAGTCTGTTGCATTTTACGAGCGATATTATCATTCATGGCAGTCTCCTTAATGGAGTTAGAGTTTCGCCTTCGCCTGTAATTAATAAATAACTCAAGACACCATATCTTGCGTGTTAAGAAATATCAGGGAACAGCATGCTCTCAGGTTTAAAAAGCGTTTAGTTACTACTAAACAATGACAAAATTACCGAGCGACAATACGTCTGTCCGACATATCCGGCCTATTTGCTGACAACGGATAACATCGAATTAAAGACATATTGAAAAGAAAGGAAAAAGATGCGGACAAATCCGACAAGTGTGGCTGTTGGCCATTAGCAATCAGCAGATAATGGATCATTACCCCATTCACCCCCACACATGACTCATATTTAAAGAGCCATTTTCTCGATTGAGAAACAGAAGCTATTTAGCTTTCTGCAAGTCTGTAGCACAAATAACTCAACTACGGCCGCTGTTTATACTCGCAATTACACAAAATTGCAAAATGAAATTGAACAAAACTGACATATAAACAAAGAAATTATTTGTTACCAGATGAAAATGACCACTTATATACCCTATGGATTTCAAGATGGATCGCGACGGCAAGAGAGCGAATCCCCGGGAGTATAGATAACGATGTAACCGGGGTGAGTGAGTGCAGCCAACGAAGAGGCAACTTGAAAGATAACGGGTATAACTAAAAAAATCTGGAACACGGATAGTAATTATCCTAAAATAGCCATCTAGATGTTAATCCATCCATCATTCCCAAACTGAAATTATATTTTAAGGTAACGTAATATAATGACCACATACCTTTTCACTTCTGAATCTGTTTCTGAAGGGCATCCTGATAAAATCGCAGACCAAATTTCTGATGCTGTTCTTGATGCTATTCTGGAACAAGATCCAAAAGCTCGTGTCGCATGCGAAACCTATGTTAAAACCGGCATGGTTATGGTTGGTGGTGAAATCACTACCAGTGCTTGGGTTGATATTGAAGAAATTACGCGGCAAACAGTTCGAGAGATTGGTTATGTCAATTCTGAAATGGGTTTTGATGCAAACTCATGTGCAGTATTAAGTGCTATTGGCAAACAATCACCAGATATTAATCAAGGTGTTGACCGCGAAGATCCTCTACAACAAGGTGCTGGCGACCAAGGGCTAATGTTTGGTTATGCAACCAATGAAACTGATGTACTGATGCCCGCGCCTATCACCTATGCACACCGTCTGGTTCAGCGTCAAGCAGAAGTTCGAAAAAATGGTGTACTGCCGTGGCTACGTCCAGATGCCAAAAGCCAGGTAACATTCCAATACAGTAACAACAAAATTGTCGGCGTTGATGCAGTTGTACTTTCAACACAGCATTCTGAAGACATTAACCAAAAAGATCTGCAAGAAGCGGTAATGGAAGAGATCATCAAGCCGGTTCTACCTTCTGAATGGTTAAATCCAACAACCAAATACTTCATCAACCCAACTGGCCGTTTTGTAATTGGTGGCCCAATGGGTGATTGTGGTCTAACAGGCCGTAAAATCATTGTGGATACTTACGGTGGTATGGCTCGTCACGGTGGTGGGGCATTCTCTGGTAAAGATCCATCCAAAGTTGACCGTTCTGCCGCTTATGCTGCGCGTTATGTAGCAAAAAATATTGTGGCTGCTGGCTTGGCTGATCGTTGTGAAATTCAGGTTTCTTACGCTATCGGCGTTGCAGAGCCAACTTCCATTATGGTGGAAACCTTCGGTACTGAAAAAGTGCCAACAACAACTTTGACTCTACTGGTACGTGAATTCTTCGACCTGCGTCCTCATGGCCTGATTCAAATGTTGGATCTGTTACACCCGATCTATCGTGATACCGCTGCCTATGGCCATTTTGGTCGTCCACAATTCCCATGGGAAGCAACTGATAAAGCAGAGATACTACGCGAAGCGGCTGGTCTTAAATTGTCAGCTATTAATATATAAAAGCAAAGAACCTAGTTTGGATAAACTGAACTAGGTTTTTTTAACATGAGCTGACGATTAAAAAAACCATAAAGTTATTATTATCGTTAGCTTGCTTTTAAAAATTTCTAATAAATATTTACTCATCCTCACTTACTTCATTTTCAACACATGAAATCAGTTAGAGTTCCAATTACTTTACAACAAGCTGTTATGCAAACCTTGCGGCAAAAACTGCAACAGGCAAATTTACATCTTAAGCGTGATTTTCCTGAACCTATAATAAACTACCGTCAGCGAGGAACCACTGCTGGCAGTGCTTACATACAGCATTGGGAAATTCGCCTTAATCCAGTGCTATTGATTGAAAACCAACAAGCTTTTATTGATGAAGTTGTTCCTCATGAACTGGCTCACTTATTGGTTTATCACTACTTTGGGAAAGTACCTCCACATGGGAAACAGTGGCGTTGGATGATGGAAGAAGTTCTGAGCGTTCCTGCCAACCGTACACACAAATTTAAAATCGATTCAGTGCGCAGTAAAACTTTTACTTATTACTGTAGCTGTCAGCAACATGCACTAAGCCTGCGTCGCCATAATAAAATCTTACGGGGAGAGAACCATTATATTTGTCGAAAATGTGGCGAGAGACTTATTTTTAAATAATAAAAAATTGAAAAAAAGAATAATCGTAAAATATTTACATGAAAAGGTAATTACCTATATTACTTGTTTTTTCATAAATAACTTTAAAAAAAACATTAACACCACACAACAATCAAATATATAATCCCAGTCGGTTGCGCATAATAACCAAAAATTTTGGATCATCAGTATGTTACCTATTTCATATATAATGAAATAGGTAACATACAATAAAAATGGAAAAGAATTATCTTTAATTCTTTTCCAACTCTTTAAAATTAGCAAAAAACAATTTATTAATAGGAAAAAATCATTTATAACTTCTTTAATAAGATCACTTTCATTAACATTATTATTGTGCTCGAAAACCTTAAAGTCACTTTTTATTTCATCAAAATAAACATCATAATACTCATAAAGACTATTGAACCACCTTAATTGCATAGCAGGATTTTGAAAAAATTTAGGTATCATTCCTGACTTTACAGCAATCTCATGATTATCGATAGAATCTTGAGATGTATAATTAAAAAATATCACTCCGTCAGATTGAGGACATTTCTCGACAATAACATCATATAACTCATTAAAGATATTATATTCATCATGACTAACAATTCCATTGACATAAAGTAATAACATCATTAGCTTATCTTCAGCTAAAGAACGTTCCATTATGATGTTATATCCGTGATCAATCCATGATTTTATGAGAATCGATCTCTGAATTATCATATGTAACTGAAAAGGAAATCCATTGGGTATAGAATAGTTATCATATTCAATATTAACATAACCTAAGTTACCATCTTAGTAGTGAGTACGCCATATAAAAATATAAAAATATAAAAATATAAAAATATTATCCAATTTCATTAACAAGAAGCCAAAAAATTTCAATCAATATTACAGATGGATATATACCCAATAGATTTCAATTTGCAGCGCAGCGGCAAGTGAACGCAGCCAACAAAGCAGCAACTTGAAGGATGAAGGGTATATAAAATAAGCTCTTATCCAGTCAATAAGATACCCAATTAATATGGGTACCTTATTGATAATTTTAAACGAGCTCTGTCATCACCAACTTAGCTATTTCAAAATAGATAATCAAACCAGTACCATCAATAAGCGTGGCAATAAAAGGAGCAGATACAACAGCCGGATCAATAGAAAGCCTTTTCAATACCATCGGAATAATGGAAGAAACAATGGCACTCCAGACGGTAATTGCAATGATGGTCAAACTGACAACAATCGTCACTTCAATTCCTACACCTAATATCCAGGCTCGGATGAGCGCAACAGAACCAATCGTCATCGCCACTAAAAACGAAGTGGAAACCTCTTTACGTAACACAGCCCACAGATTACGCAAGCTCACTTCCCCCAACGCCATTGCTCTGACCAACGTTGAAGTGATCTGTGTACCGCTGTTGCCTCCCGTACCTATCAATAACGGGATGAAAAATGCTAGAGAAATTGCCGCTTCTAGTTGCTCTTCAAACGCTTTAAGTACAGTCCCAGTATAGGCTTCTGCGACAAACAGCAGCAATAACCAACCAGCGCGCTTACGCCATAATGTTATTGGGCTGGTACTCAGATAAGGTTCATCCAGAGGCAAAGTCGCCCCCTGTAAATGAGCATCCAACGTATTTTCATCTTCGATTAGTTCAGCAATATCCTGCGGTCGTAGTACGCCAACTAATTTGCCAAAATGAATAACCGGTACACTATCCATACCGCTGTGATTTATCAGACTATAAACATCATGACGCGGCTGCTCCGGTGATACAGAAAAGTAGCTTTGCCTCATAATATCTGACACAAATAAATCATCGGCTGCGGTTAATAACACCTTCACCGGCAATATGCCATTCAGATAACCTTCATCATCAATGACATATAAATACGTCGGGATCTGTTCTCCCTCAAGTTGATTAATCAGATTACCTTTTGCCGATAAAACAGAATCAGCAACGGATACAGAAATAAAACATTGACTCATATATGCACTGACAGTTGCATCTTCATGTTTCAATTGATGCTTCTGCTGCTGATCAACATTTTTTTCATTAATGGAATGGTTACTAGCAATAGCTAATAGATCCATTTTTTCATGGGATGTAACTTTCATGATGTTGGTCCCTATTACTGTTGTGAACTTCAAACAGCACTCACATAGGGGCGAAACCAGATGAGAGAATGCAACAGCTATCTCCACGTCTCAGTTTTAGCACTATACAACGTATCCTGATTTATCAGGAAGTTACATGGGGATATACCTTGGTTCGATATATCCTGTCCTAATCTTGGGCGTCTCTCGACGTCGTCAGATCAGCAACCTGTGTTTGTATAGGAGCCTCGCCTAACGAGATACTGCACTTAAAATGCGGCTCGTATTATAAACAAAATTTATAATAATTCAAAATCATAAGATAACTTGTTTAAATTCTGTTTAAATTACTAATGATAATAAAAAAACGGCATAGATTTCTATCTCATACCGTTTAATGCACATAATCCTATGAAGATGTTACTCATTTTCTGATTTCTTAGCTTCAATTTTTTCAGCTTCAGCAATCAGTTGGTCAGCTGTTTTACCATCCAGTGACTTATAAAACTTTTGTTTTAATTCTTTTATATCGCTATTAACACCTGATTTAACCAGTTCATTGAAATCGATACTATTAAACATAGCTACCTGAATTGATTCATCAAACTTAGCTCTTTTATCATCTGGTAGCACATCCCTTATCTTATCAATGGATGTTTTCAGAGCAATTTCATTAGAAGCATCAATTTTAGGTTGGTTATCACAGCCAGCTAATACAAATCCCAACAAACAAATTGCTAACAATTTTTTCATACTCATCCCCCGAAGAATATTAAACAAGGGAATAATAACAGAAGCGAAAACAATAAACCGTTTATAATTAGCCAAATTAGCAAAGAATAGGTATATACCCTTCATCTTTCAAGCTGCTGCTTTGTTGGCTACGTTCACTTACCCCAGTCACATCGTTATCTATGCTCTTGGGGAGGAGTTCACTTGCCACCGCCCTGCAACTTGAAATCTATTGGGTATAAAATGAAATTTTTTATTCTATTCCAGAACAACATCTCCCCATAATTGGCAACTGCATGCCAGAACATAACCGTTTGCTATTTCATTAGCCGTTAATGTCATTGTACTGCGGGTTGTATATTCACCACTGATCACCCGAGTCTTACAACTGCCACAAACACCTGCCCGGCACGCGGCCATCACCGGAATATAGTTATTTTCCATTGCCGCTAGCAAAGTTATTCCTACCGGTACTTTGAACCTGGAAACTGACTGGTTTAAAGCCATAGTCAAATGACTCTTATCAGATTGTTCTGGCTCTGCAAAAAATCGCTCCATAAAAAAGCGATTTTCTGCCACCCCAAGACCATAGCAAAATTCACGAGCATTTTTCATATAAGGCGCGGGTCCACACGCCATGACTGTCCGACAACTAATATCAGGAACAAGCGTAGCCAGTTTTTCTTCAGTTAACCTACCATTGTTAAGACTACCCTTTTCCGGTTGTTCAACCATTATGATGAATTGCAATTGTGATGGATAACGAACAACTAATTGCCGCCACTCATCAGCAAATATCACCTGCTGGCTGTCCCGCACATTAAAAATCACCTTCATATCTGCTTGTGGACGATGATGCAACAACCAACGGCACATAGACATAACCGGCGTCACACCACATCCCGCAGCCAGCATCAGATAGTGATTATCAATATAGTTAGCACAGGTAAATTCACCCTGAGCATCGGATAACCACAGATAATCACCGGGTTTCACTTTTGTTGTCAGCCAAACCGAGCCAACACCCTGCTCTAATCGCCTGACCGTAATTGAAATAAAACGGCTCAATCCTGGCGAAGAAGATAATGTGTAAGCTCGTAAAACTTCATTGCTTCCATCAATGCTTACCAGCGCAAATTGCCCTGGCTGATAAGGATAAAAATCGTGATTAATCAAAAAGATTGTCCAGACATCCGATGTTTCCTGCCGGATAGAATGTACTTGCATACAGTTAGGGCAAAGTGAAGTTGACATGGTCATAACGATTTCTCCCTGTCAGAGATTGACATAACTTCCATCTGACAATATTTCCTCAAGCTGAAAGAATATCCTGTAAATCTTGCTCAACTGTGGTGATTGAACGCATACCAAATTTTTCGCTAAGTATCGCCAGTAAATTATCTGTCAAAAATGCAGGTGCCGTTGGACCGGTATAAATATTTTTCACACCAAGAGAAAGCAGAGTCAGCAAAATCACGATCGCTTTCTGTTCAAACCATGACAGCACCAGACTCAGCGGTAAATCATTCACTCCGCATCCCAATTTTTCAGCCAAATGCACAGCTAACATAACCGCTGAATAAGCATCGTTACACTGCCCTACATCAAGCAAACGGGGTAAACCTTCCAACATACCGAAATCGAGTTTATTAAAACGATATTTACCACAAGCCAGAGTCATGATCAGGCAATCCTGCGGAACATTACGGGCAAACTCTGTGTAATAACTACGTTCTCCTCGGCTCCCATCACATCCACCAACGAGAAAAACATGACGTAATTTCTTTCGAATAACCAGATCAATAACAGTATCAGCCACATTAAGAAGTGTCTGACGGCCAAATCCAACCGTAATCAGATGTTCTACTTCGCTGTAAGGAAAGCCATTCATAAACTTTGCCTGTTCAATTACAGCACTGAAATCATCACCATCCAGATGATTAACACTCGGCCAACCTACAATACTGCGGGTCCAAATACGATCACGGTAATTCCCAACATTCGGGTCAATAATACAATTAGAAGTCATGACAATTGGACCAGGAAATTTGGCAAATTCAATCTGCTGGTTTTGCCAGCCACTACCGTAATTCCCTACCAAATGAGGATATTTTTTTAGTTCAGGATAACCGTGAGCGGGCAACATTTCACCATGAGTATAAACATTTACCCCAGTTCCTTCCGTTTGCTGTAACAACATATGCAAGTCTTTCAGGTCATGACCTGAAATCAGAATAGATTTGCCTGCAACCGGACGCACATTGACAGATACAGGCTGCGGATCACCATAAGCTTGCGTTTCACCTTTATCCAGCATCGCCATAATACTGAAATTCATTTGACCGATTGCCATTGCGTTATCTAGCAATTCGGCCATATTGTCAGGATTAGTCCCCAGCCAGGCCATAATCGTATGATATTGAGCGTAAATTTCATCATTATACTGCCCAAGCACATGCGCATGCTCCATATAAGCCGCTGCACCTTTCAATCCATACAGACAAAGCATACGAAGGCCATGAATATCATCACCAACCTTAGCTTTATCACTGTTAAGAGCGAACTTCCCAGCTTGTTTCTGTAAAGATGGAATATCTTCTCCTGCCAATTGCAACACAGCCATAGGATGATCGACAGTTATTACGGAACTAGCCTGACGACAGCAACTTGCCAGAGACTCCCGCAGATAAATAGCTTCTTTGACATAACCGATAATCCGCTGAGAATCGAAGTTAACATTAGTCAATGTGGAAAAAAATGCTCGCGGAGCAAAACTGTCAACATCATGATCCACAATGCCCAATTTCCGCGCTGCTATTGCCCAAGCAGAAAGCCCTTGCAAAACAGCAACCAGTAAATCCTGTAAGTCAGAAGTTTCAGCCGTTTTACCACACATTCCTTGCGCGTAATTACAACCATTACCTGCGGGAGTTCGGATTGTTTGTTCACATTGCACACAAAACATAATGTGCTCCTTATAAGTTGCATTTAATATACATATATAAGATTACAACTTTTCCCGTTGTTAAAAAGGCATTTTATTTACAACTTAACTTTTGTTTGATCTGACGCAATTTTGGTAAATAGCGGTACTTATAACAACCACTACTTAACTCATTGTTATCAATTAAAAATTATGAAAAATAAAAATATTATTTACCAGAGCCACTAAAATTATTTGATTAATATAAATCGTTATCATTATCATTTTAAGTTTATTGTAAACAGATATGGACCTAATCAGATGACCGATTACATTAATTATTCTAATTAATTAACCAAGAACACCCTATATTCCAGCATTCATGAATCTCTGATACAGAATATCGCTTTGAAAATCTGCATATGAAACTTAAATCAAAGGAGAAACAATGTCAGTCATCCCCCGCACTGCAAAATACTTGCTGACTACCATGTTGATATTATTGCCTATCTTTGCTCAGGCAAAAGAAATTACGGTCAAGGATGTTGCTGGCCGGAAAGTTAAAGTTGATGCACCAGTCAGTAGGGTTATGCTGGCTGACAGCCGGGTATTAATCGCGTTGAATATTCTTCATCCTGATAATCCTCTTAAAGGCATTATCGCTTGGGATAATGCATTAGAAATCAAATCCCCAGACTTGGCAACGGCTTATGAGCAAAGTTTCCCACAGTTATGGGACATTCCCGTATTTCCTAATCCTTATCAAAACGATTTCAGCGTTGAAAAAGCGTTAACTCATAAACCCGATTTAGTTATTTTTGATATTGGCCTTCAATCCAAACTCAATGATAGTGGAACCATGACTTTACTTGAGAAAGCGAATATCCCAGTTATTTTTATCGATTTCCGTCAATATCCGCTGACAAATACCATTCCGAGTATGATTTTGCTTGGGAAAGTATTTGGCGAAGAAGAAAATGCACAGAAATTCATTAAGTTTTATCAAGATAAGATGCAAACCATTAATAAACGAATCGGTACACTGGGCAAAGAACAACGCCCTCCGGTATTTATTGAACGACATGCAGGAATGCCTGGCACAGAACATTGCTGTCAGACTTTTGGTAGTGGAAATTTTAGTGAATTTGTTACTGCTGCCGGGGGTGATAACCTTGGTGCTCACTGGTTCTCAGGTATGGGTGGTGAAGTAAGTGAAGAACAATTAATTGTCAGTAATCCTGAATTTTATCTGATGACCACCGCAGATTGGGATAAAGTTCTCCCTGAAAGCCTTTCTGTGCCATTGGGTTATACCGGCAATTTGAAACAGTCACAGGAACGACTGGAAAAATTACTGACACGACCAAAATTGAGCGTATTAAGAGCATTTCGCGAAAAGCGGGTAATAGCACTGTATCACCAATATTACGATACCCCCTTTAACATCATTGCAGTTGAAGTTATAGCTAAATTTTTACATCCAGAGCTGTTCGAAGATATCGACCCACAAGCCGACAGCATATATCTGCATAAAACTTTTACTGCCCTTGATGGTAACGGGGTATTCTGGGTTACAGCAAAATAATATTTATTCTTAATCCGTTGGAATATTCCAACGGATATTTATCCCACCCTTTATTTATAATTTCCATTCGTTAATATACATAATATTTTATATAACACGCTAATAGACATCCATTATTTTGTACTCTACTATGTTGGTGCTAAAAAATAACAAAACATAACAAGCAACATTTGATTAGATAATAAATTATAAATCAAAGATACATTCACATATTGAAACTATACCCAATAGATTTCAAATTGCAGCGCGGCGGCAAGTGAACGCATCCCCAGGAGCATAGATAACTCTGTGACTGGGGTAAGTGAAAGCAGCCAACAAAGCAGCAATTTGAAGGATGAAGGGTATATATTAAGACTATCAATTAATACCCTTTCCCAATAGACATAATTGATACAAGGCAGTAAACGTAACGATTCTTAAACCAAAGTACCCGGAGTATGTTAATGAAACGATTACATGATATCGCTAAAGAGATGTTACCCGTTGAATCCTACAAAATGCTTATCGGTGGACAATGGGTAGATAGTGTATCCAAAGAAACAAGCAAAAGTTATAACCCAACGACAGGAGAATTACTGACTGAATATGCATCCGGTAATGCCGAGGATGTTGATCTTGCTGTCAGGGCCGCAAAAAAAGCCTTCACCGCATGGAGTCAAACCTCCGCAATCGAAAGGCAATCAGCTTTACTGAAAATTGCTGACTTACTGGAAGCAGAACTAGAACGTTTTGCCATTCTTGAATCACTGGATAACGGCAAACCATTAAATGAATCCCGGTATATGGATCTACCCGCCTGCATTGACCATTTCCGCTACTTTGCGGGTGTGATCCGCGCCCATACCGATGAAGCTTCAGTTCTGGATACCAATACACTTAGCCTAGTGCTCCGTGAACCCATTGGTGTTGTCGGACAGGTAATTCCCTGGAATTTCCCGTTACTGATGGCGGCATGGAAACTGGCTCCTGCTCTTGCAGCGGGTAACACGATTGTTATTAATCCGGCAACATTGACCCCAATAACACTGCTTGAATTAGGTCGGATATTGAATCAAGTCCTGCCAGCTGGCGTGGTTAATATCGTTACAGGCCGTGGTTCAATCGTAGGTCAAGCAATTCTTGACCATAAAGACATCGAGAAAGTGGCATTCACCGGTTCCACTCGAGTTGGTTATACTGTAGCCGAAGCCGCAGCCAAAAAGCTTATCCCTGCGACACTGGAACTTGGTGGTAAATCGGCCAATATAATCTTCCCTGATGCCAACATGAAGAAAGCAGTAAAATATGCTGCCAAAGCGATTCTGTTGAATCAAGGGCAGGCGTGTGAATCAGGTTCTCGGTTATTCCTACATAAAGATATTCATGATGAATTCCTTAAGTCCCTGAAAATAGAATTTGAATCTGTCCAGGTTGGTGATCCATTGGAAAAAGAAACACAGATGGGGAGCCAAATCAGCCAGGAACAAATGGAAAAAATTCTCTCATATGTTGATATTGCTAAAAAAGAGGGAGCGACTATCTTAACGGGTGGCAAACGGATTACTGGTGAAGGTTATGATGATGGCTTCTTTATTCAACCAACCATCATTATCAATGCAACTAATGAAATGCAAGTAGCACGCGAAGAAATCTTTGGTCCTGTATTGACAGTCATCCCATTCAGCACAGAAGAAGACGTGATCAGTATGGCAAATGATTCTGATTATGGGCTTGGTGGTGCTGTCTGGACACAAGATATCGACCGCGCATTACGTGTTTCCAAAGCTGTTAGAACGGGTCGTATGTGGATCAATACCTACCATGAACTCCCTGCTCACGCACCATTTGGCGGCTACAAAAAATCCGGCCTTGGAAGAGAAACACATAAAATGATGCTGGATTCTTATACTCAGGTCAAAAACATCTATATTAAAACTAGTGAAGAATAAAATTAGTTTCATCTAGTGATTAAGAAAGCCTTCCATCTGGAAGGCTTTTATTCAATTCTTTTCTTTAATATCAACACCATCCGAATTTACATCTTTAATATGTTCTTTTGTCAGCCGATAAACAACTGGGCTTAATAATGCCAATGCAATCAGGTTTGGTATCGCCATCATTGCATTCAATGTATCGGCCAGTAACCAAACAAAATCCAACGACTGAGTGGCACCTACCATCAAAGCTATAATCCATACCACACGAAAAGGGGTAATTGCTTTTTGCCCAAACAAATACTGAATACATTTTTCACCATAGAAACTCCATCCAAGAATGGTGGTGAAGGCAAATATTACCAGTGCACCCGCGACAATATAATTCCCACCAGGAATCGCTGCTGAGAAAGAAGTTGCGGTCAGTGTCGCACCAGTCTGACCAGTCAACCAACCACCCGTAATAACGATAGTTAAGCCAGTAATAGAACAAACAATAATGGTGTCGATAAAAGTACCGAGCATAGCTATCAATCCCTGACGAACCGGATTTTGCGTTTTTGCGGTTGCATGAGCAATCGGAGCACTTCCCAGCCCCGCTTCATTAGAAAAAATGCCTCGAGCCACACCAAAACGAATCGCGGCCCATACTGCGGCACCAGCAAAACCACCTTGAGCAGCAACGGGGGTAAATGCAGATTTAACAATCAAGGCAAACGCAGCGGGAATTTCACTGAAATTCACACCCAAAACAACAATTCCAGCAACCAAGTAAGCAACTGTCATAAATGGCACTAATTTACCTGCCACATCAGCAATACGTGTAATACCACCAATAAGTACTGCACCAACCAGAAACGCCAGTATTACGGCAGTTACCATGGTAGAAACACCGAAATTACTTTGCAGTACATCAGCAACAGAATTCGCTTGCACGGTATTACCAATACCGAAACAAGCGAGACTACCAAATATCGCAAATAGCGTTCCCAGCCAGACCCATTTTTCACCCAGACCATTTTTTATGTAATACATAGGGCCACCAACATAGTGACCATTTTTGTCAATCTCACGGAAACGGACTGCCAGCACAGCCTCTGAATATTTAGTCGCCATGCCGACTAATGCAGTGATCCACATCCAGAACAGCGCCCCCGGCCCACCCAACACAACTGCGGTAGCAACGCCGGCTATATTACCTGTACCAATGGTGGCTGAAAGCGCAGTCATCAGTGCGTTAAAAGGCGATATCTGACCTTCTCCTCTCTGATGATTACGTTCAAACAGTAACTTAAAACCCGTCCCCAATTTGCGTATAGGCAGTAAAGAAAGGCGGATCTGCATAAAGAGCCCAACCCCCAGAAGACCAACCAGCATCGGTACTCCCAACACAACCCCGTTAATGGCATTCAACCATTCTGTGACTAATTCCATATATTCCCTCGAATATTTCGCAACAAAATAACAACATATATGCATCAATTTAAATAAAGAATATTTATAGAAAATATGCGAGAAAAAGTTTCGTAAAAACGGAAAAAGATTTGATACTTGTGAGTAATATCACTTGATACAATTTTAAGATAAGATATTCAAAATTTGTTGCCCCAGACTTATCACAAAATATTTACGCTTAAGCTACTCTTTTCTTCATCCAAACAATTTACTGATATATTTAACATTGTTAATTAAAAAACCATTCGTCCCATTTGATTTTTTTATTAATCAATACTCTTTTTAAAAGAGTATTGATTAACTAATAACTCAACAGAAATTATCAACGATTTTTCTGAAAACATCTTTCTTACTCTGTCTATTATATTTTCTCGCTTAAACCTGCCCTTCCCTAAAACAAATTTCATTACGCCAATCTGGAGAGAAATAGAAAAATATATGTAATATTCTTTTATAACCATAAAATTACCAAATCTTTCTCGAGCCGCTTCACAATAATTAAACAACCCCATTGTATTATTGTTCTGTTCAACTCATTTTGTCAGCTCAAGTTAACGAATGGGTGGAGGATCACATGATGGAACAACAATATTTCATTGGTGTTGATGTTGGTTCAGCCAGTGTTCGTACTGCGATTTTTGATCAACACGGTAAACGACATGCATTCTCTGTGCGTCCTATCCAACAATTTCATCCAAGAGCTGGTTTTGTTGAACAGTCCTCCACAAATGTACCAAGACCAGCAGAGATATAACGAAATTATGCAAACCTGCTATACCCAATAGATTTCAATTTGCAGAGCGGCGGCAAGAGAACGCATCCCCAGAAGCATAGATAACGATGTGACTGGGGTAAGTGAAAGCAGCCAACAAAATAGCAACTTGAAGGATGAAGGGTATATTAACTTTTAATAATGAAAACTAGAATACCAGCAGGATAGAACATATATCCAAAATTACAACTCAGAAAATAAATCAATAACCCATTAAGTTGCCTGATGCTATCAACATAGAATTAATAGCCCATCTAAAATATTTTACTGCTTTCTGGCAATAAGCGTAGCAAAATTTAATTTTATTCTGTTGCCATGTTCATCAGTTTTATGAAGATATCCTGGGTCTTCATTATATTTAATAATTTCCCAGTCAGAATAATAACTTTTCAATTCCCCTGATTCCAGAAAACATTTAAATGGCAGTAATGAATATGGTGCAGAATCTGTTTTAATCGGACACACAATCAGATTAACACCACTTTCATTCGTTTGTTCCTGCATATTGAGAATAATATCAGCGATCTTTTCCCTTTGCAGGAACATCAGCACCACAGTTGAAATGATTAAATCATATTTCTCTTTAATATTGTGCAAATTGATATCATAAACAGAGGCACGGATATTTTTCAGCTGTTCTTTCTCTTTAATAAAATTAATTGCGTCAATATGCTGTTGGCTAATATCCATTGCCATAACATCATAACCTTTTTCGGCCAGATAGAAAGTATTCCGGCCTCGACCCGATCCCAGATCTAATGTCTTACATGGAGAAAGAATATCTACCAAATATCTAATTTCAGAGTGAGGCAATGACAGATTATTTTGTTTATAAAACAGATATTGCGGTTCACATAAAAAAGAGAGCTGGCATTTTATATCATCACTCACCCATTTAATCTTATGCCAAACTTGTGGCTGAATGATGGGAGGCTGTTTTTGCACATTAAAGTATTCTGTTTCCTCTTGTTCACCCTCGAAAATAACAAACTCCAGCTCACCCTCAAGGATTTCAAGACAAGCATAAGTACCCTCTTTAGTATTATGTCTTTGAGTGAACATTTCAGGAATCGTATTTTTCTGCCAGATTGGCATTCGTTTGTAACAAACAAGACCGCTCATTGGATTTCCCCAGAAATTAAGTTACATAATAAATACATCTTATAGTTACATTCTGCAACTGTAAAGGTATAAAATAGCAACAGAAAAAGTTCAGTAGATGTTCTGAGACAATCCCTTAAAAATAAAAGGAAAAATAATCAATTTTCCTCTTCCTTGAGTAAACCTATCCACAGTCAAAAAGCAGAAAAAATAAGATTTCATTGATAAAATTTCTCCGACCTACGGCTAAAGGCCGGAGAAAAACAAATCAATCCTTATAACTGTATTGATAATGTCCGCCGTAATAGAGACTCGAATTCTTCTCTACAGCATTTAACAATACGCCTTTAATATGCGTGCCATTTTGCTCAAAACGGCGAATAGCAACACCAACTTCTTTAACCCGCGTTTTATAATAACGAGCAATTAATAATGAAGTTCCGGCATATCTTCCAATGATTGCAGCATCAGTTACAGCCAAAATAGGAGGGGTATCTACCAAGACATAATCATAATGCTCTTCTGCCCAAGATAATAACTCCTTAAACCTACTATGCATGAGCAACTCTGACGGATTAGGCGGAATAGTACCTCGACTAACAAAATCAAGCTCAGTAAGATAAGTTCTGGTGATAGTCTCTTTTATCTGATTCTGACCAGCCAGATATTCTGAAAGCCCTGGAGACTGAGGGCTTTCTAACACCTTATGTAAATGCCCTCTTCTCATATCCGCATCTATTAAAAGAACTTTTTTATTACCTAATGCCAATACTGCTGCAAGGTTTACTGAAATAAAGGATTTTCCCAATTCAGGAGCAGGACCAGAAAGAAGAATAATTTTATTTGCAGATTCCATCATTGAAAAATGCAAAGTTGTTCTAAGACTACGTAATGCTTCAATCGCCAAGTCAGTAGGGTCATGAATCGCTAATAACCGTAATCTCTGATGATAAGGTCTCTTTTTCTGTTGCTGCTCAAGCTTAGTTTGAGTCTCCGATAATGGAATAGTCGCATAAACAGAAATCCCTATTTCTTCCAACTGTTCGGGACTTTCAATTCCTTTGCGGAACAATACGCGTACTAAAACTAATCCAATTGATAATATAAGCCCTAACATCATCATAACAGCAATGATCAAAGACTTTTTCGGTTTTATCGCTGAAGATTCTACAACAGCTTCATCAATAATACGTACATTACCCACCGTCCCGGCTTTTAGAATGTTCAGCTCTTGCTGTTTATTAAGTAACTGAACATAAATTTCTTGCCCAACCTGGACATCCCTGGTCAAGCGTAAAATTTCCTGCTGGGTTTTAGGTAACCGTTTGATTGACTGATTCAACTCTTTTTTGGTATCAGCCAGAGTCTTGCGTTTATCAAGCAATGCAACATAAGCAGGATGTTGTTTGGTATACAATTGCTGTAACTCAGCTTCTTTGAAAGTCAGTTCATTAAGCTGTTTTTCAATCTGGACCAATGTCTCCAGAGCAGATTTTGCTTCAAGCGATAAATCAATAGATTCATTAGCTTGACGATATTGATTAAGCAACTCTTCGGAGCGATTGAGCGCCATTTTAACTTTAGGTAAATGATTCTTTAAGAAATTAAGACTACTCTCAGCTTCTTCGGTCTTCCTTGTCACATTCTGTCGCAAGTAATTTTTACTGATACTATCAAGTATCAGTTTTATCCTTGCACGATCATCACCTTCTATTTCAAGCGAAATAATACCGGTATTATTTCCTTTCTCCGTTACCCGCAAAGATTGTTGCAACCCACGAATTACATTTAACTGGGCCTTTTTAACCAATGTAAAACTTTGTCCGGGAGGAGCCGAGATATTTGATATAAGCAAATTTATACCATCAGCATCAAATACCTTATTAACTTGCCCGTTAAAAACCTGACCGTCGAATTCCAATCGATAATGTTCTGAATCATCAACATATATTTTCACAGCCTTGTTAATATTATGTGACGATACAGTAAAATTTTTAATAACAATGTTAGGCTTTGGCATACCACGAAGACGAGCAATACCTTTACCTACCACAGGAAAATAATCAGCTTCAACCTGAACATCCAGATCCAAATCTCTTACTGTTTTTCCTATTATCATCCGGGAAACTAACAGCTCTAATTCTGCTGCTGTATCTGACGGCCTTCCAGATAGCATATCCGTCATGTCCCCGACTAAAGACAACGCACTACTTTTCTTTTCAACCTGCAATAAAGCATTCGCTTTGTATACCGGTGTAGCAATCAAGGCATAACAAAGACCAATAACAGTGAATAATAGAGTGACTCCGCCAATAATCCAGCGATAATCGAATAAGGCACTAAGAAGACGGCCTAAATCAATTTCATCACTATCCGTATGAGTGTGACTTGATTTATCTGATGTAGTCATAAAAAGCCTATAATTGCTTATTAAGAAGTAATAAAAAATAAAAAACAAAAATCAAAGGACACTTATAAGTTATAATTTCCCTAACCAACTATTAGCGCTTTTAAATAATAATTGATATACATATTCATAAACCTCGGTATCAGATTTATAAGGATCAGGAATCTCCATTTCACTTAGCCAATGGCCTAAGAGCATTGTCTTCCCTCTTGCTCCCAAGTTAACTCTATTTACCGCCTCAATATGTTTTTTTTCCATAACCAGAATCAGATTTGACTGCTGACATAACTCACTGGTTAATTGACGAGCTGTATGTCCTCCTAGAGACAATCCATGTCTAGCAGCAACTTTACTAGAAAGCTCATGTGCAGGTTTACCAATCAGAGCTGATATTCCCGCAGAATAAATCTCTTTCTGAGGGAATAACCGCCTCAATAAACGCTCTCCTGTTGGAGATCGACAAATGTTACCTACACAAACAATCAAAATAGAATTAAACATCAATTAGGCCACTTACGAATCCACTTGGTTGTTTCTGTCAAACTGTTAATGCTTGATATTGTTGGCACCAGTTGACTAATAACCCGATTCCAGCGAACAATTGGTGCACTGGTAACATAAACAATATCATAAGGTTGCAAATTAAACTCAGTTCCCAAGATTAACGTTGTCGCATCCTTCGCATTGAGCTGATAGATATTTGCTATTTTCCCACTCTTATCAGGTGTATTGCGCAATGAACGAATCACAAAAATGCCACTGGCATCGCTTGATAATTGATCTATACCTTCAGCATTACCTAATGCCTCGGTCAAGGTCATTCCACTACGGTCCATACGTAAAGTACTTTGCTTTTTCACTTCTCCCATAACAAACACTTTCAAATCATCATTACGAGGAATATATAAAATATCACCGGAATAGAGCAGACGATTCTGCTTTAGATCCCCGTTTTGCATTAAATCTTGAAGAGAAATGACTGTTTCTTTTCCTTTATGAGTTAAAACAGCTCTCTTCCAGTCAGCATTTTCAGTCAAACCGCCGGCATGGTTAATCGCATCAATCACAGTTAAAGGAACATTAGTGATAGCCTGTTGATCTGACCTAACAACTTCACCGGTTACATAAGCTTTTTGTGAACGGAAAGCAGCAACATTGACATCGACCTGAGGTGATTCGATATACTTTGATAACTTATTCGTAATCATGGTACGCACCTGAGTAACTGTTTTCCCCTTTACATACAATCTGCCAATATATGGGTAAAAAATTGTTCCATCAGAATGTACCCAGTTACCGGTATCACTAGCACTGCGATATTGCCCCGCAGGCGTTGTTAGTTCAGGATGATCCCAGACAGTAACCATGATTACATCACCCACACCAATACAATATTCATATTGCTGCAATTCTTTATCTAGTTCAGGATTTGGACGAGCAATAGCAGAATTCACCCGCAATTTTTCAATTAACTGCGGTGTCACCGGATAAACATTTACCAAATTATTAATGTCATAGTTACTATCATTATCATTGATTATTTCTTTATTATAAATAGGAAGGCCGCTCCCAGGAGCAACCGTACAACCACCTAATAACATAGAACAAGACAACGCTTGAACTATAATTAATTCCTTTATATTCATCAGACTTTTATCCTTAAAAAATAATAAACAAAAAATACACAAACAGTATTAATTATAATCTCCTTAAGAAAGTAAGATTATAATATAATAAGATATAATATAATATAAAAATTTTGTTTAAGTATCATAGCATATTGAGCCATTGATCGTATCACTTTGTAAAAACAATCAAAATCAGCTTAGTACCTTTGATAAGCTCCGGCTACTAAATAGAAAATAAATCAAACAAATAATATAATCACAAACTATTTAATTATAAAATGTATTTTGCAAGATATTGTTGCAAATAGAAAGTAAGAGTTGAATATCCCTGATACAGGAAAGAGAAAATATCACCAGAACTTGTTGAAACTAAATGCATATTTATGATCACATTGCTAGAAAAATACATTTCTACTTATATCAAAATCAATGCTTAATTAGTAAATGATTTTATAATTCATACTATGGTAATAAGCCAAAAGGTAGACCATAAACTTGCCAAAAAAGCACAAACACAAAACAATAAATTAACAAAAAACAAATAATAACATTACTATATTTTACATATTAAAAATAATAAACTTAAGTATATTTTATCAAAATTTCAAACTACTCTGGTTTCTTTAAGTTTACCATTTTGTATTTTCGCGGCTCTCAACTACTATGTTGGCTGTTTTATATAGAGTAGAGACAAAAAATCTGTAAGTTGAACAAATCCAATAAAAAATTTACCAACCGGAACCATCATGAACAAATCAACCATCCTAAGGATAGCCAGGCCAACAGATAACCTAAATCAGATCGTTGAAATGTACTGCCAAGGTTTAGGATTTATTGTTTTAGCTAAATTTAAAAATCATGAAAACTTCGACGGCGTTATGCTGGGACACCCAAATCATCTTTGGCACCTCGAATTTACACATCATCGCGGCACAACGGTAGGCAGAGCGCCGACACAGGATAATTTACTGGCCTTCTATATACCAAGCCATTCAGAGTGGTTACATCAAACATCATTAATGAAAACCGCTGGTTTCATTGATGTCCCTTCTTACAACCCATATTGGGATGTTCAAGGTAAAACGTTTGAAGATATTGATGGTTATCGGGTTGTGTTACAAAACACGGCATCCCCTGTTTGATTCTATACCCAATAGATTTCAATTTGCATCGCGGCGGCAAGGGAGCGAATCCCCGGGAGCATAGATAACTCTGTGACCGGGGTGAGTGAGTGCAGCCAACCAAGAGGCAACTTGAAAGATAACAGGTATAAATCAACTTCAGCATACTTCCCTGATAACCAACCCAATATCTACGTTGTTTCACAGCAACATTATCAAAACTCAGCTACTGACACTGAGTTTTGATGTAGTCCTGCAAGTATTTAGTTTGTTTCTCATTCTCAACAATCATTCTTCGGAGATCGAAATAATCTTGTTCAGCTGCCGGGTTAAATCGTGGGGTTCCTGCATGGCCCACGCTGCCGGAGGAACCAGTTTCGCTCTGACTACAGGTTGCCGCGATGCGCAACCTGAGACGACCAGCGGCAACATTATTACGAAGAACGTCAATTTCAGATTTCGCATTAGCAAGTTCCTTTGTATGTTTATCATCCAACTCAGACAAGCGTTTTATCCGCTCCTGCTGACTGACAATTTCATTCTGTTGCTCCAACAGCCGACTCTGTAGCTGAACTGTTGCATCAAGCTGTTTGGTATACTTACCGTAATAGTGATACGCCAGCAATGAAACAAGAGCCAGAGCAATGATCGTGTAACTATGAGAATTAAACTTCATAATATCACCCTACAAAAGTGAAAAGGCTTTATCAATCACCTCATTGCTATAGGGCTGGCTACCATTTTCCACTGTAATAATGGCTTTAATAATTTTTATCATAAATATCTTATTAAACACATCAATAACCTGATCGCAACTAACCCCAGTGTCTTTACACACACGATTAACATAACCATCCGTATTATTTTCATTGGGAGGGGCCCATCGTGAAATGATGCCTCCCACTGTTTTGAGATTATATTTTCTATTATAGTTATGCAGAATTTTAATCATTGCCCGAATACCATATTCAGGACTGATAAACTGACAAAAAGATTTATCGGTACGCTGTGATTCAGGCACCAAACCTTGCCAATCATCCCCCCAGCGAATATTGCCAGGGTTATTGTTTCGAATACCTCTGCTCATAATCTGCTCCTACTGTTTGTTACCTGTTTTATTATTAACAACTTTTCTTAGGATCTGACCAAAATAATCAGTTCCCAGATAACCAATAATGACACTGCCTATGTAAGCCAAATCCGTACTCATACCAAAAAAATCCAATACATCACGGATAAACCAGGCAATCATGGCGCACATAATGGCGTCCATAATTGTCGTCCAGAATTTACCGCCGTTATATCGACCTCTGAGATAAGCCATTGCAGCAGCCAGTGCCGCACCTATACCTTGTTCTTTGACTGACAGCAGCCATAACCATAGCTGCATCCAGATGTCAGGCTGTTTATCCATGTATTTCATCCTTCACTCCCATTCATACAATGGGAATCCATAGGCTGCCGTGTAGCCTTAAATTTGAGTTAATAGGAATACTGCGAAATCAGTAGAATAAGAAAAGGCCACACATAGCGCAGCCTTAAATTTTGTTAGGTGATTACTTACATTTAGTATAATACCGCACTCATCAGCAACCCCCAGTGATGTGTCATTATGGATAAGAAAACTAGAATGATGGATGAATATATACCCGTTATCTTTCAAGTTGCCCCTTTATTGGCTGCACTCGCTCACCCCGGTCACTCAGATCACATAGTTATCTATACTCCCGGGGATTCGTCGCGATCCATCTTGAAATCCACAGGGTATATAATTAATTGGAACTTTTATTATTCCCCCAAAATAATATTTCTACTGATAATCAGTATTATATTTTCCGTGAAAACCCAACTCACAGTGTATTTTCTAATTTTCTGATACCGTATTACTGAATTAAACGGCAAGATATTATTATCTTGTCTTGAACTATCCACTTTAAAGTAATCATTATCTGTGCTGTGCTGTGCTTAAACGCTATAATACATTGCTATCTTGTTATAATGATCCCACTTTTATCAATTCATTTGAAAACAAGATAAGTACTAACACAGATCTGTCTCCTCTATTCTTTTAATATAAACCTTTTTAAGGTGCGATAAACCTCTTCAGGTTGCTCAAGTATACCCAAATGTGTTCTGGCACTTTCCAATCGCTTAACCTGGAAAAAAGAGTTCTCGTGAGAAAATTTTTGCTGCTCAAGCAAATAATGGCCTCGTCTATCTAAAGAATAAATATGAATACATTGATGACGCCCCGATAACAGTTTTAATCTATCCAGAGGAGAACCATATTTGTTATATGCCCCCGCTATCGCCTTTCCCGCCGCTTCCCACACAGTAAAACCCACTTGTGACATTTCTTTAACTAAATGATCTCCAACAATTTTATTATTCCCTCCTCCCATCCAGGAATTAAATAAAGAATTCCTTGCTGAAACCCAATTTTCAGGATCTTGTATATAGTTAATTGCTTGAAAGAATGCAGGATCAGGATTAGTCATAATCCAATCAAGAAATACGAGTGCAGAGACTCTCTCTGGCATTATCTCTGCTATATCAGCAGCAATCCAGCTAGCGTGAGCAACCGAAACTGGTATAAATTGCTCTATTTCTAATGAGTTAATTAGCGAAACAATATCATTTAACAATATTTCTGGAGTTAATGGCAATACAGATTGTGAAGATAGTCCGTGATTACGCCAATCCAAGCTAATAATTCTGAAAGTTTCCGAAGCCAACGCTTCAAATGGGATAAAAACCGTTTTAGGTTCACACCATCCAGGAAGGAGTAATAATGTAATAGGGCCAATACCACTATCATTGTAATCTATTTTTATGTCATTGCAATAAAATTGACTCATAATCCTATTCTCAGTAGAAAGATTAAATAACGAAAACTCAAGACCTACAATAAATTGTCACATTTAGGTTTTATTGTCTATATCACGATTGATTTTCATCATTGAAATAGCACTAAAAGTAAATTTCAGATAACATTTAAAAAAACAATTATTTAAATAAGAATTCAAAATAAAAACATTATTCACATTATCCATTTTCGGCATTATTTAATTATCTTTTTTAATCTAAATTATAATTACCTAAATTGTCAATTTAGTCATAGGTTATCGACTTATGTTTATAAGATGTACATTCAATGTCTTATACAAGTAACGGGAAATGCCACATTATGCCTCATAAAGCAACCTCCTGACACAGATTTAATATCCATTTTATTTTAGGATGCTCAACGAAAACAAAGTCACTACAACAAGATATTCAAATAGAAGACAGGCAATAGAACCATTAGGTGAGCACAATCTAAAAAAACAGATCATTCAGGGCACAGTCGTCACTAATTCATGAAACTCCTTAATACTAAGATTAACTTACAACGTATAATAAACCATAGTTCATGATAATTATGTACACCAGGTAATAAATCACTCAAAAAAATTTTATGAACAAAACGTTTAGCAAGCAATTTCTTTAAAGCAGGATCTTGTATTTTTTTTCTATACAAAATAAAAAAACTTCCAACCTCTCTTATTGCATGACGACTAAGTGACCTCCTTAACGATTTTTTATCTTTAATTGCTTTTGAAATTTTAATAATTGAATCAACTACAGTAATATAGCTATCAGCTCGATGATATAATCTTTTAATTTCTGTTGAGCGAGTTATTGATTTCGGATTATTCCTATAACAATATAATAGTTCCTTACAGAAGCCAATTCGATTTGCTATAAGTGCCCAATTAATAGTCCATAAAATATCCTCATGAAAAGTGTTTTCTGCAAAACTCAATTGGTTGTCAAGAATCAACTCCTTTTTAATAAGTTGTAGCCAAACAAAATGTGGCCATTCCCTACACTCAACACAATATTCAATCCACTCTTTACCGGTTAACACGCTACCATGAGGCTGTTTATGTGTTACTTTTTTATTATCTGGTGATAATGGGTTTTCTGTAAAACTGACACCATTACCAATGAGAACATCTAGTCTTTGTGCAATAGCCTGATCAAGCCATTTTTTCAAAATTTGCGGTTTTAACCAATCATCACTATCAACAAATAAAACCCACTCTCCTCTCGCATATTCTATACCATGATTTCTGGCTATTGACACTCCCCGGTTTTCTTGATTAATAATTCGTATTCTATTATCTCTATTTTTATATTCTTCCAGCACTTTTAAACTATTATCGGTGGAGCCATCATTGATAATGATGACCTCAAAGTTAATATTTTCTTGTGAAGATATTGAATCCAACAAATAGACTATATTGTTTTCTTCATTGAAGATAGGAATAATGATGCTGATTTCAAACTGAGACATTTATAACCCTTTTGAAGAAATAGTAGATTTTAATAGAAATATTAATTTCATAATAAAACAAGCCTTTTCTTGTCGCTATTTATCTACCATACAGTATCTTAAAAGCTATTTATAGATAGGAATGGATAATTTTATTAAAATTAGCATTAATTAAGTACGATAATGATACTATAAATTTAAGGATAGAAAAGTACACACCATCATTACATACAACGATAACCACTGTAATTCAATTTCATTTATCCAGTGATAAATCAATCAGCACATATATCAATATAAATTAGAAATAATTGTACAGTCATATCTCAATCTAATGACTTTTATGAATCACATGATTATCTATTATCAATGTAGTTGTTGGGTATATCAGTATATTCATATCAAACAAACCAGACTAATTTTCTATCGTCTACTATATAAATAATGGGATAAGGATAATGAAAATGTGTCGTTGTAAAAATAAAAATTCCATATATATCATGGACTTTTAATATATCTGAAGTTTATTGAATTATATAATTAAGATAATAAAACATTCCATGAGATCATTAAATATAATATAAATTAAATAGCATTTGAAAACCTATAAATAAATATATTTCCCTATTTATTGTTCTCGAAGTACTTACTACCCAATCTTATAAACATTCTGGATAACACGGTAAGGGAAATAATTGCACTACGACTTTTTTTCCTGCAACGATCCGTTGTTGATTCTTTGCCTGTACCGCTCGTTTGTCATCCCAACGTAAATAAGTTCGCAAGAACAAATTTTCATGAGAAAACGGTAATGGACCCAAACGCATGGAAAAAGTCAAAGGTAACATATCCAAGCGATAACACATCTCGCCAACGGTCAGCACTTTCCCATCAACGACAGCAAGCAACGATAGTTCAACATTTGCAGTTTTGGACAGAGGAACCGGCATAGTCACATCCCCCTCAATCAACTGTGATGTTCCATTATCTGTTATGTTACTTACACACCCGGTAATCAGCAAACACCACAATATCAACCCCTTTTGGGTCATAACAAACTGATCCGACGTTGTGACAACGGTGTATGCTGCCTATCTAACAAACGTTGCAATGCTGTCTCATGTTCTAGCTCTATTACAAGACCTCTACTCAAAACTACAGAAAGCGGTTCATGAATATTTTGCGGTACACTCCCTGACGTAACCCTACGACCACAGCAAAAGCTATCATTTTCATGAGACACATTTGTTAAATGAATGGGTAACGAATTTTCAATTTTCATACTCGCATTCCCAAAGATTTGTTCTGCTGAGTCTCAGTTGGAAACTGAGCTTGCAATAATTCCTGCCAAAACTCAGCATGATCCAACATACTCGAAAGGCTTGCCTCAAAAGTAGCCAGATTCAACTGACTGGCTGACATTTGCCGATAAAGCTGCACCATCAGAGTTGACTCATCAAAACCAAAGTGAAGATCAAACTGATACCAATGGCGATTAAAACTGGTCAGTTGGCGGAAAATTCCCTCACCAACCGCAGTGATATCAGCTATATCTATTTGTAAAATTAGCTGATCACGTTCGGGAATTAAGATCAAAGAGAGGTGAAGGTGCTCATCAAAACAGAGAGCGGCCACACCTTCATGATTTAAAGCTAAGTGTGGCAAGCCGAATTTGGTGGCAAATTCAGCCAAAACTTGGTTGATGATGGTTATCACATCCATGGTTCACTCCTACAGAGAAGGAAATCAAGCAAACTTGAAGTTACCACGCAGTTGAGCAAACGGGTGACTCCCGAGAAAAGGGAGTTAGTTTACTACCATCATCTTTCATGCCTCTGTCACTCAAAGGCAGTTCTTTTAATAAAAAAGTCACTCGGATCGTTATCAAAAAGCCAAATACCGATCATAGCTAAAGACCGGATATCATGATTCAATATTTTCACCCCTTTATGCTTTTAGTGATAACCCACGAATTTTAAAAACAAAATCAATAGCAGCCATCTATCAATAAGAGCGCACCTTTCGATGCGTTCAAGCTTATACAAACAGTTACTACCTCGTTACACCACACCAGCCGCCGCACGCCATGCTTGGTTATAACTCTGAGAAAGTTGTTGCAACAATTGCAAAACATCTCTCATGAAATTGTTATTCAATGAAATCTGATCTTCACTTTTTTGTTTTTCATGTTGAGCCACAGAGGCATCCACTTCATGTTCCTTGGCTCTAGCCTGAGAAAGCCCTTGCTCTACTTGCACTGAATTATTAGACATACTTGATAACGAGTTCATCACTAAACTGAAGATCTGCTGTTTGCTGTTAAGACTATCAAACACTCTAGTCAGCGATTTCAGGGCATTTTCATCAGCAAGCTGTTCTTTGGCCCATACCTTACTAACCGCAGCCCGATCCACATCTCCATTTTTCCCTAGCTGTTGCAACTTAAGGTCAATCAATTCATTACGGCCAGCAATATTATTTTCTAACGTTTTCTGCTGCTTAACCACCTGACTACTTTTAACAGCCGAAAAGGCTCCCATCAGAGCTGAAAAAAACGTCATCACACCAGAAACAACCGCCACAGCAATTACCAACATAGCAGCATGGCGCATTTCATTCACTTGTAACTTCTGAGCACCAATAGCCGCCTTGTTTTCCGTATCACGCTGCAAGATACCCAATTCACGCATCTTCCTGGCAATTTCAAAAAGCAACGATATCGTGTTCAATGTACTATCTAATTCTTGGCTGATCTTTCCTAAGCGACTGAGATCCAAAGCCTGCTTCGGTGCAATCAAGTCAACTTTATCCATAAATCCAGTCTTTCCCTGCTGTTGAACAGCCGCAGCATGTATTGTTGCCTCAGCACTTTTATCAACCATAACATCAGCACTGCTACTAAAAGTAATCGACTGATGACCGTTAACGCTATCAATAAAACTCATCTTGTTATTCCCTAAATTTCACGTGGCCGACTGGCAAGATTGTTCATCATTTCCCCTCTGGCATTAAGCATCTGGGAAACCATTTCCATCACATGTTGGAAAGACTCCACCATCTGGGACAACTCTTCTTTAAGCCTGTCCATGACAGCCTGGAATGCCGTCAATTCGCTACGTGAAAGTAGCACATCAACTTGCCGATTAGCTGCTTTGCTCTGGAAAGCAGAATTGGCGGTTTGAACAGCACCATTAGCGAAATTAACCGTCATGTCACTCACCTGTATACCTACTTTCACGCTACGAGACAGAGTATTAGCTGCTGTACCGGCCATTTTTGCAGTAAACTCTGTAACCTTTGTTGCTACCTTAGCCGTCATTTCAGCGACTTTACCGCCAATCTTGGCTCCCATTTTAGCGAGCATTCCAGCGGCTGAACCGCCAAAACTGACCGCCGCTGCCACCACAGCCATCGTAACCTCAAGTACAGTTATTACTGGCCCCAACCATTTCATGGTTTCTTTACTAATTAAACCGTCCTGAGCTGCTTGTTGCAGTCCCTGCGATACTACGCCAAGTACCCCTCCGGCAATCAGCAAAGCACCTGCTACCGCACCAACACCGCTAGCAACCATGATTGCTCCGACCACAATTGAAGCAATCGCACTGATCCAACCAAAGATTTTAGAAAACAGTCCAGATTTCTGTGCCTCTTTAGCTGAATTTTCTGCCTCTTTGAGCTTATGCTGGTTCTCATCCATTTTCTGCAAACTTTGCTGACGTGCTCGCTGGATATCCTGGAGCCTAAGATCCGTTTGATTATGTTCGATCTCACTGGTCAGTTTGCCCAGTTCAATTTCGAATGCCGCAGGTGAAGATATATTCAGAGAAGCCAACCGAGAAATTACCCCGACTGCCAGCTTCGTTCCTTGAGTAACCGATTCAAGCAGATGAGCAACTTCTTCTTGTTGCTGAACATCGAGGAGAGTATTACTCACTGCCAATGGTACCGGCAATGATACTCTTATTGACCTAACCACATTAGAATTAGATGGTTGGTCACCAGCCTGGCTCAATGTAACGCGATCCTCCTTAGAAGACGTAGTCGCCGAGACATTATTAACCAAAGCATCATTCTGTACTGGAAGAACCTGGGGTTTATTTACTATCAGATCCATCTTCCTGATTCCTTTTTATTGTTATGGCTTCTAACATTGCCGTGCAACTAGCAGCTAAAGCAGCGTGTTCCGGTAAAACTACCGCAAGCTGTTGGGCCGAGTAGAAACCACTCTCTGCCCCATCGAGTTCTCCTAATTGCAGGAGGCATTCAGCAGCATGAAATGGAAAACGAGGTTCATTAATATCAAGCATTGCTCCATAGCTATAGCTTTGAATCGCCTGTTCCAATTGCCCCATTGCTTGGCGGCATGCACCCAATCCAAGGAAAAAGCGAGCATCATAGTGATCTAGCATGCATAAAGCCTGAAATATTTTATTCGCATCCTGCCATTTACCTGATTGATACTGGTTGAATGCTAATGAATAAAGTTGTTCAAGCGTATCACTGGAGACATCCTTCAACATGGCAAGAGTGCCACCATCATGAAGAAAAGCCTCCAATTCTTGTGCATATTGGTCAGAAGTCGTAAATGTTTCTTGGTGCTCCATAATCACTCCTTAAATTGCGCCGAGAATGCTGCGCATAACACTGTCATACTTCTGGATAAAACGATTTAACGCTTCAATAGCGGCATTATAACGAGAACTAATATCATTTAGCCGAGTCGTTTTTTCTTGGACAGAATTGTTTAATGGACTTACGCGGTCGTTGACTGAAGTAGAAAAATTGGCCAGACGGTTATTATCTTTTTCATATTTATATAAATTATCCAGACCTGCCATTGCACCACTCTGCTTGTTAGGACTTTCCAAAAATGTCTTAATAGATATGTGTGTTGAGTCAGAAGATATCTTATTCAATAATTGATATTCAGCACTCTTCCTAAAAGCATCATCATTGTCAAAACCATACTTTTTATAATCCAGCAAGTTGAAAGAATTACTGCCATCAATAGAAAGTTTCTGATTGCTCTCTTCCTTAGCTGATAATTTCGCATTAATTTCCGATTGAATAACGCTGTAAATCTTCAGCTCCGCAGTCAGTGCTGTAAGCTCATTACGCAGTAGTTGTCGTTTTTCATCATGACCTAACATGACAGAAGCAAATATATTAATTACAGCATCATCAAGGCGATTCTGTGGTAATTTAAAATGCGCTGTAGCCAAAAATTCTCTTAGATCCCAGTGGGTTTTTAATTCAGTCGTCGGCTTACCTTGCGCATCTTTTCTATAAGTATCATTCAAGAGAGATTTAATACTTTCGATCCCATTTTCTATCCCGCTAGCCAGATACCCTTTCTTAACAGCAGCAGCATCCTCCGTCTCTAGAAAATGAATAACCATTTTTTTTAGGCGCTCTTCATCGTCAGTAATAACCCCTACATAAGCAGGATCATCTTTTACTGCAATCTTGATATCTTTATCACGGATAAGCGAAACCAGTTGATTAAGCGCCACAGATTTAGAATCTTGCAGATCTTTCAGCGAAACCTTATCCAACTCTGCCAGGGAAAGCTGTAAGTTACTACGATAAGAGCTAATATCCACCGTTGAATCCTTATATTATGATGCCGCGCATACGAGGCGGACGACGGAGACGCTTTCCTTCTTCCAAAGAGTGGAGATGACTGTTCCGTAAGCGATTAACTTCTGTCACTAGCTCCTGCTCAGCACTCTGAACTAGAGCAAGATCAGTATGACCAAACAGCTCAGCCCCCACATTGGGGTTAACACCAAGGGATTGCCACATCTCCTGCAATAACTGTAATCTGTGATCGCTATCCTTAATAGCTATCTCAGCGGCCAACAGTACTTTGGCATTGGGTTCCTCTTGCATCAGTGACTCCTATAATAAAGATAGATATTGATTCTTCCTGTCAAAGTTGGACTTTTTTTTGTTGTTTTCTCATTTGAGGTAACGATATAACGCAAGTGACTGCTCCCCGCCGTAAAAAACGGCGAGGCTTCCCACTTCTCAGGCCGCAACCGTTGGTGCAACGGATTTACGCAGGCCTCCGTGGGCAGAAACGACGAGTCCCGCCGCCTGTAATACTGTTATGCCCTTGCCCTGGATGTTGATCGCCGCATTAATATCGCGGTCATGTTCGACTCGACAGAAAGGGCATTGCCAGATCCGCTTATGCAGCGGCATATCCGGCATTTTGTGACCGCAGCAATGACAGGTTTTCGAGCTGGCGAACCACTGAGCCAGTTTGA